>CP136953.1:0-305000 GCA_033103385.1 Mollicutes bacterium LVI A0039
GACTATATAGTTCCACCAATCGAGATGTTAAGTGATGGACTCAAAGATTTAGACGCCTTAAAGCGTTTAGAAGTGACGGCAGGAGAAAATGCTAAAATCTTAGAGATGACTTTAGATAGTTTTAATCTGAAGGCGAAAATCATCAATGTTAATATTGGACCGAACATTACCAAATATGAACTACAGCCAGAGATTGGAACTAAGGTAAGTAAATTTTCTTCACTTTCCAACGATTTAGCAATGGCACTTGCGGCAACTTCAATTCGGATCGAGGCGCCAATACCTGGTAAAGCTGCTGTCGGGATTGAGATTCCGAATAAAGAAATACTATCAGTATCACTGAAAGAAGTCTTGCTTTCGGCCAATAACGATATGGACAAGAAGCTGCAAGTAGCCTTAGGTAAAGACATTACGGGTGAATCAATTTTTATGGAAATCAATAAAACTCCACATATGTTAGTTGCTGGAGCCACAGGTAGTGGTAAGTCAGTATCGATTAACTCGTTTATTTTATCGATTTTATTAAAATCAACACCCGATG
Source organism: Mollicutes bacterium LVI A0039 (assembly GCA_033103385.1). Taxonomy (GTDB): domain Bacteria; phylum Bacillota_I; class Bacilli_A; order UBA3375; family UBA3375; genus LVI-A0039. The sequence continues at coordinate 542 of CP136953.1, forward strand.
AAGTTAAGATGATTATGATTGACCCGAAGAAGGTTGAACTGGCTCCATACAATGGGATTCCCCACCTGCTTACGCCAGTTGTAACGGAACCGAAGCGAGCTGCGGTTATTTTAAAGAAAATGGTTTTAGAGATGGAATCACGCTATGAGTTATTCTCACGCACTAACACTCGTAATATTGAAGGGTTTAATGCCAAACTCAAGAAAACCAATCCTGATCACTTTAAGGAACTTCCTTATATTGTGATTATTATTGATGAGCTTGCCGACTTGATGATGGTTGCTAGCAATGAAGTGGAAACTTCAATCGCTCGACTTGCGCAAATGGCGCGTGCAGCGGGAATCCACTTAGTTATTGCTACGCAACGTCCATCAACAGATGTTATTACGGGACTGATTAAATCAAATATTCCAACCCGTTTATCGTTTAGTGTGTCGTCATCGATCGATTCACGAACGATCCTGGATCAAAGTGGAGCTGAGAAACTGCTTGGAAAAGGGGATATGCTGTATGCGGAGAATGGTAAAAATAATTTAAACCGCATCCAGGGGACATATGTCAGCGATGAAGAAATCATTGAAATTGTTGAATATATTTCGGCGCAAAATTACAGCAAGGATCAATTGGCAGCTGAGCAGGCCGAGTTTGAAGCGACGATCGAACAAGCCAATGCAAGCGAAGATCAAGACGAACTATTTGAAGAGGCTGTAGAAATTATTTTAAGTGCGAACAGTGCCAGTACATCACTGTTGCAACGCCGCTTAAGAATCGGTTTTAACCGAGCAAGTACCATCATGGAACAAATGGAAGAAGCGGGAATTGTTTCGGCGAATGAAGGAACAAAACCACGAAGAATTTTGATTTCAAGTTATGGAGAAGATAATGAACAATATTAATATAAAAGCGAAGAAGACGCGAACGTTAAACAAAATGCGGTTTATGGAAATTACGAGCAAGTACGATCCGATTTATGCCAATATTTATTGCGTGATGGCTTCCAAACGAACAGCAACACTTTCTAAAAATGAGCTTAAGCGGGATTTAGCCAACTTGTATGATGCACGATTATCGGTTGTTCAATCGATCGATAACAATATAATAACGCTTAGATATACCTTAACGAGTATCTTAGACCAGTTTCTACCGACGCCAGCTAGCGCAGAGGTTGATGAACTTTTTGCGCAAGTGCTAAAACCGACGGACTTTGATCCAGCAGAAATTAAAAGTGCAGCATCGGAACTTAGCTTGTATGTAAGTAATTATTTTGATAACAAACAAAATATTGCTAGTAGTCGTTTAAATGAAATGATTAGTGATGATCACTTAACGCTAACAGTCGAGGAGATTGTTGAATTTTATCAAAATCCTGATATAGAAGCAATTCAAGCGTTTATTAAATCAATTTATGCAGTAGAGCCACTAGCGTTAAACTTTAACGATGGTCCGGCTAAATTTGTGCAAGAGCATTCGCAGCTTAATCATCAGCTTAGAGCCTATAAGCCAGCTGACGATGTTGAAATTGATTTAAAATTAGATCAAACATATATCGCGATTGCCTATCAATTACCAAATGATAATGTTACTTTAAACAACCTAGTTAACTTAATCTTTGGTGGTGGAGTTTATTCGAAACTATTCAAAGTTGTTCGTGAAGAATTAAGTTTGAGCTACAATATTCGTTCTAACTTGAAATCTGATGATTTAATTACAGTTAGCGGTGGAGTTAATAATCAAAAACTAGACATTGCTACAGCGGAAATTGATCAGCAATTAGAAGTTTTAAAAAGCGGTGATTTTAAGGAAGAACTGAAACTCGCTAAAACCAATTATATTGAAAATTTAAAAAGAAGTAAAACAAGTGAAATGGCGTATATTAGTATGTACGGAAGTAACTTTTTAAAAAATACCAATCGTACGCATGAATCAATTATTGAAGAGATTGAACTAATTACGTATGAGCAAGTACAAACACAAATAATGCAAATTAAAAAACTAACATCTGTATATGTTAAATAAGGGGCGGAATTATGAAACAGTATTTGGAAATGTTAAATTATATTTTAGAAAATGGAACTAAAAAAGAAGATCGTACAGGAACTGGAACAGTTTCGGTATTCGGATACCAAAATCGTTATGATTTAAGCGCTGGTTTCCCACTAGTTACTACTAAAAAAATTCACTGGAAGTCAGTAGTGCATGAACTGCTATGGTTTATTAGCGGATCTACAAACGTCAAATACTTACAAGAAAACGGTGTACGTATTTGGAACGAGTGGGCTGACGAAGATGGGGAGTTAGGACCAGTTTACGGATCGCAGTGGCGCAACTGGATCGATAGTCGTGGCGTAGCTCACGATCAATTAACAGAGCTAATTGAAGGAATTAAAAACAACCCAGACTCGCGACGTCACATTATTTCAGCGTGGAATGTCGGGGAAATTGACAATATGGCGTTGCCACCATGTCATGCATTTATTCAATTTTATGTAAATGATGGTAAACTATCATGTCAATTATACCAACGTAGTGCTGATAGTTTTCTAGGTGTACCATTTAACATTGCCTCATACAGCTTATTTACATATATGATCGCTGCTGTTTGTGATTTAGAGGTAGGTGACTTTGTTCATACATTTGGAGATTTACACATTTATTCAAACCACTTTGAGCAAGTTAATGAACAACTTTCACGTGCCCCTAAAAAGCTGCCAACAGTTAAATTAAATCCCGAAATCAAAAACATTGAAGATTTTACTTTCGATGATATTGAATTAGTTGATTATGATTCACACCCGCTAATCAAAGGAGTTGTCAGTGTTTAATTTAATTTTAGCAATCGATCAAAACAATCTAGTTGGAAGTACCGAAGCTAAGTTTGGGATGCCGTGGCACTACCCTGAAGACTTAAAATTTTACAAAGAGAAAACGACCGGTCAAAACTGTGTAATGGGTCGTAGCACCTATGAAGCAATCGGTAAGGCGCTTCCGAATCGTCAAACCTTCGTCTTAACTACAAATACTGAATATGTTTTAGACGATGCGACAGTTATCAATGACATCAGTCAAATCAATGCCGATGGTGATTGGTGGATTTGTGGTGGTGTTAATGTCTTTAAGCAATTTTGGAACTGCGCGGATACGATTTATATTACGCGAATCGGCGCTGAGCACCAAGGAGATGTCTATTTTAATGATCTAGACTTATCCGCATTTACATTAGTAGAAGCGAAAACGGGGAATGACCCCAAATTAATATTTGAGAAGTGGATGAAAAATGAAAATTAATAAACTTAACGAGCAATTTGATGTTCATGTACTAAAAAATGGATTAACCGTTTATTTATATCACAATCCAGAATTTACCAATATGTATGCTAACTATACTGTTGATTTTGGATCGATCGATACCGAGTATCAATTTTTAGACCAAGAGTATACAGACCCTCAAGGGATCGCTCACTATTTAGAACACTTGATGTTTGCTGATGGGGAAAATGATTATTTTGATTATTTTTCTAAATTAGGGGCGAGCAGTAATGCTTATACCAGTTTTAATCAAACATCGTATTTGTTCAATGCTTCATCAAACTACGAGCAGTGTTTAAAGTATTTAATCGATATGGTTCAAACTTTAAAAATTGACGATGTTCGCGTTAACGAGGAGTTTGGAGTTATTAAAGAAGAAATTGAAATGTATAATTCTAAGCCAAACTTCATCCTGCAAAATATGATTTTCAGCAGCACGTGTAGCTCAAATTATAAAAATGATATTGCTGGAACAGTGGAATCGATCGAACAAATAAGTTACGAGCATATTAAGCGATTATTTGAAATATTCTATGCACCGAGTAATGCAACGTTATTTATTGCCTCTAATCAGCAACTTACCGTTGACTTTTTAGAAAGCATTCAAGTGATTGATGAGCTAAAGCCGGTGCCTAGGCTTAGGCGTGATCTGGAACTTCCGGAAGTTAATTCGGAGTTTGACCACGCTTATTCCAATGTAGCTAGCGACACGCAAATGATGGTTAGTGTCAAGTTTCCAGTGTGTGCGGATATTAAAGAGTTAATCCTTGCCGATATCAGTTTTGAAATATTTGTGATTTGGCTAACAAGTGATTTAAACCCGAATTACTCCAAAGCAATTGACCAACAACTAATTAATGAGACGTTCAATGGTTATCATATGCTTGATAAAACGATTAATATGCTAGTGTTTAAAATTCGCTTAAACGATCACAAAAATGTGTTAGACTATATAGAAAGTCAGATTGGTACACTTACAGATGCGATGATCGAAGTGATTAAGCGTAAGAAAATCGGTAGTGAAATCCGATTATTTAACGATCCAGAAAGCATTTGTGAATATGGATTAGATTTAATATTACGCGATATTGATATGAATGAGTATTTTGATTACTTGTATCAAGTTGATAGTCACACCATTGCTAACTATATTAGCGAGCAGATGAGTATTAGTCAATCGAGTGTTCAAATGTTATCAAAGAATAAGGAAGGTGAATAATGCGTACAGAAATAATTAAGGGAATTATCTCAATTGTTTTAACACTAATTATTGTAATGTTAGGAGGGCTTAGTACTCCACTGGAGTCGTATACAAATACAACGTCACTAATATTTAGTAACAAAGAGTTAATCATGTTAATCTTTGTATTCATCGTCTTTATTCTAAAGAATATTAAACTATCGATGATTATTTACTCAACACGTCAAGTAACGCCAGCGTATTTATTCTTTTTCTTAAACAATACGTGTATTAACTTACTGTTGATTCTAATGTTGTTAGAAACAAATAAAATATCGTTACTGATTGCTGGGATATTAACGATTGGGGAACTGATCATCTCCAGTACTTTATTACTGGCAGGAGGATTCTTATCAAAGGTGCATTTTAGTAGTCGTAATATTCGTGTTAAAGAATTCTTAGGATTGATTACAATTATGTTACTGATCATTGATGGGATGCCGTTTGTCCTATCTTCATGGCCAGTCGCAACAGTTGTGCTAATCGTATATATTATTTATATGGTCAATTTATCATTCAATAATCTACATGTTGTAATCAAAGAATTATAATTAAAGGAGAAATCATGGATGCAAATAAGGAAAAAGCTTTAGAAGCAGCACTTAGTAATATTAAGAAGCAGTTTGGTAACGAAGCAATTATGGTTCTAGGAGATGAACCAATCAAGCAACTTGATTCAGTATCATCAGGATCGTTATTAGTTGATCAAGCTTTAGGAATTGGTGGATTTCCTCGGGGACGAATCGTCGAAATCTACGGACCGGAATCTAGTGGTAAGACGACATTAGCTTTACACGCGCTAGCGGAAGTACAAAAGCAAGGTGGGGTTGCGGCGTTTATCGATGCTGAGAATGCTCTAGATCCATACTATGCGAAAAATCTAGGAGTCGATGTTGAAAATCTAGTGATTTCACAACCCGATTCCGGAGAACAAGCGCTGGAAATTGCCGATACTTTAGTTCGTAGTCAAGCTGTCGATATTGTCGTTATCGATTCTGTTGCGGCCTTAGTACCGCAAGTGGAACTTGATGGAGAAATGACCGATCAAACGATTGGAGTGCAAGCGCGTTTAATGTCTAAGGCATTACGTAAAATGGCGGGGGTCATCAATCAATCGAACTGTATTGTTATCTTTATCAACCAATTACGTGAAAAAGTGGGAATTATGTTCGGTAATCCGGAAACAACTACCGGAGGACGCGCCCTGAAATTCTACGCCTCAGTGCGAATCGATATTCGTAAAGCGGATGTTATTAAGCAAGGTACGGATATTGTTGGAACTAAATCACGTGTTAAAATTGTGAAAAATAAAGTGGCACCACCATTTAAGCAGGCGGAGATTGACATTATTTATGGAACGGGGATTTCGAAAGAAGGAGAAGTTATTGACTTAGCGGTTCAATATAATATCTTTAAGAAAGCCGGAGCATGGTATAGTTACAATGATGAGAAAATCGGTCAAGGTCGTGAAAAAGTAAAAGAGTTTTTATTAGAAAACCCAATTATTTTCCACGAAGTTGAAGAAGCAGTATTGCAAGCGATGAATGAGTAATTATTAGTTGGATGGTGTGAACGATAGTTCGCATCATTTTTACGTATTATATGTTATAATTATGTACATACATTTCAAAATAATTTCAAAATGTATTTTAACGAAAGGAACCAATGAACTATTTTAACTTACTTAAATCACAAACCAAACTTAAGAAACAAATTGTATTTTCTTTATTACCAATAATATTGCTAAATGCCATTGTACCGTTACTAGTTTTAATACTGGACTTAAACATGTATTTAGAACTTTTTGCAATATTTGCCGTAACGGGATTATGGATAATCAAACAAATTCAAGTTGGTGCAGTCCCAATTATCAATGAATACCAAAAGGTCGAGAGCCTTAGTGCGATGCGCATTATTATACTACTAATCACAGCGATTCCCTTAATATTATTACTGATATTTGGTTTTACATTTTTAATCTCACTAGTAACAGTTCCAGCATTTATGTTGCAATCGATTGCGATTCCTTCAATGATTGCTAGTACTTTACTTGCAATTGCCTTAATTTTTTCGCTAATGCTAATTATTGTTGCGTTTGTCGATCACCTATTAGATCCAAGTAAGTCGCTAACGAAGCACTACTTGAAAAATTACAAACATAATTTAAAAAGGTATGCAAAAGATTTATTTGTATATGCACTATTACTATTATTGATATCGACAATTACCTACAATTTAGCAATTCCGATTTCTAATCCAATCGTCGCTTTTATTGGAAGTTTGGCGATAAACTTGATCTTAACAATCGTTGGTGTATGGTTTGATTTAACATTTGTCCAGCTGGCAGCTCAAACAAGTACGGGTAAAGGTCAATAGACAGCATAAGAGTGGTTTTAAGGGGTAAATATAGTTATAGTTAATTACGTTTAGTTTTAAAAAATAAACGAGTTAAATTGTAAAGGAACTTAGTTGGTCAAGTTGTGACCCAATTAGGTTCCTTTTATTATTTTTAAAAACTGGCCGCTATCGCGAATATTATGAGAAAAAGATGTAATTTTATGTTATAATTGTCGTGGCGCAAAAGTAAAAAAAATAAGAAAACGAAATGTCTAGCCATTGCCTTTTAGACCTAGTGCCACAAGGTGGTTTAGAAGCACGACATTTTTGACTTTAACAAATAGGAGGAAAAATGGCATTAACATCAAAACAATTAGTAGAATCAGGAGCTCACTTCGGTGAGAACAAGAAAAAATGGAACCCAAAGATGAAAGAATACATCTATACTGAAAGAAAAGGATTCCACATTATTGACTTACAAAAAGCTGCAAAAATGAGCGAAGTTTTATACGATGAAGTAAAAGCTGCTGCTGAAACAGGTGAAGTTTTATTTGTAGGTACAAAAAGACAAGCAAGTGCGATCATTGAAAGAGTTGCTACTGAAGTAGAAATGCCTTTCGTTGCTAACCGTTGGTTAGGTGGAATGTTAACAAACTTAAAAACAATCCAAGTTCGTATTAAAAAATTAGAAGAATTAGAAGCTTTATTCGCTAGCGAAGATATTAACTATTACACGAAAAAAGAGCAAATGCTTATGCAAAAAGAAATGGAAAAATTAACTCGTTTCTTAGGTGGAATTCGTAATATGAAAGTAGTTCCAAAAGCAATTTTCGTAGTTGATTCTGAAAAAGAAAGAAACGCAATTTTAGAAGCTAAAAAATTAGGTATCAAAGTATTTGGTATTGCAGATACAAACTCAAACCCAGAAGACTTTGATTGTTTTATTCCAGCAAATGATGATGCAATTAAAGCAATCGACTTAATTTTAACAAACATGGGAGAAGCTGTTAGCGAAGGTACAGCTGCTCGTCAATAATTAAAAGATAAAGGAGATATAATATGTCATTAGCTGCAAAGGTAAAAGATTTAAGAGAACGTACTGGTGCTGGTATGATGGACTGTAAAAAGGCTATCGAAGCATCTGATGGAAACATCGATCAAGCAATCGACTGGTTAAGAGAAAACGGGATTGCTAAAGCTGCAAAAAAAGGTGACCGTGTTGCTGCAGAAGGTTTAACTAAAGTTGTAATCGAAGGGAACAAAGCAGTTATCTTAGAATTAAACGCTGAGACTGACTTCGTTGCTAAAAACGACCAATTCTTAGAATTATTAAACACAATTGCAAGTACATTAGTTGCTTCTGATGCAAAAACTTTAGAAGAAGGTTTAGCGTTAGAAGTTAACGGACAAACTGTTACTGAATTAATCGCAACTGGAACTGCAACAATCGGAGAAAAAATTGATTTACGTCGTTTCGAAATTATCGAAAAGACTGATGCTCAATCATTCGCTGACTACTCACACATGGGTGGGAACATTTCAGTATTATTAGTTTTAGATGGAACTAATGATGAAGTTGCTAAGCAAATCGCGATGCACGTTGCTGCTGCAAACCCATTATTCTTAAACGAGAACAATGTTGATGCAGAAGTTTTAGCAAAAGAAACTGCAATTATTACAAAAGAAACTAAAGAAAACGCTGGTGGAAAGCCAGAAAATATCGTTGAAAAAATGATTACTGGTCGTGTTAACAAATATCTTGAAGAAATTTGTTTAACTAAGCAAGCTTTCGTAGTAGACCCAAGTGTAAAAGTTGAAAAAGCTGCAGAAAATGCTGGATTAACTATTGCTGGATTTAGCCGTTTTGAGGTTGGAGAAGGTATCGAGAAAGTTGAAACTAACTTCGCTGAAGAAGTTGCTCAACAAATGAAAGCATAAAACGTAAGGGATACTTTTTGTATTCCTTTCTTTTAATAGAAAGGTAGAGCTATGAGTAAAACGAGAACATTAATTAAATTATCAGGAGAAGCAATGGCTGGTGAAAAAGGGTTTGGAATTGATCCGAAAACTGTACTAGCGATCGCTGAAGAAATTAAAGCAGTTGTCGATCAAGGAATCGAAGTTGCGATTGTTTGTGGAGGTGGAAACATTTGGCGTGGACAAGGAGCTGCACAAATGGGAATGGACCGCTCACAAGCTGATTATATGGGAATGATGGCAACGATAATGAATTCACTTGCACTTCAGGACTCGTTAGAATCAATTGGTTGTGATTCACGAGTGCAAACTGCACTTCATGTTGACCAAGTAGCTGAACCTTATATTCGTAGACGTGCTCTACGTCATATGGAAAAAGGACGTGTTGTCATTTTATCGGGTGGTACAGGAATGCCGTATTTCACTACGGACAGTAACTCAATGTTACGTGCGAGTGAACTTGATTGTGATCTAGTACTAATGGCTAAAAATGGTGTTGATGGAGTTTATGATAAAGATCCAAATCAATTTGATGATGCTGTAAAATTTGATCGATTAACTTACAAACAAATTTTAGAAGATAAATTACGTGTTATGGACCTAACTGCTTCATCGATGGCCGATGAAAATAATTTAAAAACTGTTGTTTTCAATATGAATGAAAAAGGTAATATATTAAAAGCAATAACCAATCCAGAAATTGGAACAATTATTGAATAAGGAGAAATATGATTAATGAATTTAAAATGAAGTTATCAGGTGCAATCGAGCACTTAGATCGCGACTTAAACAAATTACGTACAGGGCGTGCAAACCCAACGATGTTAGATGGTGTTTTAGTATCTGCATACGGAAGTAAAATGCCTCTTGCAAACGTAGCGATGATCTCAATTCCTGAAGCTCGTCAATTATTAGTAAAGCCGTTTGACCCAAATACAATTGGAGATGTGGAAAAAGCTATTTTAGATGCAAACTTAGGATTAAACCCAACAAACGATGGTGAAACATTACGTATTACAATTCCGCAATTAACTGAAGAATTACGTCGTGACATCGTAAAGGATGCGAAAAAAGCGGGAGAAAACTCGAAAATTACAATTCGTAACATTCGTAAAGATGCTATGGATGATGTTAAAAAAGATGCTGAATTAACTGAAGATCAAAAGAAAAGTATGGAAGCAAACATTCAAGATTTAGTAAATGAGTATAATAAAAAAGTAGACGATATTGTCAAAGCTAAAGAAGCCGACATTATGACTATCTAAGGATTAATATGTTATTTAGAAAAAAGCGTAAAGAACCAGAGTTTAATTTAAGCTCTGACTTGATGCCAAAACATGTTGCAATTATAATGGACGGAAACGGGAGATGGGCTAAGCAAAAGAAAATGCCTGTCTCTTTCGGTCATTCTCAAGGGGTTAACCGTATTGAGGACGTTGTAAATGTCGCATTAGAGTATGGTATTGAAAGTGTAAGTGTGTACGCATTTTCGACAGAAAATTGGAGTCGTTCACGCGAAGAAGTAGAACATTTAATGAAACTTATTTTCAAGTTTTATGAAACAAAAGCCAAGGCTTTATATGCCAAGGAGGTGCGTCTCCAGTTTCCTGGTAGTCGTGAAAATGTCCCTCCACATGTATTAGAAATATTCGAAAAAATGGAAAATGAATCACGTGACTATACAAATTTAACGTTAAACATTTGTTTTAATTATGGATCTCGTCAAGAGATTATCGACAGTGTTAATCAGCACATTGCAAACTCGCCAGGGGAGCAAATTACTGCTGAAATAATCCAAGACAATTTATATAAGGGATTACAAAACGATATTGATTTACTAATTAGAACGAGTGGTGAAGAACGTGTATCAAACTTTTTACTTTGGCAAATCTCATATAGTGAATTCGTTTTTCCAGAAGTATTGTGGCCCGATTTTGATGAAGAGTGTTTTAAAAAGTGCTTGCAGACTTATGCTAAGCGTAACCGTAGATTTGGAGGACGATGAACAAGCGAATTATAGGAGCGATTGGGTTCGTTGGTTTATTTTACCTTTCCTTGCTATTAGGTAAAATGTTTTTGGTATTGCTAGCCGTATTTTTCATGGCCGGAATCTATGAACTGCGCAATATTTATCTTAAATCAACGGTAAAGACGCAGGTGATTGGATATGGAATCGCTTTTGTGTTAGCAATTGTTAGTTTAGGGTACCTTAGTGTAGAACATGTTCCGTTAATTATCTACATAACGGCATTACTAATGCTTAACGATTCACTAGCATACGCAGTTGGAATGACCTTAGGGAAACATAAACTGAGTAAAATATCACCCAATAAAACCATTGAAGGATCAGTTGGAGGATTATTACTATCACCATTTGCAACGATTGCGGTGATGAAAATTGTTCACCTGCTACTAGCAAATGTAACAATTAGTTTTATCCCCTTCGATTTTTCAACACTAGTAAACTACAATCCATTTAGTTCCCTGTTTATTCTAATTATTGTCAGCTTTGTTATTGCAATATTAGGACAAATTGGTGACTTAGTAGAAAGTTATTTTAAAAGAAGTGCAGAGATTAAAGATAGTGGATTTATTGTTTATGGACATGGAGGAATCTTAGATCGTATCGATTCATGGATTTTCCCAATGATTCTGATGACAATAATAATGCTATTTATATAGGAGCAAAATGAAAAATGTATCAATCATTGGAACAAGTGGATCAATTGGAACACAAACAATTGATGTGTTATTAAATAATCGCGATAAATACCAGTTAGTGGCGTTTGCAGTAGGAGCGAATGTCGATTATGCAAATGAGGTTTTACAACAATTTCCGGAAGTGGAAGTAGTTTCGGTTGCAAATGAGCAAGATATTCCGAAAATTAAGGCTAGAGATGGACTTAGCGTGCTACATGGTGATGCTGGGTTAGAACAAGTATGTACTCTAGCAAGCGTCGATGTAGTAGTGACGGCAATTGTCGGTTTTGTTGGTTTAAGACCGACAGTAAGTGCGATTAAAGCTGGGAAAGACATTGCCTTAGCCAATAAGGAAACGTTAGTTACTGCAGGACATATCATTATGCCGTTGGCTCGCGAGTATGGAGTTTCGATTTTACCAGTCGACAGTGAACACAGCGCGATCTATCAAGTGCTCCAAGGAATTGAAGCCGAAGATTTATCGAAGTTGATAATTACTGCTTCAGGTGGAAGCTTCCGTAATAAAACGCGCGCGGAGCTTGAAGATGTAACAGTTAGTGATGCTTTAAACCATCCTAACTGGTCGATGGGTGCTAAAATTACGATTGATAGTGCAACGATGTTTAACAAGGGACTCGAAGTTATCGAAGCGCACCATTTGTATGATGTGAGTTATGATGATATCGAAGTTGTAATTCATTATGAGAGCATTATTCACTCGATGATTGAGACAAAGGATTACTCAGTGTTAGCGCAGTTAGGAACTCCGGATATGCGACTGCCAATTAGTTATGCATTAAGTTTTCCCAACCATGATCCAATCGCTAATTCAGAGCGTTTAAATTTAACGAAAATTGGTAAACTGCATTTTATTGAACCCGACCTTGAGCGTTATCCAGCTTTAAAGCTAGCGATTGATGCTGGGCGCACGGGAGGAAGTATGCCAACGGTGATGAATGCGGCGAACGAAGTAGCAGTTGACTTATTTTTAAATGGAAAAATTAAGTTTTTAGATATCGAAACGATTGTTGAAACAGCAATGAATAATCATCAGCTTATTGCCAATCCCACTCTTGAACAAATTTTTGCAGTGGATAGTCAAGTGCGAAGTTCAATATTAGGAGGATTCAATGATTAATATCCTATTAGGTATACTATTTTTTCTAATTGCTATTACAATTATTGTTGTAGTTCATGAACTAGGTCACTTAGTTGTCGCTAAGCGAAACGGTGTAAAATGTTTTGAATTTGCAATTGGAATGGGGCCTAAGTTATTCACTTTTCATACAGATCAAAGTGGAACGGTCTATAATGTCCGAGCAATTCCGTTAGGTGGTTTTGTGATGATGGCTGGTGAAGAAGAGGCGCAAGGCAAAGAGTTTAGTGCCGATGAATCACTAGTTAATAAAACGCCTTGGCAAAAAATTAAGATTTTATTCGCTGGGGCAATTATGAACTTTATCCTTGGATGGGTCGTATTATTTCTAACAGCGTTTATCTTTGGGGTGGCAGTGCCCGTGGAATCGAATACGGTTAATGTTGCACCAAATACTCCAGCTTATGAAGCCGGATTAGTTAGCGGTGATCAAATTACGAGTATCGATGGAACAACTACCGATACCTACTCCCAAATAATTGCGGCGTTAGCCAACAAGGAGCAAGTCGCAGTTACATATATGCATGGTGGTGTGGAATCAACGGTAAATATTGAGAAATTGGCGTTCGATTGCTCCACAAGTATCGTCGGAATATCGCCAGAAACTGAGCGAGATAAGTTCAACTTAAAGCAAAGTTTCTCTAATACAAATAGTAATTTTATGGCGGTATTGATGAGCATTGGAACATCATTACAAATGCTTACTAATGGATCGGCAGGAGTTACCGACTTGATGGGACCGGTTGGAATAGCGACCGAAGCTAGTTCAATTGTTACATTAGGGGTTCAAGCGATGCTCGGGATGATCGCCTTTCTAAGTATTAATATCGGGGTCGTAAATATCATGCCGTTTCCGGCGTTGGATGGAGGACGTATTGTCCTAGCGTTCATTGAGTTAATTACGAGACGCCGTGTCCCAGAGAAAGTAGAGTTATTCTTAAACTTTACTGGATTTATTTTACTGATGGGATTATTTGTAGTTGTGACTTTTTCCGATGTCGGAAGATTAGGAACTGCAGATTATTATACGCTAACAACTACTAGTGGAAGCGTTTGTGCCCGAGATGGTGCTGAGTTTGACTATACCTTAGACTTTGAACCAATCGGCAGTGATGCACCACAAACGATTGAACTTTCAACTAACCTATCAGATGGAATTGTGAGCAAGATTTCCATAAATGATAAGACTGTGGAATATAATAGTGGTGATGCGACGTTTGAATATTCAGATATGGATAGTTTAGTTGAGGATGATTTGGTGATTACGATTGATCCCGATGACAATCAAAGTGCACCATTAGATATTATTATAAAAATAAAAGATGAAAAAGGCGATACGATCAATCAAGCATATGCTCGTATTGACAGATAATAGGAGGGTTTATGTATCAAAGTAAATTTTTAATTCCAACTTTAAAGCAAGCGCCAAAAGATGCCAAGGTATTCTCCCATGAGCACTTACTTAGAGCGGGATACATCAAACAAAGTGCGGCTGGTTTATACACGTATTTACCGTTAGCTAAAAGAACTTTAAGAAAAATTGAGGAAGTAGTACGACAAGAAATCGATGGAATCGGGGGAGCTGAACTGAGCTTTCCACTGATGCAACCGAGTGAACTGTGGATCGAAAGTGGACGTTACGGTAACTATGGTGCTGAACTGTTTGCCATGAAAGATCGTCACGGTCGTGAATTTGCAATGTCGCCAACTGCTGAGGAAATCTCTTTAGATGTTGTTCGTGACTACTTAAATAGTTACAAAAAATATCCGTTAAATGTATATCAAATTAATACTAAATTCCGTGATGAGCGTCGTCCTCGTTTTGGACTTTTACGTTCTCGTGAGTTTATTATGTTCGATGGTTATTCATATCATACTAATCAAGAATGTTTAGAGCAAACATACGATGAGTACTGTGAAGCATACAAACGCATCTTTGATCGTTTAGGGATTGAATATCGTATTGTTAAAGCGGATAACGGAAGTATGGGAGGAAGCAACTCTCAAGAATTTATGGCTATTTGTGAAATTGGTGAAGATACAATTGCGTATGAAGAAGGTAACGACTTGGCATACAATATTGAAACGGCACCAATTATGAATCAGTATCCAAAACAAGTTAGTACAATGGAAGTTGAAAAAGTAGCAACTCCGGATGTTAAATCGATTGAACAAGTTGCAGCATTCTTAAACGTGGAAGCGAGCAAGACCCTTAAAGCAGTGTGCTATATGGTTGATGGTGAGCTAGTAATCGCTTTTTGTAATGGAAGTCGCGAGATTGAAGAAACAAAATTATTACGTGCTTTAAATGGAACAGAAATTGAATCAGCTTCCAATACGCTGCTTAGCGATAATGGAATTGTCAGCGGGTCAATTGGACCGATTGGTTTAGAAAATGTTCGCGTGATCTTCGATCGTCAAGTAGCGACGATGTCTGATTTTGTGTGTGGTGCTAACGTTGATGGTTACCACTTAACTGGTGTTGATTTTGATCGTGATATTAATGTAGATCAAGTATTCGATATTTGTGCAATTGAAGCTGGGGACATTATGCGCGCCGATGGAACGCCAATTAGTTTAACTAAAGGAATTGAAATTGGGCATATTTTTGCTTTAGGTGATCGTTATACGTCAAGTATGGGAATGACTTTCTTAGATCAAAACCAAAAGCAAGCAACGCCACTTATGGGATGTTATGGAATTGGAATCTCACGTATCTTAACTGCGTATATTGAACAAAAGCAACATGAAGGTACAGTTAAGTTTGATCGTGTGTTATCACCATTTGATTATCATTTAATTGTTTTAGATTACGCGAAGAATCCAGAGCAAGCGCAGTTTGCAAATGAATTAGCAGGAAAGCTTCGTAACAAAGGTTACTCGGTATTGATTGATGATCGTAACGAACGAGTTGGATCAAAGATGATCGATGCAGAACTGATAGGTTGTAGCAACCAAATTATTATTGGACGTGATTTCGCTGAGGGAGTTGTTGAAATTAAAAACGGAAAAGAAAAAACACAAATTAGCGTGGAGGAATTATATGCGTAAGATGGTAATAATTTTAGTAACACTTTTAATATTTTTAGTCGGAATTTTAGTAGTAATTAATAGTAAAAATACAGTGGAAGATGATTCCCCAGTCAGTGAATCAAACCAAGAAAGCAGTTCACCAATAAACGGGATTGAGGAAGCGAAAGCAAATCGTGAAGCAATTTCTAAAGAAACTAATCCAGTTGCAACTGTAGTACTTACAGAAGGTGGTCAAGATTATACGTTTACTTTTGAACTGTTTCCAGATAATGCACCACAATCGGTATATAACTTTATAAGTTTAGCAAACAGTGATTTTTATAACGGTCTATCGATTCATCGTTTAGTAAAAGACTTCGTAATGCAAGGTGGAGATCCTGAAGGTACTGGTGCTGGAGGACCTGGTTATTCAATTAAAGGTGAATTCCCAGCAAACGGTGTTGAAACAGGACTTACTCACCAAGTTGGAGCATTAGCTTGGGCACGTAGCTCACAACCTGATAGTGCAGGTAGTCAGTTCTACGTTGTCTTAAATGATGGTGTTCAGAATTTAGATAACGACTATGGGGTATTCGGTTACATGATTGATGGATATGAGAACTTAGAGTACTTTAACAACCTAGCGACTACAAGCAGTGTACCGGATAGTCCAGTTACAATTAAGTCGGTAACTGTCGATACTAAAGGTCAAGAATATCCACAGCCAGAAAAATTATAAATTAGCACAAATAAACCATTTTAGGAGTGATATGAGTAATATTTTAAAATTTGATGTTGTAAAACATGATAAAATATGGGGGAATGAGCAGTGGATTGTTTCGGCTCATCCAAATGGAGTATCAACAATTACTAATGGAGATTATCAAGGGCTTACTTTAGCTGAGTTATTTACAAAGCATCCAGAATTATTTGGTAATAGTAACCTAAGTGAATTTCCATTACTAGTAAAAATTATTGAAGCAGAAGATCATTTATCGGTCCAAGTACATCCAGATGATGTGTATGCAACTAAATATGAAAATTCACTTGGAAAAAATGAATGCTGGTACGTGATGGATTGTGAAGCTGATGCGGACATTGTTGTCGGTCATCACCTGCAGTCGAAGGAAGAGTTAGAGATGTTAATTAACAATAATGATTTAGAATCGAAACTAGACATTAAGAAGATTAACGTCGGTGATTTCTTTGATGTTCCAGCGGGAACGATTCATGCAATTCGCTCGGGAACAAAAATTTTAGAAGTGCAACAGTCATCGGATATTACATATCGTCTATATGACTATGGACGTTTAGAAAATGGGATGCCTCGAGAGTTGCATGTTGAAAAATCTATCGATGTAGTTGACTTTACTCCGTATAGTCAATCGACGCCGCAACACCGCGAAACAGCGCAGTATACAACAGACATTTTAGTTGACAATCAATTTTTCACAGTTGAAAAGATATTGGCGACTACAAGCTTTGAATATCCAAATGATTATAACTTCATTATTGGAGTGGCACTAAATGATCAGGTGGTAGTAAATCAAGAACAGTTTTCAGCAAATCAAGGATTTTTAGTACCTGCTGGGGAAAATTTAAATATCGAAGAAGGTAGTGAAGTGTATATTTCATACATTCGTTAAGGAGATAAAATGAGAATTAAAATTGAAAATGAAAAGGGAAACAACTACATTAATAGTTACGAAATTGATCGTTTTATAAAAATGCAAGTTGAAATGATTCCTGGTGTTACTAACCTAGCATCAAAATCAATTATTTCACCAGTGTTAAACATGCTTTCTAGCGAGAGTACACGTGGTGTTGAAGTAGTATACTTACAAGGAAACCGAGTTGGTATCAGCGTATATGTTGTTGTTAATAAAGACATGAACTTTATCCGTGTTACTAACTCAATTCAAGAAATTTTAAAGTATACTGTTTCAAAGAAATTTGGACTAAAAGTAAAATTTGTTGATGTCCACGTGAAGGGTATTAAATAGGTGAAAAAATGAACAAATTAAATGCAAAAAAATATCAGGAAATGATTCAGTTTTCGGGACAGTTAATGGAAGCTCACAAAGAAGAAATTAACAGTCTTAACGTATTCCCAGTGCCGGATGGTGATACTGGTAGTAATATGAATATGACAATTCAATCTGGAGTAAAAGCAATAACTGGAGCAAACACAGTTAGCTTAGATGAAATTGCCAAAGCCTTCTCAAAAGGTCTACTGATGGGAGCTCGTGGAAACTCGGGAGTAATCTTATCACAGTTCTTCCGTGGTCTAAGTGAAGGATTAGCAGATAAAGATGTTGCAACATCAAAAGAGTTTCACGCAGCGATTGGAAAAGGTGTGGAGCGTGCATACGCTTCAGTTATTAAAGCTGTAGAAGGTACTATTTTAACAGTAGCTCGTGAGATGCATGAAAATGTTACAGCTCCTAAAGCAGATATTATTGAATACTTTGAGCAATTAATCGTTGCTGGAGAAGAGTCATTAAACAATACTCCTGAACTACTTCCAGTTTTAAAAGAAGTTGGTGTAGTGGATAGTGGTGGAAAAGGTTTATTAGTAATCTTTGAAGGAATGCTGGCAAACTTAAAAGGTGAGGAATTAGACTTAAGTGGTATTTCATCATTTGAAGACTTCCAAGCTGGAGAAGAACACCCAATTAATCCAGAAGACATCACTTTTGGATACTGTACCGAGATGTTACTTCGTTTACATGAACCAAGTGCACTTAATATTACCGAAGTACAAAAATACTTAACATCGAAAGGTGACTCAATTGTTGCGATTCAAGATGAAGAGATTTTAAAAATTCACGTACATACGGAAGTTCCATTAGAAGTCTTTGCTTATGGTTCAAAAATTGGAGACTTTGTTCACGTTAAGAGTGAAAATATGCGTATTCAAGCTGAAGAAGCACACGGAAATTCAACAAAACCGCGTAAAGAACAAGCAGTTGTAACTGTAGCATCTTCAGAAGGAATGGCCGACTTATTCAAAGATATCCAAGATGTTGAGATTGTAAGTGGGGGACAAACAATGAACCCGTCAACTGAAGATCTAGTAAATGCGGTACTAAGTGCTAATGCGGATAAAGTTATTATCTTACCAAACAACTCAAATATTATTATGTCGGCTAAAGCAGCGATTGACTTAATTGATGATGTAGAAGTAGAAGTTGTTGAATCTAAATATATGACGCAAGCAATTGAAGCTTTAATTGCCTATTCTGCTGATGCTGACTTTGATGCAAACATCGGGGCGATGAAAGAAGCAATTACAGAAGTTACAAGTATTGAAGTTACAACAGCGATTAAAACTACTTCAATCGAAGGAATTGAAATCACTGAAAATGACTTTATCGGAATTGTAAATGGAAAAATCAAGTTATCGATGGCCGAAGAAAAAGTTATTTTAAAAACTATTTTTGAAAAGTTAATCGAAGCCGATATGGATGTTATTACGATTTTATTAGGTGAAGGATCAAACGTTAATTTAATTGATGAGTTAATTGAATTTATCGAAGAAGAATCACCATTTACTGAAGTGCAAAAGTATGTTACAAACCAACCGGTTTACCCATACTTAATATCAGGAGTTTAATGTTTGACCAACAGTCAAGCATTACGACTCTAAAAGGAGTAGGCGAGAAAACAGCCACTCCTTTTTTCAATAAAAACATCCATACAATCGATGATTTACTAACGTTTTTACCAATTTCATATATTACCTACTCAACGACGGACTTAGTCGATGGAGCTAACGTTATGCTTAGTGGGGTCATAAACTCTGAGATAAGTGCCTTTAGTCCACGCAGAAACTTACTAATTAGTAACTTTACGATAACTGATGGAAACGATACTCACAAAATTGTTGCATGGAATATGCGTCATTTGAAATTTGCCTTTAAAAATGGCGATAGTGTAAAGATTTTAGGGAAGTTTGATCAAAAACGCCATCAGCTTACTTTGAAAAATATTGAAAAAGTCGAAGCGGTAGATTTCGATGGCGATAACATTGTGGCCGCTTATTCAAAAGTAACCGGTGTGTCGAACCAAAAAATTAATAAGTTTATTAATCTAGCAATTGAAACTAGCGAGCTTAGTGATGCTGAGAAGGCGATGCTCAGTGAGTTGCATAATCCGACTTCATTTAGTAATCTACAGCACAGCGTAACCGAATTTAAACGCTTAGAGTTTACTAACTACTATCAGAAGATCCTAAGGATGCGTCAAGATATGCAAGTTGATAACAACTATATTCAACCGATTAATATGAACGTAGTCAACCACTTTATAGATAACTTACCGTATCGCTTGACCAAAGCTCAGGACCTTGCGGTGCGCTCAGGTCTTGAGCAATTACAAGCCAACACACCGATGCAATCGTTGGTCCTAGGTGATGTTGGTAGCGGGAAAACTATCGTTAGTATTATTTATAGCTTGGCAGTACTTAACAATGGTCACCAAGTGGCGTTTATGCTGCCAACTGAGATTTTAGCCAAACAAGTATTTCAGATTATTCAAATGTTACTGCCCCACTATGAGAGTGACTTGCTCGTATCAAGCGTTAAACCGAATCATAAAAAACTGCTTAAATCCCGCTTAGAAACGGGAGCGCTGAAGATTGTTGTCGGAACTCACGCTTTGATTGAAGATGATGTGATGTTTAAGGATCTCCGCTTTGTAGTAATCGATGAGCAACACCGTTTTGGGGTTAATCAACGTGATTGTTTAATTAATAAGGGGCAATATGTCAACTATTGTTATTTAAGTGCAACGCCAATTCCCAGAACGCTCGCCCATACATTATACGGGGTGATTGATATTATCAATATTGATGCCAAGCCAGCCAATCGAATTCCGATTGAAACTAAGGTATTTAGTAAAAGTCAAAAGCAACAAATGATGCAAAAAATTGATGAGCAGCTGCGAGCTGGTCACCAAGTATTTATCGTTACTCCCCTGGCTTACGAAGTGGAGGATTTACCACTGAGTGATAGTTTATCGACATACGAGTCATTTGCTAAATATTATCAAGACCAATACAATGTGGGAATGATCAACGGTCAATTAAAATCCGAACATAAAGATAAAATTATGGAGATGTTTCGCAATCGCGAGTACGACATTTTAGTTGCTACCACAGTAATTGAAGTTGGCGTCGATGTACCGGGAGCGACGACGATTGCCATTTTAAATAGTGAGCGATTTGGGCTTGCAACGCTGCATCAACTCCGCGGTCGCGTTGGTCGAAACAATTTACAGTCGTATTGTCTGCTGTTAGATGAAAGTAATAATAGCGATAGCAAGGAACGTCTAAAGCTGATGGAAACCATCGACGATGGTGCGACGCTCGCTAAATTAGATTATCAAATGCGTGGAATGGGTGAACTAACCGGGATTAGACAGTCCGGTAATGAAGACTTCAAACTATTTAATTTACAAACAGACAATCATTTAGCAGAAGCGATAATCGATGAATTAAATGCCAACTAATCTTGATAATCAAATCAAGATAAATAGGAAATTATATACATACATGCTATAATTAGCAAAAAGTTTAAAGAGGGTTAAGATGAAAAAGAAACATCTAATATTATTGGGAATTGTTTTAGCAACAATCGTAATTCCAGTGGTCGCGGAAAAAGTGTATAACACTTTATCAACCGCTGATTCAACATATCGAGCATATTGTTCGACTGTCCAAGTGGGCGTAGAAAATCGAGTATCAGCGTTATATAAAGGTAATGACAAAATAATCGAGCTTGATGGTGCCTGTCATACAAATTCATTAACAGAAACCAGAAACTATGTGTATCTTGATTCGGGAACTACGATAAGTAGAATTAATAAAGAAGATCAAACAGCTGAATATTTTGAGTATAGTAATAAAAATCCAAATGAGATCGAAATTGGTAACGCCCAAAATATCATGTACGGTAAAATTTCAAATTATCGAAATAATAGTTATCTGTCGATGTTTCCAATTTCTTCCGATGAAATCGTAATCAAGTATTTATCTAATGATAATTATTCACAATATTACTTGCCGGTAACCGAAGCGCGGGTATTTGAAGCGGCCGGGACTTTACACGTTCTTGGTCTTACAGATAGCTACAGCAAATTGGAACACTACACCTTTGAGCTTACGGACGAAGGTTTAATAAATGAAAAGCTTCATGCTAGTTATAATATAGCTGATGATATGTCATTCTTTCCGACGTCATTCTTTATGTACGATGGTAAACTAACAACGATTTCGACAGGTGAAGAGTGTACTTTAAATTACGTTCAATTCGGCACAAGTCACAAACTTGATGTAATTACTAATTGTGATAATACTACGTTTAAGAATGTTGGCGATAATTACGAAATCTCGAAAGTTTATCAGAATACTTTATATATAGATTTTAAAGTATCCGAATCTGGATCCGGAGTCAAAGAAGTGATATTTTATAAAGTTAATTTAGAGGATATGTCTTTTGAAAAAGTTGTAGCCAACGAGTCCTTTAAGCAACATGGAACTAGCACTAATGTTCTAACATACGTCGATCGAGGAAAAATGTATGTGGCAGCAGAGGAGAACTTCTTTACAACACCTATTTATGAAGTTGCCGCTGATGGAAGTATGGAAAAAATCGATTCACAGATGAAGATAAATTTCTCTAAACCTTTAAAAAGTTTTATACCTAAGTCAGCGATTGCGGATGATATAAACAGTCTTGATCTGAGCTATGCAGATGAAAATGTTGCTGATAAGTTACGAGAGCTAGGTGCATTATGGTTATCACTAGATGACCAATTAACTTTAGAGTATGTTGAAGAGGAACTACAATTTTTCCACGAATATGCAGCGGAGCAATCAGCGAGGACTGGTGAGTCAATTGAGCAGATTATTAGTGATATGATTGATACAGAAAAACAGCTTTACGAATAGGATTCAACTGACCAGGTAAAACTGGTCATTTTTTCATCCATGGCTAAATCCACAATACTTATTACTAATAATATAAGTCAAAACTAAATAATAATAGAAAACTGTGTTAAAATAATTAAAGTTAGAAAACTTAGGAGGAATTATGCAAGATTTAATTATTATTGGTGCCGGACCAGCGGGGCTTACAGCAGCAATCTATGCTTCACGTGCTGGACTGGACACGATGATCATCGAAAGAGGTGCTCCAGGTGGGAAAATGTTCGTGACGCACGAAATAGAAAACTACCCTGGGTTTGAAAACATCTCAGGGCGTGAGTTATCGCAAACAATGCATAAACACGCATTAAAGTTTGGTGCAAAATACGAATACGGTGACGTAAAAGAAATCGTTGACTTAGGTGAAACGAAAAAAGTAATTACGAATATGAATGAATATGAAGCTAAAAAAGTAATTATTGCAACGGGTACTGAAAACCGTAAGCTAGGTGCGCCTGGTGAAGACAAGCTTCAAGGAGCAGGAATTTCGTACTGTGCAGTATGTGATGGAAACTTCTTCCGCGATCGTGATGTTGCGGTAATCGGTGGGGGAAACAGCGCTTTAGAAGAAGCTTTATACTTAGCTGATATTTGTTCAAGCGTAACGATTGTTCACCGTCGTCAAGAGTTCCGTGCCGAAGATTACATTGTTAACAAAGTTAAGCAACATGAAAAAATTAAATTTGTTTTAGATAGCAATGTAAAATCATTTGACGGAGAAGATACACTGCAATCAGTTACGGTTGTAAATAAGCTTACAAACGAAGAAACTGTGATACCAGTTGCCGGAGCATTTGTTTATGTGGGGTTAATTCCAATCACTTCACCATTTACTGATTTAGGAATTGTCGATGAGCGTGGAAACATTCAAGTTGATGAACGTTTAGAATCAAAAATCAAAGGTGTTTTTGTCGCTGGAGATGTTCGTGAAAAAGACTTACGTCAAATCGCCACAGCAACAAACGATGGAGCTATTTGTGCTCAAAATATTATAAATGACTTAAAATAATTATTTTTAGAACTCTGAAAAGAGTTCTTTTTTTGCCGAAAATTGGCACTTGTAATTAAGCTTGTGTAAAATTTTGCGTGAAAAGATTTTCAAATTGCATAAAAAAGTAAAAAAAGCATTTACATTTTTCTTCATATCTAGTATAATAACCTTGTATAAAAAAATAATTGGAGGAATTTATCATGAATAAATCATTTGTAATTACTGACCCAGTTGGGTTACACGCAAGACCAGCAACATTATTAGTAAACGAAGCTGGGAAATTTGCATCAGAAGCTAAAATCGTAGTTGAAGGAAAAGAAGCAAACTTAAAATCAATTATGGGTGTTATGTCACTTGCAATTTCAAACGGTGTTGAGTTTGAAGTAGTAACTGAAGGAGATGACGCTGCAGAAGCTTTAAACGCTATTGCTGAAGTAATCACAAGAAATAACATTGGTGAAGCGAAATAATTCTAAACTAAATGACTAGAAAAGGTATAAAATGAGAAAAGAACTAAAAGGAATTGCAGCCTCAAAAGGAATTGCAGTTGCAAAAGTATATAAACTACAAGAAGTTGACTTAACAATTGAAGTTCCTAGTGAAGTTGTTGTTACTGAGGAAATTTCTAAATTAGAAACGGCAATGAGTGCTACTTTAAGTCAATTAGATGAGATAAAAGCTATTGCATTAAATAAACTTGGTGAAGAGGAAGCGCAAGTTTTCGATGCACATAAGTTAATATTAGAAGATCCAGAACTTATTGGACAAGTTAAAGCGAAAATCGAAAACGAAAATAAAGATGCAGCTACTGCAATTATGGAAGTTACAGATTTCTTCGTAATGATGTTCGAAGGAATGGATGATGAAGTGTTTAAGGGACGTGCATCTGATATTAAGGATGTTCGTAAACGCTTTGTTGCAAACGTACTAGGAAGAAAAATTCCAGCTCTATCAACAATTAACGAAGAAGTTGTAATTGTTGCTGAAGATTTAACACCAAGTGAAACTTCACAATTAAATAAAGAAGTTACACTAGGATTTGTTACTAATATTGGTGGACGTACATCACACTCAGCAATTATGGCACGTAGCCTGGAGATTCCAGCTGTTGTTGGAACGGGTAACGTTGTTGAAATGGCAAACGATGGTGACATTATTTTAATCGATGGTTTAGATGGAAATGTAATTTTAAATCCAACTAGCGATGAAATAGCAAGCTATCAAGAAAAAGCAGCACAGTTTGAAGAAGAGAAGAAACTTTGGCAAGAGTTTAAAGATAAACCAACAGTATCTAAAGATGGATATCATACAGAACTTGTAGCTAATATTGGTACACCTAACGACTTAGAAGGTGTTATTAATAATGGTGCTGAAGGTGTTGGACTATACCGTACAGAATTCTTATATATGGATTCAACTGAACTTCCAAGTGAGGAAGTACAATTTGAAGCGTATAAAAAAGTATTAGAAACAATGGCAGGAAAACCTGTAGTTGTTCGTACATTAGATATCGGTGGAGACAAAGAATTATCGTACTTAAAATTCCCAGAAGAAATGAATCCATTTTTAGGGTACCGTGCGATTAGACTATGTTTAGATCGTGATGATATCTTTAGAGTACAACTTCGTGCTTTACTTCGTGCTAGTGTATTTGGAAACTTAAAAATTATGTTCCCAATGATTGCTACACTTCAAGAATTTAGAGATGCAAAGAAAATTCTATTTGAAGAAAAAGAAAATTTAATTGCTGAAGGATTCCAAGTAAGCGATGATATTGAAATTGGTATCATGGTGGAAATTCCATCAACAGCAATGATGGCAGATACTTTTGCTAAGGAAGTTGACTTCTTTAGTATTGGAACTAATGACTTAATTCAATATACAATGGCTTGTGATCGAATGAGTGAGAAAATCTCTTACTTATACCAACCATACAATCCAGCAATCTTACGTATGGTAAGAAATGTAGTTAACGCTGCAAACGCTGAAGGAAAATGGGCTGGTATGTGTGGAGAAATGGCCTCAGATCCAATTGCAATTCCATTATTATTAGGAATGGGTCTACATGAATTTTCAATGTCGGCAACTGCTGTATTACCTTCAAGATTACAAATTGCTAGTTTAAGCAAGAGTGAAATTGAACAAGCGATTGATGAAGTTTTAAACTTATCAACTGCAGATGAAGTAGAACAGTTTGTTAAAGAAAGATTAATGTAGTAATACATTAATCTTTAACTATTTTAGATATGCGAAATTATTTTCCTGAAGTAGTGAAAAAATATTATGTATTAGGAGAAAGATGAAAAACATAACGATGCCATATGTAATCGAGCAAAGTGGTGGTGGAGAACGTACATATGATATATATTCTCGACTAATGAAGGATCGCATCATTTTTTTAAGTGGTGAAGTTAATGATGAAATGGCAAATATAATTGTTGGACAACTTTTATTTTTACAAGCTGAAGATCCGAAAGCTGATATAACTTTGTATGTAAACTCACCAGGTGGTAGCATTTCATCGGGAATGGCAATATATGATACAATGAATTATATCAAATGTGATGTAAATACAGTTGTAGTTGGAATGGCCGCGTCGATGGCTGCTTTTCTTGCGTCAGCTGGAACAAAAGGGAAACGTTATGCGTTACCTAACTCTGAGATTATGATTCACCAACCGTTAGGTGGTGCTCAGGGACAAGTTACGGAGATGGAAATTAGTCTAAACCGTATCATGAAAATGAAAGAAAAAATTAATAAAATTTTAGCAGCTAATTCCAATCATACTGTAAAGCGCGTTGCCAAAGATACGGAACGTGATTATTTTATGAGTGCAGAAGAAGCATTAGCATATGGATTAATTGATAAAATTATTTAATAAGGAGAATACAATGAGAAATACAATTATTGCAGGAAACTGGAAAATGAACAAAACTTTAGATGAAGCTTTAGCTTTTGTTGAAGAGTTAAAAAGTATTGATACATCAAGTTACACTGGACAAAAAATGATTTTTGCACCAAGTGTATACTTAGCAGCAATGGTTGAAGCAACTAAAGGAACTGATATTGTTGTTGGTTGCCAAAACATGCACGAAAAAGAGAGTGGAGCATACACTGGTGAAGTTTCAGCTGATATGTTACTATCAATTGGTGTAACTACAACACTAATCGGTCACTCTGAGCGTCGTGAGTACTACAACGAAACTGATGGTGTAGTAAACGCAAAAATGAAATTAGCAATTGCTAAAAACATCCGTCCAATCTTATGTATTGGTGAAATTTTAACAGAACGTGAAAACGACTTAACTAACTCAGTGTTAGAAAGACAAGTTAAAAAAGCATTCGAAGGTTTATCGGAAGCTGAAGTTAAAGATGTTGTAATTGCATATGAGCCAGTTTGGGCAATCGGTACTGGACTTACTGCAACAAGCAAACAAGCAAATGAAGCTTGTAACTTTGTTCGTTCAATTGTAAAATCTCTATACTCTGATGAAATTGCAAACAACATGGTAATTCAATATGGTGGAAGCGTTAAGCCAGACAACATTGTCGAATTATTATCTAAATCAGATATTGATGGAGCTTTAGTTGGTGGAGCTAGCTTAGATGTAGCTTCATACGTAGCATTATTAAAATAAGGAGCAATATGAAAAAAACTGTATTACTAGCCATTTTAGATGGATTCGGATTACGTGATAATGATCACGGTAATGCCGTAACTCTTGCAAACAAACCAAATATTGATCGTTTATTTGCAACTTATCCACATACAACATTACGCGCAGACGGAAACTTCGTGGGGTTACCAGCAGGACAAATGGGTAACTCAGAAGTTGGTCACTTAAATATTGGTGCCGGAAGAATTATTTACCAATCTTTAGAAAGAATTAACAAGGCAATCGAAGAAGATACTTTAAAAGATATGCCAGAAATTAAATCAGCATTAGATAACGGAGTAGCAAATGGTCTTCACCTACTTGGATTACTATCACCAGGTGGTGTTCACTCACATATTGATCATTTATTTGCTCTAATTGATAACGCTAAAGCTGCAGGGGTAACAAACTTATACATTCACCCAATCTTAGATGGACGTGATGTTGATCCTAAGAGTGCAATCGAGTTTGTTGAGCAACTGCAAAATAAATTAGAAGAAGTCGGAATTGGACAAATTGCAACGATCTCAGGTCGTTACTACGCAATGGACCGTGATAAACGTTGGGAACGTGTTGAACTTGCTTACGATACAATTGTAAGCGGGAAAGCAGACCAATCATTTACAGATCCAATCGAATACATTAAAGCAAGTTATGCTAATGATGTTGTTGATGAATTTATCTTACCAGCAGTAAACGCTAATGTCAACGTTAAGTTTGAAGATAATACTTCAGTTATTAACTTTAACTTCCGTCCTGACCGTGCGATGCAACTTGCTGGAGTACTTACTAACCCTGAGTACAACCCACAGCCAGAAGAAAATCCAGTATTTACACCAAGTTACCGTCCAACCGGAATTAACTTTGTGCAAATGATGAAGTATTCTGATGATGTAAAAGCAGCAATTGCCTTCAAACATATTGAAACAGTTAATACTTTAGGGGAAGTAGTGTCAGCTGCGGGAATGCAACAGTTACGTATTGCTGAAACTGAAAAGTATCCACACGTTACATTCTTCTTTGATGGTGGAGTAGATAAAGCCATCGAAGGAAGTAAGCGAGTTTTAATTAACTCACCAAAAGTAGCTACTTATGATCTTCAACCAGAAATGAGTGCACCAGAAGTTACAAAAGCATTACTAGAAGAGTTAGATAAAGATTATTTAGATTTAGTAATTTTAAACTTTGCAAACCCAGATATGGTTGGACACTCAGGAATGCTTGAACCAACAATCAAAGCGATTGAAGCGGTAGATACATGCCTTGGGCAAGTAATCGAAAAAATCGAAGCAATCGGTGGATCAGCAATTGTAACGGCAGATCACGGAAATGCTGACTTAGTATTAAATGATGATGAATCACCAAATACTGCTCACACTGCTAATCCAGTTCCAGCGATTGTCGTTGGTGAAGGTTATCAAGTAATTCAGCGTGATGATGCGAAACTTGCAGATATCGCGCCAACATTATTAACTATGCTTGGTGTTGAAATTCCAGAAGATATGACGGGAACGCCATTTATTAATGCCTAATGATCGCCTATCGATCTTATTGCCAGTAGAAACATTTTTAATTGCTGATGAAGATAAGACAATAGTCACACATATGCAAATTAAAAAGAATGATACAACCAAGCGTTATGAACTGCGCTTTTTCGCAACTGAGCAGTTTATAAAAAAGAAGCAATATCACAATATGACAATTAATGTCATTAGTAGTGAAAAAGACAATTTATCAATTCATATGAGCGAAAATGGAAAAGCCAATCCATTGGAGCTTGTATTTAAACGAGAAAAAGATGTGTTGCGTATTAAAAAATATGTAGATACATTACTAATTTAGGAGAACAATGAATAAAGTATCAATTAAAGATATCGATGTAAATGGAAAAAAAGTATTAGTACGTGTAGATTTCAATGTACCAATTAAAGACGGGGTAATCACTGATGATAACCGTATTAAAGCAGCTTTAGAAACAATCAACTATTTAGTAGAAGGTCAAGCTAAAGTAATTTTATTCTCACACTTAGGTAAAGTAAAAGAAGAAGCTGATAAAGCTAGTAAAACAATCAAGCCAGCAGTTGATAGATTAGCTGAATTATTAGGTAAAGATGTTAAATTCGTTGCTGCTACTCGTGGTGCAGAATTAGAAACTGCTATCGATGGTTTACAAAATGGAGACGTTTTAATGTTTGAAAACACTCGTTTTGAAGACATTGATGGTAAAAAAGAATCGAAAAACGATGAAGAACTTGGAAAATACTGGGCATCTCTTGGTGACGGAATCTTCGTAAACGATGCATTTGGTACAGCACACCGTGCTCATGCTTCAAACAAAGGAATTGCTGCTAACAGTGAAGTTGCAGTACCAGGATTCTTATTAGAAAAAGAAATTAAGTTTATCGGTGGTGCAGTTGATAATCCAAACCGTCCATTAGTGGCAATTTTAGGAGGAGCGAAAGTTTCTGATAAAATTGGTGTTATTGAAAACTTATTAGATACAGCTGATCACGTATTAGTTGGTGGTGGAATGATGTTTACATTCCTAAAAGCAATGGGATACGAAATTGGTTCATCACTTTGTGAAGAAGATAAATTAGAACTTGCAACTTCATTACTTGAAAAAGCAAACGGAAAATTAATCTTACCAGTTGATGCCGTTATTAACAACGCATTTGCAAACGAAGGAGACATTCAAACTGTAGATAGTAAAGAAGTACCAGCTGGATACATGGGACTTGATGTTGGACCTAAAACAGTTGAATTATTTGGTAAATATATTACTGATGCAAAAACTGTAGTTTGGAATGGACCAATGGGTGTATTCGAAATGGAAAACTTTGCAAAAGGAACAATCGGAGTTTGTGAAACGATTGCTGCTAACAAAGAAGCTACAACAATTATCGGTGGTGGAGATAGTGCTGCTGCTGCAATTCAATTAGGGTTCGCTGATGACTTTAGCCACATTTCAACAGGTGGTGGAGCAAGCCTTGAGTACTTAGAAGGAAAAGAGCTTCCAGGGATTACTTGTTTAACTGAAAAATAGTATTTGGGTTATGAATTTATGTTATTATAATTAAGTAAACAAAAGGAGACATAACAATGGGATTATTTGGTAAATTATTTGGTTCTAAAGAACCTGAACAATTAAATGTTACTTCACCATTAGATGGTAAAGTATTAAGAATGGAAGAAGTTCCTGATCAAGCTTTTTCTCAAAAAATGATGGGTGACGGTTTCGCTATTGAGCCAACATCTGGAAACGTATATGCTCCAATTAGCGCAGAAGTAGCATTAGTATTCGAAGCTACTGGTCACGCAATTGGTCTAAAAACTGAAGAAGGTTTAGAAATCTTATTACACTTCGGTGTTGATACAGTAAACCTTCAAGGTGAAGGTTTTGATGTAAAAGTTAAGCAAGGAGACAAAGTTAACGCTGGAGACTTACTTTTAGTAGTAGATTTAGAAAGTGTTAAAGCTAAAGCTCCTTCAGTAGTAACACCAGTTATCTTTACTAACTTAGCAGGTAAAGAATTAGCAATCGACGAATCATTATATGGTACTACAGTATCACACGGTGACGTAATCGTTAAGTTTTAATACCATTGATAACAGCAATTAAGCTGTTATCATTTTTTTAAAGGAGAAGTAATGAAGAAATTAGCACTAGGACTTGTTGGAATAATCATTGTATTAGTTGGTCTTTTATTAGTAATGAGTCAAGATAGTTCCAAGACCCTATACAAAGATGCGCCAACTGTACTGTATGCCGATATCGAAGATGATTTAGCCGGAACAAACTACTATTATATTTATAAAGAAGATTGTTCATGGTGTGTGAAAATTAAGCCAGATATCGCAAAATATTACTACAACAAGCCTGAGGATGTTGACTTTTATTTAATCGACGCTGCAAATTTACAAAATATAAATGATGGTTTTGAATTACAACCAAGTGAAGGTTTTGTAACACCGAGTGGAACGGTTGAATCATATAAAGATATCCAAGCGACGGGAACGCCTACTTTAGTTGAGATTACTGATGGGGAGATCACTAACTTTGTTGTTGGTGGAAAATCGATTCCGGAATTTTTAACAACTCTAGAAACAGCATAATTATCCATGCTACTAGCATTTATGTTAGTAGCTTTTTTCATGCAGAAATTTTAAGGGAGAAAGTTCCGTAATCCAAGTAAATATATTTTTACAATATCAAGAAATACATAGTAAAAAATGCTACAATAAACGTAAAAGAAAAATTTTTGGAGTTAACTTGAATATAGATAAAACAAAACAAGCAGTAACAGATTTATTAATAGCAATTGGAGAAGATCCAAACCGTGAAGGATTAGTCGAAACACCAACGCGTGTAGCTAAAGCCTATGCAGAAATTTTAGGAAGTGACCTACCAGATGTTGAGTCGTACTTTAAAACATTTGAGTATGAAGGTAATGGAGTAGTAATGCAATCGGACATTGAGTTTTACTCGCTGTGTGAACACCATATGTTACCGTTTTTTGGTAAAGTACATATCGCCTACTTACCGAATAACAAAGTAATCGGTTTATCAAAATTAAGCCGAATTGTCGAGTACTATGCAAAAAATCTTCAATTACAAGAACGTTTAACTGAGCAAATTGCTTCGAGCTTAATGACTCATTTAGAATGTCGTGGAGTAATCGTTGTGATTGAAGCGAAACATTTATGCATGAGTATGCGTGGAGTGCGCCAAGGTAATGCGATTACTAAGTCAGTGGTGAGCAAAGGAATCTATGCTGAAGACCAAAACTTGCGTGTAGAACTACTATCGCAACTAACGAATTAAGGAGCAATATGAACAATATTATTAAGATAAATAATTTAGAAGTTTTTGCCTATCACGGAGTTCACCAACCCGAGAAGGACCAAGGTCAGAGATTTTATATCAATGCCGTATTACACCTTGATTTTCAAGCAGCAACATATAGTGATGATCTCGATAATACCGTCCATTATGGGTTTGTGAGTGAAGATATTATCGAATATTTTCAAACTAATCGTTGTGACTTAATCGAATCAATTACCCATCAATTAGTCAATATGTTATTTAGTAAGTATCCAATTCTAAAGCGAATTGAACTGGAAGTAGTTAAGCCGTGGGCACCACTTAAGTTTAGTTTTGATAGTGTTAGTACGCGCGTAGACGAAGTTAAAACCAAAGTCTACCTTGGACTCGGTTCTAACGTTGGCGATAGCGAGAAAACGCTTAAACAAGCAATTGCCGCAATTGCTGGTCTTGATGGTGTGTATACGGTAACGGAATCAAAACTATATAGTTCAGCGCCGTATGGTGAAGTTGCGCAAGATGACTTTTTAAATATGGCAGTGATGATCGAAACCAATCTTCACCCAACAATCTTACTGAAAAAACTGCAAAAGATTGAGTTAGACTTAGGTCGCACTCGAGAGATCCATTGGGGTCCACGTACGATCGATATTGACATGATTCTTTATGGCAAGGAAATTATCGCTGAGGAGCACCTCCTAATTCCTCATCGCTTTATGTGTGAGCGAGACTTTGTCTTAAAACCGCTTTTAGACCTTAATCCCAATCTAATTGACCCGCGTACCAATACGCCACTGATCAATGTGTATGAAGCGCTGCAAGATATTTACATTAGGGAGTGTTAATGGAAATTTTTGGAATTTTAAATGTAACTCCCGATTCTTTTAGTGACGGGGGAAACTTTATTAGCTTAGATAAGGCTAAGACTCAAGTTCAAAAAATAATAAGCGAAGGAGCAACAATTATCGATGTAGGTGGTGAATCAACTCGCCCTGGTGCGGAATTTGTCGACGAGCAAACGGAAATCGAGCGCGTCGTTCCGGTTATTGCGATGATTAAAGCGAACTTTGACGTTGAAGTATCAATTGATACATATAAATCACCGGTAGCTAAAGCGGCAATCGAGGCCGGAGCAACGATCATCAATGATGTTAAGGCTAATCGTTATGATGGTAAGATGCTTGAGCTAGTTAAGATGTATAATGTCAAGTACGTAGCGATGCATTCCCGTAAGAGCGAGCATCCCCTCGCAGATATGAAGGCGCTATTTACGGAGATATTAGCTGCAGCTAACAACTTACAAATTGACCTAAACTTAATCATCCTTGATCCAGGAATTGGTTTTAATAAGGATACTGAGCAAAATTTAAAAATCATGAATAACTTAAAGTCTTTAAAAGCGCAATTTCAAGCTAATCAGTTTTTGCTTGGAACATCACGCAAACGCTTTATTGGCGCAGTTAATCATGTCGAAGCAGCCGACCAGCGCATCATTGGGACGACCGTTACCACGGTTGTCGGGTTTCAAGCTGGCTTTGAATATGTTCGCGTACATGATGTATTAGCGAATAAGCAAGCGATTGAAATGATAGCGGCGATCGATAAATCATGAATGATATAATCGCAAAAATTGAGTCGCATAGCAAATTTGGGATCAAGCTCGGCTTAGAGAATATGACCAAGACATTAGCAGTTTTGGACAACCCTCAAGACAAAATGAAAATTATTCACATTGCCGGAACCAACGGTAAGGGATCGGTTAGTAGTTTTATTAGCAGTAGCTTGCAAGCGGCTGGATACAGCGTTGCGAAATATTGTTCTCCCTATTTAATTAGCCTCGAAGAGATGTTTGTAATTAATGACCAATCAATTAGTCTAAATGATTTAGAGCAATATTATCAGCAAATCATCGCCGCCGCTACCGAGCTTAATCTTGAATTAACGCTGTATGAAATAACGACGACGATTATGTTTTTACATGCTGCAAACTCCAAAGTTGACTACTTGGTTTTAGAAGTAGGACTGGGGGGACGCTTGGATGCTACGAATGTTTGCATGCCAGTTGCCAGTGTAATTACAAATATAAGTTTAGATCACACCCATATTTTAGGTGATACAATAACGGAAATTGCCACAGAGAAGGCGGGAATAATTAAACCGGGAGTGCCGCTGTTTACAACGGAAACAAATCCCGAAGCCGTAGCGGTATTTCGTTTAAAAACAAGTGATATTCATATCGTTGATTCACACCTTGAGTATGAGTTAGACTTGGAAAACTTTAATACGATCGTTAAATTAGCAGATAACACCTATAAGTTAAATTTATTTGGAAGTCATCAAGTAGCGAATTTTGCACTAGCGCTCGCAGTTTTAAACCATTTAAATATTAGTGGTGATGCGATTAAAAGCGGAGTAGCTAAGACCGTTCACCAAGCAAGGTTGGAACAGCTAAGCAGCAATATCATTTTTGATGGAGCTCACAACCGTGCGTCAGCTCGAGCATTAGTCGATAGTTTAAGCGAAACATCAAGACCAATTAGAGTGATCTTTTCGATGCTTAGTGATAAAGATGTGCCCGCAGTAGTTGCTATTTTACAGGAATTGTCTGATGATCTCGTTTTTATCCCACTTCCTCATTTAGAGCGAGGGATAAGTGAAGAAGCGTTCGCCAAGTATCAGTTTAGTGGTATTAAAATAGCCAGTGATATCGATCAAGCAGTAGCAGATGATAAATTAAATTTGATTTGTGGAACCTTTAGTTTGTATCCACTTGTCAAAGCATATTTACAATAGAGTATAAGAAAAGACCATTTTCAAATGGTCTTTTGCTATATTATTTTGCGCCGTTTAATTTAATAATTTCGATAATTGTTTCAGTGGCTTTAACCATTGATTCTTCAACGATGTATTCAAATCTTCCGTGGAAGTTGTGACCACCAGTAAAGATATTTGGACAAGGAAGACCCATAAATGATAGTTTCGAACCATCAGTTCCCCCTCTAATTGGTTCGATTAATGGTGTTACTCCAACATTTTCCATTGCCTCAACTGCTAAATCGACGATGTGATATACTGGTTTTACTTTTTCACTCATGTTAAAGTACTGATCAGTAATCGTAATTGTACTTTCTGGTGCATATGGTTTAATAACGCTGTTAAATACGTTTTCCATATATGTTTTTTTAGCTGTAAATAAATCCATATCATGATCACGAATAATATATGAAAGAGTAGTTTTATCAACGCTACCATTAAATCCGTGTAACATAATAAATCCTTCATAGCCATCCGTAAGTTCAGGTTTTTCCCCGTTTGGCATACTGTTGTGATACTTGATTGCTAACTCTTGACTGTTAATCATTCCATTTTTAGCAGTTCCCGGGTGAACGTTTCTTCCGATGACGTCGATTGTTACTCCCGCAGCGTTAAAGTTTTCAAACTGTAACTCACCGATAACTCCTCCATCAATAGTGTAGGCAAACTCAGCGCCAAAGCGCGCTACATCAAAGTTGTTTGCTCCAGTTCCGATTTCCTCATCAGTAGTAAACCCGATGCAGATGTCTCCGTGAGGAATTTGAGGATTTTCCATATAGTATTTAGCAGCTTCCATAATCTCACTGATTCCCGCTTTGTCATCAGCTCCTAAAAGTGAGCTACCATCAGTGGTAATGATAGTTTGCCCAACGTAGTTTTTAAGCTCAGTAAATAATTTTGGGTCCAAGCTGTTGTTGTCATCTAATTTGATTACTCCGCCGTCGTAGTTTTCGTGAATTTGGGGATTTACATTAGTTCCATTAAAATCTGGTGCAGTGTCGACGTGAGATAAAAATCCAATTGCCGCTTTCCCTTCAACATTTGCTGGAATCTTCGCATAAATGTATCCATTTTCTTGATCGTAATCAACGTTAATATCCATTGCTAGTAATTCTTCATTTAATAAGTTTAATAAATCAAATTGTGTACTTGTACTTGGTCTGCAAGTAGCAGTAGGGTCTGATTTTGTATCAATCTTTACATAGTTTAAAAATCTTTCAGTTACATTTTTCATATTGCTCCTTTATATATAAAACTATTATAGCACTTTTAATTTTTTGATTTCAAATTGTTGTCTCATTTATTATTTTAAATTAATTAAGGTTTTTTAAACTGTGATATAATATATACGGTTAAAAAAGGAGAAATATGAGTAATACAAAAAAAATAACTCTAATGGCATTCATTTTAATGATGTTAACGTCAGTATTTGGAGTTACTAATATCGGAATCGGTTTCTACCGTATGGGGTATGCTGCTATTCCAATGTTCGTCATCGGTGGATTATTTTACTTTATCCCATATATCATGATGATGATCGAACTAGCTACTGGTTTTAAAGGGCAAGGTGGAGGAATCTACACTTGGATGGAAAAATCAGTATCAGTTAAATTTGCCTTTATTGGAATTATGATGTGGTATTCATCATATGTAATTTGGATGTTTGGTAAAGCCTTATCATTATGGGTACCATTATCATTTGCCATCTTCGGTAAAGACATTACGGTTACACCAATTAATGTTTCTGCAGAAGTTCAAGGTAACATTGTATTTGGACCAACTGATTTTGGACCTTTTATTTTAGGAATCGTTGGAATTTTAATAGTATTATTACTTGCTAAAATCGTAAGCTCAGGAGCTGGACGTCTTGCTAAGATTACAAGTATTGGTGGTTTAGCAGTAGTATCATTAAATCTTGTGCTTTTAGTTGGTGGGGTTTTTGCAATTTCAAGAAACCTGATCGATGGACACATGTTTAAAGAAACATTAACTGTGCAATCTCTAATCTCATCACCAAACCCAGATTTTCAAAATGTTATGGCTTTCTTCGGGTTTGTAGTATTTGCGGTATTCGCATATGGTGGAACTGAAGCAATCGCTGGAGTTGCAACTGATTTAGAGAACCCAGAACGTGACTTAAAACGTGGAATCTTTATGTCTGGTGCATTTATTGTTATTGCATATATCCTTGGATTCTTCATGGTTGGTGCTGCTCTTGAGTGGTCTCAATTCGGTGAAGGTGTAAGTTCATTATCGGCACTATTCTTAATTATGGGTCACTTAGGTGATGCAATTATGGGAGTAGAAGGGTCAATTCTTGGACAATTCTTAACTAGATTTGCTGGACTAGGAATGTTCTTATCATATATTGGAGCATTAGTTGCCCTTTCATATGCACCACTTAAACAAATGATCGAAGGAACTCCAAGTGAGTTTTGGCCAGAATCATTTAAAAATGTAAATGAAAATGGTGTACGTGTTGGAGCAGTTAAAATGCAAGCGATTATCGTTATTGCTTTCATTGCAGCAAAATCAATCCTATCATTAGTTAATCCAGACGGAGCTGCAAAGCTTTATGAATTAATTATTACGATGACAAATGTCGGAATGACAATTCCTTACGTATTCCTAATCTTCGCTTGGTTCAAATTTAGAAACAACGATAGTTTAGAAAAAGATGTTATCTTAATTAAATCTAAGTTTATGGTAACTGTATGTTTAGTTTCAACTATTTTCTTAGTAATGTTCGGAAACATCTTTACAATTGTGGCACCATTTATCGGTGATACTCCAGATTATCAAACAGGAATTTGGACAATTATTGGACCAGTTATCTTTAGTGTAATTGCCCTAGTAATCTACTCACTTGGTGAAGCAAAAATAAATAATAAATAACCAATTTAAACTGCTAATTTTAGCAGTTTCTTTTTTTAAAAAAGTGCGAATAAATGTTATAATACATTTACGGAAAATCAAGGAGAACTATGAATATTTTAATTTTAAGTGCAATGACTGAAGAAATTGATTATTTGGTGAAAGGTTTTAACTTAACAGCGATTGATAAAATCAATGGAAACGACTTATTTCTCCACACTGAAAATAACAAAAACATCTACATTTTAAACAGTGGAATTGGAAAAGTTGCAAGTAGTATTACAACGTCGATGATGTTAAATAAATACGATATTGATAAGTTAATTAGTATCGGAACATCAGGAGCGCTAACAAGCACTACATCCATTGGTGACTTTGTCGTTGGGAAGCGCCTCGCTTATCACGATGCTGATGTTACGGCGTTTGGATACGAGATCGGGCAGTTGCCAAATCAACCTAAATATTTTGTGACTACTGATGATGATTTTTGGAACAAGACGATTGAACAGTTTGCCAGCGATAGTGAGGTTAATGTCCACTATGGCGATATTGTAACTGGTGATCAATTCATTAGCAGCAGTGAGAAAAAGCAATTTATTAATAACCATTTTGAAAATGGAGTGTGTACGGAGATGGAATCAACAGCGATTGTTCACACAGCGCTTTGTTACGGTATCGATACATATGCATTACGAAGTATTTCCGATAATGCTGATAGCTCCGCGGATGTAAGCTTTGATGAGTACTTGTTTAAAGTATGTAAGCTTTATAAAAAATTCGTAGACATTTTACTTAGCAATGAATGAGCACTTAATCGATAGTTTTATTGGCTATTTAAAGCTCGAGCGACGAATGAGTGAAAATACCTGTAATGCCTACCGCATCGATCTAATGCAATTTGATCAGTTTATGAATAAGCCCATTGATAAACTAACTAAAGCAGATATTGATCGTTATATTACATATTTGCATACTGCGTATAAAGAGAATAGTTATTTGCGAAAAATTGCCGCTTTAAAAAGTATTAACAAGTACTTGCGTGATTACAATTTAGGAAGTAACGATCAAATTGAATTATTAGTTGCGAAAAAGCGGGAGAAGCGGATTCCTAAATTTTTGAGTCAAAACCAAATTGACTTATTTTTAAATCAGTTTACCTTTGACTCGCCAATTGGAACGCGAGATAAAGCGATGTTTGAAACCCTATATTCAACGGGGATGCGCGTCAGTGAAATTATTAACGTGAAAGTTAACGATGTCAACTTGGAAAATGGTACAATAAGAGTAATTGGTAAAGGGAATAAAGAACGAATTGTAATTATCAATCAAAGTTCAATTGAAAGTTTGACCGAATATATCTTTAAGGCGCGAACAATTATTCAATCGGATTTAACTGATATCTTATTTTTAAACAATCAAGGTAAGCCCTTATCACGCCAAGGCTTTAACTTCGTTTTAAAAAAACACGCAGCAAATGTTGGGATAACCGAAATCAGTCCACATATTTTTAGACATAGTATCGCAACCCACATGCTTAACAGTGGTGGTGACTTGAGAATGATTCAAATGCTTCTAGGTCATGCCAATATTTCGACAACCGAAGTATACACCCATGTTAGTAAACAAAAAATATTAGAGGAATACGCAGAATTGCATCCTCTTGCTAAGGAGAAAAATAATGAAAAAATTTAAAAGAGCAACAATTATTGTTTTAGATTCAGCAGGTATTGGTGAGTTACCAGACGCAAAGCGTTTTGGAGATGAAAATGTCAACACAATCGGTCATATTTCAAGTACAGTTGGTTTAAATGTCCCAAACATGGAAGCGATGGGACTTGGGAATATTGCGGATTTAGCAACAGTTAAACCAACAGCTAACCCAATTGCTAAATTTGGTAAGATGGCGGAAGTTGGAGAAGGTAAAGATACCTTAACTGGACACTGGGAAATGATGGGGAATACATTACACCAAGGATTCAACCAATTCACAGATAATGGCTTCCCGGAAGAAGTAATTGCCGAATTTGAAGCGCGTACTGGGCGAAAAGTAATTGCTAATATCGAGGGAAGCGGAATGAAAGTTATCGCCCAGTACTTTGACGAACATATGGAAACAGGAAGTTTTATCGTTTATACATCAGCTGATTCAACATTCCAAATTGCCGCTCACGAAGACGTTGTTTCAATCGAAGAGTTATATAAAGCATGTGAGATTGCCAGTGAGATTGTGCAAACACCAAAATATAATGTTGCCCGCATCATTGCGCGTCCATTTATCGGTGGTCGTAACGACTTTACAAGAACGGCTAATCGCCATGATTATGCGCAAAGCCCAACTGAGTATTTAGTTACGGAAAAACTGCAAGATGCTGGTTTAGACTGTATTAGTATCGGAAAGATTAACGATATCTTTACAGGTAAAGGAATTACCGAAGCATTCAAATCAAAATCAAATGACGATGGTGTCAAGTTAACAATCGAACAATTAAAAAGAGATGACATCAATGGATTAATCTTTACTAACTTAGTTGACTTTGATACATTAGGTGGACACCCACGTGATGCAGCGCTATATCGTGATATGTTAGAAACATTTGACAGTCAATTACCCGAGATTATGGCAGCGATGAACGAAGATGACTTATTAGTTATCACTGCCGATCACGGAAACGACCCAACATACCTTGGTAACGACCACACTCGTGAATATGTACCAATTTTATGTTACTCACCATCGATCGGTGGTGGAGAAATACCAACACGTAACACATTTGAAGATTTAGGAGAAACTCTTTGTGAAAACTGGAGTTTGAAATCAACAAATGAAGGAACTAGCTTTTTAGCTGAATTAATTAAATAGGAGATACATGATTTTTTTACAATTTATTATTTTAGGAGCGATTGTTGTTATCGGTGCAATTAAGCTTGCAAGTCAAGCAGAAGTAATCGAACAAAATTCAAAAATGAACGCAGCGGTTATCGGAATTATTATTGCGCTGACAACATCGCTTCCAGAACTAGCAACAGGTCTTACATCAACATTTATTGGTCAACCGCAAATGGCGATTGGAAACATCTTAGGTTCAAATGCCTTTAACTTTTTGATTTTAGCATTATTTAACATAATGTTTTTCTCAAAAGTTGTTTTAGGAAGAGTCGATAAAGGGGCAACACGTTTAAATATTTTCAGTGGAATTATGTACGTATTATTTTTAGTAGCGTTCTTTAGTACGAAAAATAATTCTAACATTGAGATTCTTGGACGTTTTACTCTAACATCAATCGGTATCTTTGTAACATATATCTTAGCGATTAGAGTTACATCAAGTATTGAAGATGAGCCGGAAGAAGAGTTAATTGTTGATGGTACCGCATATCGCAAGGCAAAGGTAAATTTTGTTGCTTTAGCAATTATTATTTTGACAGCATCTGTATACCTAGCGAAAAGTGCAGACATGATTGTTGCCGTAACGGGACTTAACGCATCGATTGTTGGAGCAATATTTATTGGGATTTCAACATCGCTTCCCGAACTAGTAACTTGTTATTCACTGTGTAAAAACGGAAGTTATACAATGGCCGCAACTTCAATTTGGGGATCGAACTTATTTAACTTTGCAATTTTAACAATCTTAGATATTTTCTCAAACCAACCATTACTTACGCAAATTGATGACGACTTAGTCGGACTTGCAATGATGGGACTTGTGTTTGCCTTCATTCACTATATCCAAGCGAATATTGGATCTAAGCATAAAATAATAAATGTTATTCCATCAATTGGAATGATTGCTGCATATTTATTATTTTTCATATTTTAAGCGACTAGTTTACTCTAGTCCTTTTTATACAAAATGGGAGGTAAGATGAAAGTATTAGCTGTTGCATCAGCCGGGGGACACCTATCAGAGCTTAAAATGATCACTAATAATTTATCGGATAAATTTGAGGTTACGATAATTACTGAGGATAAAGGGAAAGATGATCCGAGTATCGATTATTTCATTCCCTATAGTAATCGCGCCAATAAACTGAAGTATCTGTTTGCGTTTATTAATAATTTTCGATTAGCATTTAAACATTTGCGTATCGTTCGTCCCGAGAAAATTATCTCAACGGGTGCTCATACCGCGTTCTTTTATTTTGTTGTTGGTAAGGTGTTTTTTAAAACGACCAATGTTTATATTGAAAGTTATGCGAAAGTGACTAGCGAATCTTTAGCTTACCGTTTATCGAAGCGCTTCATTGATACGACGATCGTTCAGCATCAAGAGATGCAAGATGTCGAAGTTGGAAGTAAGTTTTTTGGAGGTGTTTATTAATGATTTTTGTTACGTATGGAACGCAACCACATAATTTTGAATATTTAGGAACAGTAGTAAATGCGATTGACTCTAAGTATCAAGTTAGCGTTCAAATTGGTGAATCACAAAATAACATTACTCGCGCGGCGACATCAGTAGCCGATTATCTTGATAATTTTGATCAAATTGTTGAGCAAAGTGATATAATAATTACCCACGGAGGTGTTGGGAGTATTATGGCCGGACTGAAACTTGGAAAAAAAGTGATCGCCGTATCGCGACTCGCCAAATATGGTGAACATGTCGATGATCATCAGTTGGAAGTCACAACGAAGTTGGCGAGCCAAGGACATATCTATCACCTCGAGCGTGATCAAGATATTAATAATGTATTAGCAGAGGTCTTAGCAACTGAGTTTAAACCTTATGCGTCTAATACTAAAAACTTTGTAGAAAATATAGAAAAAATTCTTTTGGGGGAATATAATGATTAGGCAGATGTTTAATAAGCCACAGAAATTTAATAAATTTGTTACCAGGCAGGTTGATCCGATGGAACTGTTTTGGGACCTTATCTTTGTTGTAACTTTACGCTACATAATTGATTCGTATGTTGTAAACTTTAGTATGTATACATTTATTATCGGTTTACTAGTGTTTTTAGCAACGTATTTATTTTGGACGAATATCAATATTTATAGCGTCAACTTTTATGATGTATCGCACAATAATCGTTTACTGATGAATCTGATGTTATCACCATTATTAATCATTGCATCGATTACTGATTATACAAATGAAAGCTCAATCTACTTTTTAGCGCTTTCATTAATCTTACTAAAAGTGATGCAAGCGTATATTTGGGCGAGAGCGATTAAGGTTCATAAAACCGACCGCAGTTACCGTTCACTCAACTACATGTACCGTAACGAAATACGTGTATATTTAATTTGTGCGGTATTGCCTACAGTTTTATTTGTTTTTCCACATATGATCATCCCGGTATTAATAGTTTCTATTTTAACCGAATTATTACTACCATCATTTTTAAACCGCAAAAAGCGTATCGTCTATGCCTTTGACCGGATTTTAATCGCAGAGCGTTATTTATTGTTTATTATTTTAATCTTTGGAGAAGGATTTATTGGTGTTGTTCACATCTTCCAACACGGAGTTCCGATTACGATTGAGGATCTAATGCGTGGGCTGCTTGTGTTCTGGGCGCTGTATGCGATGTTCTTAAAACTATACGATGAATACACAATTCACAAAGAACGTATCTCAACAACATTTATGATTTTCTTAACTTCGTATGTTATTAGTAGTATGCTACTGATTTCATCATTAATCGTAATTGGGATGGAGTACGAAACAGTAACGTTCTCACTACGAATCGTCGGGATTATGGGAACTGTCACATATAATGCAACATACGCCTATAATGCGTTTAGATACTTACGTAAGCGCAAAGAACACTTACTAGATTGTGATATTAAATACTATAAACGTGACTTATATCAATCGCTGGTTGTGTTAGCGGTTAGTGTAATTGCAATTACGTTTATTAGTAGTACATTTATCTTATTAGTGATTTTAGTGTCGCTAATTGTCTATAGTACAAAACATATTGCGCTAAGGTCACATATTGTGGAAAATATCTTTGTTAGTGATCACGAAATTGTTGAAGTTAAAGAAGGTGCATCAGATTTTATTGAATGTGTTGTAGATAACAAGTAGAGATTACAAAACTGTGTTATAATAGTTGCGGTAAATCAAGGAGGAAACAAATGGAAAATATGCCAAAATGTCCAGCATGTAGTGAAGAGTATACTTATGTTGATGGAGACAACTACGTTTGTCCAATGTGTGCAAACGAGTGGCCAGTTAATGAGGTTGTAGAAGAGAAGGTCTACAAGGATGCAAACGGAACAATCTTACAAGATGGAGATACAGTTACAGTAATCAAAGATCTTAAAGTAAAAGGAAGTTCTAATCCCGTAAAACAAGGAACGAAAGTAAAGAACATTCGTCTTGTTGATAACGATCATGATATTGATTGTAAAATTGACGGATTCGGTGCAATGTCACTTAAAACTGAATTTGTGAAAAAATCTTAGGTAATGCATTTGCATTATCTTTTTTTAAAATAAAAGGAGGACTATGATAGTTCTAGCAAGTGCTAAAACGATGAAACCATCAGCAGATGAAGATGCAACTAAACCTGTTTTTGCGGAAAAATCACAGCAGATTAGAAAACAAATAGCCAAGATGTCAATCGATGAGTTGCAAAACTATTTTAAAATTAAAGGTAAGACCCTTGAAAACACTCATAAATACTACTCACAGCCAATTTATGGAAAAGTGGTTACGAGTCTGGATGGAGCAGTCTTTAAGCAAATACAGCCCTTAAATGACGAATATATCGCAAATAACTTATATGTACTTGATACAATGTACGGAATTTTAAATGGAAATGACCAAATTGAGCTATTTAGACTTGATTTCACTT
The DNA here is from genome assembly GCA_033103385.1 of Mollicutes bacterium LVI A0039. Classification (GTDB taxonomy): domain Bacteria; phylum Bacillota_I; class Bacilli_A; order UBA3375; family UBA3375; genus LVI-A0039. The sequence goes on from CP136953.1 coordinate 45,231, forward strand.
TAAAATCAGTAGTAGAGCAATCTTATTATAATTTTTGGAAAGAGGATGTTAACAAGTATATAGATAATCATCATCATCACCAACTATTAATTTTATCAAGCGATGAATATACTAAACTAATTGATAAAGCATCAATCTCCAAACAAATATTTGAAATTGAGTTTGATCCAGAAATTAAGAGCAGCGTTCATAAAAAGCAGTGTCGTGGGAAGATTGCTAACTACTGCATCGCCAACCACATCGAGGATTATAGTAACTTAGATAATACCCAGATTGATGAATACAATTTAACATTAAAAGGAATAACGATTTATATAACAAGAGCCAATTAATAATAAATCTAGGAGAGCAAATGAAGGACTTAAACTTTAAGCAAATGCAAGAATTTCAAAAACAGTTGCAAGACCAATATCAAGATAAATGGCCAGCACTTACTCCCGATAAAGGAAAAGAGAAGCTACTGTGGATGTTAATTGAAGCTGGAGAAATCGCCGACATCTTGAAAAAGAAGGGTGACAAACTAGTGATGGAAGATCCAACCGTTAGAAATGAATTTATTGAAGAAATGTGTGATACACTAATGTACTTTAATACTGTAATGCTATGTTATGATATCACGCCAGAAGAACTCCAAGAAGTATATGTGAAGAAACATCTAACAAATATGCAAAGATGGTAAATAAGGAGTAAAATGAATAACTTTAAAATTAGGAATGCAGAAGTTAAGGATGCTAAACAATTAATTGACTATTTAAATCTAATTGGTGGGGAAAGTGACTTTCTTACGTTTGGAGAGAATGAATTTCAACTAAGCATAGCAGAAAAAGAAGGTTTTATTAAGAGCGTTGACAACTCTAACAATATTTATTTAGTTGCAACCGTAAACGACAAGATAGTCGGTACAATCTGTAGTTCAATATATGACAATCAACGATTTAAACATAATATAAATTTTGATGTTACAGTATTAACTGAGTATCAAAAGCAAGGTATTGGTAAGGCGCTATTAGAGCAATTCATTGATATAACAGTTGCAAACAAAGAAATTGCCAACATAGTAATCGAAGTTAGAGGAGATAACTCCAGTGCCATTAAACTATATGAAGAATTAGGATTTAAAAAAGTTGGTGAAATTCCAGATAACTTCAAAAGTAATGATCAGTTATATAGCTTATGTATCTATCACTTAAAAGTATAAGCTATTACATTATAACAAGACTACTCAGTAATGAACTAACATTATGCTGAGTAGTTTTTTTCAAGTCAAATCTGCTAGTAGGTGTAAACTTTTGTTAATTCTATATACATTTTTATGTATAAACTTATGATACAATAAAGTGTATATAGGAGGATATGAAAATGAAAAATGTAGTAGAATTTAAAAATGTACATAAGTCATATGGTAAGAAAAAGGTCTTAAATGATATTAGTTTTAATATAGAGCAAGGAACAATAGTATGTTTGCAAGGAGCAAATGGAGCTGGTAAAACAACGATTATTAAAATTATATGTGACATGCTGAAAGTCGATGGTGGAAAGGTTCTTTTTAATGGATCTACAAAGTTAATAGATGATATCGGGTATATGTCACAACATTTTTCTTTATATAAAAACATGACAGTTAAAGAAAATATGCATTTTTTTGCTAGAATATACAATTTAGATTTTGTGATGGTTGATAGCCAAATCAAGCGATTTGGTCTTGAAGAATACGTTGATTATAAACTTAAAAATTTAAGTGGGGGATGGAAACAAAAGGTCAGCTTAGCATGTGCTACACTCCATAATCCTAAATTACTAATTTTAGATGAGCCAACAGCAGGAGTTGATCCAGTTTCTCGAAAAGAAATATGGGATATCATTTCACAGTTCACAACTGATGGAATGTCGATTTTAGTAACTACGCATAATATTGATGAAATATTCAAATCAGATAAAGTTGTGTTTATTAATAACGGTAAAATAGTTCTTGAGCAATTACCACCGAATAAACTATTAGATTATTATGGCATAGAAACTATCGAAGAACTTTATTATCGTGCAGTTAAGGGAGAGGTATATGCAAAGGCTTAGAAGAATATATGCAGTATGTATAAATGAATTTCACAATATTAAAAGAGATCCAGTTGCTTTACGTATTCCATTTGTGATGCCAATAGTGTGGTTGATATTATTAATGCCAACCTTTGTAATAAATCCGACAAACTTAGCATTGAACATTGACGATCAAATAAATAATCAATACAGCACAACAATTATTGACGTTTTAAATGAGAATGAAAATATTATTATCGATGATGATGCAACAAATAAAATCGAAATTAATGCTGAGGGATTAACATTTTATTTTGATAGTTCGGATTATCTAAATTCTCGAGCATTGGAGTATGAGATTAAAAGTTCATTGGCCCAGTCGAGCAATAGTTTGGATTTTAATACCATTGCATCATATGAAGGAGTGAACGGAACTGATGTCTTTGTAATATTAGGGATGATCGGCTTGGTAATCCAAAATATCCTCGTATTTTTATCCTCAATTTCAATTGTAAAAGAACGAGAAAATGGAACAATAGATCACTTATTATTTTCACCTGTAAAGTATAATGAAATAATTATTGGAAAACTTATTCCATATTTTATAATCGGACTAATAGATGCGGTAATATTAGTTATCTTATCACACTATATGTATAATATAACGTTAACCAATTTATTTATGTACTTTCTAATTGTAACGTTGTTCATTCTATCATGTTTAACATTAGGATTATTTATTTCTTCGGTATCAACTAATCAAATGCAGGCATTACTTTATACAGTGTTTTTACTTCTTCCTAGTATTTTGTTGTCGGGATTCGCTTTCCCCATTGCATCGATGCCAAAGTTTATTCAAGTGTTGAGTAATTTTATTCCACTGAAGCATTTTAATATTATTTCGCGAGAATTGATAATTAATAACGCAGTATTTACAGAACTAATCCCTAATATAGTTATGCTATTAGCGATTATTTTATGCAGCGGAGCAATGGCAGTGGTAATGCTCAGATTATCTAAGTATAAACATAGTATGTAAATAGAAAATCAGTTATTTGTTTACTAATAGAAATAGGCTGGATTACGTAGTAAATGTAGTCCATTTTTTTAAATCTAAATATGCAAGATGCTATCAAAATAATGGACAAAATTACGAGGACTATCCGTATAAATTGCTAGTAGCAATATTTACGTGTGTAAAAATATTGACATGAAATATGCTTATTATGTGATAAAATTAGTTTAACATGCTGTGATATTAGTTAGTATTGGATTATATACTGAATCACTATTACATCATAAATACTTTATAAAATAAATTTTATATACATTATTATTTTTATAATTGGATAATCTAGACTAGGATATTATTGTACCCTTAGTCTAAAATTGAGGGGATAGAATGAATGAACATCAGAAGCAAAGCAATAAACAAACTAAACTTGGAATGAAAATGTTGAAACTATTTCTAAATTTTCTATGTTCCAATATGTTAAATGCATTAATTTTTCTAATAAATGCAATTTGGGTCGGAAAATTATTAGGTGAAAATGAGGTGTCGGTAATTGCGAATGTTGCACCAATTATCTTAGTAATTGCATCAATATCAGCAGGTTATTCAACAGCAGTATCGGTATTAGTTTCAAAAAGTAGTGGTGCTGGTGAAGATGAGGAAGTTAAAAATATTATGGGATTTGTCTATATATTTGCATTTGTCGTAAGTATATCAGTTTCAGTATTAATGATTGTATTACTTCCACTCTTGCTTAGGATATTAAATACACCAGAAATAATCTTAATTGATACATCAAAGTATATGTATTTATATTTAATCTCATATATTATTAACTTTAGCTTAATTTCATTTAAATCAGCTTTAAAAGCTATTGAAAAAGTAAAGTTAACTTTAGGCTTAACTATCGTTGAAGTAATACTAAATGCAATCTTTGTACCATTACTAATCATGCAGTTCGGAGTATTTGGTGCGGTACTAGGAAATATATCAGCTAAACTATTAACACTCACACTTGTTATATGGATAAATGATGAACGTTTAAAAGTGACTAGAAACCATTTGAAAATAAAAGCAGATTATGTAAAACAATTTATTAGCATTGCGTCACCAATTACCTTTGACATCTTAATGATTGGAATGCTTGCCATGTTTGAAACAAATATTGCGAACCAATCAGGTGTATTAGGAAGTGCAACAATTGGGGTAATTGATAAGCTGGATGAAATAGTATATATTGTAAGTGAGCCGCTACAAACAGTGACTATGATCATCATCGCGCAATATATTGGGAAAAAGGATAAATCTAAAATTAAAGAGGTACTCAGCAATTCATTTAAGATTGCAGCGGCAGTTATGGTTTTCGTTGCGATTCTAATATTTGTGTTCCCAAGTCAAGTAAGTGGTCTGTTTATCCAATCTCCGACAGTTATTGAGATGGTAGTAATATACTTACTAATCTCCGGAGTCGGATATGTATTTTTACCAATAAAACAAGTTTTAGAAGGTTATCTAATTGCTAAAGAACACTCAAACTATATATTTAAAGCTGGGATAGTTGGAAGTATTGCCGAAGTAGTTGTTATATATGTAAGTATTTATAACAACGTAGAAAGTATCTATGCATTAGGAATTGGGACATTAAGCTATGTATTTACAAATATTATAATATACATTTTATATTGCCTAAGAGATGCAAAGCAAAACAATCAGCCATTAGTTAATATTAACTAAGGTAAACACAATATTTAAGTAGTTATTATGCTATGATATGTTTAAGAACAAAGAGACTAAACTAATAATAGGAGCTAATATGATATTACTTGTTGTAGATGCACAAAAGTTAATAATGACTGAAGAACTGTATAATTTTGAAGTAGTAAAAGACAATATTACTTAGCTAATCAAACAAGCAAGAGCCAATGGTGCTGAAGTTGTTTATGTTTGTCATGATGGGGGAGTTGGTAGTAAGATTACACCAGGAACCGAAGGATTTGAAGTCTTTGATGAGTTTAAGCCACTAAATAGTGAGAAAGCGTTCGTAAAGCAGTATAATAGTTCATTTAAAGATACAGGGCTAAACGAATACCTTAAGTCAAAAGAAGTAGAAGATATCGTTATATGTGGACTACAAACTGATTTTTGTATCGATGCAACAATTAAGTCCGGTTTTGAACATGGATATAATATGATAGTTGCCCAAGATGGTAATTCCACTTTTGATAATGAATTATTAAACTCGAAACACTCTTTTGAATATTACAATAATTTTATGTGGCCAGATACATATGCAAAAGTTGTTTCAGTAGATGCAATTAATACAATGATGATAAATCATAAAAGTAAAATGTTGTAAAAGTAAAGTCTAATATAAATACTACAATTAATTATATTTAAATATTTTTATTTGTACTTATTCATAGATAATGGTATAATACTATTGGATGCCCGTGTGGTGGAATTGGCAGACACGCAGGATTCAAAATCCTGTTCGAGTTAATCGAGTACCGGTTCGATCCCGGTCATGGGTACCAATAGTAATAAAATTAAACTACTTATAGTAAAAAATTAAGCTACTTAGTGAAGTGCACTTTATAGTGTGTTATATTAAGTAGTTTCTTTATATAATAATGCTTAGGGTTAGTGACATTGTCAAATGAACTGCATCCTAAGGCTATTTAGAGTAGAAGATAAAAAAGTTCTTTTTTCGTTGTGTTTGTATTTACTGGAAAGAGCAAATATACATATGATAAAGGGAAATTAACTAAAAGTGAGAAATTAGCATTATAAATTCAAAAGATTTTTGGAGCTGATAGTTTTCATCCAAAATCGAAAGGAAGCAAATTTGCACGTTTAAATAAATTACAAACTGTAAGAGTCCTTGAAACATTTATATTGCTTGAATTAGCTGTTCGAACTATGAATGGCATGATGGTGTCAATTTTACTTGATTGGTATGCTAAACAAATGCTTAGTGAATCTGGCACAAACCAATTTCACAGATAGTGATATTAATTTTTAATAAATATTTTAATACGAATATCTATAAAAATACTAAACTACGATAATCAATTTTTACTTTACTTGAAAATTATGGTTTTTATTTTAATAGAGATACTATAACAACTGAAATTATAATAATAGTTAATGGCTAGGAAAAAGGTATTACATTACTTTTGATGCTAAATAAATATTTTTCGTATATTGTGTAAATTTAGTCAAACTTGATGTTTACTCAATACAAATAAATATCTAGACATGTGTGTTTATAAATAAACTTATTTTTAATATACTTATTAAAAATATTTAATTTGATAAATCGCTTTTATATTGCGTTTCTGATGAAATATATTAAAAGGCACCTGCTTAACTGTGATAACCCATAACAGATGTCTTATGATATAATAGGTACGTAATGAATTTAAGGATGAGTAATCGGGAGTTATAATGAATAATAAAATAGTGAAAAAAGGGACTAAAATTGATTTTCATATCCATTCGCAAAAATCATGTTGGACTGAAGATGGTGTTAAAGGGTCAAATTTAGAAAAATGTACGATAGAAAATATTGATATATTAATTGAAAAATTAAAAAGTGAAAACATAACTTTATTTTCTATTTCAGATCATGATTCATTTGATTATGAACTGTACATGGCGTTAAAAGAGAAAGTTGCAAGCGATGAGTGTTTGGATGTACTACCCGCGGTTGAGTTTTCATTGCATGTAAAAGAGACAAAACTACATGTTGTTACAGTATTTAATGATAGTGATGCTGAAAAACTTTCAAGAATTAATTCGTTAATATTTGATGAAGTAACTGGACAGCCAAAATACTCTAATGGAATAAAAGCTTTTTCTATACAAAAATTTAGTAAGATAATAACTGAGATAGGATGTGATATAGTCACAATTGTTCATCAAAAGCAATCTCCTAATCCAGAAAAACCAAGAAATCGTGATATGATGGCTGCAGGTGAATCTGCTTATAAAGAATTTATTTCATTGAATTATTTTGATGCAGTTGAATTCAAAAATCCCAAAAATGAACCGTTTAGTAAAATTTATCACAATAAACATAACTTAGAACATTGCTTCATTACAGGTTCAGACTGTCATGACTGGAATTGTTATCCACATGAGCATTTTGGGGATACTAATGAGGTGGCTTTTTCATATATGAAGGCATTGCCAACATTTAAGGGTCTAAAGATGTCGGTTACAGATGTTTCACGATTGTCAAGAACTGATAATTTTTTTCCAAATAAAAATTACTTAGAATTTTTTAAGTATTTAAAAAACAATAAAGAAGAAACAGTAGACTTATCTCCAGGTATAAATGTAATTATAGGTGGAAATTCTACTGGTAAGTCTGCAATTTTACATGCATTAACAGATTATCCCAAAGAGGAAAAAAAGAAATTAAAAAAGAAGTATAAAGCTTTTTTTAAAGAAATGTCAGTTGAAATAGAACCACAGATATTAAATAGTAAATTTAATTCTCAAGGAGAAATAAGAGAAAATTTTCAAAATAAGAAATTTGACCTATTTTCAAACCTTGAACTTTCAGTAGAAGAAAATCTAGTAATTGTTAGTGAATTAAGAAGTTATTGTGAAGAAAGATTTTCCAATTTTTTATTGAATATAAAATATGAAATGAGTCTAGATAAAGCGAGTACTATAAATTTAAGCTTAAAGGAATTTAATTCTACATTTAATATTCAATGGTTAAATTCTGAAAAAGAAATACTAGATAAGAATTTAGATAAAATACTAGAAAAGATTAGTAACATTACAAGTGAAATAAATAATTTAACAAAATTATTAGAAGTGGAAACTGACGCAACTTTAATTACATTGTTATCTAATTTTAAAGACGATTTTGAAAAAGAGAAAATAATATATCAAAATCGAAAAAATATAAATTCACTAAATAATGATATATTTAATATTGTAAACTCATCAATTAAATCGAAAAAACAAGAAATATCAAAAAACAGTACAGATATAGATAAAGAAAGCACACAATATGAATTAAACAAAAAATCATTTATAAACGATGTTACAAAGAATTTTAATAATAATTACTTACTGAATAAATATACAAAACAGTATAATGACTTTGAGGATAAAGAGATTAAATATGACAAGTCAAAAATTCGTGATTATAAATTATACAAAGCTTTAGAAATAACGCAAGAGACATTTGAAGATTATTACATTACTATATTAGGGTCGTTATTTAGTAAAAATACAGATTTAGAAAATTTAAATATGTTGACTTTAAATAATGATATTTTACAATATACCGGAGAAAATAAATACGAAGACATAGAAGTGTTTTTAAATGAAAAGTTTAATAAAATATTAAAGCAAGATTTGATTACGACTTCAGTGATTGAAAAAGATAAAAAAATGTTTCATAGTGCAGGTTTTAATTCTACAATGTACTTTGAGTTACTAAATGTTGAAAATAAAATATTAATTTTTGATCAACCAGAAGACGATATTTCACAATCAGTTATAAAAAGTGATGTACTGAAGCGTTTTAAGGAGTTAAGTGTTAGTAATCAAATAATCTTTGTTACACATAACCCACAATTTATTGTTAACTTAGATGTTGATAATTTAATATATATTGAAAATAATGAGAATGATTTTAGAATTTTAAGCGGTGCATTAGAATATGAAGATGATGAATATGATGTGAATATTATTGAGCTAGTTGCGAATACAGTTGAGGGTGGAACTGATTCAATAAAACAAAGATGGAGAAGATATGATAACAATAAAATTAATAAAAAATGCTAATGAGTTTTTAATTGAAAGAGAAGGACATCAAATATCAATTACCTTAGAAGATAATATTTTGGATTCAAAAGATTTATTTGAAAAGATATTTAAATTAGAAAGCTTAGATAAAAAGTTTGAGTTGATAGAATATGAAAAATTAGAATTGAAAGACAAAAAGTTGATTTCATATTATAATGATGTAAAAAAAATTCTTGACGATATACTTGTCGAAATAGAAAATTTGTAGTTATCTCCATAGGTGAGTAATATTGAGAAGATATGATTTTACTATCGAAACAGCTTTAATAAATTTTTTTACATAAAATGCTAGGACAACATGCTTATAATATTGCTTGCTAAGTAATTCTAATACAATCATGTTCTAAATAATCTAGACTTAATGTTAACAATTGAAGATGATATCTATAAAATTAAAAAATTAATGATAAAGCATTAAGTGTTCTTAATGAGTTTGGAGTATTGGTAATACAACCGTGAGGAAGTACTAATAAAATCAAAAAATGAACTAACATCATGTCAGTTCATTTTGCTATAATATAGTCAAGCATTGTTCATTAGAGATAAGTTGCTAGAGATTAATGTATAATAATATCTTAATTTAAATGATGTGTGTATTAACAATGATAACAAATAAAAATTAAAGAAAATGATAAATATGTATTAATATGAAACTTAGAGATATGTAAAAAAGGAGAAAAGTGAGAAAAAAGTTTGAAATAAATGAGTCAAAATACTATTTAAATGATGATCAAAAAGAGGTAATAAAATATTATAAAAAATATTATCCATTTTATGATGAAAAATTATATGGTGGTGAAACTATTTTTTCGATAAACACAATCCTTTATGAGTTATGTGCCTTGTTAGAAAAAGAAACAACGATAGCTCAATTAGCTGGACGACAAGAAAATAAAACAATAAAATTATTAACATTAGACGCAGAAATTGTTAATAACTACCCATTGCCTGATTTAAATGGGGGAAATTATTCAAATTTTGACGAAGTTCTTGGAAAAATATCATCTAAAAGGTCATCAAGATTTATAGTTGTTATGAATTCAAAGGAACTCCCTGAAGAATTTAAAAGTCTATTAATCTATTACGTTTTTACAATAAGAAAACTTGGCAATTATATGCCGTTGCTTAAACTTAGAATGAATGGTAAGTTTACTGGTAAGACAAATACAATTAATCAAAGAAAAGGGAATTTCAATACATACAAAGACGATCCTATTAAGTTTTATTCTGCATTGACAGATTATATTGATGACGCCAGCAATATTGAGTTTAAAAATGAACTTTGTGACAAATACAAGGGTAATAATAATGATTTAAATGATTTTTTTGAGTTAAATTATTTAAACAGCTTTAAGCAATATTTACATCAGGAAGATAAATATTTAGTAACTTTATTGAATAGTAATCTTAATGGATTATATGAGTATATGTGGAGAGCATGTCAAATAATAAACAAGCGACATAACGAAATTTTTTATGAAGATTAATAAACCCAAAGGAAGAACTAATAACAGTAAAGAATGAACTGACAGGAAGTTAGTTCATTTTGGGATAATATAGTCATGAATAAGGAACTTAGAGATAAATATACAAGGAGAAAAATGAATATAGAAACAAATATAAAAATGCTTCATAGCATATTATATTCAAAACAAAATATAAACGAAGAAACAAAAGAATATAATTTTTTATCAGAAAATAATATGAAATATCTACTTGATTGGATAATTGATGAAAAAGATGTAGTATTAAACTACGAAAAAATAATGGATAAGATAAATGAATATGACGAAAAAAACTTTAGTTTTGATCCTAATTCTAAAGAATCAACATATTCAAACAATTCAAATCTATATTCATTACGTACCAGACAAATACTAATGGAAGAATTTTTATTTAATTCAAATGTCAGTAAACTTTTGGGATTTAGTGCAAATATATTTACATTAGCATTAAATCTTTTTGAACATAATTATCAATCCGAGAGAAGATTTAGTATTAATAAATCGGATATTAGTAAAATAGAATCTACGTACGGAATCGACCACGCAATAGACTTACTTAAATTCCTAGAACTTTTTTCCTTTGACCCCTCTATTGAGGTTAAGAATATTGAAGATTACCCTATTTTTAAAATAGAAAATGTATATATACTTTCATCACTAAGTATTTTACAAGAGAATATATTAAGAATATATAATTTTAATATAAAAACTAATGAAGAGTATAAAAAGAATAAAGGAGAGGCATTTGAAAAACTAGTTGCTAATATTTTCAGTTTTTATTCTATTGGAAATATATATTGTAATGTAAAATATAATGGTGGGGAAAGTGATATTATTTTTGAGGATGATAAATCAATATACATAATTGAAGCTAAAGCTATCTTGGTCTATGATGACTATAAAAGAAATATAAACAGTAGTAAAATTTCAAATAATTATAAAGATTTAATTCAAAAAACATATGAGCAGTGCTTAAGAACTAAAGAAGCTATAGAAAAAGATATCTCGTTGAATTGTGAAGAAAAAAAAATTAAACTAGATAATACGAAAAAAATATATATGCTTGGTGTTGGATTGGAAGACATGTATGGTTATAAACATCAAAAGGATTATTTATTTATTTATGTCACTGGAGTCAATATTAGATATTTTTGATATTGTTAACAACAAATTATATTCAGTGTGTAACTTTAAAAGTGGAATTGAATGCTTAAAAAGTCTGTATCAAGTGAAAAAAATCCATGATCCTATGAAATGCGGTATCTATTTATCAACCTTTCCAAGTGGTGTTGAAGATGCATTAGCTATGTTAAATATTGACCAAATATCACATGATATTAAGACACCGATAATTAGTGATTTTGACTTATTTTGTTATAAGGTTCTTTATTGTTTTGAACCTGAGTGTAATATCCCTCAAAATATTATTCAATCCAGTTACATATTATCAAACTATATGAGTTTAGAGCAGCGCAAGCTTAGATTATCTATAAATTTACTCTAATAAAATAATAAAACATAGTACTTTTATTAAGGTATAAGTAGTCTTTTGAATTAATTACTAGCACTAGTTATCTCAGAGGAAGTACTTGATAAGAAATGTTTTTAATATAGTGAAGCAATTACTTAGTTATCGAAATAACATCAGTAATCGAAGTACATAAAAAACTAAGATAACAACTTTAGTAGTTTTATCTAGCTTCTTATCCATCTACTATCCTAACACATGATCCATCCGATCAATGTTATCGTATCACTCTCCTGTGTCCTTACGGACAACTGATTATAACATTGATGGTAAATTGAAGTAAGGCTACTCAGAAAATAAGAATGAAATAAATAATATAAATTATGTATTGGAAATAAACAATAATCAAAATGGTATAGCGAAAAGTCATGCCATTTTTTTACTAAGAAGCTAATGCAATGTAAAGTAACAAATTTATATCTACTGAATGAGCAACAAAGTTGATGAACTCGAAATTAATAATTTAAAAATTTGTAAATATAAAAGTATTGATGAAATGATTGTTAAGCGTAATAAGCCAATTACAGATTACCATACAAATATATATATGGTTTCTTTGATGGACGTTAGTATATACAATAAAGTCAAGCTAGTGAATTTCAATGAGAACACTAAACAATAGTGAATTGAGTATAGTTACTTAAGAAGTTCATTATTTGCGAAACAATTTATATCAAGTAGAAATAGATGTAAAACCATTTAATCAACCATTTTCAGATGAGCTTGCATTAAAAGCTTTGGTTAGGTATGCTATGGATAATGACAATTCCCAAGATGATCTTTAATTTCTATGGAATGAATATCAATTTAGAAAATACTAATTATGGTTATTGTGGGTAATCGTAAGTTCATTTAGTTTGTAAACTAACATAATTATCTATTTTAAGTGGCATAATTTTAGGTTAATGATGTTTATTTCAGATAAAATATTTATTATTATAACAGCTTATTATACGTTAATATTTGGACGATTATGGTACTGGTTGCTTTGTTTATGAGTAATCGATTACAACCTAATTGAGTAAAGGGATTTATAACAACTTATGATCCTCAAAATAGTGATTTATTAAACTACCATTTATCTGGTAGTTATTTTTTGATATTTACTATTTGTAAAAATAAAGTAAACTTTTTGTTGACATAGAAAATTTTACATGCTATTCTATACTTGTAAAAATAGAGGTTGCTTATGATATGAGTAAACTTAGGGAGTAGACCAACTACTGTGAACTAAGTTGAAAGGAGAATGAGCCGAAATAACTTTTCTGGTAAAGAAGTTATTGATCTGTTAGTTAAGAGCTATCAGGTTCCCATTTGTGTGGAGGTGCTATTTAATCAGAATCTTTGATTATAACACTTCCTAAATGGAGGTGTTATTTTCTTTCTTGTATATACAGCTTGAAGAAAACATCTCTATTTGGGATGTTTTTATTTTTTATGAAAGGAGAAGTATGTACCGTGTATTAAAGTTTGGGGGTACTAGTGTTGCTGATACTAGCAAAATAAAGGCGATCGCCAACTATCTAAACAACCGCAAGCAAGAAAATGAAAAGTATGTAATCGTTGCATCAGCGATGAATAAAAATACTGATTTACTAATTGAGCTGGCAAATGATGTATCAACTAATGTTAATAGTCGAGAATATGACCAATTGCTATCAATTGGAGAACAACAAACTATTGCATTACTATCAATGGCAATTAATGACTTAGGATTACGTGCAATCTCATTAACTGCTAGCCAAATTGGGATCGAAGCCTACGGAGAATATTCTAAAGCTAAAATTAAATCGATTTCTAAGGAGCTTATTAATAAATATTTCGAGGATCATGATGTATTAGTTGTAGCTGGCTTTCAAGCCCGAATCGATGATGATGTTGTAACCTTAGGACGAGGCGGGAGTGATACATCTGCGGTTGCGATTGCGAGCATTTTAAACTGTACTTGTGAAATCTATACTGATGTAAATGGTATTTATAGTATTGATCCACGGTTGCGAGCGAAGGCTAAGCAGTTGCAGCAAATTGATATTGATGAGATGTGTGAGTTGTCTTCGCTTGGAGCCAATGTAATGCATAATCGCAGTATCTTTCTAGCTAAGAAATTTAAGACACCAATTTACGTTGGGAAAAGTTTATCCGATCAAGAAGGGACATATATAATGGAAAATATATTAGAACAAAATGTAGTAAGCGGAATCAGTTGTGATCGTGATGTAATCAACATTTCACTAAGTGGTCACGAACACCTAAATAGCAAAATGCTAGACTTATTAAGCAAGCGTGATGTAAATATCGATATGGTCAGTCAGCTGGCATTTATGAATCAAAATATGTTAGCATTCTCGGCCTTAAAAGCAGATAGTCAAATAATTGATCAAATTCTTAATGAGATTCAAGAAGATCATGATGTTACAGTTGTTAAACAAAATAACTTATGTAAATTATCGTTAGTCGGAACCGCAATGCGCGAAGAAAGTGGCGTCATCAACAAAATTTATAAGTGTTTAAAAGATAATGATATTCCAATTATTCAAACTAGTACATCGGAAATAACCATATCAGTATTGATTAAACAACCAATGCTAGAGCAGGCACTTGAAGTTTTAAGTATCCAATTTGAACTGGAGGAACAATGTTAAATATTGCAGTAGTCGGTGCAACTGGCTTAGTTGGAAATGAAATGATAAGTGAAATCCACCGTTTAATCACCGATCAATACAAAATCACCGCTTTAGCATCAAGTCGAAGTGCGGGTCGAACTATAACGATTAACGATCACCAATACCAAGTCGAAGAATTAACGACCGAAATAGATTTTGGACAATTTGATTATGCAGTCTTTTCAGCAGGAGGTGATACTTCACGTAACTTTGCTAAGTTATTTGCCGATGCGGGATGTTATGTAATTGATAATAGTAGTGCTTTTCGATTTGAAGATGAGTGTAGTCTAATTGTTCCGGAGATTAATTTTGAGAGCTATCATTTGAAATCCCCAATAATTGCAAACCCTAATTTTTCAACGATTCAAAGTGTATTAGCAATCGCTCCATTGGTTGATTTTGGCATTGAAGTAATTGATTATACAACCTATCAATCAGTTAGTGGTAGTGGTTTGAATGGCATCAACGAACTAAAAACAGCAGTTAATGATTTTTACCCGAAACCAATAACTAATAATGTAATCCCACAGATTGATCGATTTCTTGAAAATGGAAATACTTTTGAAGAACAAAAGATGATTGATGAAACAATTAAGATTTTAAATTTAAATAATATTGAAATTACAGCAACGTGTGCACGAGTACCAGTTTACTATGGTCACGGAGTTAACATTAAAGTGACATTCACTGAGCCAATTAACTTCGAACAAATTTCAGCAGCCTTAGTTGATAGCCCAGCAATAAGTTACTTAAAAGACTATTCAACATACGTTACGCAATTGGAAGTAGCAGATACAGATCATGTGTATGTAAGTCGTATTCGCCAAGTCGGTAAACGTTCAATTTCGATGTTTGTTGTTGGAAATAACATAAAAAAGGGAGCAGCTACTAATAGTGTTCAAATTATAAAAAAACTTATTAAGGAGAATAACCATGCATAAAGTAATTACAGCAGTAATCACGCCATTTACAACTACAGGAGCAATCGATTATGACCATTTTCGCCGTTTGCTAGTCGATCAAATTGAAGCGGGAATTAACGATTTTGTTATTAATGGAACAACCGCTGAGGCCCCGACTTTAACCCTTGAAGAAAAAAGAAGATTAATTGAGATTGGACGTGAACTTATTTCAGGAACAATAATTGTTGGAGTATCATCAAACAGCACGGCGAAGATGATTGAGGAAATTAAGTATCTTGACGACCTTGATATTGATGGATATATGGTTTGTCCACCTTACTATAATAAAACAAGTCAAGCTGGTTTATATCAGCATGTAATGGCCATTACCGAAGTTTCCGAGCGTTCAATCTTACTATATAATGTACCTAGTCGTTGTCAGATGAGTTTCTCACTTGAAACTGTTCTTAAACTAAGTGCTTGTCCCCAAGTAATTGGAATTAAAGAAGCCAGTGGCGATTTAAATTATTTCTTTAACGTGGTTAATCAAACTAGCGAGGACTTTGCAGTATTTAATGGAAATGATGATCTAATCGTTGTTACCGCTAAACTAGGAGCGGCCGGAGTGATTAGTGCAATTAGCAATGGATATGCTGAGCCAATTGTTCACTTAAATAGTTATCTAAACAATCAGGATTACGATCAAGCTTACAGTTATTTCCAAACAATACTACCAGTTATTGATAAAACCTATCAACAGGTTAACCCAATTGGCGTTAAAGCTTTAGCTAAAATTAATTATAACTATAGTGATTATTTACGTTTACCACTAGTGGAAGCTGAGGATAGTTATTATCAAGAATTAAGAGCGGTGGTCGATTTATGCAAATAGTTATTCATGGAAGTGGAAAAATGGCAGAAGTTATTATGCAATTAGTAGCTGATAGTAGTCACTTAGTTGTGGCAGTAATTGATCCTAAACAAACTAGATTAGCTGAAGTTGATGCTGAGTATGATTTAGTTATTGATTTTTCCCATCACTTGGCAATCGATAACTTAATTACGGATTTAGCAATTAACCCTCACCCCGCAATTATTGCAACTACGGGATTGAGTGATGAGCAAAAACAAGCAATTGCTGAACTGAGTAATAATATTCCAGTTTATCAAGATTACAATACTTCTTATGGAATTGCAGTAATGTGTCAATTAGTATCCTTAGCAAATGGGATGCTTAATGCTGAATATGATCGAACACTAATCGATCGTCATCATTGCATGAAGGTGGATAGTCCAAGTGGAACTAGTTTTAAATTAGCGAACTATATCGACGGTGAGTTAGCAGTTAACTCGATTCGAGCAGGAGGAATTTTTGGAGAGCATACCCTAACTTTCACGAGTTCAGCCGAAGAGATTACAATTTCACATACTGCTTTTAATCGTGAGGTATTTGCTGCCGGAGCTTTAAAGATTGCTGACAAGTTAGTAGATTTAGCAAATGGTTTATACAATATTGAATCAATATATGGAGGAGAATAGTATGCAAACAGCACAAGAAATTATTAGACACATCAAGGAAGCGAAAAAACAAACAGTCGTAAAATGTTATTTTAATACAGATGAACAAGTGGTAACACATCCGGAAGTTAAATATTATAATTTTGGAGGATCACATCTATTAATCGGAGATTATAGCTTAATTCAAGCGATTTTAGCAAAAATTAACCCCACTGATGTTCACTTTGATTACGATCACCGCAATAGTGCCATCAAATTATTAAATACTTGCGAAATTAATGCACGTATTGAACCTGGAGCAGTCATTCGTGAAAATGTATCAATTGGTGATAATGCAGTAATCATGATGGGAGCATTAATTAACATCGGGTCAGTAATCGGACCGGGAACAATGATTGACATGGGTGCCGTGCTCGGTGGGCGTGCTCAAATTGGTCGTAATTGTCATATTGGAGCCGGAGCAGTAATTGCTGGCGTAATTGAGCCACCAAGTGCAAGTCCGGTTACTATTGGTGATGATGTTCTAGTTGGAGCCAATGCAGTTGTATTAGAGGGAGTTCAAGTTGGAGCCGGAGCAGTAATTGCTGCGGGAAGTATCGTGACAACTGATGTCCCAGCTGGAAGTGTTGTAGCTGGAAGTCCAGCCCGAGTAATTAAGATGGTTGATGAACAAACTGAAAGTAAAACAGAAATTATCGAAGATTTACGTACAATCTAGGAGGAAAGATGACACAAAAATATAATCAAGTCATTTGGATGAATGGTCAGTTTGTAAAAACCAATGATGCCCAAGTCCATGTTATGAGTCACAGTTTACATTATGCAGGAAGTGTATTTGAGGGAATTAAATCATACGCAGTTGGTAATCAGCAAATTATTTTCCGCCTTGATGATCATGTAACTCGCTTATTTGAGAGTGCTCGTCGCTACTCATGGGAGATTCCATATTCAATTGAGGAGGTCAGAGCAGCAATTATCGAATTAGTAAATCGCAATCGAGGAACTGACTTATACATTCGCCCATTGTTCTTTATGGGCTTAGGTTACGATACAATTGAAATTACTGAGCAACTTGAAAAGAATTTAATTATTTCATGTTGGCAATTAAATAAAAACGATTATGAGTATCAACTAGGAGTATCACCATATATCCGTCCACCACACAATGTTTTAGACATGGAAAGTAAATGTGCGGCCAACTATGTCAACTCCATAAGAATCCGTACAGAAGCAAAGAGTCGTGGTTATCACGATGCAATATCTTGTGATATAAATGGTTATGTTGCTGAAATTTCAACTGCCAATATTTTCTTTAATAAAGACAATGTACTGTATACCCCAAGTCCCGATTGTTCAATCTTAAATGGGATTACTCGTCAATCGATAATTCAATTAGCTATCGATTTAGGTTATCAAGTTGAAGAGGGGCAATATACACCAGATCAGTTATTGGCTGCCGAAAATATATTTGTAACCGGGACTGCTGCAGAAATGAAAAACGTCAAATCAATTGAAGGTCAAGAGTTTGTAAAAAATACGATGTATACCGAACTTAATCAATTATTTTATAAAATACTAAATTTACAAGTAGACGATTATAAGCACTGGATTACTTATGTTGAGTAGTCAAATCTATCAGCAGCTCCACCGCTATCCAGAACTTAGCTATCAGGAGTTCGAAACGACTAAATTAATTAAACAAGTCTTGAGTGATTACAAATTAGATATAACGATGATTAATCCAACTGGATTGATTGCAACAACGCAAACCGATTACGAACAGACAATCGTATTTAGGGCGGATATTGATGGTCTTGCAATATCGGAACAAACTAATGCTAGTTATAGTTCACAAAATCCGGGAGTAATGCATGCTTGTGGTCATGATTTACATATTGCTGGGATGTTAGACTTCATTGCTAAGATTGAATTTGAACAACTAGCTTATAATCTTATTTTCATTTTTCAGCCAGGAGAAGAGGTCGATGGAGGAGCAAGGTTAATACTAGAGCACCCCTTATTTAACAACCATCAAATAGTGGGAATCTACGGTGTGCATGTTTGGCCAGAACTAGATTATGGAACAATAAATCTTAAACATGGTCCGATGATGGCTACTAACTACGTTTTTGAACTAGTTTTAGAAGGAACATCAACGCATTGTTCAACTCCCCACTTAGGATCAGAGATGCTTAGTTTAGTTGCAAGTCTAATCAATTATTTTAATACGATTAATAGTAAAATGACCGACTTGCATCAAGGCGTGGCAATTAATATCGGGCAAATAGCAGGGGGAAAACAACCTAATGTCACTTTATCTAACATGATACTAAACGGTACGATTAGGGCACTTAATGATCAGCAATTAGCGGATGTTGTCGAATTAATTACTAACTTCTTAGCAAGCAACTGTAAACTTTATAACTTAAAATATTGTTTTAAACAAACAGAATGTACATACCCATGTGTTGAGAATGATCCGGAATTAATTAAGTTTCATAATTTATCAGCTAATTTAGAACAACCTTCATTTGCAGTTGAAGACTTCGGCTTTTATAAACAATTAGGGCCAACCTTATTTACATTTATTGGAACACGAGAAGATACTCAAATGTCATTGCACAGCGAGAAGTTTCTCCCAAGTCCGAATTTAGTCAATGTAATTAGTGATTATTACTTGCAGTTATTAGGAGATTATCATGACTAAACAAATTGATTATCAAGCAATCAGTTCCAATTTTAAGAAATTAGAAGAAGTGGGTCAAAAACGTGTAATTGCAGTTTTAAAAAACAATGCTTACAATACTGATTTAGTTAAGGCCGCAACTGCTGTCATGGCTAGTGGCTGTCAGTTAGTGGTGGTCACAACCGTTGATGAAGCGATTGTAATAAAAAAGGCGCTACCATCATTACGTGTCCTAATTGCTAGTGTTTTAGATGAAGCAGATTTCCAATTAATCGCTGACTATCAATTTGAATTAATGGTTGAATCGACTAGTTATATCAACCGGTACGCCGATTATCTAACTAATCACAATTGGCATTTAAAAATGAATATTGGAATGAATCGCTTTGGATTTGATGATTTAACTGAATTAGCAGCAGTTATTGCTACTTATCAACAACAAATAACTGGACTGTATGCTCATGTCTCACTTGAAGAAGAAGATCAAGCTTTATATAATCAGCAAATTGAATTGTTTCTAACCGGATATCAGTTGTTTAAGCATAAGCCAGAGTTTGTCCATGTTGAGAACAGTGCAACGCTTCAGAAGTTGGATCGCCGCTTATCAATATGTACCCATAGTCGAATTGGCATTTTGCTTTATGGTTACGGTCATCCCAAGTTAACACCATGCTTAACGTTATACTGTAAAGTTGTAAAGATTCGAGACTATATAGCTGATGATACCTTTAGTTATGGGTTAAACAATAAAGTAACGACGGGAATGCGGATTGCGACAATTGATATTGGTTATGGTGATGGAATTATTGACAGTAGAAATCAATTTCCATTTTATATCAATAACTATAAGTATCAACAAATTGGCAAACAGTCAATGTCTCATACTTATTTAATCGTCGATGAGGCAGTTTCGATTGGAGATCAGGTTGAAGTATATGGAGCTAATATCTCACTATCTCAACATGCAAAAGCAATTGATTATCCTTGTTCTAAGCTAATGGCCTATTTAAACTAGAAAATTATCAATAGATACTTAATTGAGTTATAATAGAATAAATCAACTAGGAGCAATTGTGGATGAAATTAAATATGGATTATTAATCGGGATTCTATCTAATCATGGAATACCAGCAGCTAAAGCGTGGACGTTACCGTCAGTATTAAAAGCTCGTATTAAAGAAGCAGACTCAAACTTAAATTCACTTAGCCAGTTGAATGATTTATCAGCTCAGCAAGTAATTGGTTTATATAATCAAAGTCCTAAACTACACCGATTTAACAATAAAATGGCTATTTATGTACATCAGTTAATTGAAATAGTTAATACACAATATCATGCTGATTTTGATTTATTGCTACCAACTGATGATAATCACCGTTTGATTTCAAATGTCAGCAGTTTACCAGGAATGAGTTTAAAGAAAGCAAGACACTTATTAGTCTATTTAGTACAAATCGATAATCGATATCAAATAACTGATGAACAATATAAGTTATTTACAGCTGATTGTCCACAGTTAGTTGAGAAATTTGATACTAACTTAGAACTTTTATATCGTTGTCAACAATCGAATAGTAATCAAAAGTCAAACAAATAAGTTTGATTTTTTTAATTAATCAATTATTAGACAATTTATCGATAGATAACAGAATATATACAATAATGATAAATAATACTAAAAACTGTAGTACTAGTTATCACCAGTGAAATGTTATCGAATTCACATTAAGGTCATTTTGTGTCTTAAGCACTTATAAAAGCATCTCAACGCGTTATGTAATCGTAACAAGAGATATAAAACGTACGAATATTAATTCATAAACAATTTTAATGTTATAATATTAAGGATAGGAGATACATGTTTGGGATTTTTGTTTTACTAGTTATATATATATATTTTATGATAAAAATTGAAAGAAATAATAAGCAATTGTGGATTGATGCAATAATATCATTAGCAATTTCACTGTTTTCTATAATAATTTTCAAAAATGGAATAAATGACAACAGGGAACTATTTAATTCATTTGAAATGATGTTTTACCCGCTTTTTTTTACAGTATTAATATTTGTTTTAAATTTTTATTCTTCCAGTTTCTTAGATAAGCCATTTTCATTTTATTTTTCCAAGAGTATAAGCAATTTAGGATATTTATTTCTACCACTTACAATTAGGATACTGTTGATGTTCTTTGGTTTAGAGAACTTTAACGTATCTTTATTAGTATTTTACACAAATATTTACTATATTTTATTTATGTTTGGGGTCTTGTTTGATGTATATAAATGGAATAGAGGATGTTTCATTTATAAATATAAGCATATATACGTAGATGCTTTAGTCGATCTGCCATTTGATGATACCAAAGATAATGAATTATATTATCAATGGCAATCTTTTTTAGATAAAAATAATGAAGAAACAAACATTAAGTATATTGAGATATACACTAGAAGACTTAATAGGTTATCAAAATTAAGAAAAACAAAAAACAGATTAGAATTGGATCAATTTACAATGCGTATGATCGAACTTAGTGTTTCAGAGCAAGGTGAAAATGTTATCCATTTGTCTGATGATAATGAATATGACTACTCTAGAGACTTTCTAAGAGAAACAAGCCCTAAATTTTTATTAGAATTATTACTTTTACCTGGTTTTAAATTCGATGAAATCGATGAAATTAGTTCATTTTCGATGATATTAAATAAATACATAACTACTCAAACCTCTAAACTTTCTTTGCATATGATAAAAGCAATGATTGATAATACAAGGGTAGAAGAATTAGGTAGTATTCCAATCAAAAAAGAAATTTATTTAGCATTATATAAAAATAACATATTAGATAACGTATTTGAATATATGGGATACGATAATGAAATTGAGACAGAGGATTTTATTATTATTGATGCAATAATTCAACAGCATAATGCATTGATATCAAAACAGAACATTATGAGCTCTAGTTCTAAAAAAAGTGAGTATCCTGATATTTATAGCTTAATAAATATTAGAGATGTTTTTGATAAAACATTGTATGATGACTATTCAAATTTCGAGAGTTTGATGGATAAATATAATAAGTTATTTTATGAAGTAACTGATCGAGTGATTCAATATTTTTATTTTGAGGAAGTAATTGATGTTCCTATTTTAACTAGTCGTATAGTTATGTCATATTATAAAGACTACTATAATATGATACTTAATGAACTAAAAAAATCTCCTTTAAATTTAGATATTCAAATGTTGACTAAATTAAATTTTCTACTAAATTTAGCACATAAATTATATTATGTAAGCTATAAAGACATTAAGGCTGAAATTATTGAGGAAGTCAATAATGTTCTAATGCATAATGCGGATACGCTATTTGATGATGGCAATACTTGGGCTCAAGTTAATTATTTAAAAGAATACTACACAGTCTCAAATGGAATATTGAACAATAAGGTTAGAAAGAGAATAGAAAGCTGCTTAGAACATTCGGGTGAATATGATATACCATTTCTTGCTGAATTGCATAAGTATGATGATTTTGTTGAAAAAGAAAAAATTATTATTGAGTTTTATGAGACGTATAAAGACCAATTCGATAACGATAAAAGTTATATAAGGTTTGAGGGAGACTCTACACTGGTAAAAACAAAATATATGTCAAAATTTAATATATATAAAATTTTCATTACAAACCTTGTTGATGATAATTATAAAAGCACTTTCCTGGATGGATTATATAAATTTGACGATTTTAACATTGCGTTAGGTAGAGTGTGGGTTTATGATAAAAATAAATATGATAGTCTAGTTTCAATAGAAAATACAAGAGTCTTATTAGGTGTACACGATGTGTTAAAATCAATAGAATATTCCGAAGATACAGAACATACTATAAATTTGATAGATCAAATTGGAATGGATAATCTAAAAAAATTTATTAAATTATTTGAAGAAATACAAGTAGTTAAAAATTTAAATATATCACCATATAGAAGTATTAATTACATTCAAGAATTAGGGATTCCTTACACTATAAATAATTTTGATGAAATAGCATTAGAGACTTTTTCAACTTTTTGGAGTGTTTTTATTTTACAAATGAGTAAGCCTGTAGATTTTATCAGTGATTTCTTAGATTCAGAATATTTAAACCATGTTACTATGGATTGCACTTTTTTCTATGAAATAAATACAGTTGTAAATAAAATCAATATCAAAAAAGGGGATAAGTCAAATATTTTAGAAAATTTAATTGATATGATATCATTAAAAAAAGTCATCAATAATAAATATAAAGCGACAAATGTGTTTGAATACGACTACATAATTAAGTCATATAATTCAATTAAAGAAGAAACAACAAAAAAATTGTTTGAAAAGAAGATTTTGTCCAAAGTAGAACCATATTTCATAAGTGAACTATTAGAAAGAGACGAATTTTAATAATATGTTATATCAATGAGTAGAATATTATTTTTAAAACATTATAATGAATTATGCAATTGAAAATATGAATATCTAGTCACATTATCTTGCGTATTTTTATATAATAATTAATTTATAAATAAAATGTATAATTAATTATTTAAAACAAATACAAACGTAAAAAATTATATAATATAAATGAATGGAGTATAATGAAATCAACAATTAGTGTATATAGAGCCATACTTAAAAGTAAACAAACTGTTATCATTATGTTTAGTATTCTTCTATATTCAATCTTAAGCTTTTTAATACCACTAATCAATGGTAAAGTGATAGATGTATTATTAAGTAAAAACTTAAAAGTATTTGTAGTGTTAATAATATCATACATATTAGTTTCACTAAGTATGTCACTGGTAAACTATGTATCGGTAAAACGAATTAATAAGGTACAAATAGATTTATCAACAAAAATGAAAAATGAAACAATACAAAGGGTTGAAAAGGCCTCTAAAGTAGATCGCGAGAAAATACCACCAAGTGAGTTTCAAGCGCGTATAAATGAAATCAACAGTGTAGAAAATTTAGTGTCACAAAATGTTTATACATTGGTAATATCAGTAGTAACGATGATTATGGTATTGTTATACTTAAGTAAAATATCACTAGCATTATTATTAGTTTCAATCATAATAATGCCCATGTATTATTATCTAAATAAAAAGTCTTTTGAATCACTTAATAACGTAGCAATTAAAAATGCTCAAGAAAACATTAATTTTCTAACTAAAGCAAGTGCATTTTTTGGCAGAATTGATTTTTTGAGATTAAACAAACGCTTAGTAGGTGAACGAGGAAAACTTCAACAAGAATTGAGTCAATTTTCGGATGTTAGAAGTAGTTTACTAAACGAATCTAATAAAACGATTAATTTGATTAGCATACTAAACTCTGTATCAGTCGTACTACTGATGACAATTCTAGGGCATGAATATATGCTTGGTAAAGTTTCTATCGGTCAGTTTGTTACAATTATACAATATTTTTCTTATATAACAGCTCCCGTAGTGTTGTTGTCAACAATAAATGTATCAATACAACCTGGATTAGTTGCATACAATAGAAATATAGAATTTAACCAACAATTTACACCACGCTCAACCGCTGGAACAGAAAGTTTGTCAAGCGAGATAAATAATATAAAAGTAGATGCTCCAAAATTTGATAATAGAATATCTGAAGACTTTAAATTTGAAGCGCAACCAGGTCAATGCATAGAAGTTCGAGGGGAGAATGGAAGTGGAAAGAGTACGCTACTGCAAATTATTTCCACTAATTATGCAGTTGATAATCCTGATAGTATAATGTTCAATAACCAAGATATCAAATTCTTAAATATAGAGCAAGTCGAAAGTAATATCCACTTCATGGAGCAGGAAATTGAAATTATAGATGGAACATTATTAGACAATTTATTTGTAGAAGATGAAGAACTCTTTAATAACTTAATGGAAGATGAACTGATTAAAGGACTGTATAAAGATATCAGTTCACAAGTTAATGGTATTATCACATCTCCCCAGCTTTCATTAGGTCAAAAGAAGAAAATAGCATTGTTACGTTTGTTTATTTCCAATGAAAAGATCATACTTCTTGATGAGCCAGAAAGTGCACTTGATGAACATGGAAAAGATATACTAGAAAAGATTATTAAAAGAAAGCAAAGCGAAAATTGTATTATTTTAAGAGTAACACACGATAAGCAGCCAATATAATATGTTCTGCTTTAAGGAATTTTAATCCACTTCTATAAACAGATATAGTTATTCATAAAGATAATATCTCTAGGATTTTAGTTGAACGTAACTCTAGAAAGCAAGTAGGAAAGCTATTTACATTAGGAATACACGAATTATATGATTTATAATATTATATTTAATATGATCATTGATTTGTACAGAAATTGGAATAAAAGAAAATCGAGCTTACAAGTAATTTGTGAGTTCGATTATTTAGTATTTAATATAATCTCATTAAGATTGCTCAGTAATGGGTTTCGTATACATGGGGGAAATTGGGAATTAGAAGTAAATAGTCTTAAGTTTAGATTAAATATTTAAAACAAAAGTATGTGTAAAAAAATGTATAATATAAAGAAATTAAGTCAAAAGAAATACTGAGGAGGATAATGATTGATATTGAGCAAAAGTATAAAATAGTAATTGATCGGCCAATTGGGTATATCGATGCCTTTAACAACCAATATAAAATAAATTATGGATATATACCGCTGATACTCGGTGGTGATGGAGAAGGGCAAGATGTTTATATTATTGATGAGATTGTACCACTAGGCGAATGTGAAAAGTATATTATTGCAATAGTTCATAGAAACGATGATGTAGAAACAAAATGGATTGGATCCTCTAATAAGAATATTAGTGAAACTGAAATATGGTCTAAAATATACTTTATTGAACAACATTTTGATAGTTATATTGAGATGCTGAACCAGAGCTATACATTGTGATAGGGGAGGATAACATGAAGTCATCCGTACCCAAGATTAAATACTTTTGTATTTGTTTTGCTGGAATGACATATAGTCAAAATTTATTTAATTCAATAAAGGTTCTTTACTTTTTATCATTTGTAAGTAATTTAGCATCAATAAATATTTATAAATTATTCTTTTCCTTAACAGTTTTTTTAGTGGAAGTTCCAACCGGATATTTTGCTGATGTATTAGGTAACAAGTATTCTGTGATCTTATCAAGAATTACTGTTATTATTTCGATGTTATTTATCATATTAGATCCAAGCTTTATAAACTTTATTATTGCCAATATATTGCTAGGTTTAAGTAGTTCATTAGATAGTGGTGCTTCTAACACGTTGTACATGACAACCATTGGAGCAGAAGAATGGGTTGAATTTCTTCCAGAATATTTAAGTTTAAATAAATTGATGAGTGCATTTCTTGCAATTTTATCGTCAATTCTTTATTCAATAAACCCGATTTTACCATTTGCAGCGACAATTGCAATTATGTTAATATCATTAATCGCTATGGTACCGTTGCAAGACAATCTTAGACATAAAAAGTTGCGTAGTGAACACCCCAAAGAGAAGTTCGTGGATAAAAACAAACGGTTAGTTCAAATAATACTAAACTCTAACATTCTTACATTATTATTTAATATAACGTTACTTACAAGTTTATTGATTTTTAATTTTGAATACTATAGTGTATACTATGCTGCTTTAAATTTAAATGTTGAATTTCTAGGGTTGATATATGCAAGTTTTATGGTCATAAATTTAATTGGAATCCAGCTTTTTAAACGAATAAAAATAAATCTTCATATACTGACGGGAATCGTATTTATATCTATAATTCTAATTCAACAAAGTTCTATTAGCTTATTTATTGTATCTGTCTTGATCCAACAAGTATTTTTTGCTTATATAAATACTTTGGCAACAGATTCAATTCTAAGATCAATCAATGCTATTGAAGATTCCTCTCATTTTCAATCATTATTAAGTATGTTAGTATTTGGAATCAGGAACTTTTTATTACTAGTATTAATACTACTTGCGTATTATTTTGATTTGAATATTGCTTTTAATCTTGGTATGATAATAATTATAGTATTTATCATACTCTTTAACCGTCTAATCAAGCACTACCAAAGATTAGCTCATTAATAAAGAATAATAAACAATCAATATTTTCCAAGTTTCTAGATTATATTGATTGTTTATATTATATCTGTTGTTATTATTTTATTGGTCAAGTGACATTTATGTGTTATTATGTAGAAAACATACTCAATATCAAATATAAAAATGCATGATAAAATTATTTTAATAGAAAGGGGAGAAATATGGGTAGAAAAAATTTTAAGTATTAAAAACGTGAGGGTAATCATTTTTTAATTTACACTCAGTCTCTTGCCAATATGGTGAGTTTAAGTATTCTGATATAGTTTTTAATTTTGAAATGCATTCATCAGTTTGATCGTATTCTTCTAACATAATATAATTTTCTAATTTTAATTTATAAAGAGGCATAGATTTATGCATAATTGAATTTGACATCAAGCTTATTGCATATTCACAATAATATATCGAGTCCTTATATTTATGTAATTTATACAACATATGCGCATGGTTGTTAATAACTGCCATTTGCATTGTTTGAAATTCAAAAGTGTGCTCAGAGTAAGAAGCTATTGATTGATTTTTCGAGCACATATAATCAGTAAGTAGAGTTGAAATGGTAAAGGACTCACTTATTTTATTGCAATCAAATAGAGCAGCAATAAGTATTGTATATACAGCAATTTGACGATCATACATGATATTTAAATCTTTAATGTCGTTAATATTAATTTTCAATGCCGACTGACAATATTCAATTGATTTATATTTATCTTCAAAAAAAAGAAGTAAAGAATTTGCATATATAATCATATAGTAGAGTTCTCCCTCTTTAAGTGAACTCAAGTAATTATCATCGATAGTATTGAGGATAGCTTTCATAGCAATAATATCAGCGTTATTAATAGCGTTATTTAGTTGGAAATATAAATTATACTCACTGTAGTTTGAAAATATATGAGAATGCATATAAATATGTTTTAAGTCAACATTTAAAATATTTGAAAGTTCTGGAAGTATAGAAGTGGGGATCTCTACTTTCCCTGATTCTATTTTGGAAAAGAAGGTATCAGAATAATGAAAATGCTTATTTAGATACGATTGTGTAAGACCTAGTTCAACTCGTTTTGCTTTAATTAAATCACCAATAAAAAACATTGCATTTATATCCCTTCTAAATTTCTAATTTTGTATATTAAATAGTATTGTAACATGTATTTGGTCAAAATATCCAATTTACCTTGAATTGGGAGAATGAAATGTTAACTAAATAATGACTTTTAAAGCGTTATTTTTAATATTTATAACATTTAAAAAGTTATTAAATACAAAGGAGAAATATAATATGTTTTTAATTTTTGAAGGTATAGATGGTAGTGGGAAAAGTACACATATAAAAAAATTATATGAGCTGCTATCAAAAATGGGAGTTGATGTTGACATCTCTAAAGGAGATTTAGCATCTAAAGAAGCGCCTATTGCGTCATTGTTCACAAAATTGTTAAAAGGTGAACAATTTCCAAGTAATGAACTATCATTACTAATGAAAATGGCTAATTTAAAGTATCTTTATGAATATAATGCAACCAGTCAAATTTACATATTTGATAGACATATATTTTCAATATATTCGGATATGTATGCATTAGGAGTTGATATAGATAAATATGATGACTTATTTAAAATGTTCAATAAAATAGATAGAGTTTATTACTTTAATACAAGTCCATATGATACATACAAGCGAAAAGAAGGAAAAGTAACGTATGCAGAAACTGGAGGACCAACATACAGTGTTAATGGTGAAATTACAAAGGATAACTTTATTAAATTCCAAAATGATATTAAAAAAGGATTCGAATTAGGACTATCTAAGTATGTAGATCCAGCAAAAATAGTCCAATTAGAGGGAACTAATAGTATTGAAGAAAACTTTGCTATTATCGAAGCTGATATCATTAGTCTCTTAGAATCAGCAAAAGGGATTAATGACAAGTAAATAGCCATGTTTATATTTAGATTAAATATTTAAAACAAAAGTATGTGCAAAAGCATGTATAATATAAAGAAAATAATAGCAATGTACTTATTACAAGTATATTGCTTTTTATAAAATATAGAACTTTGTAATTAGAAAGGATGGGGATATGGAAAAACAAAATAATTTGAAATGCGCTTTACTTAGTTCCATAGTAAATTTAAATGACGTTATTCATCAAGAGATTAAAGATCAAGTTACACTTAAATCAAAAATTATATATCTTGTTGGAAAGAAGGCATCAACCGACATTTATTATAAAGAAGCATGTACTTTTTATAACCACATGGGAGCAAGTAGTGTTGAGTACTTTAATCTTGAAGAAAAGGAGAATGACCAACTTATCGATGCAATTAAAAGTTGTGATATATTGCACCTTGGTGGAGGGAATACATTTGAGTTTAGTAGATTAATGATTGAAGGGAATTACTTTGATATTTTTAAAGAGATATTACCAAAAGTCAAATTAATTGTTGGGGTGAGTGCTGGGGCGATAATTCAAACGAATGATTTGCAAATAGCTAGTTTTCTTGATGAGGATAATACCAATATCGAAACAGTAGGACTAGGAATTTATGAGTTATCATGTTTACCACACTTTAATACGATTGATCAGCAAACTCTAATTGAAGTAAAAACATACACTAAACATATTGATAATAAAATATTTGGAATAAATGATGGTGGTGGAATTCTAATTTATTCAGATAATCATTTAGAAGTATTCGATACTGTGATTATTTAATTATAATTAAGGAGGAAAATGAAATTAACAGTAATAATTGGAAGCGCTAGAAATAATGGAAGTTCTTCATATCTTGCAGATACAATAATTGATGGTTGGTGTTTAGATAACGCAAATACTTTTGAAAAATATCAAATTAGTGATTTGAATATTAACTATTGTGTTGGATGCAAAACATGCTATAAAACCGGAAAATGTTACCAAAATGATGATGTTCTTATGATTATAAACTCGATATTAGCTGCTGATTACGTTGTGATGATTTCACCTTCGTATTGGGCAGGTGTTCCTGCTCAGTTAAAGACGTTCATTGATCGTTCAACCCCGTATGGAGATACCAATTTAGCTCGAATTAATAAAAATTCTAATGCAAAAGGTATTTCAATTGCATTAAGAGCTGGTACACGTAATGAGGAAAATCAATTAATATTAGATTCCATAGAACATTATTTTGGACATTTAGGTATTTCAGTCGTGAAATCATATTCTCTAACAAGAACTGACTCATTAGGTGATTTAATAAATAACTATTCGGAGATAATAGAAGAATTACCAGATATTACACACTTGTGAATGAAGTTTTATTACAAAAATTTAAATATAAAAAAAATCGAGCCTACAAGTAATTTGTAAGTTCGATTTCTTAATTATTTATTCATAAACCAACCAGGAGCCCCTAGCGTCGTTCACCTAGCCAAGCAAGATAACTGCTTCAATCATCTCACAATAGTATTTAAATGTTTCTAAATCAATATCAGTCAGCTTAATTGAGTTTGCTTCTGCATATTTTACTAAAGAACCAACAATGTGATGTGATTTCCTAAATGGAATTCCTTTTAAAACTAAGTAGTCTGCTAAGTCAGTTGCGTTGATATAATCTAACTCACAATCATACTCCATAAAAATAGCAGCACCGTTAACATCAGCATATTAAATATTCAAAACAAAAGTATATATAAAAAAAATATATAATATGAACAAACTTAAGATTAGTTTTTATTCAACTAATTGAAGTACATAAATTTTGATATATTGGTATGGGACTAAAAAGTATTGTTATTAAAGATGGTGAATTACTTTCACCTAAATACAATAAATACATTTGACCTTTCCATAAAAATAGAGTAATCAGTGATTATAATTATTAGAAATTTTATTACAATATTATATATTAATAATCAAATTGGAGGTTTTATGGATTTTGTAAAAGTTAGTAATATTGGTGGAAATAATAGAATAGTTACAAGATGAAAATGATTTGAGTATGATAACTATAATACGTGATGAATCATCACAAGATTATAGCAAGGTGGCGGGAATAGCAGATGGATCAATAGAACCAATTGATATTTCAAATTGGGAAAATCTTACATATGATGAAAAAGTAGAAGCTATAGAAAGGTAGAGTAATATGAAAAAAATACTGATATTAATTCTTGTAATTATTAGCATCTTCATTGGCCTATCTTTTATATATTTAAATAAATGGATCATAAGAACACCTCGCATTACAGCTCCTTATGAATTTGGGTTTGACTATGACTATAGTAATGAAGAATTTGAATTGTGCTATGAAGATAGTGAGACCATTTACGACGTAGCCACATGTTATAATGATCGAAATATAAAAATTAAAACTGAGCAAAAATTTACTAATGTAGGAAACATATATATTATTTTAAGAATTGATAATGGCAATATTATTGAGTATGTAATATCATCAAATCAATATGAAATTTATCTTGGAGATATTGGACGTATCCTTAATACAGCTGTCACATTTAGCTATCCCGATAATAAAATAATTAGTTCTAATCCAACAATAAATAAAGAATATACACGAGTGTATAAAGAAGATATCTATTCACTAAAAGAAATTTTAAATAAAGAGAGAGAAATAAAAGTATATGACTCAGCAAATTTATCTAGTGAACAAGAAATAAAGGACTATGATACTTCAATTAAAATTCCGTTTGATGACAATAATTGTGAAAAAATATTGGAGGAAGCTACTTTTACAAATGATAATTCAGAGCAAGTGTTAAATGAATTAACAGCTTTAGGTATAATATAGTTTAATCAATTTAATAACGCCCATAGTTTTGCTACAGAAATTGTAATATAATAAAAATCGAGCCTACAAGTAAGTTGTAAGTTCGATTTCTTAATTATTTATTCATAAACCAGCCAGGAGCCCCTAGCGTCGTTCTCCTAGCTAAGCATGCTTGTACACTGATAAAGTCATAGATATCAGCTTCAATCAGCTCAGAATGCTGCTTAAATGTGTCTAAATCAATATCTGTAAGCTTAATTGAATTTGATTCTGCATATTTTACTAAAGAACCAACAATGTGATGTGATTCTCTAAATGGAATCCCTTTTAAAACTAAGTAGTCTGCTAAGTCCGTTGCGTTGATATAACCTAACTCACAATCTTGTTCCATTTTCTTTAAATTAAAAGTAGCAGTAGTAACCATTGGTGAGAAGACATCAAGTGTTAGTTTGATTGTCTCAATACTATCAAATAAATGCTCTTTATCTTCTTGAAAGTCTTTATTATAAGCAAGTGGCGTACCTTTAATTAAAGTTAGCATTTGCATTAAGTTTCCGATCATTCGGGCACTTTTACCACGAGCAAGTTCGGCGATGTCGGGATTTTTCTTTTGCGGCATAATGCTGCTTCCAGTTGAATATTTATCATCTAAGGTAATATAGTTATAAACTTGTGAATTAAAGATGATAATTTCCTCTGCCATCTTTGATAGGTGAATTGAAATCATCGAAGTTATATAGAGACTATCGATAATATAATCACGATCAGCGACACTATCCATCGAGTTTTGAGTTGGAGTTAAACCTAGTAAACTTGCAGTATAGTTTCGATCGATGTCATAACTTGACCCGGCTAAGGCCGCACTTCCTAGGGGACTTTCACTCATTAGTTCGATACAGTTAGCAACTTTCTTTAAATCTCGAGTAAACATTTGTTTGTAAGCATCAAACCAAAAACCTAAAGTAATTGGTTGAGCCGCTTGCAAGTGAGTGTATCCGGCCATAATATCGGCTTTATGCTTTTGACTTAATTCATCCAATGTGTTGACCCATGCAGTTAATTTAGTTTCGATTATTTGTAATTGATCGATTGTATACAATCTTGTTGCGATTGCTACCTGGTCATTACGAGAACGAGCAGTATGCACCTTTTTCCCCGTTTCCCCAATTTTTTCAATTAGGAGACGCTCAATTAGCATATGAACGTCTTCATCAGCGATTGAATACTCAATTTGATTAAGTTCGTACTCACTATTAATATCATTAAGTCCAGAAATAATCTCAGCAAGTTCAATATCAGTTAGAATCTTCGCTTGATTTAGACCTTTGGCATGAGCGATACTTGCCTTAATATCGTATGGCAAAAGCTTAATGTCAAAGGTAATTGATGCATTGTAAAGGTCAGTATTTTTATCAGTATCACTACCGAAACGACCATTCCATAATTTACTCATGTAACGCCTCCATTTTTTGATTGCTTGTTTCGTATTTCTTAATAACAACAATTGATACAACTGAAATAGTAAGTCCAACAAGTAGCCACAAGTATGAACTATAAATTGCCGCACCAATAAAACAAATAATTGATGAGATGGCATTGATAACTCCGTATGGAAGTTGTGTTTTCACGTGTTCAATTAAGTTAACATTTGCTCCCGTTGAAGATAAGATTGTAGTATCACTTATTGGTGATAGGTGATCTCCAAACAATCCACCGGAAAGCACTGCCCCCATTAGTAAACTTGGATCGATGTTACTAATTTCTGTCATTCCAAATGCAAATGGCGTTAATATTGCAAACGTTCCCCATGAACTACCAGTTGATGCTGATAATACTGCCCCAGCAAAAAAGATTAGTGTTGGGTATAAAAATTGGGGAACGTGGGCATCTAAGACACCGGTAATTACATCAGCTGTACCTAAGTTATCGATAACTGAAGAAAGTGACCATGCTCCTAATAAGATGATTACTAAGTAGCTTGATTTAGTAATACCACCAATAAATGTTTTATACAAGTTTTGTAGTGTATCTTTTTTCGATAACCACACCACTAAGATTAAACTAACGCTCGCTAAGAAATACGCGCTTGCTAAAATAATTCTAAACGTTGATCCAACTAATTGTGTTCTTGGAAAATCAACTGCGATTAATCCCCCAATTAACACTGTAAATAAAACTAGCAACGGGATGATAATTGATTTAGCTTGTCCATCGCTATGTGTTGCCTTGGCAACAGACTTTTGTTCGTCGACTAATTGACTCTTATTCATCGATAAGATGTCTAATTTACCAATGATTACAATTGGAACAATCACTAGAGTAAGAATCGAGTAGAATTGATATCCTAGTGCACTCATAAATATTTCAACACTGTTACCGTCGTATACTCCATTTGCTACTTGCGCATCAATTAGCGATAATATATATACTCCCCAACCAGTAAAGGGAATCATTATGGCCATCGGTGAAGCAGTCGAGTCAATAATATACGCAAGCTTTGCACGACAAATTTTCATTTTATCAAATAGTGGTGAAAATACTGGACCAACTATTAAGGGTGTCCCTAAATCAGAGAAGAAGATTAGCGCTCCAAAGAAAAAAGCCGCAAGTTGCGTTTTGACTTTAGTGTTTAAAAAGCGAGTGATTTTCTCGGCAAATGCATTTGCTCCCTCAGCATACTCGATTAATGCGATAAATCCTCCAATAAATGCAAGTAGGACAATTACCCCTGCATTATAACTATCAGTAATTTGGATAATTAAATAATCTCCAAAGAACGAGTAGATCGCCTTGAAAATGTGACCTCCCGTAAGTATCAGTATTCCGCTGGCGATACCAGTATAAATAGCAATAATAACGTCTTTAGTTTTTACCGCTAAATAGATTGTAATAACTAGTGGCACTAGTGTTAATAAATCTTGAATCATTTTTTCCTCCTTTGTTTGACAATTAAAAAAGACAGCCTTATCTTGGCTGCCGTTAAATTAGATGTAAAAGCTAATAACAAAGTAAATCATATTGACATGATTAAATTACGCTTTTGATGTATTGCTATGGCAGCTTCGCAATATTTAGATTAAGAAAATATACTCTCAACGCAGTCAGCCTTTTGCTACTGTATATAGTTTAACCTCATCTAGGATTTAATTGTAGTAATACAATTTTGTATTGTAAGTAGTATACACTTTTTTTACACTTTGTGGGCTTTTTTTTAAAATTTTATTTTAAAGCACGTAAATTTAGTGGTTGATAATCGTTATAGACGTTTGTAAATAGCAGTTAAGGAAGCTTGTAGTTGTTTAAAATTGCAGCCTATGATTTAATGTGGTAAAATAAAATTGCAAAATGAAACTTTAAAGGAAAAACTATGACGAAAAATAAACGTGGATATATAGTACCGGATGCTTATACGGCATGTGTACTTTTAGTAACATACGACAAAGCGAGCGACGAGATGAAAGTAGTAATGTCCAAGCGAGGAGCATTAGATAAGTCCGGGCAGTACGATCCATTTGATGGTAAATGGGCAATCCCTGAGCATTACGTAGAGTACGGTCAAATGGCCAATGAAACAGCGATGGAAATAATCCAATCGCAGATGAAATTAGATACACCAAGTATGTTTGTTCGTCACATTGGGGTATTTGATAGTCCGAATCGAGACACGCGAGGATGGTATATTGCTAATTTATTTTATGCCGTAGTTAGTTATGATTCGTTGGAAAATCTTGCTGATGACTTTGAGATTGTCAACAAAGAAGATTTGTTAAATGATGAGACGAAAATTGCTTTTGATCACAAATCGTTAGCGCGCAAGGTTTTAGACAATGTTGAAAATGATGTTTATACGCAAATATTTAATAAAACCTTATTTGAGTCGGATATTATCAGTGAACTACTTGGAAAGCAATTCAGTGCCGGAGACTTACAGTCACTAGGTGATTATGTAGGGCTGACGTACGATCGTACAACGTATTACCGAAACATCAATAAGTTCTACACTAAATGTGGAAGCATTAAGGTCGATGGTATTAAAAAGCCGGTGACTCTATATCAAAAAGGAGAAGTTAATGAATAATTTTATTACTGGTTTTATCGACCAATTTAAAGGGTGGAGCCGCTTTGAAAAACTACTGATTAGTGTTGTAACGATAATGTTACTAATCACGAGCTATATGTGGCAGGATACACCTTTTGGAATTTTTACGACCTTAGCGGGAGTTATGTGTGTGGTGTTGGTTGCCAAAGGAAATCGTTATAATTACTTTTGGGGACTTATCAATGTAACTTGTTATGGAATAATCGCCTATAACAGCAACTATGCTGGAGACTTTATTCTTAATATTGGGTTTTACTTGCCAATGCAATTCATTGGTTTATACATGTGGAACAAACACTACAATGTCGATAGTGACACTGTAGCATCACGTGGATTTACAACAAGAGATTGGATTGTAACGATTGTGGCAATTGCAATCGGAACAATTGTTATCGGACTTTTAATGCCAACTGTCAACAATCTATTAGGGATGGAAGCTAACCCCCGTCCATTTGTCGATGCATTTACAACATTTGGATCAATATATGCTCAAATTCTAATGGCGCGTCGTTTCTCAGAGCAGTGGTACTTATGGATTGTAGTAAACTTATTCTCAATTGTGATGTGGATTACCTTAAAAGATAGCGCGATGGTCATTATGTTTACTGCCTACTTAATTAACGCTATCTATGGGGCGTACAACTGGAAACAAATGGAGCAAGCATAAGATTTGCGTTTCGCTCAATACTTTGATATACTACTTAAAACAGGAGGAATTTATGAAAGCAACAGTATACGGATATACAAAATGTTCAACAGTTAAGAAGAGCCTTAACTTTTTAAAAGATGAAGCAATTGAGTTTGAACACATCGACAATGTCGAAACTAAATTTAGTGCAGATCAGATTAAAGATTTACATGTTAAAAGTGGATTACCTTTAAAACGCTTTTTCAATACTTCGGGGATGTTATATCGTGAATTACAATTAAAAGATAAACTACCAACTATGAGTGAAGAGGAGCAATACGAATTATTAGCAACGGATGGAATGTTAGTGAAAAGACCAATCCTAGTAACTGACAAAGGTGTATTCCCAAGCTTCAAAGCAGAAAAGTGGTTAGAAATTCTATAATCAAAATAAAGAAAATAGTCGGCTAATGCCAACTATTTTTTTTCGTTATGGTTAAAGTTACTAATATATTTTCGCATCGAGCGATCCATCTCGACCGAAAAGGATGCTCCGACTTTATGCTTGTAGTAAAACTGGCCAAAATTCTCAAACTGATCTTGAAACTTTTTCGGAACCTTTTTCAGTTCAAACATCTCGAGAATTTGCTTATCGGTTGGTTCCTTATAGATATTCTTATGAAAAATAAACGACTTATCAATTTTCGGACTAAGTTTCAGTTCTTGAGTATAATATCCCATCGTCAACATCGTCACTGGAATAGTATTGGGGTTTATGTTTAGCAATTTGGTTACCGCTTCATAATTTTCCACAATATCGCCAATATAACACGTTCCAATACCTAAACTGTTAGCCGCCACACTAGCGCTTTGAGCAGCGATAGTACTATCGATAATCGCATTCATCATCGATCCTAAATGGGGAGCCTTAAATTCACTTTGATCAACATTACACAGTTTAAAATACTTATCATACCTTGTAAAATCCGCAACAAAGATATACAGTAGTGGTGCTTCCTTAATAAACAGCTGATGGTCACAAAGTGTCGATAACTGCGCTTTAAGCTCAGGTTCATCAACAATTATTACCGAGAAGTCCTGCATATTTCCAGCGGTAGGACTGCGAAAAATAGCTTCATTGATTAAATCTTGATGAGTGCTAGAAATCGGCATATCATCATATTTACGAATTGATGCACGGTGATGCAATACTTTAATAGTTTCATTCATCATTTTCCTTATTATCATTTCTTTTAATTATATCATAGTTTGGGTTTTTGTAAAGAAAATGTAAAATTGTGATATAATACATTTTGGTAGGTGATAATATGAAAAAATATGATGTGATAATAGTAGGAGCAGGACCAGCAGGAGTCTATGCCAGTTACGAGTTTATTGAGAACAGTGATAAACAAGTTTTATTAGTAGATAAGGGACTAGATATTTATAAAAGAAGTTGTCCGATTTTAGAAGGTAAACTAGACAAATGTCCAGTAGCCACACGTAAGAAAGACTATGCCGGATGTTTCCCTGCATGTTCGATTACTGATGGATTTGGTGGAGCCGGTGCATATTCAGATGGTAAATTCAATATTACGACTGAGTTTGGAGGATGGCTTACCGATTATTTAGATGATGCGAAGGTTATGGAATTAATCAAACGTGTTGATAATATCAACTTAGAGCACGGTGCCCCAGATACAATAACCGATCCAACAACTGATCATGTTTTAGAGATTGAGAAAATTGGATATGCCAAAGGGTTAAAACTATTAAGAAGTAAGGTTCGTCACTTAGGAACGGAAATTAATTTAAAAATTCTGCAAAGTATCTATGAAACTTTAAAAGCTAAAGTGGACTTTATGTTTAGAACGGAAGTTATTGATTTAGTTATCGAGGACAATAAAATTGTTGGGATCACAACCGCTAATGAAACAATATATGCTGATGAAGTTATTTTAGCAGTTGGTCGTGATGGAAGTAAGTGGCTTAAGGATATTGCTACTAAATACGACATCTCTACTGGACAAAACCAAGTTGATATTGGTGTCCGTGTTGAAACAAGTGACATTGTTATGCAAGACATCAACAAACACTTATATGAAGGAAAGTTTATTTTCAACACCAGTGTCGGAACTACTGTACGTACATTCTGTTCAAACCCAAGTGGACATGTAGTTGTGGAAAACCACTCAGGAACAATGCTTGCTAATGGTCACGCTTATAAAGATAAATCAAAAGGAAGTAGCAACACTAACTTTGCATTACTTGTTTCTCACAAATTAACTGATTTTGATGATCCTAACTTGTATGCGCATACTGTAAGTAAACTGGCAAATCAAATTTCTAATGGTTCAATTATCATTCAAAGTTATGGAGATATTATCAAAGGAAGAAGATCGACGCAAAAACGTATTGATGAATTATTTATTAATCCAACCCAAGCAACGGCAGTTCCTGGAGATTTAGGATTAGTCCTTCCATATAACACGATGCGAAGTTTAATCGAAATGATGGAAGCATTAGATCACGTCACGCCAGGGATCGCCAGCGAACACACATTATTTTACGGAGTAGAAGCGAAATTTTACTCTTCTAGGTTCGCGGTAGACAATAATTTTGAAACAACGATTAAGGGATTATACCTAGCAGGAGATGGAGCTGGATTAACACGTGGTTTATCACAAGCGGGTGCTAATGGGATTGCCATTGCTCGTCACATTATAAGCAAGTAACCAGTTTCTATGTTATAATTTTAACTAAGGAGCACTATGTTAAAAGAAGAGAAAAAAGGTGAAATCAAAGACTATCACAAGATGTTTAATGTGATTGCCGGTGTACGGGTAATATTCTTAATGACTGCGGTATTTAGTTCGACGATTGAACTCGGATTATCGTTTTCAATTTTAAAAATTGCAGATACAGCCTCTTCAATAGTTGGAGGATTATTTCTAGCAACATTTATTAATATAATCCTATTATTTCTATATATGAAAATGGTCAAGGAAAAGAATAATCAAAGTTTCTTTATTATTTACATCATCGAAGTATTATCATCAGTCTACGGAGTCTTAGGAATATATGCATTTTTCCGATATATTCAAGAGATTGAAATTATTACAATATCAGCGGTAGTCGGAATGATTGGACTAATTGATTTAATTATTATTAATCTATTTGTTGGAAGTTACTTTTTACAAGGAACGCTAAATGATCGATTAATTGAGTTTGCAATCGTCGTTAATATCATTATCCTCGCATCACTATTATTTATATAAAAAGAAATCACCCAACTTTTGTTGGGTGATTTGCTTATATCTAGGTTGTAAGCTTTAGATTGTAATATCTAGATTCTAATGTCAAGTTTCGAATTTTTA
Source organism: Mollicutes bacterium LVI A0039 (assembly GCA_033103385.1). Taxonomy (GTDB): domain Bacteria; phylum Bacillota_I; class Bacilli_A; order UBA3375; family UBA3375; genus LVI-A0039. The sequence goes on from CP136953.1 coordinate 85,950, forward strand.
ATAATTACCGAAATAACAGCTAACGCTGGAGTTGAGATAATCATTCCAATTACTCCAAATAATGATCCAAAGATAATTAATCCAACGATAACCGTGATTGGGTGCAAGTCGGTGTTACTTGCCATAATTCGTGGTTGCAAAATTTGTGATTCAACAAACTGCGTACCAAATACGATGATGATTGCGAGAATTGCTGTAGGAATTCCTTGGGATAAAGCGACTAAAATTAATGGTACTCCACCTAAAACTGGACCAAGATATGGGATGATATTGAAAAGTCCCGCAATGATTCCAAATAGTAGTGGTGAAGGAACGCCAATTAAGATTGCCCCAACCGTAACGATTGTCGTCACAAATAAACATACAGTAATTAATCCTTTAAAGTATCCTGATAAAGCATCTGTCGCTTGTAAAAATACTTCTTTATTTTGTTTCTTTGAGTTTTTAAATACTAGATTTAAACTTTTTTCCACAAATACATCAAAGTCATTAGATAAGTAAATCGCTAAGATGTAGGCAAAGATAATATTTACTACAAACATTGTAGCGCTACCAACAGCCCCAACAATCGCGTTCAGCGTATTAGTTATAATTCCAAAGTCGAAGTTGGAAATAACATCTTGAACTGACTTTAGGTTTAAATACTCATCAACCTTCATTTGAATTTCTTGAATAATATCGATTTGTTGAATTCTAAAGTATTCACCAAGTTTGTCAATATTTGCACTAATGCTTGAAATTATTTGGGTACTATTTTGCGTAATATCCCAAACTTGAGCAATTAATACCGGTACGACAATAAACAGTGTAACTAGTAAAATTAACAAGTTGATTAAAATCGCTAATAAGTTTGCTTTCTTTTGAGCAATTCCCCGCTTTTCATGTAAGAATACAGATAGTGGTTTCATGATCCAAATTATTATAAATGCTAAATAAAATGGTGTTAGTGCAATAAACACATTTTTCACGCTATCTAGTAAATTTAAAGAATAAAATATCCCAATAATTACTAAAAAAGTTAATAGTGCGACTAAACGGTTAAATGCTTTGTAATTTATTTTATTCACTTTTCCTCCAGTGTCGATGCAATCTTGTAATTATTCCATCGTATCATTTACAATTATACCATAATATTTGGCAAACTGAATCATATCTTAACGTTACTAGTTAGTGGCAATTGTTAAAGCTACTAATACAACTCCTATTCAAAATATCGTTTATAATATAATCAAGGAGTTTAATGAATATTTTACACATAAGTGATTTACATTTAGGAAAAATTGTCAATGGTTTTTCAATGATTGAAGACCAAGAATTTATCTTAAATCAAACATTATATATCATCGCCAGCAGTGAGATTGACGTGCTAGTAATCGCTGGAGATGTTTTTGATCGGGGAGTTGCCCCAGTAGATGCGGTGGGATTATGGAGTGACTTTCTAAATAATGCAGCGAAATACGATATTGATATACTTGTAATCAATGGAAACCACGATAGTATGAAGCGCTTGGACTATACGAGTGAACTATTAAAAGCAAGCCGCATTGAAATTGTGAGTAAAGATGTCTTATTTGTTTTAAAAACGATCGGCAACACAAACTTTTATATGCTGCCATTTCTAAGTTTAGAACAAGCGAGCATTATTTTAGGCGAAAAAGTTAGTGACTTTAATCAACTCAAGAAACTAATCGTCGGCCAAATTGAACTTGATCGCAATATGAAAAACGTTATCATCGATCACAGTTATATAATTACCGGTAACAATGATATTGAAGAGGACTCAGCAATTAGACCTTTAGCTTTAGGTGGTAGTGAGTTCACTGACGGAAGCGTCTACCATGACTTTGATTTAGTGTTAGCAGGGCACGTGCATCGTCATTCATTTATTCGACCAAACATCTACTATAGTGGATCTATTTTGCCATACTCAATTGGAGAGCGGAACAATAAGAATGGATACTATATCCATAATATTACTAGCGAGATAACTTCAACTTACCATAAGTTTAATTTACTTCATCAAATGCGAAGTGTCAGTTTACATACATCCGAGCTTGATGCTCATCAATATAGCGAAGATTACGTGGTTATTAAATTGCTAGATGAAGGGCAAGTTGTAAATCCATTAGAGAAGATAAGAACCAAGTATCCAAGCGTGATGCAAATTGACCGTGAGTTTCGAACAGTAGAAATCAATGAGATCGCTGCCAACCAACAAAAATCACTAGAAGATAGCTTTGTCGAATTTTATAACTTAAACAGTGAAGCAGAAATTAAAGATGAAAGTTTAGCGTACTTTATGAACGTTGCTAATAAAATAATTGAAGGAGAACGTAATGAGACCACTTAATATAAAATTTACGGCCTTTGGTCCATATCCGAAAACTCAGACAATCGATTTTACGGAACTTCAAAATAGTAATATGTTTGTAATCTCGGGACCAACTGGTAGTGGGAAAACTACCATATTTGATGCAATCTCTTTCGCTTTATATGGAAGTGCAAGTGGAAGCGACCGAACACTTGATATGTTTCGCAGCGATTTTGCACCAGTTGAGACAATGACGCAAGTTGAATTTGAGTTTGCTGTCAAAAATCAAAAGTATAAAATCACTCGTTGTCCAGCCGGAGAACGTCCGAAACTTCGAGGCGTGGGAATGCGGAAGATTGATGCGAGTGTAAAACTAGAATTTGGTGATCAGGTTATCACGGCGCAAATTGAAGTTGCTAATAAAATTGAAGAAGTACTTGGGTTAACCAAAGAACAGTTCAAACAAATAGTGTTGCTACCACAAGGTGAGTTTAAAAAACTACTTATGAGTGATTCCCGAAGCAAAGAGGTAATTTTCCGAAAAATCTTCGATACCGGACACATTCAAAAGATTCAAGAACAACTGCGAACTGATAGTAGTGAACTAAAGCGTAAAATTGAAGATAGTGAATTACAAATTAACACGATTCTCGATGCTTACCCGAATATTGCAAATACCGCGCAATTATCGCGTTTGCATAAAAATACTAAAGTCAATGTTGGGGAAATTGAGGAGCATTTACAAACGCTTAATCTTAAGTTACAAACTAATTTAGAGCTGATTGCTAAAGCGCAACAACATACGAAGGATCAAGCGGAACTACAAGAGATTCAATTGAAACTTGATGCTTATCAAAAAAATCAAGCAATCTATAATAAATATAACTACTTTATTGAGCATCTGCCGGTCATAAGTAATTATCAACGCATTCACGTGGATTTATCGCGCGCTACGGATAAACTAAACCAAACGATATTCCAACAAGAGCAGTTGCAACAAACGCAAGATCAAACCATAGGCGAACTTACCAAATTACGTGACGCTCACACCGAAATCACCGCCCAATATGAACAAGTAAGTGATCTGCAAGAGCAGCTAGACGATTATCAAACGCATCTTAAGCTAATTACTGATCATGTTGAGATGCAAACGTCGATTGACAACTACCAAGCTTTGATTAGCAAACTAACAACTCAGATTGATGAACTTGAACTTCAAAAAACAACAATAACAACTAAGCTTGAGCAAATTGAAATACTTGAGCAACAATTCGAACAAAACAATTTAGCGATTAGCTCTGCAAAAGATGAATTAGCGCATTTAACTAAACAACAGCAAATCCAAATTCAAATCGAGCAGTTAAATAATGAGATTATCAATAACTCTCAAGAGTTGCAAACGCTTAATAGCGCTCATCACCTAGAAAGTGCGACTCTAAGTGAGTATCGAGCTGCATATATTGCGACTCAATCTGGATTGCTAGCTGCTAAACTAGAGCCAGGGAAACCTTGTAGTGTTTGTGGTTCGCTTGAACACCCCAACCCAGCAACAATTAATACGAGTGATATTACCGATACAGACATTGCAAAGCAAGAGCAAATCGTTGATAAATTAAACAATAAAATAAATCAAATGATGGCTAAATTAGAAGTCGATAAAGCTCTAACAAACCAACTGACTGAAGAACATCAAATTACGGATCTAGATTATCAAGAATTAATCGATAAACAAACAACTAACTTAAAAGAACTTGAAGCAATCAATCTTAAGCTTAGTACGCAACTAGATAAGCAGTCACTACAAAATAAATTAACGGAAATAGCAGCAGTGATTGTTACTAATAATCAAGACTTAGTTAAATATCAATATGCAGCAGACGATTTGCGCGCTAAACTAACCTTAAGTTCTGAGCAACTAGCTGCTAAACCCAAAATTGAAACTGAGATTGATAAATTACAGCAAGGTATTAAGCAAACAATATCCACTTATGAACAATCCGCTAAGAATTTACAAGCATGTGAAAACCAAGCGTTAATCAACACCAAAGAATTAGGATTCCTAATGCTTAATATTCAAAGTGAGCAACAATCAATTCAAGCGATGAACGATAGTTTAGTAGATATTGAAAAGTCAATTGATACATATTCATTAGCTGAACTTACAGAGATGTTAAGCAATCAAGCTTATATTAAAGCGGAGTACAATAATTATCTAACCGATACAGTACTGTTAACTGGTCGCCAAACAACGCTCGAGCAAATTATCAGCGAGTATCAACCAATCGATGTTGATTTGCTAAATCAAACAATTACTAAGTTAAATGATAGGATTGATGCCACAACACAAATTCACGAGCAATTTGTTGCTGATCGTTATCGTCAAAAAACTGATCTTGATACATTAAAGGCAATTGAAAACAAAGTCGGAAAGTTAATTGATACCTATCAACTGATTGCCGATATTAGTGATGTTGCTAACGGAAAAACTACAAGTAAGATTTCCTTCGAACGTTATATGCTGGCAATATATTTCAAACAAATAATTTCCCGTGCGAATATCTACTTTAAAGCGATGACTAACAATCGTTTCGAATTAGAATATAAGTCACCACACCGCGGTCGAGGAGCCCAAGGTTTAGATTTGAACATTGTCGATAATTACACAACTAAGGTTCGTGATGTGAAAAGTTTATCAGGAGGAGAAACCTTCAAAGCTGCTTTGGCGATGGCTCTAGGTTTAAGTGATATTGTTCAAATGAACAGTGGAGGAATTCAAATTGATACAATCTTTATTGATGAAGGATTTGGAAGCTTGGATATTGATTCACTGAACTCGGCGATCGACACGCTAATTAGCATTGAAAGCGAAGGACGCATCGTTGGAATTATCTCTCACGTTGAAGAACTTAAAAATCAAGTTAGTAATAAAATTGAAGTAACAACCGGACCTGAAGGAAGCTCACTTGCAGTCCATTTTAATTAAACTAGTGCGATTTTCAACTGACTAGTTTTATTTTATCCAAATTTATAGTATAATTATTTAGGACAGAGGGAATATGAATAGACAATTAATAATTCAAGAACTAGCAGCGTGTTCCAATCAATTGATCATTGATGACAACACTTTATGGCAACACCACAACCAACACGATCGAATTAAATCCCATATCGATGGTGACTTACATGACTTTTTTGACTTGGTGATGGACAACTTATTGTTTAAAAGTATCACCAAGCAGTACGATGCGATTTTCATCGGAGAAATATTCCATGTAATCCAACTACACACGCTCGTAGATAATTTAAATGCGGCGTCTAGTTGCTTAAATCCCGGTGGTTGCATCTATATTGCGATCAACAGTAACAGCATCGAAACCGCTAAAAGCGAGTCATCAAAGATTATATCTCGACTTGAGAAGCTCGCGCAATATACGCTAACAACATCATATCAATATCAAGATGATAATACTTTAGCGTGGACGATGCTCAAACTGACAAAAGTTGAAACGAAATCGATCGATGACATAAACTTTGAAAATGCCTTAATTATCGGCAAGCAAATTGCCATCTTGATTAATCAAGGTAAGAACATTACTAAGTTGAAGGCGGGATATTTAAAAAGTAATAGTAGTCTTGATCAAGCAGACTTTAAATGCGCTTATACATCGAATCAGGAACTGTTAAGTATTTACCTTAAAAGTCAAGTTCTTGAACTAAAACCATGCTTTAAACGCGAATATCTAGTCAATCTCGCGGCTTTTGTCTTTGAAAATCGAAAAGCACTACAAGTTACAGCCGATATCGAGTTAATCAAGCAAGGGTCATTTACCTTAGCACTTGAGGGATATCAGCGTCAATCGCTGAAAATTGATAATCAATATATTGCTGGAATTGCTAATTTAATCGAACAAATCTGGAATTGTTGCCTTAAAAGTAAATTAAATAACCAATTGAAAACGTTAATTGAACAAATAGAGGAGTAAATATGTTACCAAATGATGCAGTAGAAGTAATGTTATTACAAGAAATTGTTGAAAACAAAGGAACTAGAGAACGAGTAATTAAACAGTCGATTGAACGATATTACGATTTGTGTTTAAAAGTTATCGCGATTTATGAACTGGAACGAGTTAATGACAAATATTTTCGCCAGATTCGTGAATATACAGAAAACTCTTATAATAAGCGAAAAATAAAAGAAGAGGAGATTATCTTTCTTCGAAAAATATTCGTATCATATAAAATTTATAATGCGATAACAGAAACCTTAGAATATAAGGATGCAGCTGACTTACTTACAAATAAAATCTACGATGATAGTAAATATATTAGCCTTGATAATGAGCTTTATCAAGAAGTATTTAATGAGGCCTTTGATATCCGTAATTAATTAGTGAAAATATGCTAAAATATATACGAATGGAGCAATTATGAGCAAAAACTTTGAAAATAAATATGCTAATTTTAAGAACTATGAATTAGAGACAATGTTTGATCTATCAAAACGTGAAAAGCAAGAATTAGTTGAAAATATTGAACCTAAAACTAAGCATGCAATTAAATTGCAAGAACTATACTTAAAAATGAAATCATACACTTTCGAGCAATTAGAGCTTGAGGTGAATGAATATTTAGGGCATAATGAATACTTATTGGAAAAAGAGCAAATCGGTAAATTTTATGAACTTTTAGCGTTTGCCGCTGCGGATAAAAGTAATAATATAGAGTCTAAATACTTAAAATTATCTGTTGAGACTTTTCCAACATTGTATTGTTTAAAAAGAGCAATCTATCAAGCATTAGCTGAAAAGAATATATATTTAGGTGCTCGTTTAATGCTTATTGCTATTGAAGCGGACATTGAATTTGACGCTTATCTATCTTACTATAACTTAGTAGTAGAGCATTTCTTTGAAGACGACATTGAAGAATATTACAACCTGATGCAAAACTATCATGACAAGTATATATCTGTCGATAATATTACAATTGAATTTAAGTTCAATAAACTGATTGTAAACTATTATCTGCACAAGCATATCTTAGAAACTGAAGCCAACGATGTATTAAAAGCGAAGAAGGAAATTAATGAATTATTACTTCAGACAATCAGTAGTATGAAGGATGAAGGTGAATTACGTTCTCAAGTATTGCGTGTTCGTGAAGCCCTAGCAACTATTGATAAAGACGACGAGTTTGATATCTTTGATTTAATCACATTTAACTTACTGCCAAAACCAAATGGTGAGCCAGAATCATCACCATTATCAAAAATTAAGTAAATACATATACAACCAGTACAATTCCCCTTAGGATTAGTGCTGGTTGTTTCCTTTATCTCTAAAGCAGAACATAAATGGACAAAGTGAATTATCTTAACTTTATAGTTTATTTAAACATTTATAAACTCACAATTAAATATAGTTGTATAATATGTATAGCAATCAAAGGAGATATATGAAAAATTTTATATTAAATATGGAAACAAAAATTCATTTCGGAACTGAAATGTTAGATACTATAGGTGAGAGTGTAAAAGCGTACACTAACGGACCAATCCTAATCACTTCTGGTGGTGGAAGTATAAAGCGTTCAGGAATCTATGATAAAGTAACAAGTATTCTTGATGCAAGTGGAATTGAATACTTAGAATTAGATGGAATTAAACCTAATCCGGAAGTTGATACAGCCCGAGCTGGAATTAAAATGATTAAAGAAAATAATATTGATTTTATTCTAGCTTTAGGTGGTGGAAGCGTTTTAGATAACTCTAAACATATGGCAGTAGGAGCAGCATGTGAATCAGATGTATGGGATATTATTACTAATAAGAACGAACACCCAATTATCGACTCTAAAATTCCAAATATTGGAACAGTAATTACTGTTGCTGCAACAGGTAGTGAAATGAATAGTGGTGGAGTAATGACTAACCCGGAATTTGATTTAAAACTTGGATATGGAAACCCCTTATTAGCTCCTAAGTTTACATACGAAGATCCAACAGTTCTTGAAACATTACCTGAGTATCATAAACGTGCAGGATTATGTGATATCTTATCGCACTTATGTGAGAACTATTTTGGATCACACACAGATGATGGAATCGATGACCGATTAGTAGAAGCAATTATGAAAAATACAATTGCTCATGGTGATAACTATATTAGTTCAAACAACTATGAAGATTTAGCAAATATCTTTTGGTCAAGTACATTAGCCTTAAATGGTTTAACTAGATTATCAAGACCAGGAAGCGACTGGTTTGCACATACATTAGAGCATGAAATTAGTGCCTTTACAGACTTAACACATGGTATTGGACTTGCGATTGTTCAACCTAAGTTATTAGAACTATACTATCACAAAGATCTTAAAGAAGGCAATAGCTTAATCAAATTTGAAAATCTTGGAGTTAATGTCTTTGAATTTAACCGTACAGATGCTGACTTGGCAGCTAAGACAGTTAAAGCACTAAATGAGGTGTTTGCTCGCTTTGGTGGTGTCGTTTACTTGGAAGACGTAGAAATAGCTCAAGGAGTGTTAGATAACGATTTAATTGCTAACCGTGCGGCAGATAGTAATGGATCATGTTATTATAAATTATCTTTAGATGAAACAAAACAATTAATAGCAAATCTATATAAATAATAACTTATGAAATAACACTTATATTATGAAGTGATGAACTGACATAATGTTAGTTCATTTTGCTATAATATAGTTAATAGGGAACTGCAGAGTTATTATGAGGACAATAAAAAATGATAGATCAAATATTGATTATTGTGAATAGGAGGAAAATGACAAAAAAGAGTTTGTGTATTGAGGAACAAATAGAACATTTGGAATTAAATAAAAAAGTAGAAATAGATAATGTTGATGAACAGAGATTACTAACAGAAGTTGGTTATATCAATTTGATATCTCCATATAAGCATTATTATCATGTAGGAAAAAAGTCAGGAAAACATGTATATCCATATAAAACCAACTTATCATCATATGTGGACATGTATTTATCAGATAAAAATATCACTATGAATATTAGAGAAAATTTGTTTGAGTATGAAAAATTAATAAAAACTCAAATAGGTATTGCTCTTGCAAATAAATATGACAGTTGTGATACTACAAATGAGATAAAATTAGAAATTATTAAAGATTTGAAGCTTGTTATTAGTAGAGTTGAATGTAGTCAACGGAATGAGAGATCAGAACGAAAGATTAAATATTTAAATCAACTAATGGAAAAATTTGAGGTTGAAAGTGAATATTATTTAATTATGAATAAATTACAATTCGGTGAACTTAAAACCTTTAAGGATATAATTCCTTTTAAATATCAAAATAGCGAATTAAAGTATTTTTTTCAAAATGGTGATACATTAAGAATAATTAGGAATAATATTTCACATAGCAGTTTTATAGAAGTTTACTTAAATAATTTAAATAGGAAATTATTTACTAAAAATATTAATGCATTAAAAAGAATAGGTGATAAATTACTTTTTTCAAAACATGTTGAATTTAACCGACTCTATAATTCGTATAATAAATACGAAAAAAACAAAATTTCATGAAACTATGATATAATATCTTTATAAGAGAAGATAAAAAGGGATCGGATTGCTATATGCATCCGGACCTTCTTCACATTTTGGGTCTAATTATATTTCTCTTTAAATAAATAATTAAGGAGCTGTTATGTTAAAACAATTTTTAATATTCGTAATCTTTGCAGTTATAGCTGCAATTGTGAGTACTATCTGTGTTGTTATTGCCTATTCATTTGAAGTTAATTTAAATGGAATCCCCCAGTTTTTAATACTATTTCTAGTATACACGGGACTAACTGTTAACTATAAAAGGAAACACGCTAAAATAGCATAATAAATGCCATCTATCTTAATTGATAGATGGTTTTTTCGTTATATTTTATCCATAAAGTCATGAAGTGTTTCACAAATGTGAGTAGGTGGTACATCGTATTTACCTAAATCTTCACGTCTTGTAAGCCCTGTATTAACAAAGATTGTATCAATATCCATGTTTACACCTGACATAATATCTGTCATATAGTTATCACCAATCATTGCTACCTCAGTATTAGTCAGTTCAAGTTGATCTAAAGCTTCTTGCATAATGTGACGCTCGGGTTTACCTATTGTAATTGGCTCTACCTCAGTTGATGTTTCAACTACCTTAGCGATGCTCCCGTTACCTGGAAGCATTCCGCGTTCACTAGGCAGAGCGATATCTGGATTAGTTGAGATGAAAGTCGCACCATTACGAACTGCTAAACAAGCATTAGCAAGCTTTTCGTAAGTAACTTGTTGATCGAGCCCAACAATTACGGTATCGGCCTTAGTATAATCGTCAGTTATTTTAATGTTCGCATCCTCAAGTGCATTCACAACCCCTCCAGAACCTATTATATATACTGAAGCATCTGGTTTTTCCCGTTTTAAATAATTACCAGTAGCGCGAGCAGTAGTAACGATGTTTTGGGTATCAACATTGTAACCCATCGATGTTAGTTTATTCACAACATCAATCTCGGTAGCCGAAGAGTTGTTAGTTACAAACTTAAACGGGATACCTTTTTCCTTTAGTTTATTAGTAAAATCAATCGTTTCCGTTATTACCTTAGAACCTAAATATGCAGTTCCATCCAAATCAATTAAATATCCTTTATACATATCATTCTCCTTATTGGTTTATCATATAATTATTATATCAAGTATTTGATGATAAGTAGTGTTATAATAATATTACAAAATAAAAATAAAGTTTGGTGTGATATAAATGAATAAAAATAAACTAATTAGAGTAATATGTACGTTAATTGCCGTTTTAGTGCAAGTATACGTATTTAAAAAACTATTTGGACTAAATGAATTTAAAGATGTTAGTGAGATTATTGCCTATACTGTAGCCCCAGCACTGGGATATAGTTATTTTATGATTTTAGGACTTAGAAAAAAAGTTCGTTTTGATAAACTCAAATCATTTAGTATGCAACTTGGGGTGTTAATCGCCGTGCAACTTGTAATCTTTATCATTTTATGTAGCTTTATGAAAATTAACATTATTTACATGTTAGCTGGATTCTTACCAGGAGTAGTATTAACATTGCTATTTGTCTATATGATTAATTTCAAGGGATATGTAAAATTTTCAAGTCTATATGCAAGCGCTGCAGTAACTGTTTTAATCAACATTATTACGGTTAACGTTATGGAACTAACAAAGTTATCATATCAGGTGACAATTGTAACCGTAACGTTAGTTAATCTAATTATGTTAGCAGTTACATGTGGATTAATGTATAAGAGTTATACAACTGAGTATATTGAGTATGAATAACAATATAGAGAACTAGATAATAGTTCTTTTCTTTATATACATATAACTTCCGATAATATATATTATGTAAAGTAAAGTTACTTATAGTATTTTAAACAGTTATATTATAATATATATACATTATATATGAGGTATTGAGAGGAAAATTATGAAATTTCAACTAGAAAAACATATTGCTTATTCATCTATAACACTTGGTGTTATATCGGGATTAACGAGCAATTATCTATATGCTATTATTGGTTTTGCCATTGTATATGGTACAATGGATCCTAAAAATAAAAAATAATCCATTAAGTTTGGATTATTTTTCTTTTTGTATTTTCTTATAATGTCTACAATCATCTTGTAATAAACAATTGGTGCAGTTTGGATTAATTGCCATGCAGTGATATCTACCAAAATATATTAAACTTTGATGATAACTATTAATATTTTCACCTTTAAGTAAGCGTTCTAATGTATATTCAGCATACAGTTCATTACGATGTTCTGGAATGATTTTCAGTCGTTTACAAATGCGGTGAACATGTGTATCAACAGCCATGTAAGGCATATCGTGTAATATCGCTAAAACAACATTTGCAGTTTTTTGACCAATTCCAGGCATCTGCATTAACAATTTACGATCTACCGGCAACTTATAATTAAAATCGCATTTGTAAATTTTACATATTTCAATTATATTTTGGGACTTTCTTTGGGTCAATCCTATTGGCTTGATAATCTTTTGAATATCTAATAAATCAGCATTTAAATAATCATCAGCAGTTTGATACTTAGCAAATAACTTATCCGTTACTTTATTTACCGACTTATCTGTAGTTTGCGCTGATAGCATCACTGCTAGCAATAACTCTAGTTCATTACTGTAATTTAGTTCCGGAGTTGCATCCGGGAAATATGATTTAGCTAGTTTTAAACGTTCTAATTTGGTCACTTTATCTCCTTTGTGTACTTTTATTCGCATATATGTTATAATGGATATAAATATAAAAACTGTGGGGTATTATGCAAGAAAATAATAAAATATATGAAATAGAACTTCTAGATTACTATACTGAATTACTTAAAAATACGTATCTAAAAGATAATTTGAATTTAGGAATCAATGCTCGTAATAAGGTGACAGCGCAATATAACCGTCTTACTCAAGAAGAAAAAGTTACGGAGATTAATAGTCTCGTGACAAGAATCGGTAATGAGCAAACGTTAGCTACTGTTTCTACTGCTGCTTATATTAACACTGTATCGACTAATACTAGGTTATTAAATGTCTATTCGATCATTAAAATATACGTAGCGATTAAAGCACAATTCTTAAATGAAGTTGTCGATCCTTTACATATAATTGCGACATTTGATCCAACAATCTGGAAACATGAAAATATTCAAGACTATGCAAATGCAGCTTTAGAGTATAATCGATATCAAGCAATGTTACTCGGAGCCATGAATAAAATCAATGAACAAACAAAAATAAATTTAAAGTAGCTAGTTTACTAGCTACTTTTATTTATGTCAATTACGCTACTTCATCGCTTTCACGTTTAAGTTCTTCTCCCAGGCGTCGATTCATATATGTTATTGCTAAAAACAGTCCAGTTATCGTTACAAAAATTAAATATGTCGATAGACTACGTGTCATTAATGATAATAGTGAAATTAATGTAACCGCTGTAATAACAGTATTGCGAACTAATTCGTTTTTGATATTAACTGAAACATATTGTAAAAAGTAAATATAAAAATAGTTACACAGTAAAATTAAAGCTAGATAAATTAATTGCTGAGTGATATATACATCTTTGATATATATCGTATTAAGCAAGATACTCATAAAGATTGTTATTGGGGCACTCCAATTAAATATTGCCACGCTGCGATAGGTCATTACAAAGTTTTCACCTTTAAGCGTCTTTAGATAATCATACATAAAGTTTCGTGATTCCTGAATAGAAACTTCAAACGATAATACTAGGCTAATATATGTTGCAACAAAGCTAATATACAACAAAATCGAAAAGTTTAACGGATCTAAATAAATATAAACGTTTAAGATAATACTGATCAGCACAAATAAAGCCAGATATAAAGCTCGATACTTGGAGTTGACTAACATATTAAAAATGGTTTTCGACATTACTTCTCCTCATATACAAATTTTTTATCAACTATATTTAAGATACGCGGATTAAATTCTTCAATTCCATGCGAGTTTAGTTTGCTAAAAATTAAGGTACAATTAGTATCGACTTGCTTTAAATACATTTTAACTAAATCGATCTGCGCTCGACTTAAATGTTCAGTTATATTATCTAGTAAATATACTGAAGCGTTGATATTTAAAAATACACAGACGATTCTAACTAGTTGTTTAGTGTCGCTACTAAGTGAATCGATTTTTCGATTAAGGAAATTATCCAGCTCAAAATGATTGATTATGACCTTGACTTTGATTGAAGGGGTATTAAAAAACTTTGCGAAAAAATCAATATTTTGTTGTACGGTTAGATCTTGCATTAAAATTTGATATCTAGGCAAGTAGACAATCCCCGACTCACCGACATATTCAATGTTGCTATTGTACTTAATAAACGATGTAGCAAGTTTATCGATGAACAATGTTTTTCGCTTATGCATTTGACCGTTCAATAAATAAGTTTCACGTCCAAAATACATATTTATATCTTCTAATACGATTTGATCATCCATATACATATTCAAATTTGTAATTTTAATCATTTAGCAGTTCCTTTAATCATATTCTCAATATATTTATTTACAAAGAAAAATTGATCAACATGCTCGACATTATCATTTAGACTAGCCAGATTAAAGTTATTACCAATTGCATATCCTTCATTTACACTATTTAATAATAATGTATCTTCCTTAAGGTCTGAGAAACCATAGCTGTATCCAGATATATAATTTAAGATTTGTTCGGGCTTGATTTGATAAAATGTAATCATTGATGTATTTGTATCAGCGTTGTACTCCACTATATAATCTTGAAGTAAAATATTATCAGTCATATCGCCCTTAATATAAATTATATATATTTTATCTAATTCATATAATGATCGACTATTTTTGTTATCTTCAGTCTTTAAAAAGTAGTTAAAATGACTACCATTGGTAAAAAAACCATTATTAGCGACAATGTAGATATCTTCATTCTTCCACATTGAACCGATAAACAACGCTTTGGTTTTCGGAAAATGATTGTCAACTTTAATCTTTCCGTTACTGTTCTCAATATATAATCCATAGCAAAGTGATTTAACATGAGGTTCGGTAAACTCGAGGTAGTCATTATAATTATATAACGAACGATTCGAAGTAATAATTATTTGTCCATCACAATTAATCATATAATCTTTTTGTTTTTTTACTAGTTCTAAACGATGTTGACCCGCTGCAACAAAATTAGTATTAAAT
The DNA here is from genome assembly GCA_033103385.1 of Mollicutes bacterium LVI A0039. Taxonomy (GTDB): domain Bacteria; phylum Bacillota_I; class Bacilli_A; order UBA3375; family UBA3375; genus LVI-A0039. The sequence goes on from CP136953.1 coordinate 101,074, forward strand.
ATATAATTTTTCAACATTCCTCCTTGTACTATACATATTATATCATAACCATAACTTATATAACTTTTTTAAAATATTAATTACAAAGTATTAGGTTTATTATTTTTTATTATCTAAAACATCTTCAAAAGTTTCACCACTATTAGTAAACACCACACGGCGTTTAGTGTTTTCGTCCATCGATTGCATTGAACTCTCAATCTGCGCTAGTACTTCTTCGACACTTAACTCAGTTGCATCGTATGTTTCTACTGGTGATTGTTTTGCATTTTCGATTGTTTGTTTAATATTATCCATTGTGCTCCTTATTATTTTCTAACTATAATATTATACAATGTATTATGAAAAAACTCTACCAAAAGGTAGAGCATTTTGCTTAAATAAAAATATGGGTATTCGATTGACGTTCATGATATGTTTGTTTATGTGGCAAAACGTATCTGATAAATTGGTAAGGTAGATAAAGACATAATGTTGCATACATATAAAAGTATTTATTAAACTCTCGTTTTGCATAGACGCGAGTCGAAACTCGACGCTGACGATGATTAAGTACCTTGATTCCCATTAACAATTTTCCAAGTGGATATTTGAAGTAGTGGTAACAAGCAACATTATAAGTCACTGCAACTAGTACAGCGAATATTAAAAAACCATAAATTATCAATATGTCAATATAAATATTAGTTCCCGTAAGTTTGAAACTAGTTCCCAAAAATCCAAAAATTATTTGTGAGATCATTGATATAACACTTAAATCTATTATATACGATCCAATTCTACGCCAATAATAACTCATATTACTCCAGTCCACACACTTCGTTTACTAAAGGCTTGTATTCAGCTGCTTTAGCACCGTAAATTGCTTGAATTGCATTTCCGTTAATAACTACTCCACTTGCACCTAATGATTGCCATACAGCGTTATCAGATACTTTAGAGTTATCTCTAACAGTAACACGTAATCTTGTAATACAAGCATCTACGTCAACAATATTATCTACTCCACCTAAAGCTTCAACGATGTTTAAAATTAACTCGTCGCTAGCTCCATTAGCTTTTGCATCACGATATTCTTGTTTAGACATCATTTTAACTGCTGCTCCACCACGACCTGGTGTTGGAATATCAAATTTTAAAATATACCATCTAAATAATACGAAGTAAATTACTGCATATACAACACCAACAACAATAATCATGTACCAGTTATTTTCTGCTCCAGTTACACCTGGAAGAATACCGAATAATGTGAAGTCAATTAACCCACCTGAGAAAGTCATACCAACTTTAACATTTAGTAAATCCATTAACATGAATGAAATACCTGCAAGTGGTACGTGAATACCATAGTATAACACTGGTGCTAAGAATAAGAATGTAAATTCGATTGGCTCAGTAATACCTGTAAGCATTGCTGTAAATCCAACTGAGAATAAAAGACCTAATACTTCTTTTTTGTTTTCTTGGTCAGCTGTAGTGTACATTGCGTACGCTGCTGCAGGAAGACCGAAGATCATGAATGGGAATTTACCAGTCATAAAGTTTGTTGCTGGGAAGTTTGTAAAGTCACTTGCCCCTAGTGCTGCAAAGAATGCATTTTGCGTACCGTAGATAGTTTCTCCATCAATTAAGAAAGTTCCACCTACAGAAGTTTGCCAAAGTGGCAGATAGAATACGTGGTGTAATCCGAATGGAATTAAAGAACGCTCAATAAGTCCAAAGATTAATGATGCAATCCATCCTAAGTCGTTTTCAATTAAAGTACCTAAAGCTGTACCCATTGCTGATAATGCTCCCCCAATGAATGGCCAGATAAATACTAAAATCATTCCATAGAATAATGCTGCAAATGATGCAACGATTGGCACTAAACGTGGACCTGCAAAGAATCCTAAGAAATCTGGTAATTTTGCATCGATATAACGGTTGTGTAAGAATGCTGTAATCCCCCCAGCAATAATACCACCGAATACCCCCATACTAAGTGTACCAGATACACCTAATGCTGAAGCAGTCATCCCTGAAAATGTCATGTTTAAGATAGTTAAATCTCCATTTTCAGCTACCATATCTAAAGCAGACATTAGTTGTGAAATTGACACGTTCATAATTAAAAATGCCATTAATGCTGCAAGAGCTGCTGCTCCTTTTTCTTTTTTGGCAAAACCAATTGCTAAAGCAATTGCGAACATTACCGGTAAGTTGGCGAACACGATGTCCCCTGCTGCAGTTAGTACAGTTAAAAATGTATTTAACATTGTACCATCTTCTAAAATTGTTAATCCATATGCGTCAATCATGCTTTGATTAGTGAATGAACCACCAACTCCAAGCATGATTCCAGCAGCTGGAAGTAACGCGATAGGTAACATAAATGTTTGACCTAGTTTACTAAAAAACGCTTTCATTGTTCCTCCTAATATATATCATACCTCACAATTATACCACACCATAAAAAAAAAAGCAATAGTTTACACAATTATATTAAACCGTTTTCATATGCATAAACATTGACTATATTAAATAATAATTGATAACAAAAAAGAAAACACTCTATTTTAGAGTGCCTTCAAGATATTTAAAAACTAGTTTAAAGTTGCGTCACCTTTTTTCCAGTTTAATGGACATAGTCCACCTGATTTTAAAGCAGTTAAAGTTCTTAATGACTCTTCAACATTACGACCAACGTTTAAGTTGTTGATTGTTGAGTGCTCTAAAACACCTTCTGGAGAAATCATAAATGTTCCACGAAGTGCAACACCTTCTTCTTCAATTAAAATTCCGAATGCTTCTGATAATGCGTGAGAAGAATCTTGTACTAATGGGAAGTTTACTTTTCCAATTCCACCATCTTTTGGATCTAACTTTGTCCATGCTTGGTGAACGTGAGTTGAATCAGTTGATACTCCGTAGATTACAGCGTCTTCTGCTGCAAAGTCAGCTACGCGATCACTGAACCCAATAATTTCCGTTGGACAAACGAATGTAAAGTCCTTAGGCCAGAAAAATAAAATTGTCCATTTTCCTGCATCCATATTTTCTTGTAAACTTACTGTAATAAACTCTCCAGTTTGTGGGTCAAATGCTGGTGCAGTAAAGTTTTCTACTTTTCTCCCAACACGTACTTCTTGAATATAAAAATCTTTTTCCATAATTAAAATACCTCCGTCTTTCTACAACAATTATAACAAACTGGCAATCTTATGTCATTTATACGCTTAATCGTTTTACAAAGACCTTCCAAAGCGGGGCATTTTCGACTAATTCAAAGTCACTAACGTATGTGAAGTTCGCTTTTTCAATCAATTTGATCATCTTCAAGTTTTGGCTATTAGTATCAATAACTGCATAATCAAAACCAAATTGTTTGATCAATTCACAGCTTCCGTTTAGTAGTTGCGTTCCAACTCCATAGTTTAAGAACTTACTGCTCACAGCAACGCGATGGATCATTAAACACTGTTCTTTGTCAAGGGTATTTGGATACTGGCTATAATAATCATCATTAATTACGCAAATCCCAGCAACTTGACCAGCAATTTCTAGCTTATACATCTGTCCTTTGTCGATATCGGTAGCGAGTATTTCTCGAGTGGGATAGCCATCTTGCCACTGAATTAAATTATCTTGCTTCATTCGCGCTTGTGCGTCTTTAACAATTATGACTATTTGTTCTAAGTCTGCTATTTTTGCAATTTCTAACATTGTCCTCCTACAGTACTAAACTAATTCCATACAATACCACTAAATGCAGTGGGTAATATACATAAATCAAATATTTTAGTTTAGGGTGATAAAATCCACGTTGACCATTGTAAAGCATGATAATCAGAAATGAGTAGATTCCAAACATCTGAATGCTCGGTTGTTCAAACAGCGTCATCAGTAAGAAATAACCACTAGCCATGACCACCTCACGCAGTATTTTAATATCGTTTGTAATCATCTTCGCCACTTCAATTACGACGATGACCATAATTCCAAATGCACCATAATCGACATTTAGTGCCGTAGCAAAATACATCATGGCTAAAACTGATACAATTTGTAAAATAACATTATCAAAATGCTTGATTAAATAAACCGCTAATGCTCCCATCCCTAAAGTATAGAAAACGTTGGGGAAGTACTGCAAGTCAAAGAACAAACGGGGGATATCCATGACAAAGGCAAATGCAAATAAGGTTGCCATATAGCGATTTTGATTCTTAGTTTTGCTTAAACCTTCCGTGATTAAAAAGGCAAATAAAATAAACGACAGACGTCCAATTGTCCGTAATGGTTCATAATAGACACTAGTTGCGGGAATTAAAATATAACCAATATGATCGATTGTCATTGTAATTAAGGCGATTAGCTTTATTTGAAAATTAGACATTATTTACCGCTGTTTAAGATAATATCAATGTGTGCTGAAGCAGTTTGTTTATTGAAAAATTCCATTTGATTTGATCTTATTCCATGTTTTTGCATCAGTGAGTTTAAGAAACTCTCCTGTTTGCTTGTAATCAGTTCACTCGCCTCTAAATTGATCATGTCTAAAATTGTTGTCGTTTCAGTTATATTTAATGACGCTAGTTGTTTGGCAAATATTTTTGCTGTAATCTCTGCATCGTAGTCGGCACGGTGGTGAGCATTGGCATCATACTCTACGCCAAACATCGGTGCTAATACTGTTAATCGATAACTATCTTCGTTTGGCATTAATACTTTAGCAAATTTAATCGTATCAAAACACAGGCGTGAGTAAGTTAGTTTGTGAAACTCAATAAAGTATCCGGCCATAAATGAAATATCGAACTTAGCGTTTTGGGCAACTAAAACTGCGTCACCGATGAAATTACAAAACTCATCCATCACTTCGTGAACGTCCTCTCCTTGTAGCTCTAACATATTATCAGTTATTTGCGTTAATTCTTTGATCTTTGGTGATAGTTTAGCAACTTTGTATAGTTTAACAAATTTTGAAAAACGGCTAATTACAACTCCTTCACTATCAACTTTTACTGCTCCAATTTCAATTATTTGATCATTGACCGGACTAAATCCTGTCGTCTCTAAATCAAATACAACAAATGTTGCTTCTTTGGCTTTATTAGTAAACATCTTATACCTCTTTCATTAGTTCATTTTCATATTCTTCCATCAGTAAATTCAATTGTTTATCGCACTCAGCAATTTGCAATCGCAACGCATCCGCTTTAACAAAGTCATTGTAAATTTCTGGTAGCATACTTTGCTCAGTAAGTTGGCTAAGTTCTTGTTCTTGATTTTCAATTTTCTTCTCAAGCTTCCCTAAGTTACGATTGATTTTCTTTTTGGTTACGATTTGTTTTTGCTTCTTTTCCTTTTGAACCTTTACAGTTTGTTCCATATAGTCCACATAGTTATCGTACTTTCCTTCAAAAATTGAATAACTATGAGGTTGAAGCAATACATATTTCTTAATTAATTGATTCATAAAGTAACGATCGTGGGATACACATAAAATCGTTCCTTGATAAGTCATCAGGGCTTCTCCTAACACTTCCTTGCTTTTTAAATCCAAGTGGTTGGTTGGCTCATCCAAAATGATTAGATCATACTCTTCTAGAGCAAACTGCGCCAGAACAACTCGAATCTTTTCTCCACCAGACAAATCACCGATCTTTTTAAAGACGTCACGGCCGGTAAATAAAAAGCGACCTAGATATCGCCTGATGAAACTATCGCTCTCATCGGGCATGTATGGCTTGATTACGTCGAATATCGTCTTGCTCGTATCCAAATCATTTTGCTGCTGGTCAAAATATCCGATTTTAATCTTTTGATGCAGTAGGACTTGACCGCTTTTGATGGGAATTTGCTTTAGCATCGTCTTTAACAGTGTCGTTTTACCGATTCCATTCGGACCAATAATCCCAATCTTATCACCACCATCTACTCGCAAGTTCAAGCCTTGAATTAAGGTATCATCATCTGGATAACCGATTTCTCCATCGATGATTTCGACATAACTACTACGTTTTAAATGTAAACTCTCAAACTCGAAGCTGATTTTCTTAAAATGATCGAGGGGCTTGGGAATGATTTCCATTCGCTCCAACTTACTTTTACGATCGTTTACTTGACCAATCTTACTCGGTTTGTTACGGAAACGTTCGATGAAGCTATTTAATTCGGTGATTTCCTTTTGTTGGCGTTCATAGTTAGCTAACTGGTGATTATAACGCAACTCTTTTTCAATTAAATAGTTGGTATAGTTTGTATTGTATCGACTCACAGTCTGGTTTTCAATCTCGATAATTTTGGTTACTACCTTATCTAAAAAATATCGATCGTGGGAGATAATAATTACCGCCCCTTCGTAGCTTCTTAAATAAGATTCTAGCCATTCAATCGTTTGAATATCTAAGTGGTTGGTCGGTTCATCTAAAAGTAAATAATCTGGTTTTAACAGCAGTAATTTAATCAGTGCTAGCTTCGTTCGTTCTCCCCCACTAAATGATTCAATAGTTCGATTAACGTCGGCTTCACTAAAGCCAAAGGCCGTTAACATCTTATTAATTTCAACTTGCTTATCATATCCTCCCAGTTGTAAAAACTTGTTTTCCAATTGCCCGTATTTGGCAACTAATAGTTCATTACTAGGATCGGTTTCCAACTGTTCAAGAACTTCAAACATCAAAGCTTCGGTATTGGTAATTTGTCGGAAAACTTGGTTAAACTCTTGCATTGCTGTGTTTTTTACATCTTCAATTACTCTTTGGGATAAATAACCAATTGATAATTTATTGCTCCTAACTTCACCGTCAGTAGCCAAACTATCGTCCAATATTATTTTTAATAGTGTTGTCTTTCCAACCCCATTATCACCGATAATTGCGACCTTATCATGTTTGTTGATAGTTAAGTTAACATTTTGGAATAGTACTTCACTTCCATAATGTTTGGAGATATTGCTTAATGTGATCATTGTGCTCCCTCTAATTTAAATAGAAAATAAAGCATAGATAAAACTATGCTTTGTTTATTTCTTGGTCTAAAATTTGATCAATTTCATATGCTGCGCGATGAACTTCATCATTAATTACTACATATTTGTAGTGGTTTTTAAGCGCTAGTTCCTCACGAGCTTTAGCTAGACGTTTTTGCAGCGTTTCTTCATCTTCTGTCCCACGAGTACGTAGTCTTGATTCTAACTCCTCTAAACTTGGTGGAACGACAAAGATTGAAACAACATCCTCAACCTTGTCTAAAACTTGAAGTGCTCCTTGACATTCAATTTCTAGAAATACATTTTTTCCATTTTCCAGCTCTTGGTTAACGAATTCTAAATCTGTACCATAAAAATTTCCAACAAACTCAGCATGTTCCAGCATTTTTCCATCATCAATTCGCTTTTGGAAAAACTCTTTAGTTACATAATGATAGTGAATTCCATCGGTTTCACCTGGCCTAATTTCACGTGTTGTAAGTGATATTGAGAATTTAAAATTATTAAATTTCATCGCTTCTCTAATTGTTCCTTTTCCAACACCACTAGGTCCTGAAAATACTATTAACTTTCCTCGCATTACTCTCCTTTTCCTAGTAGATGGTTGCCTTTTTCGGCAGTTGTCGTCGTCATAAATCCATGTCCTGGATAAACTTTATAATCTTCTTTAATCATAATTTTTTCGTTGATTCCATCTCTTAACTTATTGTAGTCTCCGTATGGGAAGTCGCTACGGCCAATCGCTCCATGAAATAACGTATCTCCACTAAATATTGTCTTATCTTTATTGAAGATATATACAGCACTTTGCATTGAATGTCCTTCAATATAAGCAATTTCTAAGTCCAGGGCCTTCGCATCTAAATCTTCTAAATTACTAACTTTACCATTGAAGTTCAGTTCTAGTCCATACTTACCACCAAGATTACCTTTTTCACTGTTATCTAAGAATAAGTCCATTTCTTTTGGTGAAACATAAAATTCGTCAATATAACCATTTTTATATAAGTGATTAGCCCCTAAAATGTGATCAAAGTGAATGTGGGTAACTAATACATAATCTAGTTTTAAATTATGCTCATCTAAATAGTTAGTTACAGCCTCAATTCCTGAAGGTGCATCAATTAGAATTATCTTGTTATTGGATTGGATTAAAAAACAATTTACACCCATATCGCTTAATACAAATTTTTTAATTATTTTCATACTGCTCCTCATCAATTCTTCTTTCTACCTTTACAACATCGTTAGACTCTCTTATTGAAGCAATGACTTGTTTTAACTCATCTGACGAGTTAACTTCGATCGAAACTCGACAAAGCCCAAGTCCGGCAAACTCTCCACGAGCATATACCGATGTTATATTAATGTTATTCTTTACGATTGCGCCAACTATTTGACCAATCCCACCAATTTTATCTTTAAATTCAATTAGTAAACGCACTTTATATGAACGTTGATAGGCATTATCTGTCCAGTGAGCAGCATTGAGTTTAAATGGTTGATAACATTCATTGCGGTGGATAACATATCTATTAGTGTACTTATCATTAGCACGAATCGCTTTAATTTCGTCACCTGGTATCGGTGAACAACGTTTACAGAAAATAAATGTTTTAGGTTCAATCGCATCTTCGATAATAACTTCGGGTAAGCGACTAACTACGACATTATCATTTTGTTTTAAGATGTGCTTTTTAATAGCTGTAAGTTCGATTTCACCGATTCCAACTTCATATAAGAAGTCATCACGAGTTCCAATTCCAAACTTTTCAGCTAAAGGATAAATTCGGTCAGAATCTAAAATTTCTTTCATATTAACGTCTTCTACTTCTAAAAAGTAATTTAACAGTAAACGACGTCCTTCATTACGAATAATTCGTTTTTGATCATTTTTAAAGTATTTCTTTAACGCATCTTTCGCTCGTGTCGTTTTTACTTTTCTAATCCAATCAACTTCCGGCTTCGAGTTTTTCGTCGTAACAACGCTCACTACATCACCGATGCTAAGTTTGTAAAATAACGATACAACTTTATTATTAACTTGAGCACTAAGTGCTTGGAAACCAAGTTCACTATGGATATAGAACGCAAAGTCTAAGACCGTTGAATTTTCAGGAAGTTCGATCATATCACCTTGTGGCGTATATACGAAGATACTTTTCGAAAAGTGATCGGCTTGGATTCGATCCATAAACTCAATTGAATCTAAACCTTCGCCTTCTAAGCTTTTGGCATCAGTCAGCCATGAAAGTTTATTTTGCATCGACTTATGAATCGAGTCCGTATCGTTGGAGTTTTTATACAACCAATGGGCAGCAATTCCGTATTCTGCAACCTCATCCATATCACCAGTTCTAATTTGTACTTCGATAGGAATCGAGTCAGCGGCAATTACCGTTGTATGGATCGATTGATACATATTGTGTTTTGGCGTTGGAATATAGTCTTTAAAGCGCATTGGAATCGGTTTATAGTTTTCGTGTAAAACACCTAAAACTGAATAACAATCAGCAATCGACTTCGTCACAATTCTAAAAGCAAATAAATCTGTTAGTTCTTCGAAAATTTGTCCTTTTTCAGTTATTTTACGATAGATACTATAAATATGTTTACTACGCCCCGTTATCGTTACATCAACGTTGCTAACTGCAAACAACTCGTGAAGGCGTTCAACTTCCTTTTTAACAATATCATCACGCTCTTCTCGTTTTAATTGCAGTTTTTTGGCAATACGATTATATTCAGTAGGATTAACAACTTTAAACGACATATCTTCAAGTTCCCACTTCATCTTATACATACCAAGACGGTGAGCAATCGGTGCATATACTTCTAACGTTTCGTTAGCAATAATCTTTTGCTTACTTTCATTCATAAATCCTAGCGTCTTAATATTATGCATACGGTCCGCAAGTTTTACTAATAGAACACGCGTATCTTCGGCCGCTGATAAGATTAACTTACGGTGATTTTCAGCTTGGCGCTCATCTAGACTATAACCTTTGATGTTACCAAGTTTAGTAACACCTTCAACTATTTTCGCAATGTCTTCACCGAATAAGTCATTAATTACATCCGATGTACAATCAGTATCTTCTACGACGTCATGGAGTAACGCCGCAGCAATTACACGACTGTCTAATTTTCGTTCAGCAAGGATGGCAGCAACTGCTATTGGATGGATAATATAAGGATCACCACTCTTACGCATTTGACCCTCATGTGCATTTTTAGCAAAAAGGTATACTGAATGTATAAATTCAATATCCTCCTGGCGCATATATACTTCTAATAGTTTTTGTAAATCGCTATAAGATTCCATTAGTATTTAACTAGTGAGTAAACTGGGTAGTCCCCAATTTGCTTACGTCCTTCTAATTCTTCTAATTCGATGATAAATGCTAATCCAACGACAATTCCCCCTAGTTGTTCAATAAGTTTAATTGTTGCCCCCATCGTTCCACCAGTAGCTAATAAATCATCAATGATCAAAATACGTTGACCTGGTTTAATATCATCCTTATGCATACATAAAGTATTGCTACCATACTCTAAATCGTATTCTTGCGTTATAACTTCACGCGGAAGTTTACCTGGCTTACGAACTGGAATAAATCCAATTTCTAAATTTGTTGCAACTGGACAACCCGTGATAAACCCACGTGCTTCTGGTCCGACAATTAGCTCAACGTTCTCACGTTTAGCAATTTCTGTAATTTGTTCTACAACATACTTATACGCTTTTCCATCGGCCATAAGTGATGTTATATCCTTAAAGTCAATCCCCGGTTTCGGATAGTCTTGAACATCCGTAATATATTTTTTAATATCCATCATACTCCTATTAGTTTTCTAATTTATTAGCAATCGATTCTTTTAATAACTCGATGTCACCAGATCCGCTACGAATCACAATTGTCGTATCGTTAACACTTGTAACGCTTCCAACGATTCCACCAACTGAACGAACGCGATCGCCCTTTTGTAGTGAATCAACTAAACTCTTACGTTGTGCCTCACGTTTGTTTTGTGGTCTGATTAAAAATAAATACATAATTCCAAACATAAATACGAACGGAACTACTAGTGATAAAATTAAAGTCATATTGCCTCCTGTTTTCTATAATATTTTACCATAAATTAACATTTAAAAGCATAAATAGCATGAAAAAAATGTACTTACATAATAAGTACATTTTAAATGTTATTTTACTACTAAATTCGTTAGTTTTCCAGGCACAACAATTTCTTTAATAATTTGCTTGTCAGCGATTAAATCACTTACAGCTTGTTTACTTAATTCTAACTGCTCTTCTTTTGAACAATCAGCTGGAATTGTAATTTTAGCCTTTACTTTTCCTAGAATTTGCACAACGATTTCCACGCTACTTGAAGCCATTTTTGCTTCATCAAACGCTGGCCACTGCGCATACGTTAAATCAAACTCGTTGTTTAAGACAACACTGTTAATCTCTTCGGCCATATGCGGAGCAATTGGTGCGATTAAACGGACGAATCCATTGGCTTGCTCAACTGATAATTTTAAGCATTTGTTGGCACTGTTAACAAATGTCATCATTTGTGATATTGCCGTATTGAAACCTAGCTTATCATAGTCTTCAGTTACCTTTTTAACCGTTTGGTGATAGATTTTATCAAGTTCTTCGTTGCTTTCAACAATCTCAGCATTTTGGTATAAACGCCAAATACGGTCTAGGAAACGACGCGCTCCTTCAACGCCATCTTCACTCCAAGCGATGCTCGCATCAAGCGGTCCCATAAACATTTCGTATAAACGTAAAGTATCAGCACCATGGCTTTCGACAATATCATCAGGATTTACTACATTCCCTTTAGACTTAGACATCTTTTCATTACCTTCACCTAAGATCATTCCTTGATTATATAATTTTTGGAACGGTTCTTTAGTTTTAACAATTCCTAAATCATATAAGACTTTATGCCAAAAACGAGCATATAGTAAGTGTAGCACCGCATGCTCAGCACCACCGATATATAGATCAACTGGTAACCATTTTTCGGCTAAAACCGGGTCGATAAGCGCCTCTTCGTTACGGGGATCGATATAACGAATGTAATACCAACAACTACCTGCCCACTGCGGCATTGTATTCGTTTCACGACGACCTTTAAGTCCCGTTCGTGGCGAAACGTAATCTAACCATTCTTCCGCGTTAGCTAATGGTGATTCTCCTGTACCACTAATTGTAATTTTTTCCATAACTGGTAAGTTAACTGGTAGCTCATCAGTATCTAAAACTTCAATTGTTCCATCTTCCATATGGGCGATTGGGAACGGTTCTCCCCAATAACGTTGTCTTGAGAATAACCAGTCACGAAGTTTATATTTAACTTCTGCTTGTCCAATTTTATTTGTCTCTAAATATTCAATTACAGCTTGTTTAGCCGCCTCATTTTCCATTCCGTTAATGAAATCAGAATTAATATGCTCAGCGTTTCCAGTAAAGGCCGCTTCGCTTATATCACCAACAAGTACTTGTTTGATTGGTAAATTATATTTTTTCGCGAATTCGAAATCACGCTCGTCATGCGCCGGAACGGCCATCACACATCCACTTCCGTAAGATGCTAAAACGTAGTCTCCAATCCAAATTTCCACTTTTTCACCATTAAGTGGGTTAATCGCATAACTACCTGTAAATACCCCACTTTTATCTTTGTTAAGTTCAGTACGTTCAAGGTCAGTTTTGTTCTTAATTTGGTCGATATAAGCTTCTACTGCCGCTTTGTGCTCTGCGGTTGTAATTTTCGATACTAATTGATGTTCCGGAGCAATTACAGTATACGTAACTCCAAAAACGGTATCCGGTCTCGTCGTATATACATCGAATTTTTCATCGCTGTCAGCAATTGGGAACGTAATTGTTGCTCCACTACTTTTACCAATCCAGTTTCGTTGCATATCTTTGATTGATTCTGGCCAGTCTAAATCTTCTAAATCTTCTAATAGACGCTCAGCATAGTGTGTTATTTTTAAATTCCATTGTAGTAAGTTCTTCTTTTCTACGTCGTGACTCGCACGCTCACACTTACCATCAATAACTTCTTCGTTAGCAAGCACTGTTCCACATCCAGGACAAAAGTTTACTGGTGTTTCTTTAAGTTCTGCTAAACCTTTATTGTAAAGTTGAACAAATATCCATTGTGTCCACTTAAAGTACTTAGGATTTGTTGTACTAATTTCACGATCCCAATCGTAACTAAATCCTAATGATTTAATTTGACGACGGAAGTTATCAATATTTTGCTTTGTAAATGCTTCTGGGTGATTTCCCGTTTTAAGCGCATATTGCTCAGCTGGAAGTCCGAAGGCATCCCATCCCATTGGGTGTAATACTTCGAATCCTTGCATACGTTTATATCGACTCATAATGTCAGTTGCCGTATACCCTTCAGGGTGCCCGACGTGAAGTCCTGCTCCTGATGGATATGGAAACATATCTAATGCGTAAAATGGTTGTTTATCTGAATAGACATCCGTTTTAAAAGTCTTTTCATCTTCCCATTTATTCTGCCACTTCTTTTCTACTTTTATATGATTATATTCATTCATAATTCTCCTTATTTTCCGAGACAAAAACGACTAAACAGTTCGTTTAGTAAATCATTTTTGGCTTCTATTCCTAATATTTCACCGAGCATAAATAATGCATCTTTAAGATCAATTTCAATCGTGTCAATCGGAATCCCCATCTCGACACCTTCTTTGACTGTTGCTAAAACTTCGGCAACTTGTTCAAGCTTTGATACATCTTGAATTCGGTTGATGTACTTCGCATTTTGACTATCGAACTTATCTAAATCCAAGGTCGCTAAAATACTTGATTCCAACAGCTCGATTCCTTGCTGATTAAGCGCACTTAAATTGACGGTTTGAGTAAATAAACTAGTATCAACCTCCGGCTTTAAATCAGTCTTATTTAAGATTACAATATGTTTCTTAGCTTTAATCTCTTCGTACAGTTTTAACTCTTCATCAGTTAACTTGCGGGAGCTATCGACAACAAATAAGACTAGCGCGGCTAATTCGATTTGTTCACGACTACGCGTAACCCCAATTTGCTCAACAACATCATCTGTCGTCCTGATTCCTGCTGTATCTAACAAGTTTAAGGTTAATCCCTGCATATTAATTTCACTGGCAACGACATCACGAGTTGTTCCAGCGATATCGGTTACAATCGCCTTATTTTCACGTGACATATAATTTAATAGTGAGGATTTTCCAACATTGGGACTTCCGATAATCGCCACGTCGATTCCATTTTTAAACAATGCTCCACGCTTACTATCGGTAATAATCTCTGCAATTTCCGTTTCAAATTTAATAATTTGCGGAAGCAGTTTACTATGTGTAATCTCTTCTATATCATCATATTCGGGATAATCGATACTTACTTCAATCACACTAATAATATCTAGTAATTGGTTTCGCAAGTTACTTACTAACTTATTGGTTGGATTACTAAAAGTATTAATTGCCAAATTGAGGGCAGTTTCATTTTTCGCTTCGATTAGTTCCATCGCTTGCGTAACATCGCTTAAACTCTTTTTTCCATTTAGGAAGGCACGTTTGCTAAACTCTCCCGGCTCAGCTAATTCGATGTCCAAGCGTAATAACAGTTTTAAAATGCGCTCGGTCACCAGCATTCCTCCGTGACAGTTGATTTCGACAACATCTTCACCGGTAAAGCTACGCGGGTTATGCATCACACCGACTAATACTTCATCGATAATTTGCTGTCCATCAATAATATGCCCATACGTTAGCGTATTAGCCGCTACTTCAGTTAAGTCTTTTCCTTTAAAAATTTGATTTACTTCAGTTATCGCTGTATCGCCACTAACTCGAATAATTGAAATTCCCGCAGTTGATAGTCCCGTTGCTATGGCTGCTATATTATTCACTTTGCTCACTTTCTAAAACGAGTTGATAAATTTTATTTTTATTCACACCCATTTGTTTAGCAACGCTCTTAATTGCCTCTTTCTTTGTATAATTGTCGCTCGTCACCAGTTTGGTATACACCGCGATTGGATCATTAATCTCCTCACATTGCAGTTCTGGACTGACGATAATCACACATTCACCTTTGACCCCATTGTTATTGTAATGATCGTAAACTTCTTCGGCGGTCCCACTTGTATACTCTTCAAACTTTTTACTAATTTCACGGGCTACTAATACTTTTGTCGTCGGCGCATACTCATAGATTTGCTTTAGAGTTTTCACAAGTTTGTGTGGTGATTCATACACAACTGTGGGATGATAAGTATTTAAGATCACTTCTAGTTCACTACTACGCTTTGATGGTTGTTTGTTTAAAAAACCAAAATAAGTAAACTGCTTAGAAGCAAAATTACTACGAACTAAGGCAACGATAAACGCGCTCGCTCCTGGAAGGACAACGATATTAAAGTTATGATCTTGGGCAAGTCTGATAATGTCATATCCGGGATCAGAAATTCCTGGCATTCCCGCATCTGATACTAATCCGACGCTATGACCATTGTTTAAAAGTTCGATAATCTTAGTTCCAGCATACTCTTGATTATGTTCATGGTATGTCGCAGTCTTAATCGTAATTTCAAAATGATTTAATAATTTTTGAGTAACTCGCGTATCTTCACAAAATAAAAACTCTAGTTCTTGTAAGATTTTTACACTTCTAAATGTCATGTCATCGAGATTACCAATCGGTGTTGGAATTATGTATAATGTTGTTTTATTATCAATATAGCTTTTTTGAATTTGCATAGTAAATCACCTCTTAGTACATTATATCAAATATGCTTGTGGTACCTGAAAAAAAAGTGTTAGTTAACCCGCTTAATTGTGATTAATTTAAAAAAGAAACTAACCGTGAAGTTAGTCTCTAAGATATTATTTTTTTTCGAATGTATTTGTAATTTCTTTACGACGAGAATTAAAGATTTTATCACGTTTAAAGAATAATACTTGTACGATCATAAATAGGTTACCAATTAACCAATAGATACTTAGGGCACCTGGTAGTGTCCACCCCATAAGTAGAATCATAAATGGCATAATTGTTAACATTGATTTACTCACATCTCCAGCGGCACCTTTTGGTGTTTCTTGACCCATCATACTTAATTTTGATGAAAGCCATGTAGTTGCTGCTGCTAAGATTGCAAATAAAATTACTGGTTCTGCTAAGTTAAATCCTAAAATTTCTGAAGACATTCCCACACCATCAGTTAGGTTAAGTAACCCTTGCTCTGCAGCAACTGGAGGTGTAACCATTTGTCCATTTAATAGCAGTCCACGAATTGCATCATAGAATGCAAATAAGATTGGCATTTGGATAAGTAGTGGTAAACATCCTGCAAGAGGACTTACACCGTGACGCTTGTACAGTGCTGACATTTCTTGTTGCATGCGCATTTGTCCTTCACGGTCATCTTTAGGTACATTTTTATACTTATCTTGAACTTTTTTCATTTCTGGTTGAATCTTGTTCATTGCTTCAGTCGATTTTGTTTGTTTATGGTAAAGAGGAATCATAGCTATACGTACAATTAGAGTAGCTGCTACTAACCCCCATCCGATGTTATCTCCAAGAATATGTCCTGATTGAACAATTAATTGAGCTAAACCGTAGACAATCCAGTCCCAAATACCACTAGGATCAGTTGTTAATGGTTCTTGAACCCCACAACCAGTCAACACTACTACTAATGGAATCATCAGTAATAATAATTTATGTTGTTTTTTCATTATTTAACCCTTTCGAATAATTGACGTAAGCTTTTAAGTTGGTCATGATATGGTGTTGTACAGGCATTTTTTCGTGATATTAATACATATTGTTTCGGCTTAATATCATTATGCAATTCGTCTACACATGCACGCACTACCCTCTTTTGACGATTTCTAAAAGGGGCATTTCCCGTTTTCTTTCCAACAGAGATACCTACTTGAAAGGTTTCTAATCCAGGCTCATCGATATAAAATAGAGAGTACATTGAATTAGAAACCTTTTTTCCATTATTTATCACTTTATCAAATAAGTGATTATCTTTTAAAACATTAGTTTTTTTCATTTGTTATGCAGAAAGTTTTGATCTTCCTTTTTTTCTTCTACGGCTAATTACTCGACGTCCACCTGGTGTAGACATTCTTGAGCGGAACCCGTGTACTTTAGAACGTTTACGCTTATTTGGTTGATAAGTTCTTTTCATTGTATCTCCTTTATGTTTTACTTATTTTTTTAACACACCTATACATTATACATTAAATTTGCTTAAAAAGCAAATTAATTTATATAAGATTACACTAAGAATGATGCTCCGATAAGCCCGTTGTCATCACCTAATGCTGCCGTGTCAATAATTACTTTATCAATCATTGTTTCCATAACATAATTATTAACTTTTTTCTTAACTAAAGGTAGTAAGACGTCTCCTGACTTAAGGGCAACTCCACCACCGATAACGATTTTATCTGCTTCGATTGTATGCATGATATTTGCAACTCCACGTGCAAATGTATCAGTAATATACTCAACTTTTTCTACTACTTGCTCATTTCCTTGACGGTAAGCTTCAAAGAATGAATACTCATCATCATATCCCAGTTCAGCTACGTAGCGTTTAATTGCTAAACCACCAGCTTCACCTTCCCAGCTACCATAGTTTTGGATACTGTGCTTATATGTTGAGTTTGGCCAAATAATCAAGTTTCCAATTTCACCTGTATTAAAGTTTGCTCCATCATGAACTTTACCATTGATTACCAGTCCACCACCGATTCCAGTTGACCATGTAATGTAGTAAACTACATCTTTACCGAATCCAGCTCCAGCTTTCGCTTCACCAAGAGCTGCAACATTGGCATCATTATTCATAATACACTTTAAGTTCGTTCCTTCTTCAACGAATTTAGCTAAAGCAAAGTTTGCCATTTTTACATTTGTACTTTGTAATACCATTTTCGTTTCATTGTTAACTTGTCCGGGAACTCCGATTCCAATTCCACGAGTTTCTTCATCTTTGATTTCATTGACGAATCTAATCATCTTATCAGCAATTTGCTCTGAACCTTTTTCAGCTTCCGTTGCCACTTTTACAACCTTTAAGATTTTACCGTCTTCATTAATTTTTGCAATTCTTAAATTTGTTCCACCTAAGTCTATTCCTATAGCATTCATTTTGCCTCCTAATGTAAATGTTAACCGTATATTATTATACCACACGAATGCTTACTATGATATAATTTTTAGTAGGAGGAAGTATGAAAAAGGTAATAAATTGGATCCTTAATATCCTAATAACAATAATCATAATCATAATCATTTATTTACTATGGCAAAATTATTTAATGAAACAGAAAGAAGTTGAAAATACGCGAGTTGCATTTGATAACTTTAGTAGCCTAACGTGTGATAATAAAACCATCAAAGCTGATACTTCTCGTCCGCAAGTTACAAATGATACGGTAAGTTCCAATGAAATTATCGGGTATATGACGTTTCCAAAATTGGGAACTTCAACGGCAATACTACAAGGAGATATCAGTGATGATCAAACTGCGGCAATGGATCGCGGTGTATCACACGATCCTCGTAGTACAATGCCAGGAGAAGTTGGAAACAGTGTATTTGCTGGACACCGCCACTTGTTCTTTAAATCATTTTTAGATTTAGAACCTGGAGATGCAGTTATTGTCAATGTCGGAGATAATATTTATATTTATGAAATTCAAAGTATGGATGTGATTAATCCTGAAGAAGTCGATGCCGTTTTCTATGATAACGATCAAGACCTATTAGTAATGTATACATGTTTCCCAATTGAAACTTGGAAACCATATACACAAAGATTAGTGGTAAAAGCTAAACCAATCAGTGAAACATCAGTTTCAGAATGTGCTGGACTTGGTGGACAATAAACATTTTAAATTAGTAAAAGACAGTCAATTTTAATCCGTTACTTAGGATCAGGTTGACTGTCTTTTTTCAAAAAATTATAGACAATTTACAAGACTAAAGGGAGGCTAACAAATAAGTTAGCTTCCCTTTTAGTTACTATAATCTATCTCTTATAGACTTGTTGTAATGTTTACACGGTTATTGTCAAAATCAATTTCTGCAATTTTAACATCAAACTTGTCTCCAACTTGGTAGTTCTTAATTTCAGTTGCCATTTCCGTTGACATGTTGTTTTTGTGTAATAATGTTTTGATTTCACAATCAAGCATTACCATAAATCCGTATGGACGAATTTCAACAATCTCTGCTGGTAAAATACTTTCTTCCCCATATTTCTCAATGAAGTTGTTCCATGGAGATGGTTGTAAAGATTTAATTGAAGCTAATAATTGCACTTTACCACGTTGTTTTTTAATGTCGATAATTTGGACTTGCGTTTCAGCTGTTAAGTCTAAGTGGTTTGGAATATCTTCTGCACCATTTACATAGCTGTTTGAAATTTCTGCCATTGGCACAAATCCACGAATTCCTTTATATTCAAATTCAACTCCACCTTTATTAACAACGAAGTTTGATACTGTAATTTCTTCACCAATTTCAATACTGTTAATAATTTCTTGCTCAGCCATTTTTAATAACTTAACACGTGAAAGTTCAAATTTAAACTTCTTCGAATTTAATTTTTTAGTAATTGCAAAATCATAAGTTTTTCCAATGTAATCTTCAGCGTTTTCTTCATTAACAAATTTGTTGTCCATGTTTCCAACGAAAACTTGACCATCAATTTTATCGTTAATCTTAACGTTAAAGAAGTTACGGTTAAATCCAACTACTGTTGCGCTAACTACTTGATCATTATTGAATGCTGCTTCAATTTTATTGATCATCGCAATTGTATCTAAACGACGGTTACTTGCATAGTAAACCCCATCATATAAACGATAGATAACAACTTCAACTTTATCTCCAGCTTGTAATGTACCATTGTATTCTACAGTTGGCATTGTTGCTTCAACAAACGTTCCGTCGATAGCTACGATGTATCCATCACGTGAATCGGTTAAAACTTCCGCCATTGCAATATCACCAATTTTTACATCTTTAACTTCTACACCAAATAATTCCTCAATGCTCTCTTCCTGTTTAGGTTGATTATTGAATACTTTCTTTGGTTTTGGTTTTTTCCATTCCACTTCAACAGCCGTTGCTTCGCTTTGCTTTTTAATTGTATGATCAACTGTTTTGTTTTCAAACGCGTCTGCAGTATTTTCTCTAAGTGGTTTTTTATTAGTTTTCTTATACTTTACTGGGTTTGAAGCTGCTTTTGCTTCAGCTTTTTCTTTACGTTCTTTTCTTGCTTGCTTTTTTGCTTCTATGTTAGCCGCTTGTGTCTTCTTTTGTTCTTCTTCACTACCTTTTTTGAATAAATCTTTAAAAAATTTCATGTTTCCCTCCATTAATTTTCAAATTCCCATGCATATTTTTCGGAAATTTTCTCATGTTCTTCTATTGTTTTTGAATAATATATCTCACCTGTATTTTGATCGGCAAAGAAATAAATATAATCATTGCTATCTGGATTAATTGTTGCTTCAAGTGATGTGATTGAAACTGTCGATATTGGACCAGGTGGTAAGCCTTTATTTAAATAGGTATTAAACGGTGATTCAAACTCTAAATCAGAATATAGTACTTCTTCTTTATGTTCTTGTTTTGCATATAAAACAGTGATATCTGATTGCAGCGGCATATCCGCATCTAGTCGATTATAAAATACCTCAGCAACAATCGGTTTGTCGTTCACATGCAAAGTTTCACGTTCAACGACCGATGCCAGTGTCAATAATTGGTGAACCGTGTATTGCGAGTTACTTAGATTAAGCTTTTGCAATTCTGTGTTCATTTTATCCAAGAATACTTTAGTTGCCTCTGATGGTGATGCATCTTTTGGTAATTCGTACGTTGCTGGAAAGAAATATCCTTCAAGTGGAAATAATAAATCTTCGTTTAGTACTTCAGTGGTAATAAAATCATATTCACTTATCAACTTATTTAACGTATTTGGATCAGACCAATATTCAATAAATTCTTGATCGCTATCATTCACATCGGTATACTCAGCCAAATTGCTCGCAATTGTATCAATTGTCGCCCCTTCGGTGATCAAAAAACCGTTACTAATATTGGAAGTAGGTTGGGTAATGACCGATAGGACTTCTTGATCCGTCATCGCTTGAGTCAGACCAAACTCTCCTGCATAGATTGATATTTTATTAACTTTTAAATCATATTGAGTAAGTAACACACTATCAATTAGTTTCGCATCTTTTAGGTTATTTAATATAGTTTTTTTACTTTGACCCGATTCTATAACAAATACTTCTTGAGTTTCACTAGTATACTTTTGTTCATTTGAGTATCTCTCATATAAAAAGAAACTTAAAACACCAATTATCATCAATAGTAAAACTATGAGAATTATTAATAATTTACGCATTATCATCCCCGATTATTGAGACAATTTGCTCTTTTGCTTCATCCAATTTTTCTTGACAAACTTTGTGTAGCTCCACAGCTAGCTTAAAGTTTTCAATTGATTCATCCAAACTTTTGTTTTCATCTTGCAAACTTTGGATTGTAACTTGTAACTCTTTGTATGCTTCTTCGAATGTCTTATTCATTTAGCTCCTTTTCGATAACCTTTGCTCTCACCAAACCATCACTATACTCAACTGTTAAGATGTCATCAACACTGATTTGACCAGTTGACTTAACAATCTCGGTCCCCAATTTTGAAACACTATATCCCTTTGATAAAATTGTCAGTGGGTTTAAACTGTCAATTAAATGCTTTTGATTATTTAAATCAGCATTATACATATTAAGTTTATTTAATAGTGCTTGTTGTGATAATGCAACTTGATTATCTATCTGTTGTATCTCCATCTCGAAGTTAACTAATGGATTTACATAGTATTGATTGTTGATTGCCATATCCAGTTTAAGTTTACTCGCTACTAACTTTGATTGCAAGGCCTTTACTGACAGCTGCTTAAAATTGGTTAAGTTCTGCTTAATTTCTTCGATGTTTGGCGATGCAAGCTCCGCAGCTGCCGTTGGCGTTGGCGCTCTAAAATCAGCAACATAATCACTTAGTGTGGTGTCGGTTTCATGACCTACAGATGAAATAATCGGGATATCGCTATTCCAAATTGCTTCAACAACGATAGCCTCATTAAACGCCCATAAATCCTCAATACTTCCTCCTCCACGTCCAACAATTAAAACATCACAAGACTGTTCCGCATTTGCTCGTTTAATATTTTTTACAATATCATTTTTGGCATTTGCTCCTTGCACTAAAGTTGAATAAACCAAAACTTTAGCTAAGGGATAACGACGATTTAACGTCGTCAGAATATCTTGAACTGCTGCACCGGTTTTAGCGGTTATGACCCCGATTGTTTGCGGGTACTTCGGTAAAGGTTTCTTGTGAGTTTGATCAAAGTATCCTTTTAATTCAAACTCTTTTTTTAGTCGCTCAAACTGAATGAATAAATCACCGACTCCAGCTTTAGTCATCGATCTAACATTTATATTGTATTGACCCATCTTCACATATAAATATAAAGAACCGTCAATCTCAACTTGATCTCCCTCCACAAACTTTTCATCTAGTTTATTTGCAAAAGATTTAAACATTATACAATTGATTCCAGCATTGTCATCTTTGATGTTAAAGTACATATTCCCATTGCTATGATACTTTAGGTTGGATATTTCACCCTTTATTTTAAACATTGATAAATATTTATCTTTTTCCAAAATGGTTTTTAAATAATTATTTACCGCCGTCGGTGTTAAGGCCGGATTAGTCATTGCTAATATCCTTACTAATCTCTTTTAGTACATAAGTGACAAAGGCTTTCGAATTATCATCACTATATTTTTTGGCAAACTCGATAGCTTCATTGACAACAATTGCTGCTGGAGTTTCATCGAACTTTAACTCGTAAATTGCAACTTGCAAGATCGCTAAGTTAATTGGGTTCAATTCATTAATTGTCCACTTTTTTAAATACTTTTTAATTTCCGTATTAAATTCTGCTTCATTTTGAACAATGTATGTAACCCATGTTCTGGCCATTGGATCAGAAATATTACTGTCGGTTAAGATTTCTGTTTTCTTTTCAATAGCATGTGTGTATAACATCTTAATTGCGTTTTCACGCGCATATGATTTTGCATGTCTTTTCATTTTTCTCCTTTAATACACGAAAATAGCCAGTTAATCTGACCATTTATAATTATAAGATTGCTAAATCAAGTTGTTTAATATCAAAATGTACACGCTCTTTAAATGTTGCAATTATATCATTACGCATCTCATCTAATACTTCAATTTTGTAATCGTTACGTGCTCGTAATGTAATCTCCATTTGGGGATTATTAATTTTCACATCGATACATTCAAAATCAGTATAGTTTTCTTGAATGTAATTAACTGTAATTCTCTTCACTTCAAATTTATCAATCATAATTCTTCCACGCGAGTTTTGTTCAACTACCATTGCTCTCCTTACGCTCTTGAAACGTATTTTTTAGTTTCAGTATTAACGATAATTTTTTCACCTTGTTCAATGAAAAGTGGAACACGTACAACTAGTCCAGTTTCAATTGTTGCAGTTTTATCTCCACCAGATTTTGTATCACCTTTAATTCCTGGTTCACATTCGATAATTTCAAATGCCATTTTCTCTGGCAAGTTAACACCGATTATTCTTCCATCATTTACAACTAATTGTAATTCCGCATTTTCAATTAATAAATCTAATTTATCGGCAATTGTTTTTTCTGGAATAGCAATTTGCTCATACGATTCCATATCCATGAAGTTGTATAAGTCCCCTTCTTTATAAAGGTATTGCATCGTTTTCTTTTCTACAAGTGCTTTTTCAACTTTCTCATTTGAGTTGAAAGTAATATCTTGAATCGATCCACTATCTAAGTTTCTTAATTTTGTACGAACAAAAGCAGGACCTTTACCTGGTTTTACGTGTTGGAACTCCATTACTTGGTATAATGTTCCATTATACTTTATTGTCAGTCCGTTTTTTAATTCATTTACACCTATCATATTTACTCCTAATAAATTTTATCTTTAATATTATATCATTTTTATTACTTTTTTTATCATTAATTATTGTACTCATCTAAAAATGATGTCTTGTGACCATTATCATTCCACCCGAGAATCGATGATGTTGTCACATTTTTCGTCGAAGCAAATATCGATTTTTCAACATCAGGATTGATTGTTTTCAAGTCCTTAATTAGCTGTTTAACCTCAGCTCGTTTTGACGATGTTTTATTGGCTGCGACAACACAACCACAGTTCATCGCCCGAATGTTATTATGCTTGGTATAGCGAATAATATCGTCCTCATGAACGTAAACCATCGGTCTAATCAGTTCCATGTTATCATAGTTTTTGGCTTTTACTTTAGGCATCATCGCCTTATAGTTTCCACCGTAAAGCACGTTCATTAGCACCGTTTCATTGAAATCAGTGTAATGGTGTCCAAGGGCGATTTTATTACACCCTTTGCTTTGAGCATACTCATATAAAGCACCACGACGCATTCTCGCACACATATAACATGGGTAGTCTTTAGCAATCTTTTCGACAATTGCGAATATTTCCGTTTTAAAAACATCAACTTCAATGCCCAAATCTTTACAACTAGATACTAACATCTCGTAGTTAGCATCATTAAATCCAGGATTCATCGCAATGAATTCTAATTCAAATTTGGTCGTACTATGCTTTTGCATCTCTTGAAGTAACTTAGCTAGTAACAAGCTATCTTTCCCTCCTGAAATACAAACTGCAATCCTATCGCCATCAGCGATCATCTCAAATTCTTTGACCCCTTTGATAAACGGAGTCCAAAGTTGCTTACGAAACTTTTTAATAATACTACGCTCGATATCTTTTACATCGCTAACTGGTCCGTCAACAATTACGGTATTACAGGCGACGATCCCATTAGTATCTGATAATTTTAACTGTGCCATTATACCACCTCATACGGATTCGAGTCGATTTCCGAAGCTAGTACCGTCTCATCACAAATTAGTGAAACAAAGTCACGCATTATATCATTAAAGACGATTTCTAAATGGTGCCCGGCATCAATTAAACAAATATTGTTTTCCAAAGCGTGTTGCGCTTGGTGGTAACCGGTATCTCCAGTGATTAACACATCCGCCTTTGCCGCAATTGCTTTATCGATGTACACGCTTCCGCTTCCACCAACAATTGCCACTTTCGAGATAATTGTTTCACGCGAACCAACTATCTTTACCCCATCAATATCAAATTTACCTTTAATATCTGTCGCTAAACTTTCAAGCGTTCTTGGTTTAATAAACCCCAAGCGCCCAATTCCATATTGCTTACGCATATTACTTGTGCGATTAGATACGTAAAAGATCGTTGAGTTTTTATGTTTAATATTGTAGTTCTTCATCAATTTGTTTAAGACCGGAATCTCCGATTCTAAAATAAAGGCATTGATAATACACATGTTATCGTGAACCTTACGGTCCTTTTCGAACTCTTTAAATGATGTTGTCGGCGTAACTGTAACTTTCTGCAACACATCGCCACGATCACCACTACCGATTTCATCAAGAAGATCGATTACCTCGTTCATCTGTGATTTATCAAGCTCAATTGAAATGTGTAAAAACTCTTCAAACTTTTCAATCGCTAACGGTCTTACACGTTCAATTCCAATTACTTCGGCAAGCCAATCATTCATTCCGTTTCGGGCAATATCGACATTGGTATGCCCAGCGTAAACAGCAATATCATTTTTAATAAGCGTAACAATTTTATTGGTATGTGAATTATTATAGGCCATGTTTTTAATCGTCTTAAAGATGATTGGGTGATGACAAATTATTAAGTCGACATTTTTTTCAATCGCTTCATCAATTACATCTTCGGTAATTTCTAATACGGTTAAAATTGTTTTAACGTCTTTATTCGGATCACCAATTTGTAATCCAACATTATCCCAGTCTTCAGCTAGATGAAGCGGATAGAACAATTCAAAGTTCTTAATTATCTTCGATAATTTCACTTAACACTCCTTTTATCAATGCTAACTCATTTATTATTTTTTGATTTTCTTTATTATTTTCCAGCAATTGAGCATTAATTTTCATTAAATGATTATAATGTTCTTGATGTTTGGCAACGAACGTTGCTGTTCTTTGCTGTAAATTGATCGGTCCAAAATACAACTCTTCAGCTGATAAATTTGATTGTCCAGGAATCGCTTTAATGATTTCATAGAAGATATCATTATCCACAATTACAAGTTCATCCGTGATCGTAAAGCCTAATTCTACGAGACGCTCGCGCAAGATCGGCTCACCGTTATTCGGTTGTAAGTATAAGGTTTTATCTTGACACTTATCCAGCGAATCGGTGATGATCTTTGCAATCAATGCTCCACCCATACCACAAATACTAATTGCTTGATAGTTACTTGCACTTTCGCTACTAACCCTTTTTAAACCATCGCTCAAGACACACTCAACCTTGCTTGTAAGCCGATTGTTTTTCACATTGGTCTCGACATTAGTAAGCGGTCCCGTTGTTATTTCAACAGCCATTGCTGAATTAATCGCTTGCTTTTTTAGTAAATCAATAATTAAGTATCCGTGATCTGTCCCAATATCAATTAGACTATCTTCCTGAACTAAATTTCCAACTTGTTTTAATCTTTCTTTTAACATTAAATATATAAATCCAATCTTTCTTTTTCTGCATATGACTTAAGTTTACGACGACCTTTACTTTCAATTTGACGAATTCTCTCACGCGTTACAGCGAATAACTCTCCAACTTCCTCAAGCGTTAATGGTTTGATTGTTCCTTCAGTTAAGATATTAATCTTTTGTAGAACAGCAATTTCTTCTTCTAAGTTTTCAATAATTGATTTTAAGTAATTTAAGTTATTTTCAACAACGATTTCTTTTTGCTTCGTAAGTTTCTCAACGCGGTCTTCGGCTTTAGGATCACCATTAGCAATCAGCGTTAAGTATTGGTTGTACTTATTAATATACTTTTCAGAATTTTGCTTGATACGCTTTTGATATTTCAATTTATGACGTTCCGAAACATTAGCGAGACGAATAATGTATTCTTCGATTTCTGGAACGATGATCGTTTCGTTTTCAATCCCGTGAACAATCTTCGATAATTCAATAACTTGTTGTTCTAGATTGTTGGTATCCAGTGAATATAATCCGTAACGATACTTGATTACTTCCCCTTCACGATCAGGAATTTCATCGATGATTTCTAGAATTTTATTACGTAGTTCATTTTCTTCACTATACTCTTCTTGACGTTGATTTTTATCATCTTCAATAAATGCTTCTAAGCTTGAGTTATCTTCACCAACTGGCATCTCTAAACTAATTGGATCACGAGCAATTTTGAAAATTTCTTCAATTTGTGCTGGTGACATTTGTGGCGTAGTCGCTAAACCGATTTGTTCATACGTTGGCTCTTGACCTAATTTTTGAACAAGTTCACGTTGTACCTTAGTTACCTTATTAATTGTCTCAACCATGTGTACTGGGACACGAATAACACGAGATTTATCAGCGATTGCACGAGTGATTCCTTGACGAACCCACCACGTAGCGTATGTCGAAAATTTAAATCCTGTTGTATAGTCGTATTTATCAATTGCTCGAATAAGTCCAATTGTTCCTTCGTGAATTAAGTCAATTAAGTCTAAACCACGATTAACATATTTTTTGGCAACCGACACAACTAATCGCTTGTTCGATAACTGTAGTTGCTCACGCGCATACTGCGCTTCACGTGCTTGTTGTTTTGTCGCTGACTTACCTAATTCTTTGGTATCTAAAATGATTTTACCGTATTCAAGTTCCTTATCCTTTGTTAGTAATGGATAATCGTTGATTGATGATAAATACTGACGAACTAGGTCATTATGTTGCTTTTTCCCAACACCTAAAGTAATGTTATCTAAAGTATACTCGATTGCCAGTTCCGTATCCTGCATTCTAATCTTTTGAATTTCTTCAGCAAACTCGTCAGATGTATAATCAATTTCAACACTTTTTTTAAGTAAATTATTTTCAATTAACAAGAATAATGATTTATCATAGTCAATTCCAAACTCACTAGAAAGTTCTGCTTCTACAGTAATATCCTGAACAAAGCTCTTATTCTTTTTCCCGATTTCAGTTAACGTTACAACAATACGTTCAACCTTAGCTTCATCATTACGAGAAATATAACTTACTTCCTTTTCAATTTCCTCATCGATGATATCTTCTTCATCTTCTAAGGCATCAACTGCAAACTCTAATTCGTCAGTATCCTCAACAACCTCATCAGCATCAACGCCAAGAGTTTCACGGTCGTTGTTTTGGATTAAGGCAATTAATTGATCTTTGTTATACTTTGAGAAACCAGTTAAGCCTTTTTCACGAGCGATATTTTTCAATACTACAATCTTCATTGATTTATAATCACGAGATTGCATCGCTTTTGGTTTTTCTTTAGCATCTAAATTATTAAGTTCTGCCACTAAATCATCCTTACGATACGAATTAATATTCTTCATCCCTCGTTCTTTTGCGATCTTACGTAATTCTTTAATGTTTTGTTTACTATACATTTTTCTCCTATCTTCCGAAAATGCCCCATGTGGCCTTGTTTTTAACCTGCTGCACCAGATGCTGATTAGACATGTTATTATTTGTTATTTCTTTTTCATAAAGTTCATTAATTAACAATGCATATTGTGGATTGTCATTAGTAAAAGTTACATAGTCAAACTTTGAATATTTGTTATAGAAATTATCGAGTTCTGCAAATAAATTGTTATATATTCCGAGATCCTTATTCATTTGCATGCGATACTTTTTTAGTTCTAAGTAAGTAGCTTTACTCGACATTGCTCGATATATTACCAGCTGACTAGCGCTCATAAAGTCAATGTTACTTTGATTGGTTAATGGTTGAATTGGCTGGCTCGCCATATACTCAAGCTCTTCATTTCCATAATTATGATCTAGCTCTGGGATATTATATTGATATTCAACAGGCGCTGGTACCTCGGCTGCTAACTTTTGGTTTTCTTCAAGTTTGGTTTGTAAGTATGCACGTGATACTTCAAATGCAACTTCAATTTTAGATAAGACTTGCTCGATTACTAGGTCATTTTCTAAGTGCAAGTTCATTAGCAGTGTATTGATTGCTTGATCCTTCTCATCCAGGGAAAGCAAACTGACTGATGATAACACACTTTCAGTTTGAAATACCTTAAAGTTTATACTATTCTTTTTTAATTTAATAAAATCTTCAAGAACATTTTCATTTAAATACTCATCTAAGTCTTTAGCATTAGGGTAGCTGATAACTTTTACCTTAAGTCCATTTTTTAAAAGTAGCTTACCAATTTTAAGCGTTGCATCTTGTCCTGCTTTATCGCTATCCAAACCTAAAAATACTGTGTCGATATTTTTTTGCTTCAATTGTTTGATGTGATTAGTCGTAAATGATGTCCCCATTAAACCAACAGCATTTTTGATATTAAACTGAAAGGCCTTAATTACATCGAAGAACCCTTCTACTACAACTATCGAATTATCCGGTGATAAACGCAGCGCTTCATCAAAGTGGAACAATACCTCACGTTTTTGAAAGACTTTACTATCTTTAGAATTCAAGTACTTAATCGGGTTGCTATCGATAGCACGCCCTCCAAAACCAACGACTAATCCATTTTTTAAAATAGGGATGGTCACCCTTCCAGCAAATAGATCACGAGTATTGGTAAAGTGATTAATCGAATGAATATTTTGTACGGAATACTTTTGCTCTTTTTCAATCTTTTTCTCTAAATATTTATACAACTTATCACTTTGCTCATATCCGAGCCCCAGGTGAAAGTGGTTGATTGTTTCATTATTAAATCCACGTTCATGTAAGTACTTAAGCGCCTTGCTTCCACTGTCGGTCGAATGCAACGCCGTTACATAAAACTTGTTAATATCACTTAGCACCATATTATCAGGAGCTATGTTGAACGTTCGTTTCTCTTGCTGAATTTTAATTTGATATTTATCGGCAAGTGCTTCAATCGCTGCTTGATTAGAGATATGATGAAACATTCTGTAAAATTTTACGACATCTCCACCTTCACCACAAACAAAGCATTTGTAGATTTTCTTTTCACTACTAACGGTAAATGAAGGGTTATTATCAGCATGAAAGGGGCATAAACCAACATAGTTACGTCCCTTTGGTTCAAGATCAATACTACTACCAATTTCATCGACGATGTCAATGTTATCAACT
This sequence comes from Mollicutes bacterium LVI A0039, assembly GCA_033103385.1. GTDB lineage: Bacteria > Bacillota_I > Bacilli_A > UBA3375 > UBA3375 > LVI-A0039. The sequence goes on from CP136953.1 coordinate 131,474, forward strand.
AGTTTATCTCGATTATTATTCAAAACTATCATCCTCCGCAAATAAATTTTTAATACTAACTTGATCGGTTGCTGCCATAACTGGCTCATCGTAACTTGGAGCAACATACTTGCTACCCTTACTGATACCGGCTTGTTTTTGAAGCGTAATTAATTCAATCGCTCCATTTACATCGGTGATTTTATGTTTTTTCCAACTATCTAACAGCACTATAACAAAATCATAACTTAGATTGTGATAAACGCTAGTATTTATCGCATAATCTATGGCAAAATTAATTACCGCCAAATCAAAATCATAATTAACTAATAGTTCAAAAACTTGATCAAAATCTCTTCTCGTCAGCTTTTTTCCATGACTTAAAATAGTCTCAAACGGTGTGATTGAATACATGAACTTTAAAAAATCTTCTTGTGAATTAACTTCTGTTATTGGCAGCTTACGTTCTGTGTAATTTTCAAAACAGATGTTTACCAAGTTTAATTTAAATGATTTGCTGTCATTACTACGCGCTTGAATCGATTTAACTTTAGCCTCATTTAATTGGTAACACAAATGAATTTTTTGATTAGGACTAATATTTACAAGTTTTAATTCTTTTTTAGAACTATCATTAATAATATTGATAACCAATGAATCATTTTCATTGGTTTCGTTAATATTAAATACGTTTCTTTTAACTAATTTCTTTAATACTCCAGCTGCTGCTTTTAAGTCATTAGAGCCAACCACATCGGCAAATTCTACGACACCGTGATTGTTATATTTTTCTAATAGGGCGATCAAACCATTTTCCTCTAATGAAAATGTATTATTTACTGTCAATGAATCGCATTCAATATTAATTTTCATTATCCCTCTCTTTGAATAATTGTTTTTACAAGCCTTTGCGTACTTGGAAATGGTGCGTAAGCCTCAAGAATTTCTGAACCTAGTTCTTGAATATACGCTTCCAGTTCCTGTTTAGTATACAAAGTTGAATAAGTTACTTTGGCATCATCAGCTCCACTAGATTTCCCCATTTTAGTGAAGTCACCATAAGTGTCTAGATAGTCATCTTGAATTTGGTAAAAAAGTCCGAGCTTGCGGGCTGCTTGTAAGCAACCTGAGTCCGTAGTTCCCGCTATTAACTGGGCACACTTAATGGGTAACTCAATCATCATCGCCGTTTTCTTATCATGGATTATTTTTAAAGTATCAACTGTTAAGTGTGGATCATTTTCATTTTTCACATCCATAACTTGTCCGCCGATCATTCCACTGATTCCTGCCGCTTCAGTAAAGCTTTGAATCAGGGCGACCACAACCTTAGGGTCTAAATCAACTTTTGCAAGCAGATCGAAAGCCTGCGTTAATAATCCATCTCCAGTTAAAATAGCAATATCTTCACCAAACATTTTGTGACTTGTTAGTTTACCGCGACGGTAATCGTCATTATCCATTGCCGGTAAATCATCATGTACCAGTGAGTATGTGTGAATCATTTCAATTGCTAATGCTACTTCGTAGTATTGGTTTTGCACCTTTAAATCCTCGAGCATTGTCCACATTAGCATCGGACGAAATAGTTTTCCATTGCTATCAAAGCTATACTTTAGAGCTGCTTTGAGTGTTGGTTCTAGTTCGAAACTATCGATATAATTGTTGAAAAATTCATAAAATTGTCCATTATATGTTTGCAATTAGTTCTCCACTTCAAAATTTGTTTCTTCAAATGTTGCAAGCATTTCCTCTACTAATTCCCATTCCTCATCGGAAGACTCAGCGATTTCAATTAAGTTACCAATTGATCCATCTTCAAGTTCTTCATACTTATATGCTAATACTGAATACTCACTATCTAAGTCTTCAACTTCATCAAACTCTGTAGTTAGTGTTAGTAATACATAGTTTTCTCCATCATTTTCAAAAGTAAACACTACTTCTGCAAGTACTTCTGTATCATCCTCACCAATTAATGTGATGTATTTATCTTCGTTTGTCATATGTCTCCTAATTATAGTCTAAATAATTTTGTAATATTATTGCTGCAGCTCGATCATCGATTCGATCATCGGTTGCTTTTATCGCTTTCATCGCTTCCTTTACCTTCTTTGATGACTCGCGTTCATCTTCGAAAAAGATTGGCAGGTCGGTATGCTGTTTTAAACTTTCAACAAATACATTAACGCGCTCAGCTTGAAACCCAAAACTCCCATTCATATTAAGTGGTAAACCAACAATAATCTTACTAATTTGTTCTTTTTTTAAAATTTCCATAATTGCTGCTACAACAATTTCATCATTGTTGTTATGGGTAATTATTTCACGGGGTGACGCAATTATTTGCATTGGATCACTCATCGCGATTCCAACGCGTTTCTCACCATAATCAATACCTAGCGCACGCATTATTTTAAAAAGCTTTCGATTAACTCAGCTAAAATCTCTTCACGAGGTATTTGTCTAATCAAGTTTCTTGCACTTCCGTTACGAGGAATGTATGATGGATCTCCGGAGATGATATAACCAGCTATTTGCTCTTTAGCGTTATATCCTTTCTCTTCCATTGAGTCAACAACTTGCTGAAGTATTTCTCGCGTTGACATTCCCGTATTATTTTGGATTTTAATTTCAATTGTTCCACTATCCATATTGCCTCCTGTATTTAAAAAAGAGAAAACGATCTCTTAAGATAAGATCATTTTCAAGAAAATTTATTACTCAGCTTCTTTTAAAGCTTCGTTTAATTCTTCTAATTCTGCAACGACTTCCTTTTTAACTGCATCAATATTAGTATCAAATTCATTGGCAGTTTCTGGAGTTACTTTTTCAACTTTTGTTTTTAATTCTTCAACTGCTGATTTAGCTTCTTCCTTTAATTCTGCAACTCTTGAGTTGATTGTTGATAACGCTTCTTCGATATTAACCTTAGTTTCGTTAGCTTTTTCACTTGCCGCATCGTAAGTAGCGTCAAATTTATTGCGTCCTTCTTCATATAGTGCTTCTGCTTCATTTTTGATATCCGCTCTTAATTCTACTCCACGTTTAGGTGTAGTTAAAGCAACCGCAACACCAGTTGCAACTCCCCCAATTAATGCTCCTAATGCAAAATCTCTAGCTCTCATAGTAGCCTCCCTATATCATTTATAATCATACTATATTATAGCACGCTTATTATAATTTGTAAAATAAATAACTGATTATTGCAAATAATTTTTTCAAAATATTTACAAGTTTATAGTTGCTTATTTTCAAACTCTAAAATTCGAATTGTATCTCCACTTTCGTTCGATACTTTAAATGTAATTTCATCACCTTTTTGCGTCAGTAACAGTTCGCGAGAGATATCCGTTTCACACATATAGAAATTCTCATCACCAACAAATTTAATGTACGCTAGGCCATCGATAATATTGATACGATCAACGACCTTCGTCTGCTCTTTAATATCTGTTGTATCTTCCTTAACCAGTTTTCCAGTGTCCTTCAATGTTCCATAGAAGTCTTGACGGGCACTGTTAACCGTATCACCAATTCCGACAACATCGTAGTTTTCAACGCTTACAAAGGCATATTGCTTAACTAACCCTTCAGCATCCTTTAAAGTCATAAAGTATGTTGGTTCACCATAAACATTTAATAAGATCGGGAAGGTTGCTTGGTATTGGAACTGTTGAACTTGTCCCTCACTACTCGCCATCGCCGCACGCTCTGTTGCCCCCGTTAATTTGTAGAAGTAACTTGTTTTATCACGAAGAGAAACAATCATCATCCCCACGGTACTTTGATCAGATTGAACTGATGTTAAACCAGTGTACATATATGGCTTACCTTCGATAAATACATACGAGAATCCATCGGTTGGACGAACCATTTCTTTTTGCGTGATCACGCTGTTAAGCCATCCATTTTTATAGTAACCATAGTATTCAATTTGTTCCATAATAAATTTAGTTGGCCAAACACGTTCAACCCACGCTGGCATATCATCATCAATACCATATCTAATCGTCTCACCAGTTTGCGCATCAACCGTTACCACTCCGGTCGCTTGACGTCCGGCAAAAACATTGAATGCTGGCGCGTAAGTTGTTACTACCCAATACGGATTACCAGCATCATCAATCTCGAATGAAAAATCAGTAAGTCCCGTTGTCATATTTCCATTTAAATAAACATGACGTTTGATATTTTTAAACCAATAAGATTGATTTGTATACTTCAATTTAATATCTTGACCGTTAACTTGAGTTACTAATCGCACATCACTTGGATTTGTTGCGGAAACATAAACGTATCCCGGTGCTCCTTCACGGTTTTGATACCACTTGAAGAAACTTAGCGGCTCCAATGGTGCAACCCATGCTAAATCATCGGCAGTGGTAATGAAATAGTATTCACCAACCGTATATTGCGAACCGAGTCCTAAACCTTCACCAAGCATCTTGTCTCCAAGTGTCTCAGCTAAGCTTTGATCGACAACTGGAATTTTTGAATCATCGATTTTAGGTGGGTTTTCTGCGTAACTTTCTTCCGATACTGATCCTAGCATCTCGTAGTATTTACCGCTCCATAAAATTGGCGTCGAACTAACAAATAACACTACGACCGTTAGTACATAAGTAAATATAATATATTGAAACTTGGTCTTCTCACGCGCAATCGCCACATAGCAAAGGGTGATTAAGATTAAAAACATCCAAATACTTTGTCGATACACCGGATTTAAAATTGGCATATAAATTACCAAAACAAGGACAATTACGGCAAACAGTGCCGCAATAATACCAACTTTATGTTTGAAACTAATGTTTAGATTGGGTGCTTTATAATAATTTTTTCTGGTATTTTGTTTCTCATCATCAAACTTTATATCTTCTTTATTATCGTTCATTTTTCTCCTAGAATAAGCTTACTTGATTATCTTCTTCCAAACCTTCAAATACGTTGAATACTTCTAACTGTGTGAAACTTTTCTTCTTGACCTTAGTTCGCTTCTTAAAGTCTTCTTTGGTCATAAACGGACCTGCTTCACGTTCTTCGACAATTCTAATTGCTTCCTTTTCACCTAGTCCATCAATTGTTGAAAACGGCATAATTAAACCAGTTCCCTCGTCATTGACAATAAAATTAAAGGCATCGGACTTTTCAATATTAAATGTATCAAAAGTGAATCCACGCTCAACCATCTCGAGCGACATCTTCAGTGAGTTTAAGATACTTTTACGCTTAACATCACTCATTTCATCTTCAAAGTTGCTGATCATTTCAATTTTATTTTTAAGTGATTCACTACCGCGAATCATACTTGGAGCATCAAAGTCATTAACTCGAGATGAGAAGTAAGCTGCATAGTATTGAATTGGGTGATATACCTTGTAATAGGCAATTCTCAGTGCCATAAGTACGTACGCGGCGGCGTGGGCTTTCGGGAACATATATTTAATCTTCTGACAAGATTCAATATACCAATCGGGAACCCCTTCCTTTTTCATCGCTGCAATCTCATCGTCACTAACTCCCTTACCTTTACGGACTTTCTCCATAATCGTGAAGGCCGTTGACGGCTGTAAACCTTGATACATTAAGTATACCATAATATCATCACGACAACCGATAACATCTTTTAGTTCACACGTTCCATCATCAATTAAATCCTTGGCATTTCCTAGCCATACATCAGTACCGTGGGATAGCCCCGAAATTTGCACCAATTCACTAAAGGTACTTGGCTTGGTATCTTTAAGCATTTCCATAACGAATCCCGTACCGAATTCCGGCACACCTTGTGTTCCTAGATCACTCATAATTTGCTCTGGATCGACATCTAGCGAGGTTGTACCTGAGAATAATTCCATAACTTTCGGGTCGGTAATATTTACGTACTTAGGATCAATTCCCGTAAGATCATATAAACGCTTTAGCATCGTCGGATCATCATGTCCTAGAATATCTAGTTTTAGCAGGTTATCATGTATCGCGTGGAAATCGAAGTGGGTTGTTTTCCATGGCTGCGATGTATCTTCAGCTGGAAAGGCAATTGGCGTAAACTCATAGATTTCACGATGGGTCGGAACTACGATAATTCCTCCCGGGTGTTGCCCGGTAGTTCGCTTAATTCCATCCAAGTTTTTACTAACATATAAAATATCACTTTTCCGCGTTGGCATATCTAACAGTTCAAAGTAGTTTCGAACATATGCAAAGGCAGTCTTCTCAGCAATTGTCCCAATAGTTCCGGCTCTGAACGCATGCGCATAGTCAAACAGCTCAGGATCGTTTAATCGCTCTCTACTTCGAACAAATTCAAAGGCTTGACCTTGGAACTCTCCTGAGAAGTTTAAATCGATATCGGGAACCTTATCTCCTTCGAACCCTAAGAACGTTTCGAACGGAATATCTTGCCCATCGCGAATCATCACCACATCACATGTCGGACAATTCTTAATCGGCAAGTCGTATCCACTACCAAAACTACCATCTAAAATCCATTCACTCTCTTTACAAGTTGGACAAACATAGTGAGGTGGCAACGGATTAACTTCCGTGATCTCCATAAATGTTGCAACTAAACTCGATCCAACCGAACCACGCGAACCTACTAGGTACCCATTGTCTAGCGAGTGTTTTACCAGTTTGTGCGAAATATAGTAAATAACACTGAATCCATATTTCGTAATACTATTAACTTCTTTGTTTAAGCGGTCAATAATGATTTGCGGCAGTTCTTTACCATAGCGTTCATACGCATATTCGTAAACCATATCGACAAGTTTATCATCAACCCCTTCAATTTCCGGCGTAAATAAGTCATCCGGAATAATTTTTAATACATCAACCATATCTTTAATGATATTAGTATTTGTCACAACCACCTCTTGGCGTGTCGCTTCGTCTAAATAACTAAACTCTTCGAGCATCTCATCAGTTGTTTTAAAATACTGATTTTGATACTTAAGTTTTTTAGTCGCTACCAGTTTTTTAAATTTAATCTTATCGATAAACTCTTCGATACCTTCTTTGTTTTTCTTAGTTTTAGTTGCCTTAAAATCTTTGGCCATAATAATTTCTTTCGCTGAATATAAATTTGGTTCAGTAAAGTGCGCATTACCATTGGCAACGACTTTAATTCCTTTATTATTAGCGATTTCAATTAAACGTTTATGCATAACCTCAACATCTTTTAAGTCTTTAAACGTCCCATTTTCAATTAGTTCAACATATTGAGCTGGTGGTAAAATTTCAATGAAGTCATAGAAGTCAAAACGTTTTTTCAGTTCATCATCAGTCGCGTTTAAGTACGCATCGATAATATCTCCATTTTGACACCCACTACTACAAATAATTAAATTTTCACGTAGACGTTCAATTTCACTACGTAGCATTCGTGGTTCCATATGGAACGTTTCGACATTTGATAAACTAACTAATTCATATAAATCACGTAGCGCTTCTTGGGTCTTAACGTATATTAGGACGTGGGTTCCACGCGACTTGTTAACATCATTAGCTTCATTTAGCCCCGTTAGCGTCGTAATCCCTAGGTCGTTTAATTCCACGAGCATCTTGTCAAACATCTCTGCAGTTTTCTCCGCATCATAATCGGCACGGTGGTGACTACTGCTGTCTAAAGCCACACCATAGTGTTTACTTAAAATCTTAAGGGTGTGATACGTTCGATCTTTATTGATGAATCGCGACACTTCTAAAGTATCGATAACCGGATTATCAATTACATAGTTCAGTTCTCGTTTATAATTAGCATTCATAAATTGCATATCGAACTTAGCATTGTGAGCTACTAGTACCGTTCCATCACAAAACTTTTTAAACTCTAAAAGCGCATCTTTAAGGTCTTGACCGGTTTCTAGATCTTCATCGGTAATCCCCGTAAGTTCTGTAGTAAACGCACTTAGTGGTTCATCGATTTTAATAAATGTTTGATAACTATCAACAACTAAACCATCTTTTAGTTTTGTTGCTCCAATTTCAATCAGCTTATTCATATTCGCGCTCAGTCCCGTTGTCTCAACATCAAACACGGTGTAGGTTTGTTCACTTAGCAACGCCTCGGTACTATTAAAACATAACATTGGATCGTCAACAATTGTCGTTTCCACACCATAGATTATTTTTAAACCATATCGTTTCGCAACGCTCTCAGCTTCAACAAAGGCTTGAACTCCGTGATGGTCACTAACCGCAATTGCGTCGTGGCCAAAATGTTTTGCCAGTTTCGCATAGTCATCCATACTAGATATCCCATTGTTTTTACTCATTTTCGAGTGGACATGGAGCTCCGTACGTTTAACTGGGCTCGTATCTTCACGCACGGTGAACGGTTTCATTTGGTCGAGAATTAACACACTACTAATTTCAATAACTTCGTCACGAACGAACTTATCATACGTCCTTTTCCCGGCCACCTTAACTACCATTCCTTTGCGAATTTGCGATAAATGCGATAGCGTTGGCGGTTTACCCATAAATCCCGTAAACGACTTACAAGTCATTGTTGTCCCCTCTTCATCAGCAACCATAAACGTAAGTAATGCCGTCTTTGGAAACTCACGTAGTTCCAAATCAAAAACAACTCCTTCAAAGACCGCGTTATTGATCATATTGTGCGGGTCCACAACCTCTTTTAATGGCAATGACTTACGGCTTGAGATATCGTCACCCCAGGCCATTTTAACCTTTGGAGCCGCTTTGATGACTGGTGTTTCTAACTCTTTTTCACGTTTCGCAAAGATTTCTTCCATCTTCGCTTTAGCAACATCATCATTGGCTTTGGAAACATTGAAATTGATATCACGAATTCCGATGCGGCCAAACTCTTGCTTTAACAGTGGCAAACAGCTATTAAGTAAATTTTGTTCGAAACTATTCATTATTTCAAAGTTTACACCAGCATCGCTCACATTGTAGCGCATCGCCGAAAGCGAACTGTCAATTCGCCCGTTCTTCTTTCTAAAATAATTTATATAGTGGAGGATTTTATCGTTGTCAATATTTTTAAAGTCGCCATCTTTAAGACTTAAAGTTATAATTATATTTTTCACTTTATCCTTAAAGTGGCTGTTGAATTTACGATCGATTTCAAAGAAATAATCGGAAGTGATTAATTTATCACTAGCTAAGTGAACGCTCCACGTTCCTGCATATAAATCAACGTCAACATTTTTTATATAAAGCGGCTGATCGTGATCAACGGTAATCCCTATATCATTAAATAATTTATCTACTTGCTTCATCTTTTCCTCTCAACTTGATATATGCAATCTCCGGTCTTGCTAAATATCGTAAATATGGTGCATATTTAAAGCGTCCGATACTACCACCTACACCACTAGTAACATACAAGCGATTTTGACCAACATGATATAAACCGTATATATACTTAGCAATCAATGCATTTAATTGAATTCCGAACACAAAATTCATCTGCCCAGCATGATAGTGACCTGAGAGCATAATATCATACTCACCTTCTAGTAAATCAGCTTCATCGGGCTGATGCGCTAACACTACTGTCGACCCTAACCGATCAGAAATCCGGTTTAGAATCGTATATTCGGGCTTATTACGCCAACTATCAACAACACCAACTAAACTTAAATCGAGTTCCTCGATATTCAAATAGTCATTTTCCAAACATTTAATTCCTAGTTTCTCGAATTCAATAACCATATTTTCATAGTTTACATAATCATGATTCCCCATCACCGCATAAACCCCATACTTAAATTGTGATTGATCAATCGCTTTGAATTTTGCAATTACCAAATCAATATTTTCTTTTTGATTTAAGTAGTCTCCACCCAGCAGCAGTAAATCCGCTGGTGTGTTATTGACCAAGTCAATTACGTTGTCGAATGCTTCATCGAAAATCGAACCTGGAATATCGAATTGCGTATCAGCGATAAAGACAATATCAATATCCTTTGTCCCTTCACAACTAACAACGATATCCTTAACGAAGAGATCCATATACTCACGACGCGCAAGAATATACAAACATAGCATAATCATCGATACTGATAACATCATATTTGGATCTAATATAGAACTGATAACGTAAATTCCTAAAAATCCAAAAATTGAAATAATCGAATATACACGAAAAATTCGATTATAGGGATTAATTACCTTTGATAAGAAAAAACATAGAAAGATATTAATTATGGCGATTATGATCATTTTGCTCCTTACTTAGTATTGCGATCGTACGCGTAAGTTCAGTATTTTTATCATTTAACTTAGCAATTCGCACTTCATGAACAACGGTGATGACAAAAAAGTATCCACACATAATGAAAAACACTAAGTTTTCCGTATTGGTAAAACCTAATATCTTAGTCAAAAAGCGTAGCACCGGTGGGTAAACTACAACAAACATCGCAAACAGCATCATATATGGCCAAACTAAAGTACGCATCGATACTTTTTGCTTTTTTATTAACACTGTTAAAAAGATGATAGTGATGATAACAATTCCAAACGTGATACTTTGCATATTATCCTTTCAATACAATCAAAAATAATTGTTCCAGCATAAAGTGAATCGAGTTATACGGATTAAAATAACTACTTCCACCAACGCGATTCTCCATCTGTACTTGCACTTCTTTAACCTTAAACTTCTTGACAATCTTCGGATAGATTGATGGTTCTGGACGGTTTGATGCTTGACTGATGTAGTATTTAGCAAACTCCAAATTATTAATTAATAATAGTCCACTAGTCGGATCGGCAATCGTTCGTCCGGTTTTAAATTTAATCGCTAGTGATAACACGCGACTTCCAAAGGTGCGAACCGTAAATGGCTTTTTCGCTTCGATATAGCGACTGCCAACAACGTAGTCATAATCACCATATTCCACTAGCGTATGGAGACTATCTAAGCTGTGCTGACCATCGGCATCAAAGTTAATAAATTTTGTATAACCTTTTTCTAAGCCGTACTCTATTCCGGTTTTAAACGGTTCACCGATTCCTAAGTTAGTCGAGTGCGAAATATAATTAATTTGATGTTGCTGCAATAATTCACGGGTCTTATCCTTAGAACCATCATCAATTACCACATAATCAAAATCATGCTTATCTGTAAACGCAATTATTTGTTCCATCGTCTTAATAATTACATCCTGTTCATTATAAGCAGGAATAATAATCAATGTATTAGTCATTTAAAAACTCCATGGTAAACGCATTTTGTAATTTAATATACTGCTCGGGACTTATCTCCTCAGCTCTAACACTTTGTTTAAAGCCTTGATTCTCTAAAAATGCTGATAAATCCGGTTTAGCAACGCCGTATGCCTTATTTAAATTATTAACAAGTGTTTTTCGTTTTTGCTTGAATGCGTTTTGAACAAATTTTTCAATTGCGACAATATCACAATCGGTAATTGAACGCTTCAGGGAGATAATCGCACTATCAACATTTGGCGGTGGCATAAACACGGTACGTTTAACTGTAAACTCATAATTAACTTCACATAACAATTGACAGTATACCGATAACGAACCGTATTGTTTTGAGCGCGGACTGGCACAAATACGTTCAGCAACCTCTTTTTGAACCATGATATAAATTTCATCAACAAAGTCCATCTCGTTTAATATTTTCGTAATAATCGCCGTTGTAATATAGTATGGTAAATTGGCAACAACCTTTGTCTTACTCGCACCGTGAGTTTCAAACTCCGAACTAGTTGTCTTAAGAAAGTCAATATTCTTAAGTTCAAAATTATCTTTCTCACCGAAACTTTCATTTAAAATTGGAATTAAACGTTGATCAATTTCCACCGCTGTCGTAAATTTACTTTGTTCGATTAAAAGTTCCGTTAACGCTCCGATTCCTGGACCAATTTCAATTACATTGGTATCCTTATCGACATTCGCACATCCGACAATCTTCTCAACGATATTACGCTCCGTTAAGAAGTTTTGGCCTAAACTTTTCTTTAATTTAATATTAGCTTCTGCTATTTCATTTTTATTCGCTTTTGCTCTCATTGATTTCTCCTAGCACTTTCATAACAATTTTGGGATCAATTCCAAAACTATTTAATTGTTTGATAACTTTTTTATTATTCCCAAACGCAATCCCGACTTTATCACAAAATAGTTCACGCTTATTTTTGTTACCACTTAATCCAAATTCGATCATAAATGATTGATCATAAACATCTAATTTTCGGTCGTTGGAAAACACTGAATCGAGTGCCTTAATAATTTCATTTGTTTCGGCACTTTCAATTCCAATCTTACCATTATCCGCTCGCGATTTAGCCCGCGATACATACGCATGCTTTAAACTCGGTAGTTCACGCGTTAATATTTCCCGAATTCGCTCACCTGGATAATCGGGGTCAGTCATACAAATCAAGTTTATCCCACTGGCTTCGAGTCGCTTTAACTCGGTGATTTTCTCTTCGTCTAAGCCCATTCCCGACGTTTGAAAAGTGATGATATCGGGATATATTTCTTTTAGCCTTCTCGTATCCGATTTACCTTCAACAATTATAATCGTTTTCAATAGTACTCCTTTAAATAGTTGAAAAATGAAATGTAATATTACATTTCATCTTTTTCATCACGGTTCTTAAATTGGAATTTTAATTTAATACCTTCTAATCCAAATGCATGTTTAAAGTAATTTTCTAAATAACGTTTATAAGAGAAGTGTAAAATCTCTTTATTATTTACAAAGAATAAGAAACGAGGTGGTTTCGTTGCAATTTGCGTCGCGTAGTAAATACGAATTGGCTTACCTTTATATGAAGGCGGAACCTTACTCATAAGCGCATCATTTAATACGTTGTTAACTTGTGAAGTTGTAAATTCACGAGTATACTTAGCATAAATATCATTGATTGCTGGATAAATATTTTTCACTCCACGCTTAGTTACAGCTGAACAGAAAATAAAGTGTGAATCAGCAATAAATGGCATCTTCGCTTTCATTTGTTGTTCGTATAGTTTTTGCGTATTCGTTTCTTTTTTAACCGTATCCCATTTATTAATTAGTACAATAACAGGTTTACGATCCTCTAAAGCGTGACCAAGTACACGCTTATCTTGCTCGACGATTCCACGTTCAGCATCAACAACCCAAAGCACAACATCACTACTGTCAATCGCTTTAAGGGCACGAAGCACTGAATATTTTTCGACTTTCTCATATACTTTACCACGTTTACGAATTCCGGCTGTATCGATCATTTTATATTCAACACCATCGTATGTAAACTCGGTATCGATCGCATCACGAGTTGTTCCTTCAATGTCTGATACGATACTACGTTCATCTCCAACAATTGCATTAAATAGTGAAGATTTCCCAACATTTGGACGTCCAATTAAACAGAAGTTAATTGTACTATCTTCTTCTTCTGGCTCATCTGGTACTTTCGGATAAATATAATCTAATACGTCATAAACTCCACTACCGTGTTCTGCTGATACAGGGATAATCGTTTCGAATCCTAAAGCATAGTATTCATAAATATTATCAGCAATATGGTTGTTATCCACCTTATTACAAACGATTATTACATCCTTACCACTTTTACGTAAGATGTTAGCAACTTGCTCATCTTCTAAAGTAATCGCACTTCTTCCGTCAACGACAAATAGGATTACATCACTCTCATCGATTGCAATTTCTGCTTGCATTTTAATATCACTATTAAAATCCGCATTTTCTAAAGTAATACCACCTGTATCAATCAATCTAAATGATTTATCTTGATACGTTACTTTTTCATACAAACGGTCACGAGTCACACCGGCAAAATCTTCAACAATTGCTCGTTTAGATTGAGTGATACGGTTAAAAAGCGTTGATTTACCGACATTTGGGCGACCAATTATTGATACTGTTAAACTCATTATTTTTCCATCTCTTTCTTTATCATCGCAATTGTTTGTTTTAAATTGATATTACTTGTATCAATTACAATTGCATCTTCTGCACACTTCAGTGGGCCAATCTCGCGGTTACGATCCATCTCATCACGATTTTCAATACTAGCTTTAATTGTTTCAAAACTCTCAATGATCCCCAATCGTTTATTTTGCATAACACGTCGCTTAGCGCGGATATCGCTTGAAGCGTCGATATAAAATTTGAAATCAGCATTGGGGAACACAACAGTCCCAATATCTCTTCCATCTAAAATCATATCTTTACGACTACCAATAAGTCGTTGACTCTTAACTAAAACATCTCTAACTGTAGCATTGGCTGCTACTACCGAAATATTCTTATTAATATTTTCACCACGAATATCTTTTGATACATCAACTCCATTAAGCATTGTTTGCTTGCCATCAATATCGATTATAACATCGACAATCGCGTTGGCAACTGCTTGTGAATCCGATAAGTCAACTTCGTTTTGTAGCAAAAACAACGTCATTGCCCGATACATCGCTCCCGTATCTAAATATTCAAATTTTAATTCTTTTGCTAATTGTTTAGCAATTGTACTCTTCCCGCTCCCAGCAGGACCATCTAAGGCAATTATCATCTAAAACACTCCATTAATTTTTGCAACTAATCCGATTAAAACGGCAAAGATTACAATCAACACTACAACTAAGATATAGTCAAATGCTGTTAATCCTTTTTCGTCTTTAAAATCTTCATCAATCACAGACTTCTTACTTTGCTTTTTACTTTGTTTCTTTGCTTTTTTAGTTTGCTTTGGCGTTTCAGTCGTTTCCTTAACTTCCACTTCCTTTTGCGGCACACTCGCCTCCGGAGTTGCAACTGTTTCAGTAGATGATACGGACATATCTAACGTATCTTCTTCTAATTCAACAATATCTTCAAAGACCCCTAAATCGGTAGTCGCTTCAATTTCGAATAATTCATCAGTATCTGGAGCGATTTCCGGAACATCACTACGAACACTTTTAATATTTAGCTCTTCCAGTTCGTTTTCCATTGGACGAATTAAGATATCATCCAAGTCATCAGTATGATTATTTAAATTGTATGTATATTCAACTGTTTCTGCTATAGTTCGATCAAGGTCATTATGAATGTAGTCATTATATTGTTTTACAAGTAAATCGCGTTCTCCTACTGATCCAACTTCCACATTAGCTTGCTTTAAAACTCGTAACTCTTCTTCAAGTTCCTCTAAATTATTAGCATCAATTGTGTCGATTTTATCAACGTAACCATCTAAGATATTAGAAAGTTTACCTGTTGACTCTTCGTCATTTGCATATTCAACTTTAATGCGAGCTGCTTCTGCATATACGCTTTTTTTAAGTCCATTTTTTATTTCTTCAATACGCTTTTTTTCATCCATGATTATCTCCTTTGGTCTATCAGTATTATTATAGCATACTACTGCCCCAAAAGGGCATTTCTTACGTTTGTCATCATCAGTATTTAGGAGGGTATTTGATGGACTTCAAGCTAACGATGCTACAGTTTGCTGCAAGCAGATTTTTAATCAACAATTATAATCATAGGATTGATGGCGTTGTCGTTGCGGTATGCGGCGCTGGTAAAACCGAAATGTGTTTTCCGTTGATTGAGAAAATTTACACCACTGCCAAAATAGCCTTTGCGATTCCTCGCATCGATATTTGTCTGGATATATACGAACGACTTAAAATAGCGTTTGGAGCCAACGTTGGCATCCATACTGGTAATTTACAACAAAATCTTACAGCAAACATCCTCGTTCTAACTACCAACCAACTACTAAAGTATCGAAGCTATTTTAACTTGATTATTATCGATGAGGTCGATGCTTTTCCATTTGATGTTGATCCAACATTTTATTTAGGCGTCTTAGCCTGTCTTAACGTCGGGTCAATCTTCTACTTAACTTCAACCCCATCATCGCGTTTAGAGGCCCAAAACTTACCTACCTTTACCATCTATAAGCGCTGGCACAATCTCCCCTTGCCCGTTCCGCAAATGATTCACTATTCAAGTTATATCCCACTTCCACGAAAACTTAAAAAGATAATTGCTAATCGCGATAGACAACTACTAATCTTCATCGCCACGATTAACAAGGGACAGGATTTATCGGAGCACCTTAGCAGTTTAAATATCGTCCATCAATTTGTTTACTCATCACACCCAAATCGAACTGAAATTATTCAGCGTTTTCGGCAAAACGAATTTACGATATTATTAACAACGACAATATTAGAACGTGGTGTCACCTTTAAAGACATTGATGTCTTAGTCATCGATAGTGATGATTCATTTTATAACAAAGCAGCACTCGTGCAAATTGCCGGTCGAGCTAGGCGCCATATTGATTACCAAGACGCATCAGTGTACTTTGGCTATAAACATTACACAACGACAATCAAGGCAGCCATTAGTTTTATTTCAAGTAATAACAGACTCATAGGTAAATAGCTACCACTAATATAGCGAACGACACTAAGCAGCTAATGTCTTTTTTTTAATACTTATCCAAAACAGAAAGAAAACAGTCTTAATCCCTTGACTTGGATTCGACTGTTCTTCATTTAAGTTCTTAATACGACACGCTTTTCCTAACAAGGATTCATTTGTTCACTAACTAATCTATACTACACAAGTCAGAAACACTTGTTTAATGTAACGAAGTGACACCAATTTGTTGTCCCATATTATGGTCAACATCTATTACTTGAATCCCATTTTCAGATACAATAAGCACTGTTGAATAATTATCATATCCATTTAGTAAGGAGATGATAAACTCAGAATCACTACAGGTCATATTAACCATATTAGTCATTTGATTATAATCGAATGGGTTAATCGTATAGCTATCGAATTCATTTGAAATAGAAATATTTTCAAATTCATCGAGTATATAAAAATTACCAAAGCACGAATCAACATCAACAACTTGTTTATCATAGTTAATAATCTCATTGTTATCTACTTTAATTTGTGCCTGACCGTCATAGCTGGTTGATAAAATAGCAATATTATCATGAGTCTTATGGTTTTCTACAATTGCTTCTTCATTTTCATCTTTACCAATAGTACCTATTATTTGATTTGCTTCCACATCGTAAATTGATGTCTCCGACTCAAAGTCAGCACAGTATAGATTTACTTGATCAAAACTACAAGTAGGAAGTCCAGCAGGTATTAATTGATAATTACCAGTATCAACATTATATATTGTGCTTGTAAATTCATCCAAATTCTGCACGTAGTTCGGGATGATTAGTATTGTACCAAATTGGGTATCTATAACTTGTTCCACCCCACCAGCAATATCACGCAATTCTTCTGGTAAAGTAATTTCGGTTTGTTCAGTTTCAGTTACATGCATCGGATTTTCCCAATACAACCAATTGGCCAGTACATACCCATCATTAACTTTATGAATTTGGTTATACGTATCGTGTTTTAAAATCTTCTGTTCTTTAGTCTCCACATCTATGAATACCGATTCATATTTATATGGGCTACTCATTTGATAATTTGATAAAACAATATCATATTTACCAGAAACTAACGTATCCATCAATACATTAACCTCGTTATTATTTTTGAGTTTGATTCCTGTTAGCACAATAAATACCAATATTATAACTAGTAATACACCTTTAATAAACTTCATTTAATATCCCCTTAAAAATTTTGTGTGAAATACGCTTTACTATCACTATCTTGATACAAATCTGCCGGAGTGACTATACCTCCACCTTGATTTAGATTTACCCCTTGTTCTAACCAGGCTCTATATACCAATTGAGAGCAATAGAACTTGTCTGTTGTTTTAGTATTAAAGAAATTATAATTATAAGGCATTCCATCTTGCTCTCTCGCATACTTTGCCGCATTCTTATTGGCTGCTGAAACGTTCGGGTGATACTTTGATGGAACGTAATTAAAACTTTGCTTAGATTTATAATCTTGATGCCATACTCTA
Organism: Mollicutes bacterium LVI A0039; assembly: GCA_033103385.1. Lineage (GTDB taxonomy): Bacteria > Bacillota_I > Bacilli_A > UBA3375 > UBA3375 > LVI-A0039. The sequence continues at coordinate 149,383 of CP136953.1, forward strand.
TTGTAGTTAAATCGTTTAACTCCAAAACCACCGTACGGTTGAAATCCTCTCCCGTATGCTTCCATTGTATAAGTAGTTCCTGGACTACTTCCTTTTGTTTCTATAATTGCTGCATGACCAATAAACGATTTAGAATTATTTGAAGGAGAGGAGTGATTAACAAGAAAATCACCTACTTGCATCTCAGAAAATGCACTTCTCGTTCCCCCTTGCAAGAATAAACTATCCTTATCTTTTAGTTGAAATTCTCCTGTTGAAAAATTAATGTCATATAATTCTTTATTCTTATAAACTCGTGGATTAATTTTTTGAAATGCTTCCTCGTCACTTGATACACTTCTAGTTTTTTTTAGCTGGTCACTTCTCAACTGATATTCTTCAAGCACTTCTTCCTCAAAATCGGTATTTAATTCATTGGCTTTTCTTATTTCTTCTTCATTTTTTTCAATAATAATAATAATTTCTTCATCACTATAACCTTCACTTATCAGTTGGTCTCTCAAAGAATTTGCATAATTTGTATTCATAGAAGAATCTTTAATTGTTTCTGATACATTCGCTTTTGTAGTTTCACTAGCACCATATATATAAGAACTAGAATTTACTAGAATCGTTAATAACGTTAATACTAATAAAAACTTCACTTTTATCTTTTCCATAATAATCCCCTTAATTATCTATTTGTAAATCTTGCTTCGATTACTGACCAGTCTAAGATTGTAACTACATCTTCTAAGTATGCTGGACGTTTATTTTGGTGTTTTAAGTAGTATGCATGTTCCCAAACATCAATTGTAATAAGTGGTGTATATCCATCACTTAACACTGTATCTTGATTTAAAGTTTGGACGATACTAAGTTCGTCACCTTTAACTACTAACCATGACCATCCACTACCAAAACGTGTTAGAGCTGCATTTTTCAATTGATCTAACATCGCTTCAACGCTACCGAAAGTTGCAACAATTTTATCTTTTAATTCTCCATCACTAAGTTCACTTCCACCTGGTGTGAATTGCTCAAAGTATACATTGTGGTTATAAGCTCCACCACCGTTGTTGATGATTGCTTGTTTTTTATCTGCTGGTAACTTATCTAAGTTTGATAATACTTCTTCAATTGCAGTATCGGCAAATTCAGTTCCCTCAACTAACCCATTATAGTTTGCCACGTAAGTAGCGTGGTGTCTACCGTGGTGAATTTCCATAGTCATTGCATCGATAACTGGCTCTAAGTCAGCATATCCGTATTTTAATTGAATGTGTTCCATATTTCCTCCAAATTTAATCTGTTTTCATAATTCCATTATAGCACCTTATTTGTTTTTGGCAATAAAAATACTTACAAATATTTATACGCATAAAATAAATTATCTTGATTGTAGTTAATTTCCTCGCAAACAATCGTAAATTCTTCAACGTGAGCCACCTCGAAATTACCTAAATCGTGCACCGTTGCTTTATTAACTAAATAGTTTCCGAGTTTTGGCATTTTAGCTTTTAGCTCGAGAAAATTAGCCCAGTGATGCTTAATTAACGCATAACGAATTTGATTTAAATAAAGATCTTCTTGAATAAAGAATTCAAAGATTCGTGATGGACGCGCATAACGAAACTCAACGAAGTTATCGGCTTCGATTAGTTGATAGTCAATGTAGTTGGCATTGATGTTGACCTTCGCCTTTTTACCAATCACAAAGTTAGTTACGATGGCCTTGAAGATTTGAAAGTCTTCTTCATTTAAATATAAGTTAGATTTATATTGAAACTCTTTGTGACCAATTGAAGCGAGTCCGATCGTCTGATAAAGTGTTCCAGATTGATCCGAAACAATTTCAATATTAAACAGTTTACTTGGTAAAAGTTTGTTGTTAGCAAAATATGTTAGTTCATGATGATTGATGTAACGCTTAATCGAAACATCATAAACGCAACCAAGCTCAGGATCTGTGGTTAAAAGATGTTTTAATAATTGGCGATAGCCAGTTAAATAATTATCAAACTCAATTTCAATTCCATACATGTACTCGCTTTCTAATAGTCGTTGATAATCACCTTGACTAAGGACGTTTAAAGTGTCTTGATTGAAAATAATCGCAATCTCGGCAATGTCCATCTCGATAATTTTTGCGTTGGGGATTTCCCAATCACTGTTGTTCGTAGCAATAATAAATCTGCGCATACTCCTCCAATTCTGTATTTATTATACTATACATATAATTTGACTGATAAATTTAGCATAAAAAAAACTGCGAATGCCAAAGCATTAACACAGTTTATAACCTATTACTTGTCGGTATTATTTAGGAAAACGTAAGCTCCCCCAATTAGTACTCCTCCACCAACGAAGTTTCCGATTAAAGCGACAATGATTGTTAAAATTGCTGCTACTACATCAACATCAGCTGTTCCAGTAATCGCAACTAACACTAGAAAACACGTATTTGCAACCGAGTGCTCTAAACCAAGGCGCATGAAGATGAAAATTGCTCCAAAGATTGTTACAATTTTACCAAAGTCCGATTTAACTGTACCACTGTAGATTGGTAACATTCCTAAGTTAATAAAGAAGTTACACCAAATTGCACGAATAAATAAGTTCGTGTACCCTGCAAACCCTTCATGAGCGTAAGCAAGCTTTGTTTCAACTGTATGAACCATTAACTCTTGCATGTGCGGTGTGATAACCGTTGTTCCAGCAATTAATATTGCCACGAATACTGCACCTAGCGCATTTCCAACATAAGTATAAACTAATACTTTCGAAAAGTTAGGTGATGAGATGTTTCCTTTAATTTTACCGATAGTCATAACCATCATATTTGATGTTAGTAATTCACTTTTAGTGTAATATATGAAAACTAACGCAAAAGCGAAAATCCACGCACCATAAAATAGTCCTAAGTTTGTTAAATTTGCTTCTTCAGTTCCAATTCCGCTAAATAATGCTTCTACAGAGTAAAAAGTTAGATACATAAATGTTAGTATCCCCCCTGAGAACATTGCACGGACAAGAAACTTGGCGATGCTGCTATTAGCTAGATTGGCTTTAACATCGGCAGCATGTGTTGTGTAATCAATAAAGTCTTGATCTAAATTAGTTTGTAACTGTTTCATTAATAACCCCTTTTATTTAAAAAAAAAGAAACGAAAGGTTTCTTTTTAAAAATTCTTATTTCTTTTTCTCTCTGTGAGTAGTTGATTTATTACATTTTGGACAGAATTTTTTTAAATCCATACGATCTGGATGATTTCTTTTGTTTTTCTTAGTAATGTAGTTTTCCATTTTACATTCTGTACATACCATAGTGATATTTTCTTGCATGGTTCCTCCTAAGTTTTTTATTAAACCTTAAATATTATACCAAAACTTTACATGTCGTGGCAATTTTTTTTAAATATTGTACAATTAAATTTAAGTTGCTAAATACGCGACTATTTTCGCGAGTCCGTAATTACGAAAAATAGCACACCGGCGATCGCTCCCCCAAGGTGTCCGGCAATCGAGATTCCAGGAACAAATAAGGTGAATGCGATGTTTAAACCAAATGTTCCTAAGACGTTACGCTTGTGGACTGGATCAGTTCCGTGTTTCATCATAAAGCAGATAAAATAAGCAAATAATCCATACAATGCCCCACTAGCACCAGCCGTAACCGTTAACGGATTTGACATCAATACGACAACCATCCCCGAAATAAACAAACTTGATAAATACAGGATTAGGAATTTAGTTGTCCCTAAAACTCGCTCCAACATCGGCCCGACACTTTGTAAAAATGTCATATTAAAGAAAATATGCATAATTGAAAAATGGGTAAATCCAGCAAGCAAAATCGATACATACGTAAGTGGATTAAGCAGGGACATCGTTCCCACAATATATTGAATTTCAAATCTACCAACAATTAGGTTAATCGCAAAGACAATCACATTTAATGCGACAATGATTATCGTCACACTACGATATTGACTGCGATACTGCTTGCGGTATTGATTAAAATAGTCACTAGTTTCTGGAGTTGCAATAAACTCTGAGCGATCAACTTTATCACCAAACACTTGTTCAAAGTCGTAGCCGTTCACCAGTGTCTTTAACTGCTCTAAGCCAAATTGACAACCAGGACCTTCAATTAGTATTTCCGTTCCTGAAATAGCGTTGATATACGTTACCAGTTGGGCGATCTCATCTGTAAAGAGCTCGTCCTCAACCTGACTGGCGATCTCGATTAGGTGGTCGCAAAAGCTGACGCTGCTAATTCTTGAGTTACCCATTGTCGCCAAAAACCACAAGTGTGGTACATTAGCATTTTGATATAATAGATGTCGCTCTTTGTCACTTATAATAGCATATAATTTGTACACAATTACTCCTATAAATCAATTTTATTAGTTATATTATTTATTTCTAAACCACGTGATATAACTTTAATTTTATCACCGATCTCTTGATCTGGCAATTTACTTAAATCAAGATTGATTGGATCTTCAAGTTCTAAATTGATTGATAATTTATCAATTTGGTCACCTAATAAGTATTTAGCAACTTGTGGGTTGGACTTCATGTTCTCATACAGTTTGTTAAACTTACCGTTTAACTCTAAATTACCCACGTTAACTTTAAAGTAGTTTGCCCCATCAGTAATTACCGTTGCAAATTGTTTTGCACCAACTGCTCCGATTGCCAAGTTATTTTTATGAAGTGGGGCAATACGACGACCGACACGCTTAGGTGTGTGCTCATCTAAATCAACAACCGCTTCAATATTGTATTCACCTTTATCGGTAACTGTCACAAGATCATCAGTAACCGTTAGTGCATTTACACTAACAATTGTATCTCCAGTTTTAGTTTTAATTCCAACCGTTTTAACGCGTTCTTTTGTAATTTCAAACTCGTCAAATAAGACATTAGTATAGTACCCTAGCGCCGACATTGAAACAATACGCATTCCTCTTGTCTCACTCGCAACAAAACAATTAATGATTTCTGCTCCATCATTGATTTTGGCAATTGTTGAGATATGTTTACCAGTATCTTTCCATTTACCATCAGCAATATCATAAACCGGCATATTTAAATACGTTCCATCATTGAATAAAATGTATAATGATTGTTTCGTATTGGTCTTAACCGCTGATACTAAATTATCATTTTCACCGTATACGCTATGTCCGCGACTGGCGCTGAAACTACGCATCGTCGTACGTTTAATGTAACCGTGTTTGGACATAGTTACAACAACTTCTTCTTCTTTTATTAAGTCGAGCTTATTGATTTCGATTTTCTCAATTTCATCTTCAACTTGAGTTTTACGCTTAATTGATTTATATTTGTCCAGTTCTTCTTGAAGCTCGCTACCAACAACACCAACTAGCACATCGAAGTTGTTTAAGATTGCATCTAAATCTTCAATCTCTTGGTCTAGTTCATTTTTCTCGTCACTTAGCACTGTAACATCAGTGTTCGTTAAACGATACAGTTGCATGCTAACTACCGCTTCACTTTGAACTTCGGATAATTTAAATTCTTTTTCTAAGTTTAATTTAGCATCTTTCTTATCACTACTACCGCGAATAATTTCAACTACGCGATCTAAGTTTAAAATGGCTAGCATTAGTCCATCAACAACGTGAAGACGGACCTTAGCTTTGTCAATTAAATACTTACTACGACGTAAAACAACATCACGACGGTGATCAATAAAGGCGCTTAAAATTGCTACTAAGCCCATTTGCATCGGACGACGATTATTTATGGCAATCATATTGTAGCTATAGTTTTTTTGTAAATCGGTATTTTTAAGTAAATATTGCATAATTGCCGGAGCGATTGCATCCTTTTTAAGCTTAATTACAATCTCAATGAAGTCTCCAGCACTTTGATCAATAATTTCGCTAATACCTTCGACTTTATTTTCACGACGAATAATATCAATTTTTTGAAGTAGTGTCGATTTATTAACTTCATAAGGAATTTCGGTTACAACAATTTGATTTTTCTCAATTGTATACTTACTTTTAATGACGATTTTCCCACGCCCGGTACTGTACGCTTCTTTTAAGGCGTCTTTCCCTTGAACGATTGCTCCCGTTGGAAAGTCCGGACCCTTAATAATGCGCATCAGTTCACTAAGAGTCGCATTCTCGTTTTCGTTCAACTTAATTGCGGCCTTGATTACTTCCGCTGGATTGTGGGGAGGAATATCAGTTGCATACCCCATACTAATCCCACTCGCACCATTCACTAATAAGTTAGGAATACGTGAAGGCAGAACCGTTGGTTCAAGTTCGGTATCATCGAAGTTTGGAACCATATCGATAGTTTGCAAATCGATATCTTGAAGAATACTCGCTGCATACTCACTTAACTTCGCTTCCGTATAACGCATCGCCGCTGGTCCATCACCATCGATACTCCCGTTGTTTCCGTGCATGATTACTAGTTGGTTTCGCATTTTCCAACTTTGTGACATTCTTACCATTGCATCGTATACTGATGTATCACCGTGAGGGTGATAGTTACCAATTACGTTACCGACAGTTTTCGCCGACTTACGATATTGTTTATGGAAGGTATTCCCTTCTTTGTTCATCGAGTATAAGATACGACGCTGTACTGGTTTTAAACCATCACGAGCATCGGGAAGGGCACGATCTTGAATAATATATTTTGAATAATTAGAAAATCGTTCGGCAAATATATCTTCAATTGTCATATCTAAAAACGCTGATACCATTTCGGCACTTTCAGCTTTATCAAATAAATCTGTTTGTTTCATTATTTACCTCCAATCTCAAAGTCATCAACTTGCATAAAGTCGATATTTGACTCAATCCAAGCACGTCTAGCTGATACTTCATCACCCATCAGTGTTGTAATTTGTTTTTCTGCTTCAACAATATCATCAATATTAACTCTAATTAATTGACGGTTTTCCGGATTCATCGTCGTATCCCATAGTTGATCGGCGTTCATCTCTCCTAAACCTTTATATCGCTGGATAAAGTATTTACGTTTATAGTTAGCAATGATTTCATTTAACTGACTATCAGTCCATGCATATTTAACATTCTTATTATCAACAGTTGACACCTTATATAAAGGTGGTTGTGCGACATACACATGTCCAGCATCGATTAACGGACGCATGTAACGGTAGAAGAATGTTAAAAGTAGAATTTGAATGTGGGCTCCATCGGTATCGGCATCGGTCATAATAATCACTTTACCATATTGAATTGAGCTTAAATCAAAGTCACCACCAACACTCGCACCAATTGTATTAATAATTGTTGCCAGCTCTTCGTTTTTTAGAATTTCTTCAAGTTTCGCTTTTTCGGTATTTACTACCTTACCTCGAAGTGGTAAAATCGCCTGTGTTTTACGGTTACGTCCTTGTTTGGCACTACCTCCGGCCGAGTCCCCCTCGACTAAGAAAATCTCACGATCTTCAACCTTTTTAGTTTGCGCTGGCGTCAGTTTACCTGATAGAATCATATCTTTTTTATTACTTTTCTCTTTACGCGATTCAAGTCTAGCTTTTTTGGCTGCTTCACGAGCATTTTTAGCCTTGATCGCCTTATCAATGATCTTCACAATCTCCGTTTTATTTAAATCAAAATAGGTAAGTAAATGGGTATAAACAATATTTTCAACAATCCCTCTCGCTTCGGTTGTCCCTAGTTTACTTTTAGTTTGTCCTTCAAACTGTAGTAAGTTTTCGGGTACACGTATCGAAATGATCGCAATTAAACCTTCACGAATATCCGAACCTTCAAAGTTCTTCTCCTTCGCTTTTAACAAACTATTGTTTCTTGCATACTCATTTAACGCTTTCGTAAGTGCTGTTTTATATCCTACTTCGTGAGTTCCCCCATCTTTAGTACGAACGTTATTAACAAACGATACAACTTCTTCGTTATAGCTATCATTATATTGCATAGCAATATCAACTTCAATATCCATATTGTTGTTTTGGATTACGATCGGCTTGCTAATTGCTCGTTTGTTTAATGATAAGTGCTCAATGAACGCTAATAATCCATTTTCGTATTTAAACGTAAATTCAACCGGTTCTTCGGCGCGATTATCAATACACACCATCTCTAAATTATGAATTAAGAAGGCACTCTCTTGCATTCTTTTCGTAATTGTTTTGAAATTGTAGATTGTTTCACTAAAGATTTCCGGATCAGGCCAGAATGTAACCTTTGTTCCTGTCTTACGGCTACTTTTTACACGCTTTAGTTTGCTAACTGTACTTCCACCATCAGCGAAAGTTTGCGTCCACTCAGCACCATCACGATTTACGACTAATTCTAGTTTCGTCGATAAGGCGTTTACCACCGACGAACCAACCCCGTGTAATCCTCCGGCTGACTTATAACCATCTCCACCAAATTTACCACCAGCATGTAGCGTCGTAAAGATAACTTCAGATGTCGCCACTCCTGATTCGTGCATGTCAACAGGCATTCCACGACCAAAATCCTCAACGGTAATTGAGTTGTCTTGATTTACAGTTACAATAATCTTATCTCCGTGTCCATTTAAGGCTTCATCGATTGCATTATCAACTATTTCCCACACTAAGTGATGTAATCCACGATGATCGGTTGAACCGATATACATTCCTGGACGCTTACGTACCGCTTCTAAACCTTCCAGGATTTTAATACTACTAGAATCATATTTTGCCACATTTACTCCTTATTTAACGTTTTTAATTACTTTTTTTGCAAGCTCTACATAATATTCATTAAGCTCTTGACCAATCGGAATTGATGCTAAAATCGGCAGTTGATATAAGTCGCTGATTGTTTTAGCGCCATCTTTCCCGAATATATAATGTTTAGCACCTTCGACTTCATAGTAAGCCATATTTTCAACTAATCCGATACTGCTAAACCCAAGTTCGTTACCAACTTGAATTACTCGCTCAGCCACATAAGCTGCATCCGCACTCGGTGTTGTCACATACAGGGCATTCACTTCATCAATCAAATTATTGATGTTTAGTAATACATCTCCAGTTCCCGGAGGCATATCGATGACCATGTAATCAAGATTGGGATTCCATAAAACATCGAACACAAAATGCGTTAGTAAACTATTTAGCTTTATTCCTCGCCAAATAATCGCTTTGTTCTCGGTGTTTGGTAAAAAGTGATGCGCTGAGATAATTTCAATTCCCTCAGGATTAGTTACCGGCATGATATTACCGTCGATCACTTTCGGCTCAGCGACGGCATCGGCGATTGCTGGGATGCTATATCCGTAAATATCGGCATCGATCATCCCCACTTTTGCTCCTTGGTTGGCAAGTGCCTTTGCTAGTCCGACGGCCACATTACTCTTTCCAACCCCACCTTTTCCACTCATTACCGCAATCACTTTGGTTTTGGCGTTAATACGTGATGTCGGTTCCGGAGCAGTTTCTGGTAAGTAGCTAATCTTGACCCCTTTAATTCCTAAATCGATCTTGCATATTTTGATAACTTCACGTTCGATTTGACGGTTGAGGTTACTGTCATCACCTAAGTGTTTCGCAGTGATTAAAACTTTGTCATCAGCCTGATTATAGTTAATTTCGACGATAAACTGGTCAACCTCGATATTTTGGTTTGTATACGGGTTTGTCAGCCCTTTAATTAAATTCTGTATTTGTAATTCCATCATACTCCTTTTGAAATTTAGCACTCTTTATATATTATCATATATCATCTAATTTTACACAGCAAATGCGCAAAATAGTAAATCTGAACTTTACGCAAAAATAGAACATTTGTACATCTTTTACAAATAATTGGTATAATAGATATGCAATCTGGGGGTGTAATGGCTTCGACAGGATTGTTACTTGTTACTTTTGCAGTCATCGTGTCGATGTAAAACTCACGTTAAAGAATAAACGGAAACTTTAATTCTAACTTAGCAGCTGCGTAATCGCGCTGCTCATCTCCTTTAGTTTTGTCTTCGAACTTTAGATAGATGTCGATAGAGGACTTACACCCAAGTGGTTCCTGACGCTTGTGTGGAAATTTACTAGGATCGATTGCGATAATTTTCGTATCATTTTCTAATCGTAATTTAAACTTTAAAATGAAACTAAACTGTAGACGGAGTAACAAGGACTTTTTTGGACGCGGGTTCGATTCCCGTCACCTCCACCAAATTAAGATTATTTAAGTTAGCAACGCTAATTTAAGTAATCTTTTTTTAATGCACTTTACTAGTAATCAATATTAATCTATGATAATATTGTTTAAAATATCTTAAGGAGAACAATGAAAATATATTCTTGGAATGTGAATGGGATTCGCGCTGTTGCAAATAAGGGGGAGTTGGATAATTTCTTTGATAAATTCGATCCAGAGATCTTATGTATTCAAGAGACGAAGGCGCAAGCGGAGCAGATTGCCGACACTTTATTGCAACGTGAAGGCTACCACAGCTACATTATGGATGCTCAAAAGAAAGGCTATAGTGGCGTATTAGTCTACACCAAAGCCGAAGCGCTGAGCGTTAGAAACTGTGGAGTTGACGATTTTGATAACGAGGGACGATACATCGAACTGGAGTTTCCAGACTTTACACTAATCAACTGTTACTTCCCCAATTCTCAAGATAAGGGAAAACGTATCGATTATAAAATTGCGTTTAATGAAATGCTTCGCACGCGCACGGATGAGTTAACGGCTTTAGGGGTTAATGTCGTTGTCACGGGGGATTATAATGTTGCTCACAATGAAATCGACTTAAAAAATCCGAAAACAAATACGAAAAACGCCGGATTCTTACCTGAGGAACGTGAATGGATGAGTAAGTTTTTAGCTGGTGGAATGGTCGATACCTTTAGGTACTTATACCCCGAAGAAGTTAAATACTCATGGTGGTCATACCGCTTTCAAGCTCGTGAAAAAAATACTGGGTGGCGAATTGATTACTTTTGTATCAACGAACTATTAAAACCGCAACTGGTTGACGCCCAAATTCATAATGATGTATTTGGTTCGGATCACTGCCCGGTTAGTGTTGAATTGAAAATCTAATATAGTAATAAAAGTAAAGTTTCCCTGAACACCACTGTTCAAATTAACTTTACTTTTTTTATTTAACGGATTGTTGATAGCACGGCCTCACCGGGCTCCTTGGCAACTATTTTAAAATATGTATAACCTTCAGCATTATCATATGTATAACTACTATTTGCATCTAAGTTCACACTTGCAACCATTTCAGCAGAAGCTATGTCGGTAATTTCCGCTTTAGAGCCGTATAAGGTAATTTCCAGCTCATCACTCGCCGAAATTGTAATAGGATTCGTATTATCAAAAGTTGGATACTCTCCTACTACTTGATCACTATACGCAAAGTCATATTCTAAATCCAATTTGATGTTTGCTGAACTTTGCAATTTATTGATTGACTCAACTTCCAATTTCCCGGAATCGATGCCACTTGATTGTGGTTCGGTACTACTACACCCACTAAGCATTAACATCATTACAAGCAATATTATTTTCTTATTCATCTGATTAGTCACCCTTCTTGATTTGAATTTGATACTGTACTTTTTTACTTTCACTATACGAAAAAAAGATTAGATATATGACGATCGCCATTGTTAGAATTACTAACACCTTAGCAACGTGAACATGTTGGAACACTGTTAAAACGACGACGATCAATGCTAAACCATACAAAAGTTTTTGAGCACGCATATGTACTTTATGCCAAATATATGGTTCACTTAACGTCCAGCGATTTTTAAATCCAATCACTTGATTATGACTAATATGTTGCAGTGTATAGCCCACGTAAAAGATAATAAAGGCAGCGGTAAAACCTAAAATAAGTTTTTCATTGATGTTTAATAACTGCGATGCAATTATGAGAATGTACAGCAACTGAAACGCAAAACATAGCAAAAACTTTAGGCGATCGTAGTAGCGAATGAACGGTTTGATTTCTTCTGCCTCAATTGTGGCGATCAAGTCCATCGTTCCCACAACAATAAATGGAATAAAACCAATTAAAATCAAGTTACTTTTGGCTAGATGCATAGAGCCACTACTATCGATCGCGTAGTAAGCAATCAACTCGGAATTATACCGCAATACATACATACCGATACCGATGCTAATTACGTTTATCACTAAAATAAGATAACTAGATTTTCGCATATGTCTCCTTTATAGTCTAACTTCTCTTTTTATCGCTCTACTTATAAATTTTTCTCGATTCGATTTAATACTTAAATCACTATCTAAGATTTTGGAGTAATTGTTTGGAAAAAGCATCGCCATCAGAATTATCGAGATGATCGCCGTCTCTTTAATCCGGTTTACTTCTCCAAAATCCGCTTCGTATACTTGATCGATAATTATGTAGTTTTGCAAGACAATTGTTCCGATAATTGTATCGACCATTTCAAATGTGACATTGGTAGAAACATCACCGAATAAATCGTACATCCCATTACCAAAAGAAAACATTAGATGTTCAAAACTTTTTAAAGATTCCGGTGTAATAATTTGTTTAAGCTTATACTTTAAAAACTCACGATATAGATTTTCTTGATTGTTAAACTGGTAACTAATTGTTGAGGGTGCAATATTTAAATTACTTGCTAATTTACGAAAACTGCACTCTTCATGCTCCGTACATATCAACCGATCCATTTCTTTTAGTATCAATTCTTTTCTCATTTTTCCACCATGCTTTTTTCTTTAAATTATACCATATGCCCCTATCGAGGTGAGGATAAACATGCTCATATTAACTTTTTATTAACCGCTAAAGCGGCTAGTGTCACTAAATAATAACTTAATAGCACAGCAGCAAATAAACCGTAAACATCAAATAGTTTAAAACCAAGAATTCCCAGTGGCATCGCCACTACCAGCAGCTGTAATCCACCTAGAATTGTCGCAATCCATGGTTTTCCTTGTACATTATAAAATGATGTTGAAATCATAAACATACTTTGCATCGGATACGATAATGGGAGAATACGTAGATAGATTACTACGATATCGATTACTTCTTGGCTGTCTGTAAAAATTCGCGCAAAGTATGGTGCTCCCCAAAACAAGATAATATAGAGCACACTGAAGATGATAACGGAAAACTTATTTAAAATTGCTAGCGCTTCTTTAGCTCGGGCTTTGTTGCCCGCTCCTAAGTTCTGTCCTAAGACCGCCATTGCTGTGTTCCCAAGCGCAACAGCGATAGCGACGACAAACGATTCAATTTTGGTTCCGACACCATAACCAGCGACCGCCATTTGACTTTGCGTTGCGAGCGAGGCGGTAATCATCGTCACAATTAACGGATTAACAATTTTCGTTAGCGAGTTTGGTACACCGATAATAAAAATTCGTTTAGCGCAACCAAGCATATACCGAAAGTCGAGCGCTTGAAAGTGAATCACATTGTATTTCTTATGCAAGTAGTAAAAAAACATCGTACAAGTAAACATTCGAGAAATCACCGTTGCAATTGAGGCTCCAGCAATTCCTAAGGCCGGAAATGAGAGTAATCCAAAGATCATAATTGGATCTAAAATGGTATTGATAATTGCTGATAAAATCATTAAGTTGGCTGGAGTTTTAGTGTCACCAAGGCCTCTAAATATTTGTCCTCCAACCATCGACATAAATAAAAATGTACAACCTAAATACCAGGGAACCATATAACTCTTAACAAGGGGCAGGGTATTACTATCAGCTCCAAGCGCTCGAAATAACGGATCGATTGTCAGTGACCCGATAACCGAAATAGTCAGGGCAAGGGCCAGTGACATCGCAATCCCGGTCATAATAATATGTACCTTATCCTTCTCGTTACCTTGACCGACTGCTTTTGAAACAAGAGCACCAATTCCCGCTCCCAGACCAATCGTAATTAAATTGACAAGCATTACGATTGAGAATGTAAATGACATTGCCGCCAGTTCATAACCACCGATTATTGATACAAAGTATGTATCGATAATATTAAAGATATTCATTCCCAGCATCCCGATGTAACCTGGAATCGTTAGATTTATCATTGTTTTCTTCAAATCACCAGTTAAAATTTGTTCTTGCATATTTCTCCCCTTTTGAACAGTCGTTATAATAATGATAGCACTTATAACTGCCATAGTCAAACAAATTATAACAACTGTTCAAATTATGGTATAATACGGATAAAGGAGCTAATAATGAAAAAAACAATCTACTATGATGCCATTTTGGAGCTTAGCGCTGTTAAAAGTTTAGCGACAATTAGTGTTCGAGATATTGCCACGCACTTAGGGATATCAACTGGTTCTTTGTACTATCATTTTACAAACAAAGATGATTTAGTAACGCAGATGTTTTGTTTTTATAAAAAGCAGTTAGATGAGTTTTTAGACAATGCTAAACCTGACGCCGAATTGCTCCTAACTGAATACCTAGAGTTTTATGAAGCACGTACCGGACAATTCAAATTTGTCTACTCCAGTGAACTCGGTAATATTTTAAGTCAAGATGCACTTGATTACTCACTGCAAATTCATTTAAAGTTTCTCGACAAGTTGGGACTCGACTTTAAAACTGATGCCCACATTACGACGATTATCTTTGGAACGATCAGGGCGTATTTACTTGCTCCCGACTATATGCATAAATGCGATCAAACTTTAATGATCAAAGAGTTAGTTACAATCTTAAACGCGCACAAACAGCAGTCATAAAAAGAGATTTCTCAATAAATGAGAAATCTTTTTTATTATCTATTGTATTTTTCGATTAATGCCTTAGTATGTTCTACACTTTGCTCAAAACTATTTAATTCTGTTAACTTCCAAGTCCAATTGTGTTCTCCGATAGTTCCCGGAACATTAAATCTTGCCGTGTCATCTAAAAGCAACACATCTTGAATTGGTAAAACAACAAGATTGGCAACTGATTTAAAACTATCTTCAATAATTCCCGTTAATGGATTTGCTCCAAAGCGGCTTTGTAAGTTACTTTGTTCCGCAGCTGATAGTTCCTCATACCAACCTTTTAATGTTTGATTATCATGAGTTCCCGTATACACAATTAAATTTTCATAATCTTCAAAGTTATTATTTGTTTCGTTTGGATCTAAACTAAATTGAATAATCTTCATTCCTGTTAAACCAAAATCATCACGTAATTGATAAACTTCCGGACGCATATCTCCTAAATCTTCAACGACAATTTCATCTGTTGTGAAGTGGTTAAAGATCACGTTAAATAACGCGTGACCTGGTGCTTCTAACCACTCTCCGTTACGCGCTGTTGTATCACCAGCTGGAATCTTCCAGTAAGTGTCAAAGGCACGGAAGTGATCAACACGAATAACATCGTACATGCTACGGTTATGGCGGAAACGCTCAATCCAGAATTCAAAATTGTTTGCCTCTAATTGTTCCCAATCATATAGTGGATTTCCCCATAGTTGTCCATCTTCTGAAAAATAATCTGGTGGTACACCTGCAACGTGTGTTGGACGACCTGATTCATCTAGTAGATAATTTGAACGTTTTGCCCAAACATCGTGCGAATCAATCGACACGTATATTGGAATATCTCCAATAATTTTAAGTCCTAGATCATTAGCAAATTGCTTGTATTTAAACCATTGGTCAAACAGGATGAATTGACTAAACTTATAAAAGTCTAAATCATCTTGATTAAACTCATAGCTTAGATTATCATACTCTTTGGCCGCATCTTCCCACTCGTACCAAATTTTTGATTCATCACGACTTTTTAAAACCATAAATTGCGCATAGTCTTCAACCCACTGATGGTCGTTTAAGAACGCTGCAAAGCTTTCATCTTTGCTAAATTTTGCAAATGCTTTTTTTAAACAAGCGTTTTTTAAATTACGCGCTGCCGTATAATCCGCCTTGTTTTGTGGTTCAAAAGCTTCAGGAGCATCAGTAAGTAAACCTCTTGCTACTAAATCATCGATATCAACATAAATCGGATCAATCGCTGACGACGAATATGATTGATACGGAGAGTTTCCGTATCCGACTGGATTTAATGGTAATACTTGAAGCATCTTAAATCCACTTTCGTTGGCAATCTTTGTTAACTTGTATAGTTCTTGCCCAAAATCACCAACACCATATTTACCTGGTGTGGCTGATATTGGAATTAGTAATCCTGCTTGTCTATTCATTATTCACCTAATTTCCATACTTCACGTTCATAATCAGCAATTGTACGATCAGACGAGAAGTATCCTGCTTTACTTATATTAACTAATGACATTTGTTGCCATTTTTTCGTATCACTATAATCTTCATACATCTTATTTTTCACAGTAATGTACTCTTCAATATCAATTAATGTCATAAACCAGTCTTTACTAATGATTTCATGGTGCAGACGCGCTAAGTTTTCACTTGATCCGACAGCAACCATCTCATCACTATTTATGAAGTCAACTAATTTTGCAATATCTGGATTAGCCATAAAGTCTTTAGATACGTAGCTTCCTTCTTCATACTTTTTAATAATCTCATCACTAGAACGACCAAATACATACATGTTGTCACTACCAACTAAGTCGTGAATCTCAACATTAGCACCATCCATAGTTCCAATTGTAACTGCCCCATTTAACATAAACTTCATGTTTCCTGTACCACTAGCTTCTTTACTTGCTAGTGAGATTTGTTCACTAATGTTTGCTGCTGGGAATAGTTTTTCTGCATACGTTACATTGTAGTTTTGAACGAATACTACTTTTAAGTATTTACTTAATAATTCATCCTGCTCAATAATTGATTGCACACATAAAATTGCATGAATAATATCTTGGGCAATTGTATACGCTGGTGCAGCTTTACCACCAAAGATCATCGTAATTGGTGTTGTCGGATAGTTACCTGAGCGAATTTCCATAATTTTATTAATCGCAAACAGTAAGTTCATTTGCTGACGCTTATACTCGTGCATACGTTTAATTTGGATATCGAAAATTGAGTTAGGGTCAATTGTAATTCCTTCTTTTTCGAAAATGTAATCACTTAATTCAACTTTTCTTAAATGTTTAATTTCCGCAAGTTTATTAGCAACTTCTTGATCATCTTGATACTTTAATAGGTCTTCTAAACGATCAGCAAAGTAGTGATACTCTCCACCGATTAAACTGTCGATGTATTCCTTAAGTTCCGGGTTTGCTTTCATTAACCAACGTCTAAACGTAATTCCGTTAGTTTTTGAGTTAAAACGCTCTGGATAAACTTCATAGAAGTGGTTTAATTCACTTTCTTTTAAAATATCTGTATGCAGCGCTGCTACACCATTTGTACTAAATGTAAAGTGAATACATAAATGCGCCATATGTACACGTCCACTCTCATCGATAATCGCTAGTTTTGGATCGTTGAACTTAGCGTTCACGATGTCGTTTAAACGTTCGATAATTGGCATTAAGTGAGGAACAACTTGATCTAAGAATGAACGGTCCCATTTTTCTAATGCTTCAGCTAAGATTGTGTGGTTTGTATATGCACATGTTTGACTAGCAATCTCAATTGCTGCTTCTAACTCGATTCCACGCTTAGTTAATTGGTAGATAAGTTCTGGAATAACTAATGTTGGGTGAGTATCGTTAATTTGAATTACAACATGTTTGTGTAAATCAGCAAGCTCGTGACCTTTTGCTTGTTCTTCTTCAAAAATTAATTGCACGGCGTTACTTACCATAAAGTATTGTTGGTAAATACGTAGCAATTCACCGTTACGGTCTGAATCATCTGGGTATAAGAATAACGTTAAGTTTTTAAGAATATCTTCTTTATCAAAGTCAATACCTGTGTTTACAAGCGACTCATCAATACTTTCAATATCAAATAAACGTAAGTTATTATATCCACCATTAAATCCTAAAACTGGAATATTATATAATTTTGATTTTGCTGTAAATGTTTGGAAATCAACATCGAATCCAATATTAGTTTCTTCTAAAATTGAACGATCATCAATCCATGGATTAACAACTGCTTGTTGTTTTAAGTCTTCAAATTGCTGTTTGAATAATCCAAAGTGGTACAGTAACCCAACACCTTCACCACTTAAGTTTAGTGTCGATAATGAATCAATAAAACATGCAGCTAAACGCCCAAGTCCACCATTACCAAGTGAAGGTTCACTTTCAAGTTCTTCAATATCAGATAATGAAAAACCGTTTTCTTTAAGTTCCTTACGAACATCATCAAATAATCCTAAGTTAATTAAGTTATTTGATAGCATTTTACCAATCAAGAATTCACTTGAAATATAGTACAATTTACGATCACCTTCTATTTTTTTGAAATCGCTTTTAATCTTTTCATTACAGATTTTTAATAATTCAACATAAACCTCTTCGTTTGTGTAATTAGATATATCATTTTTAAATACTTTCATCTTTTCTCCTTGTTTGTATATCGGAAATCGGTTTCCTTAATGTTTAAAAAAAAATTAACTCAAGATTATAATAACATATTGGCACATCTATTTCAACTGTTTTGTAAATATTTTCTCAAATGTTGCGATATTCAAATAAAAAAAGACTTAGAATAATCTAAGCCTTAAACGCCTCTGTAACTGCTTTTTCTAATTTTGAACGATACATAATTATCGTAATAACTGCACCTAACGCAATTGCTACTTGATAAGAAATGATCAGTCCACTAATTCCAAATGCAAATACAAACAGTGGATTAATGATTAAGAAACAAATAAACTGTCTAATTGTTACAATAATCAGTGATACTTTAGCGTTACTAATCGATTGGAAAATTGTTTGAATTAAGAATGATAGGGGCATTGTCAGCACCATAATTCCTAGAATTCGCGTTCCCGTTGTTACAAATTCATTTGCCTCTTGTGGTAAAGTAAAGATGTAAGTAAGAATTGTTGGAAATACGATTAATATAACTCCAATAATCGATGATACAATTAGTAAGTAACGTGCAAATGTCGTGCGGGCATCATCAAAACGGGCTTTATCTTTCGCTCCATAGGCAAATGAGAAGACCGGTTGAATCCCACTTACTGCTGCTTGGACAATCATCGTGAACATCGTAAAGAACTTCACTAAAACTCCAAGTGCTGCATTTAAGTTGTCATTTGCATAAAGCGCAGTTTCCGCTGTTAAAACAAGTGAAGTTGCTGTTATATAAATAAATCCAATTGTCGCTGGAAAACCAAGTGAGAACACAGTTTTAAGATCAGTTAATTTATAAGAAATTGATCCCATGCGATACTGGTATTGACTTTTATTTGTAAACAGATATTTACCAACGATAATAAACTGTAAAGTTTGTGAAATAACTGTCGCAATTGAAGCCCCTGCAGTTCCCATATCTAATGGGAAGATTAAAATCCAATTCAATACAAAGTTAGCTAACGTTTGAATTACAATCGCTGAAAAAACTAACATTGCTTTACCCTCACTACGTGCGAACATCACCACGATAAAGGTTAAAATAATTGATGGTGAACCGACAATCGCCCAGAAGGCATATTGGTGCGATAAACCAATACTAGCATCAGTTGCTCCCAGCATGTATAAGATTGGATCTAAAAATATTACGAGTAATATAATTAGGATGATATTAAAAACAAAGGCATAGCGCATTGTTCCGGTAAAAATATCACGCGCTTTATCCACATTGTTCTCCCCAAGCGTTTGCGCCCCATAAATTGATCCTCCGATTGCAAATAAATTCGCAAAAGACATGATGATTAGTATTACCGGAAAGGCGATCCCCGTTGCTGCGACACTCGCGACAGCTACTTCACTATCGGCAATACGTGATAAGAAAAATGAATCAACAATCATATTAAGCTGCGCTACGGCACTTCCTAAAATTGCGGGAATAACTAAAAGTGCAATTGTCTTGGTCATCTTTTCTTTTGAAATTAAATAATTATCTGCCTGCTTCTCCATAGTTTCTCCTACTTAATGTCTAAGATTTTTAAAGTAATGTTACCTGTTGGAATTGCTATTACTACTTCTTCACCAACTGCTTTACCTGATAGTCCTCTTGCGATTGGCGTTGACGATGAAATTGAAGGTGTTTTTTCATCTAAAGGATTAGCTCCAATCCCTACAATACGATATTGTGACTTTTCATTAGTTTCAACATTTTCATATGTTACTGTTGTTCCTAATGTAACAACATCACTTTCAACGTTTTCATCGATTAGTTGCGCATTGGAAATTTGTGCTTCTAACCCTTTAATTTTTGCTTCAACAAACGCTTGCTCTTCACGTGCAGAATCGTACTCAGAGTTTTCCGATAAATCCCCATATGATTTTGCTTCTTTAATACGCTCTACGACTTCAGGACGTTTCGTATGAATATAATACTGTAACTCTTCTGATAATTTGTCTAACTGTTCTTGTGTAATAAATATTTGATTTTTCATTATTGCTCCTAAATTATATTATTTAAATGATTTGATATTAAATCTATTGCTTTGCGAATATCTTTGTTCGCAGGAACAATAATATTTGCATGGCGCTTACTTGGTTCAATAAATTGAATTAACATTGGTTTAACCGTATCGCGATATTGCGTTAGTACTGAGTCTAAGTCTCGTCCACGCTCTTGTGTATCACGAGTTATTCTTCGAATAAGACACTCATCAGCATCTGTATCAACGTAAATTCGCAGGTCAAATAAGCGACGTAAATCCTTATTTTCCAGTGTTAATATACCCTCTACTATTATAACATCATTATTTTTGATTGTTTCAGTTTTTTCACTACGTGTATGATTTGTATAATCATATGTAGGCATGGTAACCGTTCCACCGTTACGAAGCGTTTCTAAATGCTCAATTAGTAAATCTGTTTCGAAAGCATGGGGGTGATCGTAATTTGTTTTTACGCGCTCCTCCATCGACATGTGTGATTGGTCGCGATAATAATTATCATGACCAATAATCGTAATGTTATTTCCATGTTCTTTGACTTTTTTAACAATCTCACTAGAAACTGTTGTTTTCCCACCAGCACTAGGCCCGGCAATTCCAATTACAAAACTCATATTTATCCCTTTCTTACCAACCAATGTTTAGCTACTGGTCTATCAACTTTTAATTTAACTTGCATCAGCGGCTTATTAGCTCGCTCAATCCTGTTCCCTTCATCATCAATAATCTCGGTGATCACTTGCTTAAACACTTGACTATGGGGACCGAAGAATTCCAAGGTGTCACCGACTTTAAAGTGGTTTCGCTCCTCTACCAATGCATATCCCGAAGTTTGATCATAGTCGAGAACGTACCCAGCGTATTCAACTTGTTTGGGTTTATATTGATCATCAAAAATTTGACCTTTACTTCCCAAGTCACCAATTAATGCACCTTCATATGTCTCTCGAGATTCAGCTTTTTTCAGTTCGTTGATCCACTCTTCCTTAACTTGGTAGTTTTCTGGATCTTCAAAGTAACTATCAAGCGCAGTGCGATAGACATTAACCACTGTAGCTAAATAGTGAAATGACTTCATTCGCCCTTCGATTTTAAATGAATCAACACCGAGCGAACACATTTGCGGAATAAACGCCAACATGCTCATATCTTTGGCACTCATCGTAAAATTGTAATCATGATTCAATGCATTAGGAACTAACTGACCATCGACCTTTGTCGATAATTGATAATCCCAGCGACAACTTTGGCAACAACCTCCACGGTTCGAATCTCGAAGCGTCATGTGGTTTGAGAGCGTACAGCGTCCGGAGTATGATGAACATACTGCCCCATGAATAAATACTTCAACTTCCGTTTCGCAGTTATCAGTAATTTCTTTGATTTCCGCAAATGTCAACTCGCGAGCTAGGACAACACGGTCAACTCCTTGCTTTTCATAGTAATTAACCGCATATTTATTGGTAATTGATTGTTGAGTCGATATATGAATTTCTAAACCAGGTGCTGATTTTTTAGTAATTTCAATATAAGCAGGATCCGATACAATAATTCCTCTTACTCCGGCCGCTTGTAAAGCAATTACGTACTCTTCAAAGCCAATTAAGTTTTCACTATGCGCATAAATGTTTGTCGTAACATAGACTGAGGTGTTATACCTATTAGCAAATTTAACTCCCTCGATGATATCATCTAGGGTGAAGTTGTCAGAATTAGAACGTAAACCGTAACTTTGTCCGCCTAAAAAGACAGCGTCAGCTCCATAAATACAAGCTATTTTTAACTTTTCTAAATTTCCTGCTGGTGCAAGTAACTCTGGACGTTTCATGGGCCTCCTTAATACATGGTTTTCTTATAAAAGAAACCAGTTCCGTATTTTTGATCTTGTTTTATTTGTTTTAAACGCTTTAAGAAATCACGCGCTTGTAATTGATACGTAGATTTATCAGTTTTTAAAAGTTCAAGTGCTTCAATATATAAATTTACAATTTGATTATATTCACTTGGTGTATACAGAAGTGGATCGATACGTAGCGAGTTGATCTGTTCTAAATCCAGTTCGTCAAGTTTGTGGATCATCGCTAAGTTATTACTCGATAACATATGCGTTCCTTGCTGGTTTTGAATTAGTGGGTAAGCGCGGTTTCGTTCACTATCATATAGATACATTGGATCGCGTTTCATCTCAACTTCTTGAAATTCACTAAAGTTATCAACCATATTGCGAATTGACTGGAACATATACATGTGACCATGGATTTGGACCATTACCTCGCTAGCTTTCTCACGAGCAATTTCATTTACTTCATCAAGAGTAATCTCTTTAGCCGTTTCGATTCCAGTAATTTGATTTTCACATGCAAAGCGGGAAAAACTACTATTGGTAATCGTTGTTTCTGTCGAGTAAATAGATTCTAATTTTAAGTTGTGTAATTCAATGATATGCGGAACAGCCAAATCGGAGAAAATTACCCCATCAATAGCGCGCTCGCTTAGTGCTTGTAAATACGCTGTCAAACTCTCAAGATCGCGGTTATGCATCAGTTTATTTACTGCAACATAACACTTAAGCTCAAATTTATGGGCAAAATCACTTACGATATTAATTTCATCGATATTAAAATCAGCCACTTGACGTAAACCGAAAATATTGTTACCGACGATAATTTTATCCATTTTATCATGATTGTTAGCAATAATACTCTTTGCGTGAATCACACTAAATCCATGTAACGATAATTTACTATTCATGCTCTTCTCCTTTTCGATATAAAACACCAATTCCATCACCTTGCTCAATTAGTTCAAATGAATACTCTTCACTATTTTGCATCGTGGCAATAAAATTTTCCAACTTCCGAACTAGTTGCTTTAAATTTCTAGATTTGGTATTAACCGTGTCCGAAAAAACATATCCATGAAAAAGCAAGTTGTCAAATATGACAACTCCCCCTGGTTTTAGATGTGTTATATATTTATTAAGAAACTTTAAATATTGACTTTTAGCACCATCGATATATAAGCAATCAAACATTCCTAAATTGCTACTGTCATAAAGTAGCGCATCATCACAGATTAACTTTACACTGGCATTTAAATCTAGCTTTTCTACATTAGCTACTGCTAGTTTATACATTTGTTCATCACGTTCAATCGATGTGACGCTAGCACCTGTTTGAATATGGAACTGGCTGGCAGAATAACCGATTGCACTCCCTACTTCAAAAATCGAATTCACCTTATTTTGCTTTATGATTTCAACAACAATATCCAAGCCTTCACGTTCGATTATCGGAACGTCATGTACTTTAGCATATGTTTCCATATCCTCTAGATAACTATAGTTCTTCATGAAGCAGCCTTTCAAATGTAGCATAAATTGAATGTAGGTCGTTACGGTCCTCACTACTATACACGGCAAATGTATCGTGCTCATCAATATTTAGTTTCTCTTTAATCATCTTCGTTTGTTTAGCACGTTTTGAAGGTGATATTTTATCTTTTTTCGTACAAACAATCAGTACGTGAATTTCATGGTACTTTAAAAAATCATACATTAATAAATCATCTTCAGTTGGACCAACTTTAAAGTCGATTAATAGCGTCGCAAAGTGCAGGTTATCACGGTGAGTTAAATATTCCTCAATCATAATCCCAAAACGTTCACGATCTTTCTTACTTGTTTTCGCATATCCATACCCTGGAACATCGACAAAACATAACTCATCATTAATCTCATAGAAATTAAGTGTTTGAGTCTTTCCAGGCTTCGATGAAGTATACGCAAGCTTTTTTCTGTTACAAAACTTATTAATGAATGTTGATTTCCCAACATTAGAACGACCTAAAAGAACAACTTCTTTTAGGTCATGTGTTGGATAAGTTTCTTTTGATACTGATATTATTTTTAAATTACAATTAGTTACATCAATCATTATATATCCTTTTTGGTTTTTCTAAACCTTGAATTACTTGTTTAGAAATCTCTATTTTTTGTAGATTCTCATCTACTGGTGCATCATACATTATCTCCAGCATCGTTTTCTCGATAATCGAATTTAATCCACGAGCTCCAGTATGTTTGGAAATGGCGATTTTAGCAATTTCTTTGATTGCTGCACGCTCAAACTTTAATTTGATTCCATCCATATCTAATAATTTTTGATATTGTTTAATTAATGCATTTTGTGGTTTAGTTAAAATCTCAACCAGATCAGATTCACGAAGTGGATCAAGTGGGGCAATATTACTAATACGTCCGACAAACTCAGGGATCAAACCAAATGAAGTAATATCATCATGATTAACATTACGTAACACTAAGTCCTCTTCCATTTGTTTGTCAGCTCCAGCGATATCAAATCCAACCTTTTCGTTTTTGTATCGCTTTTCAATAATTTTATCCATACCTGGGAAAGAACCTCCGAGGATAAATAAAATATTTGATGTATCAACTTTAATCATTTCTTGATTAGGATTCTTACGACCAAGACTAGCGGGAACCGATGCTTCAGTTCCTTCCATAATCTTTAAAAGGGCTTGTTGCACACCTTCACCACTAACGTCACGAGTTACACTCATCCCACTTGACTTTTTGGCAATTTTATCAATTTCATCGATATAAATAATTCCTTTTTCAGCAAGTTTGACATTTCCGCCAGCATCATCGATTAAACGTGTAATAATCGTCTCAACATCATCACCAACATAACCTGCTTCAGTTAAACTAGTCGCATCGGCAATGGCAAATGGTAGATTAAGTGTTTTAGCAAGCGTTTTGGCAAGTAATGTTTTACCAGTTCCTGTAGAACCGATTAATAATACGTTATTTTTATACAGTTCAATTCCATCAGCTTCTTCAATTTGATGATTTAATCGCTTATAGTGATTATAAACAGAAACGGCTAAAACTCGTTTAGCCTTTTCTTGTCCTATAACATGCTTGTCTAATTCCTTTTTAAGATCACTTGGTTTTAAAAGGCTGAAATCAGCAATTAATTCATTATCAATTTGTTTTGCTTCAAAACTAACTGCTTCATTTGCATTATTTAAACATATATCACAAATATAAACTTCAGGCCCAGCTACAAGATGATTGACTTCATCTTGATCGCGCCCACAAAATGAACAAGTTTTAGATTTTTGTTCGTGCATGTTGTCTCCTATCTAATATTATCCTAAGATAGCTAAGTATGCTTTTTCATATTGTACATCAGCTTTTAAACGGTCTTTTCCACCGATCATTTGCTCGATTTGAGCAGCTTCCATGTTGTACATTTCAGCAAGTTCAGCTAATTTAGCATCTACTTCTTCGTCAGTAACTTCAAAGTTTTCTTTTTCGTTTACTGCAGTGATTACTAGCATTTCTTCGATTTTACGTTTTGAATCGTTATCGATATCTTTACGTAAATCAGCTTCAGTAACACCTAACATTTGTTGGTACATTTCAAAGTCAATCCCTTGAGATGCGATTTGTTGTTTGAATTGAGCTAAAGTGTTTTCTGTTTCTTGATCAATCATACTTTGAGGTACAACGAAGTTAGCATCTTCAATGATTTTAGTGAATACTTCAGTGCGGTATGCTTGTTCGTTTTCTTGTACTTTTTTAGCTTTGATTTGTTCTTTAATTTCAGCTTCAAATTTAGCAACTGTTTCAGCTTCGTATCCTTCTAATTCAGCAACTAATTCATCAGTAAGTTCAGGCGTTTTCATTTCTTTAATTTCGTGAACTGTACATGTGAATACTGCTTCCTTACCAGCTAAGTCTGCAGCGTGGTAGTCAGTTGGGAATGTTACTTTAACATCCTTAGTTTCTTCAGCGTTCATTCCGATCATTTGCTCTTCAAATCCAGGAATAAATGAGTTAGAACCGATTACTAATTCATAGTTTTCAGCGCTTCCACCTTCGAATAATTCACCATCAACTTTACCAGCAAAGTCAAAGATTACTGTATCTCCATCACAAACGCTTCCGTCTTCTTTTAAGTCGAAAGTCGCTTTAGTTTTTAAAAGACCAGCGATTGTTTCTTCAATTTCAGCTTTAGCAACACGTGCTTGCTTTTTCTTGATTCCGCTTCTTAATTCTTCAATGTTACCAACTTTTACTTCAGGCATTAAATCAACAGAACCTTCAATTGATAATCCTTCTTCTTCAGATACCGTAGCACCTGCCCAGTCAAAGTTTGGTGCTGCAATTACTTTAAGTTCGTTTTCTTCAACGAATTTTGGGTATACTGCGTTTAATGCACAGTCAATTGCTGATGGGTATAAAGATTCTACACCATATTTTTTTAAGAAAGTTGCTTTTGGCATTTTCCCTTTTCTAAATCCTGGTGCTTCAACATTCTTCACCTCTTCAGCGAATGCCATTTCAATATAAGGAGCAAATTCTTTTGCGTCCATACTTACAGCGATTTGCGCTTGTGAGTTTTCAATTTTTTTTATTTCTAAGTTCATTATGTCCTCCATTAAATTAATATTAAAACTTCAATCATTTGCATTTCAGTTTTAAGTGCCTCTTGATTGAGTTTATACACATCCTCTATTATAGCATTAAATTGACTATTGTAGGTATTATTACTAATTACATATAAAAATCCACATATAAATTTATCTAGTGGGATATTCAGTGGGTTGATCACCGGATAAGTATGGCTAACCATCTGATGAAAATGACCCATTAGTAGCGGAATGTAGTCTTCATGTAACTCACCGCTATCAAATAATCGCTCGAGGCAATCACCATGTGTTGCTAGGGCGCGATTAAAGGTTTTGTTGAGCTCAGCAATTGATTCTTCGTATACTTGACCGCCAAACACCATCTTTATTTTTACGCGTCCAATCAAGTTCAGCGAATACAACTCATCCAGTTGATACGCAAGAAAACTACGAACTCGAGCATCAAAATTTTCATCAACTAGCATCTCTTTGATCAAACCGATTTTATGCATAAATAAGAAGAGGATAAACTCACTAGTTTGATGCGTCGATAAGATCGTTTTACTCAAGATCATATACAGTGGCATGCTCGCTTCCTTATCCGCATATTTCGCCGTTTGATACGTTTCTTCAATGAACTGGTATTTCGCACAAACTATTTTAGCGTTGTTTACCAGTGGTCCATCCTCTTCACTAATTGTCCCCAATTGGTAGTATTCGATCAGTTGATTCTCCATTTCGGCATCCGTACTAAAAATCGAAATAAATTCAGCCAACTTAGAATCTGTCGGTTTGACGATGTCTAAAAAATGCTTTACATCTTTTATTTTAATCTTATTAACTTTACTTTTGCGACGATCACTAAACTCTTTTTGTTTTAAAAGTTGACCATGAACCTCACTTACTACCGCTTGCAACTCTGGCGTTTGTAAACCACGCGATAACATCAGTTCACTTAGTCGAACTGCTTCATCGACACGATTGGTATTGGAAAAAATAATTACCTTTGCATAGTCGACCATATCACGCTCGACAGGATAGTTATTTCTTTCAACAAAATCGATCAGTTGTCCCGCCTTTGCATAGTTCATGCGCTCTAAATGCATAAATACATTTTGATAAGCATCTTCAACAATTTTTCTAGATACAACAATCTTCTCCATATTCACCTCCTATTATTTTCATAATGTCCTCACAGATCCGCTGAGTATTATGTCGAATATGATTATCATCAGAAATGATCAAATAATCATTTGCTACAACGGTAATATTATCGGCAACGTTCGATTCATCATAAAGTACCAGACTAGAATTTTCAGCTAAGTAGTTTTGATAAATGCTATACGGTACATTATAGTTATTATTTACTAGCAAGTAGTCGATACCACTATGTAAATGTCTTTCGATTGCATTTACGTGATCGGACACATTATATTCTTCAGTCTCCCCAACTTCAGTCATCAAATTACATACATATATCGTTTTGGCCTTTAATTCCGGATAGATTGCTAAGATATTATCATAAACGATATTTGATAGAATCGAGCTATATAACGAACCACATGATAATATAACGTAGTCAGCTGCAAGCAACTGATCAATAACTTGTTGCAACGCCTTTACATTTCGTTTATAAAAGACGTATTCAATCTTAAGTTCACTATCGGCAATTTGCGTCTCTCCAATTATTTGCGAACCATCTTCCATAATCGCATTTATCTCCAGCGATTCATTGGTTACCGGATAGATTTTGGCTTTAACATCTAATAATTTCTTATATTTTTCAACCGCACTCGCAAAATCATCGCTCATTTCATGAAAAGCAGTCAGAATTAAGTTTCCAATTGTATGGTTATCGATTCGTTTATCAAAACGATAATTGATTAATTCTTCAATCTCAGGTATTGTACTTAAAGCGACGATTGCGCGACGTAGATCTCCCGGCGCTGGCATGTTATACATCTCCCGAATCTTTCCGGTTGAACCACCGTTATCGGATGTAGTCACGACTACCGTTAAATCTAAATCTTCATTCTTTAAACTTCGGAGAATTGAGGTCAGCCCAGTTCCACCTCCAAATAACACTATTTTTTTCATTAGATTAACTCCATCAATTGTTTTGCCACACCATTGTCATCGACGCTCGGAATAATCTTATTAGCATAGCGTTTGAGATTATCACTTCCGTTGGCAACAACAAATTTATAAGCTACATCTAGTTCAAACATCGCCAAATCATTGTCCCCATCACCACAAACCGCGACATTTTCAAAGTCGATATTTAATAATTCCGATAATACTTTGACCGGCAACGCTTTGTTGACACCTGGCTTAGTAATTTCAATGAAAAATGGTTTTGACTTATTGATTTGTAGATGTGGATAGTGTTGTTTTAAAAGTGCTACTTTTTCGTCAGTAATCTGTGGATCACTGAATCCCAGGATTTTATTTGAAGGTATCGATGAATCATGAATCGCAATATTCATATCGTTTAATTCCGCTTCGAGAATTGCGTACTCATTGCTAACATTATTGGCAATTACCGTATCACTTTGATATAAACCATAGTCGATATCACTATCTAATAACACTTTTGTAATCTCATCGATTTCACTATTTGTAAAACCGTTACTTTTAATTACTTGATCGTTTTGCAAATCGATAATCTCACTTCCATTGAATCCAGATACATATTTAACATTCGCCCCAAACTGATTGAATTCCGCAGCTAGTTTACGAAGGTTAAATGTTGGTCTACCACTACATAAAACGAATTCTACACCACTTTCATTCGCCAGTTTCACCGCTGTTTTTAATTCGTCACTTAAACTGTTACGTAATAATGTATCATCAACATCACTTATCATCATTTTCAACATTTTATCCTCCAAAATTTGTTTATTTTAGTCAGTTACTTTGCGCGAGTAACGTCTTAGCATGGGCTATTGCCTCTGCACTTGTTTCAATTCCTGAAATCATTTTTGCTAATGCTACCGGTTTTTGCTCTTCATCCAGTAACTTAGCCTGACTAGTTGTGTAATCACCCGTAGTCGCTTTGCTGATTACAAAGTGATTTTCACTGATTGCCGCAACTTGTGCCAAATGAGTTACAACTAGCAACTTGTGTCGCTTGCTTATTTGTTTCATCATATTCGCCATTTCTGTTGCGACGTGACCACTTACTCCCGTATCAATTTCATCAAAGATTATAAAGGCACTTTGATCATTACTACTGACAACAGCTTCTAGTGCTAGTAAAAATCGGGCGATTTCACCACCAGATGCGGTTTTATGAATCAGCGTATATTGACCCCCTTCATTCATCCGCACTTCAAATCGACAAGCATCAATTCCCGATTTAGTTAATGGCGTCTCACTTAGGCTTATTCTAAAGTCACTTTCAACTAAAGATAGCTGCTTAAGTTTAGAATTCACATCTTCCGCTAAGCGCGGAACAATTGCATGACGGGCAACGCTCAGTAACTTAGCAGCTTCCATTGCCTCTAAGCGGACTTTTTCTAATTTATTTGTGAGATTACTGATATCAGCATCAATTGCATCTAAATTATCGTATTCCGTTTGTAAGTTTTGTTTAAACTCACCCAGTTTCTCAACCTCAACATTATATTTTCGGGCCAGGCGACGGCACATCGAAATGTAATCACTAATGAAACTTAATCGGGCTTCGTCGATCGGTTCTCCGGCTTTGGCAAGATCAAAGCTAACTTCATCAATATTGATTAATGCATCGTTAAGTAGTTGCACATGATTGTCCATTGTCACCGTTTTCAGCAGTTGATGCAGCGCCGCAGTTGCTGTTTGTAACTGTTCACTAGCAAGGTTACTTATTTGCTGATTGGTAGCGTGTTGGTCGAGTTCTTGTTTCTCAACGATAAGTTCTTCTAAGTCAATTTGATCATCGATTTGTTGTAAATCAGCTAACCGTAACTCTAACAGCTCCTGTTTTTCAACTTTTAATAACGCTTCTTGTTTTAGTTTATTAAGCTGCTTGTCTAATTGAAAATATGCTTCGTATTTTTCATTATAAGTTGTAAATAGTTGGTGGTCCTCAATTAGACTATCGACAATTTCCAAATAACTGTTGTCGGACTTGAATTTAGCGACACTGTACTGTGAGTAAATTGAAATAATATCGGCAAAGATATCAAGTGTAACTGCACTAGTCACTAACTCACCGTTAATGCGCACCTTGCTTTTTCCGTTAGGACTTAAAACGCGCATCACTTCCACTTCATCATCGTATTCAATTTGATGTTCATCTAGTTTATTAGCCAGCTGCTGATTAATACAGAGATTAGCAGTAATTTTGATATTCTTACTTTGATCTAAAAACAAATCGCTATTAGCTCGCATTCCTAATACAAATCTAATACTGTTGATTATGACTGATTTACCGCTACCGGTATCACCGGTTAACACATTAATTTGCTGATCAAACTCCATTATTTGATGATCGATTAGTATAAAATTTTCAATTTCAATCCGATTAATCATATGCTCTCCTTATTTTAACTTATCAACAACTTGATCGATTAATCCGGCTTCGATCGCAGGCATTGATTTTGAGACACTTACTAAAAATTCGATATTTCCTTTACCACCTTTAATCGGGCTTACCGTAAGTTCATTGATGTACATTTGATATTTTTCAAACTCAGCTTTCATATCATGAAGCAACGGACGGTAAACTTCGAAATCAGTGATTACCCCTTTAGTGTTTCGTGGAACATCTTTACCAACCTCGAACTGCGGTTTAATTAAACAGATAAACTTTCCGTCATCTTTAAGTAATTTAGCGACATTTTCAAGTAACAACTTAATTGAGATAAACGATACATCCATTGTAATAAAGTCAAATAGTTGCTCAAAGTCACTTGTTTCTACGGTTCTAAAGTTGGTTTGCTCCATAACTGTCACCCGTTCATCAACACGCAGTTTATACACTAGTTGGTTGGTTCCGACATCGAGAGCGACTACATGGTTCATTCCATGCTGCAGCGCACAATCAGTAAATCCTCCTGTTGAGCTTCCAACATCAAGCATCATTTTATCTTGAACATCTAAATTCCAAATTTTAATCGCTTTCTCAAGTTTTAGTCCCGCTCTTGAAACATACGGACACTCTTTACCCTTGACTGTGACATTTTCCAACTGCTCTTCAGTAAACTTCTCGCTCGCCTTATTTACCCGTTCAGTTCCGACATAGACAATTCCTGCCATTACGCTTCGCTTCGCTTTTTCTCGCGACTCCACAATTCCGCTATCAGCTAAGTACTGATCAATTCTAATTTTCGCCATCGATATTCCCTTCAATAAATTTAATTATATCTTTGTACAGTTGCATCTTATCAATATCATTATGAACCTCGTGAAATGAATTTGGATAGATTCGATGATTTGCTTTGGTTGCGTAGTTTAAGATAAACTGATAATGCTTCCCGTTACCAGTAAAACCATCAGTTAGCCCTGAGACTAAAAACAGTTGATAGTTTGCGAGTGTTTGATATATATTTTTACGATTTGCAACTAACGTCATTTTTAATAATGACTTTAAACTTTTGTTTGTAAATGGAAAATTGCTCACCTGATCGGTTAAGTATTCATTAACTACTTTCGCATCACTACAAACCCACGCTTTATTATCTAAGCCGACCTTGCTACTTTTTTGATCAAAAGTTAAGTAGTTTAACTTGCTTGATACAGCGTTTTGCGGCAAAAAGGTCAACAAACCTAATGCAGCGTAACTACTAATTCGATCAAACGTCGTTAAAACGGGTGCTCCGCTTAAAATAATTTTTGTATCCGGATTAACTGCCTCCAAGATATTACGGATAACTACGCTTCCCATTGAATGAGCAAAGATTATACATTTTTTATAATTGCTTTGTGCAAACTCGATTATTTGGATGCTTCGCTCCAGAATTTGCTCAACCCCAAAATCAACTGCCTGGCTTGTTTCGTGACCGGGATGATTGTATGTTATTACATTGTAATGTTGACTAAATAACGTTGCGAACTGGATATAACGACTGCTTCCCTCACTCGCTCCATGAACAACAACGATAACTGTATCACTATCGCATTCATAAACATTCGCACCTAATGCTACAATTGGATTTTTATTCATAGTCCCCTTTAACCTCATTTTCAATTTTTGACTGCTTTTTTACTTCTTTTAGTTGCATTGTGAATTCAGGAAGCGAATTAAATGGCGCCCATTTGATAATACCGCGTGGCTTGTGTTTTAAACTGTCACTTCGTTTAGTTTCCATATCACTCCTATCCTTTATATTTTAGCATATTTTCCAAAATAATATCATGACATAATCACATCATAAAGCAAAATAAACCAAGATCTATTCCTTAAATTGGAATCACTTGGTTTATTTTTCATAATTGTTGGAACTGTTAGATTGATTAATTTGGTAATTTTCGCTACTAAGATAACGTGACAACTGACACAATATTCGTTAGCGTAGCTCTATCTTTACCAAACCTTTTAGCAAAGGGGATAATTACTCTCCGTATTTTGAAGGATCAAACTCAAGACCTAAATCAAATTCAGAATTGGCTTGTTCCATAACTTCGAATACTCCACCACCAGCTTGGTAATTTACAACTTCTCCATCAACAACATAAATCATCGCTGGCGTTCCTGTAATTTTAATATTTTCCACATCAGTCATATCGACTAGCGCTGGATCATACTCTTCATCTTGCGCCCATCCAGCTGAATTAGAATTTAGTTTTAGGTCAACTAGTTTCATTGAAACACCTTCAGTTTCCTCAGTTGCTAAATACAAGTCAGTAACTTGATCTTTGATCGAATTACAATAACCACATGTACTCATATAGTAATAATAAATGTCAACACCTTCTTTATCATCTAAAACTTCATAGTACTTCACTTTATTAGCTGATGTATACAAATCAAAATTTTGTGAATTTATATATGTAAACCCACCAATTAAGATTGCTAAAATTGCTACTAAAAATAGAATTAATTTATTTAAGTTCATTTAAGACTCCTTTGTTATTTACAAATTAAGACATACAACATCTGTATGTAGTTTATATTATATACATTTTTTTGTATATTTGCAACAGAAAAATCAATTTTTTAACTGTTAATCTTTTTCTGGCTTTTCTGCAACAGCATTATGCCCACCAATCAACTTGTTACGGGCATATCCAGTTGCGTTATCATATTTACTATTAGCTGTCATAATACTGCTCTTGCCATACTTTGTGCGGATTTTCAAAATTGCTTGATCCAAATTGGCGCGCTTAGGTGCCGCTTTGTTGAATAGATTCATTTGTTCATACCTATTTTCCTCAAGTTCTGTAAGTGAAATACTAATTTTTCGGACACCGATTCCTCGCGGATATATTTGGTTGAAAACATCCGCGAACTCTTCTTTGATTGTGTTGTAATCACTTGTCGGCGTGCTAAGGTGCATATGCTTATGCACTCCACCTTTATAAAACTTCTTATTGAAGCCCAAACTCAATGCGATTCCACTACACTTATAATCATAATTTCGCAGCTTCAGAACCGTATCAAATAACATTTCAATAATGATATTTAATAAGTCGTCATCAGCGACATCTGATTGCAACGTTTGACCGACCCCTAGACTTTTGTGTCCTTCGAGTTGATGCGAATCTTGAACGCGACTAAGATCGATACCATTTGCATGTAAAATTAACTCTTCACCAATTACACCCATCGCCTTATTCATTTTTTCAACCGGGAATTTAGCAAGTTCACCAATACTGGTAATTCCTAAATCACGTAGTCGCTTCGCCCGACCTCGACCGATACCCCAAACACTTGTGAAATCGGTAATTGGCCATAATTTATCCGTAAAATTGTCATACGTCCAAATTGCGATTTGATTCTCCGTATGCTTACTCTCAATATCTAGTGCAAACTTCGCAAGAACCATATTCGGACCATATCCGATTGTAACATGTAAGCCTAAGTCCTTAAAAATCTTTCGTTTCAACGCTAGGGCCATCTTCTCCGGCGTGGTTGCATACAGCGTCAAGTAATTCGTGATATCAATAAAGGTTTCATCAATTGAATAAACATATAAGTCCTCATCATCAAATAGCGAACGATAGATATTATTAATCTTGATTGAATAATCCACATACTTTTGCATGCTCGGCTTGACAATTTTAATCTTCTTTCGCAACTTTGGATCGATTTCGTACAGTCTTCCACGCGATTTTAATCCCGCGCGCTTCACTGGCGGAGTTGCCGCAAGTGTTACGGAACCTTCTCCGCGTTCCAAATCGGCAACAACCAAATACTCAACTTTAGGGTCTAAGCCACGCTCAACACACTCGACCGATGCATAAAATGACATTAAATCGATGCAGAGGATATGACGATGAATCCGCAGATCTTCAAACATTTCATACATAGCTACCTCCCTATTACTATATTTTATCACATAATCCCAACTTAATAGTTAGCTTTAGTTTAAGTTTTTGAGAATTATTAAGTGTAACAATCAGCTGCATCGCAGTCTCTGGATATTAAAAAACTGATAACTAAATTATCAGCTTTTTAAATTATTTTAGGATTATTTAGTCCATCTTGTTATTTTCTAACACAAATGTTAGTGGTCCATTGTTAAGCGATGATATTTTCATTTCCGCCCCAAATACTCCTGGTTTAACAGTAAAGCCACTTTCCTCTAACTTTTGGTTGAAAATCAAGTATAAAAGTTCGGCTTCATCTGGTTTCTTAGCGTCCGTAAAACTAGGACGGTTCCCTTCAGAAAAGTTGGCGTATAACGTAAATTGGGATATTGACAGAATTTCACGATTATCATCTAAACCATTTTTATTAATTTTACCGTTTTGATCCGGGCAAATACGCAACTTTGCAATCTTATTTACCATCTGGTGGACATCTTCAATCTTATCATTTTGATTGATTCCAACATACATTAAGTATCCATGCTCAACTTGATTATATATGTTCCCTGCGATTTCTACACTTGCATTATCTACTACTTGAATTATAACTTTCATCTTCACCTCTCTATAGATATTATAACACTCTAATTCTTGATAAAGTTATTTTATTAATGTTTGCTAATTTAAAAAGTCAAACCTTAGTTTGACTTTTTAGTTTCTCCGCCCATGACCATTGTTATCGTGCATGCTACTTCGATCGCTCATATGCGTATTACGTTTAATATTAGAGTTGTTGTTCACATCCATCATAAATTCATTATTTCATTACAATCGTTATTGTTAAGCATCATGCTTCCACCGAATAAAACTGATGGAGCTAACAAGGGGGGGTTAATTTTCGTTTTTTTGTATATTCATCGAAATGAAGCGGTTTTTTCAATATTTTTTAATTTAAACTGTCAATAAAGTCTAAAACAATTGTCTTTTCCGCTTCAGTTAAATCTGATAGTTCTAACAGTTCTTGAATCGTAATTAAACTTTGATACTCAGTTCCTTCAGCAGCTAAACTAACTGTTGCTTTGTCTAATCCGTATGAGAAAATTGATACTACCCCAATTACTTCAAGTCCAGCAGCTTTTGCATCGACAACCGCTTGCAGCACACTCTTACCAGTAGATATTAAATCTTCAACGATTACTACTTTAGTACCTGGAGTGAAGTGTCCTTCAATCGTACTATTAGTTCCGTGGCCCTTTGGTTTACTTCTAAAGTAAATCATATCTAAATCCAAGATGTCCGCAACACTTGTTCCATGGGGAATTCCCGCTGTGGCACAAGCACCAATTAATTCTACCTGTGGGTATTGCGCTTTAATTAACGCAGCTAGGCTACTAGCAATCTCTTTTCTCAGCTTTACATTACCAATCGTTAAACGATTATCACAGTAAATTGGCGATTTAATTCCACTCGTCCACGTAAATAAATCATTTGGTTGTAATTTTACTGCTCCTAAATCTAATAAACCATCTACAATTATCTTTTTATCCATTTTATTCTCCAATCAGCTTTTGTATTTGTTTGTATGTCTCATACGGCGTACTACTTGTGGTTATACTGCGACCTACAACTAGGAAATCAGCACCATTATCGATTGCTAAGTTCGGAGTCATTACTCGCTTTTGATCATCGCTACTATCACCGTCTAATCTAATTCCCGGTGTAATGTATTTCAAGTTATTATCAGATACTTCAATACCTGGAATATCTTGTGCACTACAAATAATTCCGTAAAGTCCGGACTGGTTTGCTTTGTCCGCTAAGTCGTTGATGATTTCCTCTAAACAATAGTCAGTTTTAACTAGTTCGCTAACATCTTGACTCGTCAGCACGGTTACGCCAAGTAGGTTTAGATTATACGCTTTTGCCGCCGCATTTGCCTGTGTTAACATCTCGACTCCACCACTTGTGTGGATTGTCAACATATCAACGCCTAGTGAACCGAGACTGTGTACCGCTTTGCTTACTGTATTGGGAATATCATATAGCTTTAAATCTAAGAAAATATTATGGCCCATCGCTTTAATTTCGCTAATGATTTGTGGACCTTCTTTATAAAATAATTCCATTCCCACTTTTACAAATAACTTTTCATCTTGAAACTTGTTTAAAAAATCTAAAGTAAGTTCTTTGTTTTTAAAATCTAAGGCAATCATAATTTTTGAATTATACATGTGCTCTCCCTTTAAATTGATTGATATGCTCAATATTCAGCTCGTCCATAATCGCAATTAAGTCGATTAAAATATCAATACAGATCGTTGGATTATTAAAATTAGCTGTTCCAATTGCTACTGCATCACTTCCGACTGATAAAAATTCAATTATGTCGGTTGCTGATTCAATTCCACCCATGCCGATAATTGGCTTATTTGTCACCTGTCTAACTTCGTAGATTTGTTTCAAAGCCACCGGTTTGATTGCTGGTCCACTATATCCGGCAATCTTATTGGCAATAACTGGTTTTCCAGTTTTATAATCAATCGCCATCCCGACTAAGGTATTAATCATCGATATTCCGAAAGCATCGGTTTCTTCGACAGCTAGTGCCATCTCTTTGATACTCGTAACATTTGGTGATAGTTTCACAAATACGGGAATTGTCGTCACTGCTGTGATACTATTGATCAAGTCCTTAAGCATCTCCGGATCTGTTCCAAACTGAATTCCCCCTTGTTTGACATTCGGGCAACTAACGTTTAATTCAATTGCACATATTTGCTCTTTAACTGTCTCAAGTTTTTTCGCGACATTAACATAACTTTGCTTGTCGCTTCCAGCTAGATTGACAATCGTCGTCGCACCGATGCTACTTAACCAACTAATATGCTGCTCAATCACCACATCGACACCGGGATTTTGTAATCCAATCGAGTTTAACATTCCACTGCTAGTTTCATAAATACGGTGGTTTGCATTACCATCTCGCGCTTCATCAGTCGTCGATTTAATCATGATTGCACCTAGTTCGCTAATCGGATAAAAGTTATTAAGTTCATGTCCAAATGCACAACATCCGCTGGCCGGCATCACTGGATTTTTAAGCTCAAGTGATCCTAAGTTGACATTTAAGCGGTGACTATTATCGGTGATTATTTGTAATTTTTCTGCAATTAACATTCAAATTCCTCCTTAGCAAACACTGGACCATCTTGACAAACCTTCTTTAAACCGGATTTCAATTTAATAACACACCCAGCGCAAATTCCAAAACCACATGCCATATATTCTTCAGTTGATAACCATCCTTGATTAGGATACTGATTTGCAATCGCATTTAACATCGGATGGGGACCACACCCATAAATTACACTGTCTGGTGCAACTTCCGTTGGTAAACAATATCCTTTTTGACCGCAGCTTCCATCTTCGGTATAAATTGTGACGTTTCCATATTCACTTAACTTATCTGCTAAGAATACTTGGTTGGCTGTTTGATAACCTAAATGAATATCTAAAGTTGCACCATTTGCTGCTAACTCGCGAGCAAGACAGGCCATTGGCGCGATTCCCACTCCACCGGCAATCAATGTTGCGTGCCCTGCAGTACGCTCAAAATCGGACCCTAGCGGTAATAGTACCTCAATTTCCACTGGCTTTGATTCACTTAGTAACTTAGTACCTTCCCCTAATACTTTATAGATGAAGGTAATTGTTTCTTCTGTATAATCACTAATTGAAAGTGGTCTTTTTAAAAACTTACCTTCAACTTTTACCATTGCAAATTGTCCAGGCTTTGGACAAATATGCAGTGGTTTTTGTAACACAAGTTCAAATGTTTGCACAGCTAGTTGTTTATGACTTAGCACGTTTAGTTTTAAAATTTCCATTTAGCTCCTTTTTATTAGATGGCGTTAATCATGCTTCCTTGACTCACTAATACTTTAAGTAAGGCACTTACAGTATCAATTGAAGAGAAACATGGAATATTTTGGCTGATTGCAATATTTCTAATTGTAACTTCATCAGCTAGTACTCGTGAGTCGTTACTAATTACGTTTAATACATAGTTTAATTTTCCTTCAGCAAATAGATCTTTAATTGTATATTCGCTATCATCAGAGATTCTTGCTACTACTGTTGGTTTTAGTCCGTGTTCACGTAAGTAGCTAGCCGTTGACTTCGTTGCATATAACTCAAAACCTAGTTTACTAAACAATTTAGCGATTGGAACAATGCTGGCCTTTTTCGTATCCGAAGCAGTAAGTAACACTCCACCTTTATGCGAAATAACTGTGTTGCTCGCTAAGAACGCTTTATATAAGGCTTTCTCAAAGGAAATATCTGTCCCCATCACTTCACCAGTTGATTTCATCTCAGGTCCAAGTAAATTATCGATCATATGAATTTTATTAAACGAGAACACTGGGGCTTTAACACTAATTAGTTTTTGGTTTGGAGCGAGCTTAGTATCGATACCTAAGTCAATTAACTTCTTCCCTAAAATCACATTTGTTGCTAGTTTTACAATATTATGTTTTGTTGTTTTAACTAAGAACGGTACAGTTCGCGATGCACGAGGATTCACTTCGATAACAAAGACCTTACCATTGTCGATAATGAATTGGATGTTCATCAGTCCTAATACTTTGAATTCTTTAGCAATTTTTTCGGTAATTTCCACAACTTCCGCTGCTTGTTCAGCTGTTACTCGCTGTGGTGGATAAACTGCCATACTATCTCCTGAGTGCACCCCACTACTTTCGATATGTTCAATTAATCCGGGAATAAATACTGTCGAACCATCACATACAGCGTCGACTTCTAGTTCCATTCCGTTTACATATTTATCGACTAAGATTGGTTTATCAAAGTAACGCTTATCTAAGTTTTCAAAGTAGTCAACTAAACTTGCTTCTCCACTAATGATTTTCATCGCTTCTCCACCTAAGACAAATGATGGACGGACTAAGACTGGATACTCTAAACTTTGAGCTGCTAGTGTCGCTTCCTCAAGGCTATTAACAATTTTCCCTTGGGGCTGAAGCACTTCAATTTTGCGTAATCCCGCTTCGAATTCTTCACGGTCTTCAACGCGGTCAATATCAGCATTTTGCGTTCCTAATATTTTAATCCCACAATCAGTTAAGTCTTGACATAGATTAATTGCTGTTTGTCCCCCGAATTGGACGATAACACCCACTGGTTTTTCATGTTCGATAATATCTAAGACATCTTCTTTAACCATTGGCGCGATATATAGTTTATCTGCTAGAGCAAAATCGGTAGATACTGTTTCAGGGTTGTTGTTGATAACTACTGCTTCATACCCATTAGCTTGTACTTCTTTAATACAGTGAACTGTTGCATAGTCAAACTCAATCCCTTGTCCAATTCGAATTGGTCCTGATCCTAAAACGACAATCTTTTGTTTGTCACTCTCAGGGTTACTTTCGTTTTGACTTGCGTATGCTGAGTAGAAGTATGATGTTGAGCTTGCAAACTCAGCTGCACATGTATCAATCATCTTATACACTGGTTTTAAACCGCTTGTTTGTCTAAACTCACGGACTTTGGCTTCAGTAGTTTCCCAAAATCTTGCAATATCTTCATCAGCAAAACCATATTTTTTGGCATGCTTTAAGACTTCGATATCAAACTTATTAGCGATTAGGTTGTTTTCAATATCAATGATATGTTTGTAGATAAAGACAAAGAACTTATTGATTTCTGTTAGCTTTGCTAGTTTTAATGGATCAAAACCTTGACGTAACATCGCAAACATTTGGAAGATTTGTTCATCAGTTGCGCGCGTTACCAGCGAACTTAGTTCGTGGATGCTCATCTTATCAAACTTAGGGTGAGCGAAATACTTATTCTTAACTTCTAGACTTCGAATCGCCTTTAAAAACGCCGCTTCTAAGTTAGTGTCGATTGCTAGAATTTCTCCTGTTGCTTGCATCTGCGTTGATAAACGATTATCGTTAGTTTTTAATTTATCAAATGGCAGACGCGCAAACTTTAGTGCTACGTAGTCTAAAGCTGGTTCTACTGCTGCACTACTATCTTTAGTAATTGGGTTTTTAATCTCATCTAAGTTGTAACCGATGGCAATTAGTGTCGAAATCTTCGCGATCGGATAACCTGTTGCCTTACTCGCTAGGGCACTTGAACGACTAACTCGTGGATTTACTTCAATAATGTAAAACTGGCTGCTGTTTGGATCTTGAGCAAGTTGCACATTACACCCTCCGGCAATTCCTAATGCTTTAATAATGTCTAACGATACTGTACGTAAACGGTGATACTCACGGTCCGTTAACGTCTGTGACGGAGCTACAACGATACTGTCTCCGGTATGAACTCCAACAGGATCGATGTTTTCCATATTACAAACAACGATTGCTTGTCCCTTATTATCACAAATTACCTCGTACTCAATCTCTTTATACCCTTTGATACTTTGTTCAATTAACACTTGCGTTACTGGTGATAAATCAAGTCCATGGGTAACAATCTTTTCTAACTCTTCGAT
The DNA here is from genome assembly GCA_033103385.1 of Mollicutes bacterium LVI A0039. Taxonomy (GTDB): domain Bacteria; phylum Bacillota_I; class Bacilli_A; order UBA3375; family UBA3375; genus LVI-A0039. The sequence continues at coordinate 191,254 of CP136953.1, forward strand.
GTTGTTAGCGATTCCTCCACCGCTTCCCCCTAAGGTAAATGCTGGTCTAATAATTACTGGAAAACCAATTTCACTCGCAAAAGCGTGAGCTTCGGCAGCCGTGTTTGCGATTGTGCTCGCAGGGATTGGTAATTCTAATTCATTCATTAAGTTTTTAAACAACTCACGGTCTTCGGCTTTGTTGATACTATCTACATTTACTCCAATTAGATTTACATTGTTTTCTGCTAAGATTCCAGCGCTATCAAGTTCTAGTGCTAAGTTAAGTCCCGTTTGTCCTCCTAAAGTCGGAAGTAAACTATCTGGCTTTTCTAAACGGATCACACGTTCTAAAAACTCGATTGTCAACGGTTCGATATACACTTTATCAGCAACATCTGTATCAGTCATAATTGTTGCCGGATTAGAGTTGACTAAGACAACTTCAATTCCTTCTTCTTTTAGCGCTAAACACGCTTGTACTCCTGCGTAGTCAAACTCTGCTGCTTGACCGATTACGATTGGTCCTGATCCAATTACAAGAACTTTTTTTATACTTTTATTTTTAGGCATTTTTCTCCTCTTTCATACGATTTATAAATTTTTCAAATAACTGATCATGACTTGGTCCTTGATTACCTTCGGGGTGAAATTGAACCGTGTATGACATTTTATCTAAGCTTTCAATTCCTTCAACACTATCATCATTTAAACTAACGTGTGTTAAGCGTAAATTATGTGCTTCTAAGTCAATTTTATCAACCGCGTAACCGTGATTTTGCGTTGTTGTTAAAATGGTATCAAGATCTAAGTCTTTCACTGGGTGGTTTGACGAGTGGTGTCCAAATTTCATCTTCGAAGTGTTTGCTCCCATACTTAGTGCAAAGATTTGGTGTCCAAGACAAATTCCGAAGATTGGTAGTTTCCCATGCAAATCTTTAAATAATTTAATTGTTTCTGGAACATCTTTGGGATCTCCAGGTCCATTGGAGAACATCACTCCATCCGCATCTAGTTTTAAAATTTGCTCGCTCGTACTATTGTAAGGCATAACGATAATTTCACAACCGTACTTGCTTAGTTTTTGAATGATATGCTTTTTACATCCACAATCAATTAAGGCTACACGATAGTTTGGTCCGGGACAAACATAGCTAACTTTCGTACTTACATCGGCTACGTGGTTTGTGTATGTCCATGCTTTTAAATCTGCCTCTAAGCTACTAACTTCGGTATCAATTGGTACGATGATTGCACGTAAACATCCGGAGTTACGAATAACATTTGTCAGCTCACGGGTATCTAGTCCACAAAGTCCCGGTACTTTATGTTCCTTTAAATAGTCAGCTAAACTTTGATTAGCATCAGCATGTGAGTACATCTCAGTATATTCATTGACAATTAAAGCTGATAAGTACGGTTTTGAAGATTCAAAGTCCGTAGCATTAAGTCCGTAGTTCCCCACAATTGGATAAGTCATAACTACCATTTGTTTGTAGTAAGAAGGATCGGTAATTACTTCCTGATACCCACTCATACTTGTCGTGAAGATTATTTCACTAATTTCTGTACGTGATACTTCATATCCGAAGTTGTCAGCTGTAAATGACATCCCGTTTTCTAATACTAATTTTACTTTTTTCATTGTATTTCTCCTTTGATTATAGTTTTAACTATTTTTGAACTAACTTGATAATTGTTAAATGGGGTATTTTTCCCTAGACTTTTAAATTCGTCAGTACTTATTGTCCGGTTGCAATCCAAATCGATTACTGTTAGGTTAGCAACCTCTCCGACAGCGATTTTTCCACCAGGGATTCCAAATAGCTTGGCTGGATTAATGGTCATTGCATCGACAATTGTTTTTAAACTAACCATTCCAGGAATTACTAGATTAGTGTAAAGTAAATCAAATGCAGTCTCTAGTCCAACAATTCCAAATGCTGAACCGATAAATGATTCACCCTTATCTTCACTGCTGTGTGGTGCATGGTCGGTCGCTATCACTTCAATTGTTCGATCATTTAATCCATCGATTAAGGCTTGCTTATCCCTAGTGCTACGTAGCGGTGGATTCATTTTATAGTTTGGATCGTCACTGGTTATATCTTCATCACAAAGAATTAGATGGTGCGGCGTTACTTCTCCACTTACTTGACTACCGTATGCTTTATGCAAGCGTAATAAATCAACGCTCATCTGACTTGAGATATGACATATATGATATTTACACCCTAGCTCAGTTGCAAGCATAATCTCCTTGGCAACGGCGATTGACTCAACGCTACTAAGAATTCCCGGAAGCCCGAGTTTTGCACTTTGATCGCCTTGATGCATCACTCCATTATTTAGGATATCATCAACTTCACTGTGAGAAACGTAAGGTAGATTAACTTCGATACATTTTTTCATCATCGCTAGGATACTGCTGGTATTTTGCACTCCGCGACCATCGTTACTTAAGGCAATTGCCCCTGCTTGTTTTAGTCCCTGATAATCTCCTGCTTCTTCCGCAACAAGATTTTTACTCAATGCTCCATACTGGTAATATTGGACTGGACCATAGTTTAATTCGTCACTAATGCTGCGGAGTTTCTCAGGCGTATCGATTACCGGATTTGTATTAGGCATTGCAAACAATGTGCTGTACCCACCGGCAATTGCAGCTTTAGAAATACTTTCAATCGACTCCTTGTAACTTTGTCCGGGGTTTCTAGTGTGGGTATGGACATCGATAAATGCTGGAACAACTAATTGGTTTGCCACATCGATACAATCAGGTCCCTCGATTGCTGCATCAATTCGTACGATTACCTCGTTGGCGATTTCAATATCTACTTGTTTAAAACTTCCATCTTGGTCAATGATTCTTGCATTTTTTAATATCATTATTATTCTCCTAGCACATAGTTTAGTATCGTAATGCGGGCGTATAGTCCATTGTTAACTTGTTCATATATTTTGTTACGTTGATCATTTAAGATACTGCTCGCAAGCTCGACATCGCGATTAAATGGACCAGGGTGCATAATAATCGATTCCGTCTTCAGTAAATCCTTACGCCCTTCTGTAAGTCCGTACTGCTCTAAATAACTTTCTTGTACATTGGTTGCCACATCTTGGTGACGTTCTAGTTGGTTGCGCAGCAGCATTACACAGTCGACCGTTTGTAGCGTCGCTTCTAAGTTTTCAATATAGTTAAAATCATCGTCGGTTTTGAAAATCTCTGGTGCATAGACCATTACTTCCATTCCTAAGCGTTCCATCGCGTTGATGTTACTACGAGCTACGCGGCTATGCTTGATATCACCCATAATTAATATTTTTAAACCAGTGAACGTTCCGAAGCGTTCATAGATTGTTACTAAGTCGAGTAAACATTGTGAGGGGTGTTCATGCGCTCCGTCTCCGGCATTGATTAACTTAATTTTCGATGTATCTAAATCTTGATAAAAGTATTCAGTGCTCGTTCTAACAATTGCTGCTTTAATTTCTAAGTGCGCTAGCGTATCTAGCGTATCTTGAAAAGTTTCTCCTTTAGTTAAAGCGGATGACTTCTCTTCTATATTTACAACGTAGTTATTACTTTTAACCGCCGCCAGCTCAAACGATGTCTTAGTTCGAGTACTTGGCTCTAAAAAGATACTGGCGATGTTAGCATTTAATATCGGAATTGGTCTTTTTCCGGTTTTGTAAGCTAAAGACTCCTCCACCAGTTCAATTATTTTTTCATTTGTCAAATCGTTTAGTGTTAAAAAGTTATTCATATATCCTCCAATTTTTCAAAAAAAAATCAATAGAGAAAATCTCTATCGACTTATAAAATGGGGAAAATAATTAATATTAATAGCAAATTTATCGTTTAAAGCAATGATGTTTTTGTTTGATGTTTGTGCTTTCATAATTATTCCTCCATGTCTTAATTTTAAATATTATACATCTTTGTAAACAAAATGTCAACTAAATTTTACAAAAAAATTACACAGCTCACAAAACCTCAGTGAACTACTGAATATCTCAATAATCACTTAGCTAATACTTCCGTTAGATTATGCCACTATTAAATATTAATACAATTAAAACTGAACCAATATTATTTAAGATATGTAAGATCAGCGGGTAAGCAATATTTTTTTCTTTTACATACACAAAGCAATATACCGCGGCCATCGGGATGTAGAGCACTAAAAGATTTATCGCCACTTCAAAAGATTCGGTAAGTTGCGTAAATCCGATATGTATATAGGCGAAGACTAATGCAGGTAATACGACTTGAATTACTTTAGAACGATGTTTAAACAAGTTATTAATTAATCCATACCTAAATATATACTCCTCAACAACTGGTGCCAGAAAACAAACAACTATAATTACATAAAGTTTCTCGTCACTTAAAAGCACTTGATTGATCATTGATTGATTATCACCAACAAGACTAGAGAACTCACCATACCAAAGATAGTTAAACGTATAAATTAAGCCCGCAATTGTCAACATCAACATGGCGTAAGCCGTAATTTTCATGGCGATGGTGCGAGCTTCACTTTTAATAACGATCAGCTTACTTTGGATTTTACGTCGATGTATGATGCTTATCATACTGATAATCAACAGATAACTAATTAGCATCGCTTTAAACACCAACTGGTAATACATTAGACTTTGAAGTTCTGGCGTTGGATATAATTGAATAAATTCGATAATCTGATCTGCGCTCATTTTCGATAATTCAATTTGCAAATAACTACTTAATCCTAAGTTGATCGCAATTGTATTTACATAATATAGTCCGATAATTGCCACGCCAGTTACGAGGTGTCTATTTTTTTTCACACGACACCATTTTATTTGATTCATATGTAAAACCATGTCCGAGTTTTTGAATATATGTACTGACAATCTCAATATCACTAGCAAGTTCTTTGGCAATAAGTTCACTATTAGTTAAGCTTGTAAATAGGTGGTGCTCATATATATAATTCATCGTTGCCACTTGGTATATTCTATCTAACTCAATTTGATTGTCTTTATAACGATCATAAACTTCCCGCGAACCATCACCCTTGGTATGAATCATCAGATTCGCAGTTTGCAGTTCTATAGGATTATCTAACGCTTCTAGCAAATCACGACCCTTAATATCGATAATTAATAATTGCTTTTCAAATGGCATTACATTGTATAAACTTCGCGTAGTTATGTTACCCGGTGGAATCGATTGGCGTAACCCACGAGCGTTGATCATTGCAAAGTCTGGAGCGTATCCCACTGATTTTGCGTAATCAAGATAACTATCACAAATTAGACTCCCTAAGTTGGTTGAAGCTCTCGTCATATATTCGCGTCGCCCCTCTAGGTGATGCTGACAACTACCAAAGATAATTTCACAATGTTTATCAGCATTCGCATTGTATTTATCGACAATTGCTTGAAGCTCCTCATCAACTTCGGTTATTGTGTCAACTACAACTAAGTTATATTTAAATCCCGAGATTTGGTTATTATCGATATCAAGCTCTAAATGGCCTAAATTAGCCCCAAAACTCCCAGTTTGAACAATTATCGTTCCATTAACAACTTCAGGCTGTTTTAGGGTCGTATGGCTGTGTGCACCAATGATTACATCAATTCCCAAAGTATCATTGGCTAGTTTAATATCTTCGTCGATCCCCTGATGATTGAGCGCAACAACTACATCAACTCCCTGACTTCGCAACTTGTCAATCTCTGCTTGATACAAACTCGGATCTAAATAGTCAAAATGAATATCCTCTCCAATCGAATATACAATTCGTGGATTAATAAAGCTGATAAAACCGACTGCTACCTCACCTACTTGTTTAATCAAACTCGTTGTATAGTCACCAATTTCATTATAATTATCAATTACGTTAGTAAGTACATAGGGGGCGTCTATTTGGTTCATGTGTTCTTTTAAAAAATCTTTTCCATTGTCTAAATCGTGATTACCAATCGTTACCGCATCATATTTTAAATAATTGTTTATCTCACGTTCAGCGGCACCCATATTATACTTAAACTGAAAATCTCCAGTTATCATATCGCCACTATCAACAAGTAAATTATGCGGATTACTCAGTCTCACTTTATTTATATAACTACCCATTTTTGCAAAATTATCAATGCAACTATGAATATCATTTGTGTGTAAAATATCTAGTTTCATATCGCTCCTTGTACTATTATATCATTATTTGGATTTATATTAATTATTTACTTGACTTGGAGTACACTCTAAGATATATAATAATTTCAAGGAGGAAATTATGCAAAAACCAAAGCTTATTGCCATCGATATTGATGGAACATTATCAACCGGAGATCCATTTGCGATACCGGAACCTGTCCTGCAGCGCTTAAATACAAGTAAGCATCACATTGTCTTGGCTAGTGGACGAACAATTAACGAAATAAAAACTCTCGGGTTTAGTGGAGGAATGATTGGTGGTAATGGCGGTACGGTTATCCGTGATGGCCAGACGCTTTTTGATAGTCATATTGAATTAGATGTTGCAACCAAATTAATCGATTGGATCAAAGAAAACAACTACATTTTTCAAGTTCATAGTGAAAGTGAGGTTATTGTTGAGAAAGATGCCGATATCCTTGGTGAACTAGCACTAATTGCCAATATGGTTGAAGGAAATGATGCGCGAATTGAGCGTTTTAACTTTGTCTTTAATCATGTGTATAATAAAAACGTGAAAGTTACCGATGTTATTGATTATATCCATGCAGAAAATCATGTAATCAAGAAGATTGAAATATTTAAGGGACCTGATAAATCCAAAGACATTGAATATATTAATAACAACTTTAACTTATCGGCTTTTTCATCAGTTCCCACAAACATTGAAATAGTTCCTAAAGATGTAAATAAAGGGACGGCACTGCGCAAGTATAATTTTGATGATAAATATGAACTCTATACTATTGGTGATGGTGACAATGACCTACCGATGTTTGCTGTTGCAAAGGCATCATTTGCAGTCGATAATGGTTCGGATTTAGTTAAAGAAGCTGCAACCTATATCGTTCCAAGTGTCGCTGATTTTGGTGTCTTACAAGCCTTAGATATCATCGACACCTTATAATTAATAGAAAATAACATGGCTAGAAATTAATCTATCCATGTTATTTTTTTGATCTATGTTGTGACTTAAATAATATCTTTATAAGTACTCCGGATACGAAGCCAATTGCAATAATTAATGCTAACTCTTGAACATATGAATAATCGGTATTATCATAGATTAAAACGGTTGAAAGCCCAATAATAATTCCGAGTGCGATATTAATTTTCCGCTCCATTATGTCCCCTTTATTATTTAATTACAATTATTATTTTACAAATGTAAAGTTACTAGCTACTCCACTTTCCATAAATGCTGATGCTTCATCCGTATCAATATGAAATTCTGGAAGATATTTCTCATTAACTCGACATATTGCGTTTTCAATAATTCCCTGACGATTTTGATTTTCAATGCGAACTGCAACAAGTTGTCCGTGACTGAATCCAATACGCTCGGCAGTTACTAAATCTAAATGAATATGCGCGCGCGCAATAATACAGTTAGTATTTACCACAACAGTTCCCTTCGGTCCAATTATTTCATACTCAAAATCATTTGTCACTTGTTGCGCCGAATTAGCGACCGGTGCAGATACCTTAAGTTTTCGACAATCTGATGCTGAAAGTTCTAATTGATGCGAACTACGTAATGGACCAAGAACTCTAATATTTGGAATAACTTTATCCTTAACTTTTATATCTACGGTGGATGCTGAGGCAAACTCCCCAGGTTGAACTAAACTTTTCATAATTTCTAAATCTGTAGTCCCAAATAATGTTTCCATCTTTTCACTATCTAAATGAATATGTCTTCCCGATATTCCGACTTTAATTCCTAACTCTTCAAAATTCATGATACTCCTCCTAAGTAAATGTTACCATGAATTTAATTATATGTGTTAAATTTCCCAACCATGATATCTTGAAAAGCCCCTTACTTAATTTAAGTAAAGGGACCCTTTTATTGATAGTAAATTCCTGTTTCATCGATTTTTAAATCAGTATGCAAATGAATATAATCACTATCACTTACATGTCCTAAATTAACATCATAAAGAATTCCAATATCTAAATCACTTAAATACGTATCAAAAAGTATTTTAAGTTCACTCTTGCTCGCGCAGTTGTTAAAATTCCCTAAAATGATTCCAGAAATTTGCGCTAATTTACCACTATCACGAAGCCTTGCAAACATTCGATCCAGTTTATCGATAGCTTCATCAATCTCTTCGATTAGCAATACTTTGTTTTGGAAATCTGGTTCATAAAATGTTCCAAGCATATCGACCATCAACATTAAATTTCCCCCGATAACTTTTCCACCAATCGGTTTTTGCTTATACCATTTAGCCGGTTGTTCAAAAACAACATCTTGCTTGCTTAGTGCATTTTGAAATTTTTCAATCTGCTTAACTGAATTTAGTTCAAAGGCCATTGGCCCATGGATCAGTTGGATATGTTCAAACTTTTGGAGGTAGTTTAATAGGACGGTTAAATCTGAATAACCAATAAATATTTTCGGACAACTTGGTGGCTTTAAATCTTGAAGTTGGTTCATTAGTCTCGTGGCCCCGGCTCCCCCACGTAGCGCTAAAATAATTTGGTTGGGACTAGCCATAGCCGCCTTTATGTTATCAACCTTATCGAGATCACTCGTCTTCGCTTCAAAACAGCAAAGCGACGGTTGAAAGTCGATTGCTCGACAGTTTTCTTGCAAATAGTTGTAATTAAAATTCACCGAGTTATTACTCGTGACAATGATATCTGCTTTCATCTTAGACTCCAAAATTTTCGGCATTCGCGATTTGCAACAATGCCCCAACTAATAACGCATTTTCATCAAAATCAAATCTGCTACTGTGAGCGTTACGATAATCGCCTTCAATTTGCGAACCAATATTTACAAATGCTCCGGGTACTAATTCAACATAGTAGGCAAAATCTTCTAATCCCATACTTGGAACCTTCTTATCATATACATCGTAACCTAAACTTTGAGCATTAGCTACAACATAATCAACTTGATTATTGTCATTAATTAGCGGCGGATAACTCGGTTCGTGCTCAACCTCAACTTCACAGTTCATCGCTTCACCAATAAGTTTAGTTTGTTTGATAAATTGGGCTACTGTTTCGGTTCTGGTTTGCGGATTTAAATTACGAATCGTTCCACGCATTTTAACTTCTTTACAAATCGTATTCGGCGTACCAGGTCCTTCGATTGTTCCAATTGTAACTACTGTGGAATCAAGTGGTCCCACTTGCCTTGATACGATTTGTTGGGCACTCATAATAATATTAGCACTACAAACCAAGCTATCGACACCAAGGTGCGGGTAAGCTCCGTGGGCTTGTTTTCCTTTAACGGTAATATCTACTTCATCACCACCGGCATTCATTTGATCATATTTATAACCGATTGTTCCAACCGGAAGACTATTATCAACGTGCAATCCATAGATAGCCGCAATCTCATTTAAGTATCCCGCTTCACATATCTCTTTAGCTCCACCGTTGTTTTCCTCATCACATTGGAAGATAAAACGGATATTAACCTTAAGTTGCTCGCTGTTTTCCATAAAATACGATATCACCCCAAGTTGGATTGCCGCATGAGCATCATGACCACAAGCATGCATAATCCCCGGATGCGTTGACTTGTACTCACATTCATTTTCTTCAACTAGAGCTAGCGCATCGATATCGGCACGCATCGCAATCATTTTAAAACTTGGATCAACGATTACATCACAAATCGTTGATGTATTTACGGTGTTATACTCTAAGCCTAACTTAGTTAAATGAGCTACTATATATGCTTGAGTTTTATACTCCTCATGTCCAAGTTCGGGATGAGCATGGAAGTATCGACGATGCTGCGTAATTTCTGTAAGTAACTGTTCGTTTGTCATAATTATCCTTCGTAAGTTGTGTATTCTTGGGAAATTTGGTTAAAGCTATCAAACCCCATAGTGTATCCTTCTGTTAGTGCGTATGGCGAGTTTAATTGGTAGAAAGGAATAGCTACGCCATCATCTACAATCATTTTCTCTAACTGGGCAAATAATTCAAATCTTTTTTGTGGATTAGCTTCTTTTAAAGCTTCATTGTAAATACGGTCAAATTCTGGATTACTGTATCCTGAATAGTTTTGAGAACCGACTTGACTTGATTGCCATAACCCTAAATATGTTGCTGGATCAGCAAAATCTGGTCCCCAAGATTGTAAGTACATATCAAATGCTCCACTTTTCTTCGATGTAATAAATTGCTCAAATGGTTGAACTGTTAAGTTAACGGTAATTCCAAATTCTTGTAGGTAAGTACTTTGAACTACTTCGGCAAATTTCGAGTTTCCTGTTGCATCAGAACTTGCTAATAATTCAATTTCAATTTGGCTACGATCTGTAAGTCCTTGTTCTTTCATATATTGATCAAAATATTTTGAAGCTTCTTCTTTGTTATAAGTTAGTAAACTATCACTTGAAAAATCGTGGTAGTCCACACCACCGTAACTTGATGTTGTTAGATCAGCTGGAATAATATATTCAATCGGCTGGTTGATGTTTCCAAATACACCTTCTACGATTGTTTGACGATCAAATCCTGCTGCTAATGCTTTACGTAATGTTTCATCTCCTGTAACATTTTCTTCACGGGCATTTAGAACTGCATAGTAAGAATAAGAAGTTAGTTTATCGTTAATAACCCCATTAGCTTTTCCATCTTCATAATCTTCTGGCGTTTGAATTTCAACATAATCTGCTTCTTCATTTAAGAAGGCATTATATCTTGAAGTACTGTCTTCGTTAACTCTGAAGTCTACTGATTCAAGTGTTACATTGTCCGCAGCAACATAAAGTGGATTCTTCTCAACACTTACAATATAGTCTGGTTCATAACTAGTTACATAGTATGGTCCATTATACCACGTTGTTTCGGCAGTTGTTCCAAATTCATCACCATATTGTTCAATTGCAGCTGCTGGTTGAGGAACAAATGAACCGAATGCTAATAAACTGTCAAAGTATGGTGCAATTGTATCTAATTTAATTTCTAATGTGTAATCATCCAGTGCTGTTACCGCTAATTGATCTGGCGCCATCTCTCCCGCTAAGATTTCATTAGTATTGTCAACAGCTTCAAAAATGTATGAGAAAATTGAGGCTTCGTTTGGATCGACCATACGACGGTACCCCGTTACATAATCATTTGCAGTAACTAATCCCATGTCTTCACCTTTGTTATTTACCCAGTGAACATCATCGCGAAGTTTAATTGTGTATGTTAAACCATCCTCTGAAAGTATAACTTCTTCAGCCCCACCTAATTCTAATTCCGAGTTTTGATTTACTTTATAAACACCTTGATATACATTGGCAAATAATTGGAATGTATGCGTATATGATGCGTCAACTGGATCTAAAGTTTCAAAGGGTTTATTTACAACGTAAACAAAGCTCCCACTTCCCGAACTACATCCAGTCAATAAAATAATTAAGCTTAATAAAGCTACAAATAATCTTTTCATAAATCTCCTGTTTAAATTTTATAATATAAATAAAGAAAGGCATCACAGTAACCTAGATGCCTTTTCTTGTTAAAGAAATAGCACCTCCAAATACGGGGTGCTATAACAAAAAAGATTGTTAAATAGCACCTCCATACTCGGGAGCGAAATAGATATTCTCTATTCCGCCAATGTGTTATATTCCACATAACACATTTCGGCTTCTCACCCTTTCCAAATAATTCAACGCATTGGTACACTCATTATTTTTACTTTTGATCGAAGCAACCTCTATTTATATTAGACTAATTATAGCACCAATTACAAGTAATGTCAATTTTGTTTTACATTTTTTTTACACAAATGTAAATATTTGCTATTATATATGTAAGGAGAAAAATGAAACTAACGAATACACAGATCCAAGATTTAGCGAGCAATTATAAAACTCCAATGTATATCTACGATAAAGCGGTTATTGAACAAAATATCAATACGATGAAAACGTTGTGTACAATGCCGAATATCAAAATTAATTACGCAACTAAGGCCAATAGCAACCTCCATATTTTAAAACTGATACGTGAACATAATATGAAAGTTGACTGCACTGGTTATGGTGAATATTTCATAAACAAGCGTGCCGGTTTTGAGCAAAGTCAAATTTATGTAGTTGCTAATAACTTAACATTTGAAGAGATGAAGCAACTGACTGATCAAAATTTAGTGATATCAGTCGATAGTATCGATCAACTAAAATTATTAAATGAAGTTGCACCAGGATATCAAAAATTAATGATCAGAGTAAATCCGACCTTTGGTGCTGGAGATAACGAGAGCATCGTTACTGGTGGGGCAAATCACAAATTTGGAATCGACATCGAAGACTTTGAATTTTGTCTTAAGTATATAAAAGATAACACTCTAAAACTAATTGGTCTAAATAACCACGTTGGTTCACTAAATCTCGATTACACGGTTATGATTAGAGCAGTCGAAGAACTATTAGCAATTGTCACTGAGTATCAATTACATGACTTACAGATTATCAATTTTGGTGGCGGATTCGGGATTGACTACAACCACGAAACCAATAATAAACTTGACTTAGAAAGTTTAAAGCATCAATTAAATACAATATTCACCAACTTCGTATCTATTTATCCAAATAAAGAGGTTAGTTTAGAGTTTGAACCAGGACGATTTATCGTTGCCAACTCAGCAATTCTAGTTGGAACTGTAACTACTGTAAAACGACGCGGTAAAGATATATATATTGGTACTGACCTAGGTTTCTCACAATTAGTTCGTCCAGTAATGTACAACTCGTATCATCATGTAGAATTTATTACTAACAATACAATGACAAGAAATTGTCACGTTGTGGGAAATATGTGTGAGAGCGGTGATTATATATGTAAGGACCGTAAACTAATCGTTCCGGATGTTGGTGACTTAGTTATCGTCTATGACACCGGAGCATACGGTTATAGCATGAGTTCTAATTTCAACAATCGCTTACGCCCAATTGAATTACTAACAGCAGATGATGACGTAACAATAATTAGAAATCGCCAAACTTTAGATGACTTACTCATTGGTTACTAAAACTATAATATTTAAAAGCAATCGCCGTAGATCTAGTAATTGGTCTTTAGCGATTGTTTTGTTAATATTATAGTAAATTACAATCTTGTTAACAGCAATTCGTGTACATAGCAAAAGTGATGTCAAATTTAATTGACATCACTTTTCTATTTTATATAAAGTTTATATGTTACATACATTTAAATGTTATTTAGTCCACTCAGCTAACTCTTCATCACTACAGTATACACGGTGTGTGTCAGATAATTGGTGTTCCTTTGGTGTTTTTGCTGGATTACTTAAGTCGTAATCATGCATTGAACCATCATAGGTAATTCTTGTTCTTGTTTTTTCAAACATTGGATCTGTATGCGGAATCGCACTAAGTAATGACTTAGTATATGGGTGAACTGGATTGTCATAAATTTCATCGGCACTCGCAAGTTCTAATAATTTTCCTTTATACATAACTCCAATCGTATCTGAAATATATTTTACCATCGATAAATCGTGGGCAATAAATAAGAACGTCAGCTCGAAATCATTTTGTAATTGTTTCATTAAGTTTACTACTTGTGCTTGAATCGAAACATCTAATGCTGAAATTGATTCATCAGCAATAATAAATTTAGGCTTTACAGCTAAACTACGAGCAATTCCCACACGTTGTAATTGTCCACCACTGAATTCGTGAGGATAACGAGATATATGATATTCGTTAAGTCCTACTTTTTCTAATAGTTCAATTACTTTTTCTTTGATCTCTTCTTTAGACTTTTCCGGTTGGTGAATTCTAATTCCTTCCCCAATAATTTGTTCTACAGTTAAACGCGGGTTTACACTTGCAAATGGATCTTGGAAAATCATTTGCATATCATTTGTAAGCTCCATTTTCCCTTTTTTGTCTAAATTAGTAATATCACGACCATCAAAAGTGATTTTCCCACCAGTAGGATCATATAATTTAATAATACTACGACCGATAGTACTCTTACCACTACCACTCTCACCTACTAGACCAAATGTTTCACCACGACGTACATTAAATGATACACCATCAACTGCTTTTAAGTCTTTTTTCGCACCGAACATTTTTTCTTTAATAGTTTTCTTTTCACTGCTGGGAATGCTGAAGTATTGTTTTAAACCTTCAACTTCTAAAATATAGTCATTAGTTGCCATTTTTCTTCTCCCTTTCTTTATAGAACGCTATTTTTGTTGCAACAGATTCAGGCATGTTTACGCTTGGTGCACGTTCATCTAAAAGCCAAGTTGCTGCGTAGTGTGTATCCGTAATTTTAAACATCGGTGGTTCGTATTCAAAATCTACTTTTAATGCATATTTGTTACGAGCTGCAAACGCATCACCTTTTGGTGGATTAAGTAAGTTTGGAGGAGTTCCCTCAATTGTGAATAACGCTTGTTTACCATCTAATTCTAAGTCTGGCATCGATGCTAAAAGTCCCCAAGTATATGGGTGAGCAGGTTCGTAGAATAACTCACGACTACTTGCACTTTCAACAATTTTTCCAGCATACATAACTGAAACATAATCAGCAATATTAGCAACTACACCTAAATCGTGAGTAATAAATAATACTGCGAAGTTTAATTTTGATTGTAATTCTTTAATTAATTCCAGAATTTGAGCTTGGATTGTAACATCTAGAGCTGTTGTTGGCTCGTCACAAATTAATAACTTTGGCTCACATGCTAACGCAATTGCAATTACAATTCTTTGTCTCATCCCACCAGATAATTGGTGTGGATATTGTTTTGCCATTGCTTCGGGATCTTTAATTCCTACTAAGTCAAGGCATTCAATTACACGCATATCCCCGTATCTACGAGGAACAATATTTTGCAACTTACGCTTAGTTTCACGATTTTCACGAAGGAACTTCATTTTCTTTTCAACATTTAATGCGAAAAGGCGTTGACGTTCTACTTCATCTTCAATCGTTCTGATGCGTTTTTGCTCAGCCTTAAATTTTTCATCGAAGTCAGCTTGTGCTTGCTTATAGTTTTTATGAGCAGCAAAGTAAGCTTCTTTATCAAATCCTTGAATTTCTCCATAAGCCTCTTCGTGGTCTAAAATTTGCTCACGTGTCGGTAAGTGGTGTAATTCCATCGCTTCACGAATTTGACTACCAACAGTAAATACTGGGTTTAATGATGTCATTGGATCTTGGAAAATCATTGCTGCTAAATGTCCACGAACTAATTCGAAGTCATCTTTTTCAATTTGCAGTACATCAATTTCATCGATAATAATTCTACCACCTAAATAACGCGTGTTAGACTCTGGTAAAAGTCCCATAATTGACTTACAAAGTACACTTTTACCACTACCACTTTCACCTACTAAACAAGTAATTTCACCGGCTTTAATTTTTAAATCAACACCTCTAATTGCTTGTACTTGTCCTGCATGTGTGGAGAAGTTTATTTTTAAATCTTTAATTTTTAAAATTGTTTCGTTAGTCATCGTCTCCTCCTCTCATTTTTGGATCAAATGCATCACGTAATCCATCAGCGATTAAGTTGAATGATAACATGATTGCTGATAAAACTAAACTCGGTGCAAATAAAACATATGGTTGAGATCTTAAGAACTCTTTACCATTACTAGCTAAAGTACCTAAACTTGGAATTGGTGCTGTAATCCCTAAACCTAAGAATGACATGAATGACTCAAAGAAGATTGCTGAAGGAATTGAGAACATTAGCCAAATAATAATAACACCCATACAGTTTGGTAAAATGTGTTTGAAAATAATTCCCATATCACTTTGTCCAAGTGTTCTCGCACTTAAAACAAATTCTTGTTCCTTAATTTTCATAACTTGGGAACGTACCATACGATACATTGGAATCCATCCTGAAATTAACATAGCTACAATTAGCGGAATAATTCCAGCTCCAACGAAAACGATAACCATCATTACCCAAATTAAGTTAGGTACACTACCTAAGATTTCTACAACACGTTGTAAGAACATATCAGTTTTTCCACCGTGGTAACCAGATAAAGCTCCTAGTGTTACCCCGATAACTAAATCGATTGTTGCCGCAACTAATCCGAAACAAATTGAAACTAATGCTCCAACCATCGTACGAACAAATAAGTCACGTCCTTTATCATCAGTACCGAAAAAGAAATAAGTATTTTCAGTTGCTCCCTTATAACTACTACTTGTTGATGATTTTGGTTCTCCATCTAAGATTCCAATTTTTTCAATGATTGGGAAACGCGGTGACATTAGTTTGTTATCCCCACTTTGGTATTGTCCAATCATATTTGGATTTGGTGTTCCATCGTAGTTTTCTACCTTGTTGTGGTAAGCTCCTAAAAATGGTGAAGCAAGAGCTACGATTAAAATAAATAATAATACAAATGATGAAATAACTGCTGCACGGTTCTTTCTAAAACGCATCATTGCATCATGCCAGAACGTTAATGACGTTCCTTGAAGCATTTCGTTGTCAGCATTAACACCAGTGGCAAAATCGAATAATTCATTCGGAATATTTTTTAATTCTTCTTTAGTTTCTCTATTCATTTTTACCTCCCGATAATTTAATACGTGGATCAACTACTACATATAGTAAGTCGACAATTAAATACATAACTAAAATTTGCATCGAAATAACAATTGTTGTCCCTAATACTAAGAATACATCATTTGATAATACCGCTGGAACTAAGTTTTTCCCTAGCCCAGGAATTGCGAAAATCGACTCAATAACTAAACTACCAGTTGTTAAACTAACCATGATTGGTCCTAAAATTGTTACAACTGCTACTAAGATGTTTCTAAATGCATGTTTAAAGATAACTTTTTTATTACTAACACCCTTTGCTTTGGCAAGAGTAATATAATTTGATCCTAATACATCGATCATTTCAGTTCGCGTAACACGTGCTACTTGTGAAATTGCGAATACTGATAGCGATACAACCGGAAGAACAAGCGATATTATATTTCCTTTTGTATACATTGTTGGCATAATCCCTAAAACAACTGAGAATATGTATTGGTTGTAAGATGCAAGAACAAACGAAGGAAAACTTACACCTAAAACAGCAATAAATGTTGCGAAATAATCCCAAAAACTATTCTTTTTAATTGAAGCTACTAATCCTAACATCACCCCCATTATTGTACCGAAAACTACACTTGTAAGACCAAGTTGTAATGATACTGGGTATGATTTTGCGATTACACCACCTACTGGACCTGTGTTTGAGAACGAATATCCCATTTGGAAACCAAATACTGAATCAGCTTCCCCCTCATATGGTGTTGTCATCAGTCCACTAAATCCTGTGATGTTTGTCATATAATCTGCATATTGTACTAAAAATGGACGATCGAATCCATGGGCTTTATCCAACTCCTGGACTTTTGATTCAGGCATACGATCCGAGTTTGGGTACGGGTTACCTGGCATTAAATACATTGCTGAGAATGTAATTGTAATAATAAACCACAGTGTAAAGACCATTAGTCCTACACGTTTTAAAATGTATTGTAACATTAACTTCTCCTTTCTAACAAAGATAAATGAATGCTCTCGCACTCATTTACCCATTAAATAAACTACTTTACTGTAAGATACTCGTGAGATATTTTAAAGAATAAGTGTATTGGTAAGTCATACTCTTCACTTAAAACATATGGAGCATTCTTTTGATAGAATGGAATTAATACTCCATCATCAACTAACATTTGCTCAAGTTCTGCAAACATTTCGAAACGTTTAGCAGTATCTTGTTCTACATTTGCTTTTGCGAATAACTCATCATATTCTTTATTTGAATAACTAACTGTGTTCATTGCCCCAATTTGACTTGTTTGCCATAAAGCTAAGTAAGTCGATGGATCCGCGTAGTCAGGTCCCCATCCAGTTGCCATGAAGTCAAATGCACCAGCTTTTCTAGATTCTACCATTTGTTCGAATGGTTGAATAGTTAAGTTAACAGTAATACCAAACTCTTGTAAGTAGAATGCTTGAATTACTTCGGCAGGTTTGTTACCACCATTACCATCAGCAGTTCCTAAGTACTCAACTTCAATTTGAGAACGGTCAGTGTATCCCATATCTTTCATGTATGCATCAAAGTATTTGTTTGCTTTTTCTTTGTCATATGTAATTAATGAGTCACCAGCATAGTCACGGTACTCAACACCATCATATGCAGCACCTGTCATGTCAGCAGGAATAACGTATTCAATTGGTTTATTAATTTCACCAGAAGCATTCATTAAGATTGTTTCACGGTCAAATCCATATTTTAATGCGTTTCTTAAATTTTCATTGCTTGTAGTTGCTTCTGGTGCTTGGTTCATTGTTACGTAGAAACTGTAACCAGTCATTTGATCTGTAATAACACCAGCTTCTTTACCAGCAGCGTAATCTTCAGTTGATCCAATTTCCCCATAGTCGATTTCCCCATTAGTAAATGCGTTATAACGAGCTGTTGAATCTTCAGTTACACGTAAATCAATGTTTTCTACTTGTACATTATCTGCGTTGAAGTATAGATCATTTTTCTTAAGTGAAACAATGTATGCAGTATCATATTCACTTACGTAATATGGTCCATTATACCAAGTAGTTTCAGCTGAAGTACCATAGTCTTCACCAAACTCTTCAACTGCACCAGTTGCTACTGGAGAGAATGATTGGAATGCTAACATACTTTGGAAGTATGGAGCTACGTAGTCTAAAGTAATTTCTAATGTATAATCATCTAATGCTTTTACCCCTAATTCTTCAACTGCTTTTTCACCTGCAGAGATTGCAGTTGCATTTTGAATTGGTTCAAAAATATAAGAGTATACAGAAGCGTTATCTGGGTTTACCATTCTTTGGTAAGCTGTTACATAATCTTGTGCTACTACGTTTCCTTTTTCAGCACCAGTATTATCTACCCACTTAACATCTTCTCTTAATTTGATTGTGTAAACTAACCCGTCTTCAGATACTTCAACACTTGTTGAACCCCCATCTGCTAGGTTACCTTCACCATCAATAGTTTGCGCCCCCATAAATACGTCGGCAAACAGTGTAAATGTCTGGCTATACGAAGCATCAACTGTATCTAGACTCTCGATGTTTGCAGTTACTGTATAAGTGAACGTGTCACTTCCAGAACTACAACCTGCTAAGACTAGAACAAATGCTAATAATAAACTTACTATTTTCTTCATGTAATCTCCTTGTTTGTTTTTTTTGGTTGATATAATTGTAGCATATCATACCGCCGGTTTGCAACTAATTGTATAAAAAAATTTACATATAACCTAAAATTAGTATAAATAAAGGGGTTTTAACTTTATTTTAACAAACCATTAGTTTGTTTTTTTAGATTTTTTTGGGCAAAAAAGTGCCAGTTTATTAAAAAAAGCCCTATTTCTAGGACTTTTGTAAACATTTATCTTTTTTACGAAACAATATTCGAATTATATTTTTAGATAAATTTAATTATTAATTGTTAACAAACTTTACTTTAGCTGTTATTTTTTTCCATTACTTGCTTGCGGGCGATTAAGATAATTTGGCGTGCACGCTCAGCTTCTTCCTTTTCCGCCGGACGAACGCCTGCTAGTGGGTAATCATAGTTTAAGTTCTCATATTTAGATAACGCCATCGTATGATACGGAAGCACTTCGATTCCAGTGACGTGTTTTAACTCACCAATAAACAGCCCTAACTTGAACAATAGTTTATCATCCATTGTAATTCCCGGAATTAACACATGACGTATCCACATGTCTTGACCGATACTATCTAGGAACTTGGCGAACTTTAAAACTCGCTCATTACCAATTCCGACTAGTTGTTTGTGACCCGTAGTATCGATTTGCTTGATATCTAACATTACGAGATCAATGTACGCAAACAATTCGCGCATTAATCCATCTTGTCGGGTGTTTTGTGAATTATAGACACCACCTGATGTATCTAGACACATATGAATACCACGAGATTTCGCCTCTTTAGCGAATTCGATTAGAAATTCTAGCTGTAACAGTGGCTCTCCACCAGTAACGGTAATTCCGCCAGTACAAAACTCTTTTACTTTTTCATATTCTGCTAAGATTTCCATTGTATCCATCATCTTCGCACCGTCAATTTTCCACGTATCTGGATTGTGACAAAATTGACATCTTAAGTTACATCCTTTTAAAAAGACTACAAATCTAGTCCCCGGTCCATCGACAGTCCCAAATGACTCTAATGAATGTACGTATGCTTTTTTCATTTTAGTTCCCCATTTCATATATTTGCTTTATTGCCGCTTCATCTAATCCAAAGTAGTTTCCTAACGGATAACTAACCTTTGCTTTTTCAATCATCTCTGTTAATTGCTCGGCAGTTATGGAAACACCGATGTCTGTATATTGTTGCGCAGCCCCTAACTTTGATAACCAAGCACGAAGCGCTTTTACCGTTTGCTTGCAAGCTACTACATCATTTGCTGCTTCAACACCAAATACCTCGCGGCCAAGTGTTGCAATTTTCTGCGGCTTGTACAATGATACATACTCCAGCCAATTCGGCATAATGATTGCCAGACCGGCTCCATGAGTTGTATCAAAAACGCTCGCCAATCCATAATCAAGTCCATGTGATGCGAAATCTCCACCAACCGTATTCCGAATATCACAGTTATAAGCAACATAAGATAAATACATATGTTGATCACGAAGTTCGATGTTTGATAGGTCCTTTAACAACTTCGGTGCTAAATCGACGATATTACGCATATAACTGGCGATTTGACCGTCAACAATTGGCGAATTGATATTATTAAAGTATTGTTCAAATAGGTGTGAGAAGCAATCTATAAGTCCGTATCTTGTTGTATATTCACCAACGGTCAAAGTTAGCTCCGGGTCCATAATTGCGACCTTCGGATAAATTAGCGATGACTTGATACTACGCTTTAAATTTAGCTCATCATTGACAATTACTGATACATCGTTAGTTTCACTTCCAGTTGCGACATTAGTTACTACTGTAAGAAGATCAATGCTATCGGTTGCAACGTTAGTTCCACTGTAAATATCCCAAACGTCGCAATCTGACTTGGCACCAACGGCGATTGCTTTAGCGGCATCGATGACACTCCCACCACCAACGGCGATGATTTGATCAACTTCGTGGTCAATACATAATTGAATTGCTTCACGGATTTGCGATAACTTCGGATTACTACCAATTCCGCCATACTCTATATAGTAGTGCTCATCTAGTATTTGCTTAACTTGCTCATATAATCCACTAGCTTTAATACTTCCGCTTCCATAGACAAATAGTAATCTGCGTCCGTATAGATAGTCACCTAGTTGTTTAACCGTTTTTGCACCATAAACGGTGTTAGGACGAAACTCTTGCGTGAAATTTAACATATATCTCCTTATTTCTGATTTTGATTAGCTCGCTTAACCGCCTCATTTAAATAGTCAAGACAAACATTCATTGCTACTACTAACTTATTAAACCGTGTTGCTACACCACTTCCCGCTTTAGCGTTACTAAGTCCCGTTTGACTCTTATTTAAGATTGAAGTTATTTGAATTATTGATAAGTTTAGTTGTTCTTCATCTATATAAGTGGTCTTTTCTTCAATTAGCAGCTTAACAGTCTCCAAGGCATGAATCCGATTAGTCGTTAATGATAATTGCGATGAACCAGCTTTTAGTTTCGGTTTTACCTTCTCACAGTTAACGATTGTTGCGTTGATAATATTTAAAGTTAGCTCTATCTCATGACTTGAATAATCCTTCATCTTTACTCCTAATATCATTTATGACTTTAAAAAAGGAAGCCAAACTGGCTTCCAATTAATTAGTAATTACATACTTTCGTGGAAAGTTCTTGAAATTACATCATTTTGTTGTTGCTCAGTAAGCTTAGTAAAGTTTACTGCATATCCTGAAACACGGATAGTTAATTGTGGATACTTCTCTGGGTGTTTTTGTGCATCTAATAATGTTTCACGATTAAATACATTCACGTTTAAGTGGTGTCCACCTTTCTCTACGTATCCATCTAGCATGTTTGCTAAGTTTTGTTCTTGTTGAGTTGCCATATATATCACTCCAATTTATTATTATTTTATACAAATTAATTATACAACTTATGCCAGTTTGATTCAACAAAATTACTTACATGGATTTAAAATTAAAAAAGTTGCGTAAGTTCATTACGAACTTACACAACTTTTATCGTTATCTTATTCTTGATCTAAATCTAAGTTAGGAATTGCACAAGCTTTATCTGTTTGATTAGATAATGATTGTAACTCTTCTAAGCTAAGACCTAAGTCTTCAGCACTTACTTCAATAGTCATATCTCCGGCAACTAAAGTATCATCTTTACCTAATGCACCTGGAACAATACTAAATGTATTTGAAATTCCATCTGCAGCATGGTTAAATGGTAATTTAGCTACTGATGCTAATGATGCAGTTGCTCCATTTTTATCTCTACCGTGCATTGGGTTTGCTCCTGGAGCAAATGGTTGACCTGCACGACGTCCATCAGGAGTGTTTCCTGTTTTAAGTCCGTAAACAACGTTAGATGTAATTGTTAAAATTGACATTGTTGCTTCCGAGTCTCTATAAGTTTCGTGTTTTCTTACTTTACTCATGAATCTTTCAACTAAATCAGTTGCGATATCATCAACACGGTCATCGTTGTTTCCGAAACATGGGAATTCACCTTCAGTTTCATAATCAACAACAACACCATCTTCATCACGAATTGGTTTAACTTTAGCATACTTAATTGCCGATAAACTATCAGCAGCTACACTAAGTCCAGCAATACCAGTTGCAAAGAAACGGTGTACGTGATCATCGTGTAATGCCATTTGTGATCTTTCGTATGCGTACTTATCGTGAGAATAGTGAATCATGTTTAATGCTGTAACATAGTTATCAGCTAACCACTCAAGCATTGTATCAAAACGTTCCATAACTTCATCGAAGTCTAATACGTCACCTTCAACTCTAGCGAATTTAGGTGAAACTTGAATTTTAAGTTTTTCATCCATACCACCGTTGATTGCGTAGTTTAATGCTTTGGCCATATTACAACGTGCACCAAAGAATTGCATTTGTTTACCAACTTTCATTGGTGATACACAACAAGCGATTGCATAATCGTCACCATGCGTAATTCTCATTAAGTCATCGTTTTCATATTGAATAGATGATGTTAAAATTGACATTTTAGCACAGTAGTTTTTGAAGTTTTGTGGTAACTTAGTTGACCATAAAACTGTCATGTTTGGCTCAGGTGCAGGTCCTAAGTTAGAAAGTGTCCATAAATATCTAAATGAGTTTTTAGTTACTAATGGTCGACCATCTAATGAAACCCCAGCTAAACTTTCAGTAACCCAAGTTGGATCTCCTGAGAATAAGTCGTTATATTCTGGAGTACGAGCAAATTTAACTAGACGTAACTTCATAATGAAGTGGTCAATAATTTCTTGTGCTTGTTCTTCAGTAATAATTCCATTTTCTAAATCTCTTTCGAAGTAGATGTCTAAGAACGTTGATGTTCTACCTAATGACATTGCCGCACCATTTTGTTCTTTAACTGCAGCTAAGTACCCAAAGTATAATGCTTGAGTTGCTTCTTTTGCTGTTGTTGCTGGCTTAGAAATGTCACATCCATAGCTTTGAGCCATTTGTGCAATTTCTTGAAGTGCTCTTACTTGTTCAGAAATTTCTTCACGTAAACGCATTGTCGCTTCGTTTACTCCTGTTACATTTTGGTTTAAGAATTTTTTCTTTTCAGCAATTAATCTATCAATTCCATAAAGGGCAATACGACGATAGTCCCCAATAATACGTCCACGTCCGTAAGCGTCAGGTAGTCCTGTAATAATTCCCGTTTTACGCGCTAAACGAATCGCTGGAGTATACATATCAAATACACCTTGATTATGAGTTTTTCTATATTTAGTAAAAATTTCATCTACTTCTGGGTCTAACTCATATCCATATGCCTTTAATGCGTTGTCAGCCATACGTACACCACCGAATGGTTGTAAAGAACGCTTAAACGGTGCATCAGTTTGAAAACCAACGATTTGTTCAGTTTCCTTGTTTAAGTATCCTGGTTGGTGAGAAGTTATTGTCGATACTAAGCTAGTATCCATATCGTAAACTCCACCACGTTCTTTTTCTAACTTGTATAGTTCCATACATTGATCCCATAAGTTAGTAGTTGCTTGTGTAGGCGCAGCTAAAAATTCATCACTACCTTCATACACTTTATAGTTGTTTAAAATGAAGTCACGAACGTCAATTTCTTTTTGCCATTTCGTTCCTTTGAATCCTTCATAATGTTCCATAAGATTTTGCTCCTTCTTTATCTATCAATTTGTTACTATTATATTATACTACTTTAACTGCAATTTACAAAGGTAAAAGAATAAAAAAAATTAAAATCTAGCCAAAAACTAGACTTTAATTTGATGTAAATATTTTCTTATTGCTTTTTTATTATTTTTTGATAAGTTCCAATGCTTTTTCATCTAATCTTGCAACGATTGCTTCGACAAATTTTACGGCATTTTCATAGTCATCTCGATGAATGATCGATGTGTGTGAATGGATGTAACGCGTTGCTAAACTAATAACGATTGTCGGACAACCACTACCACTTTGACTAATTGCTGCTCCATCTTGACTTCCCCCACCTAAGAATTCCAGTTGGAACGGGATATCTAACTCTTTAGCAACAGATTTGGCAAACTTTAAGAACCCACGATGCGAGATTAATCCTCCGTCTTTAACAAATAGTAATGGAC
This sequence comes from Mollicutes bacterium LVI A0039, assembly GCA_033103385.1. Classification (GTDB taxonomy): domain Bacteria; phylum Bacillota_I; class Bacilli_A; order UBA3375; family UBA3375; genus LVI-A0039. The sequence goes on from CP136953.1 coordinate 216,265, forward strand.
CTTGACCAATTTTGTTATCGGCTTCATCAGCTGTTATCCCCGGAGTATCTCCAGCGATTCCAGTATCGATACTAATTGCAATATCAGGCATAATCATCTGACTGCTGGTTTTAGCCCCACGAAGACCTACTTCTTCTTGAACTGTTCCAACTGCATATAAAGTATTATCGGCACTATGTGTACGTAGCACCTCACTTACGATGGCACATCCAACGCGGTTATCCCACGCTTTACCTAATAAGTATTTTTCATTATTAAGTTCTTTTCCTTCAATGCGTGGCGTAATCATGTCACCAACTTGCACACCTAAGTCTAATACTTCTTGCTTTGAACCGACTCCTAAGTCCAAAAACATCTTATCAATTTCGACTGGCTTTTTACGATCTTCTGGTGTTAAAATGTGTGGCGGTTTACTTCCACTAACGGCAATTAACTCTGTTCCATCCTCAGTTGTAATTGTATATTCTTGTGATAACATCACATTGTAAAACCAACCTCCAACTGTTGAAAAGTACACAAAACCATTATCATCAATACGCTTAACAATGAATCCAACTTCATCCATGTGTCCAGCAATCATTACTTTGGGACCACCATTTCCCTTTTTGGCAATATATGATCCAATTCCATCATGAAACACTTCATCAGCAAACTCATCATTAAGTTCGTGCATTAGTTCGCGCATCGCATCTTCATTACCTGGAACTGCATTGGTATTACTAAATTTAAATAATTCTTGATTTGAAAACATATCGCTCCTTCTTATTATATTATTATATATTATGATAACACAGAAAAATGTTAAATGTAAATTTAAATATACATATAATATTTTATAGTAATTGTTGTTCCACTAGTTCGATCTATATAACACTAGATTATTAAAAATGAACTGCAAATTGCAGTCCATAGTTTTATTATTTCGCACAAACTTTTTGTAATACTTCACGAGCTTCTTCACGTGAATAATATCTTGGTACTGGATAGTTTCCGTGAGCTTCCGCGAATGCCCCATCAATAATTTCGTCAATTCCACTTTCAGGGAACGCTTCTAAGCGCTCAGGAATATCTAATTGTTTATTAAGTTCAAATAAGTAACTTATAAATGCATCAGCTTTAACTGATGTGCTTTCTTGTTTACCAGTTAATTCTAAGAAATCACTAAGTTCAGCGAATCGCTTATTTGTCGCTTCTATAACCTTCGCATCTTCCATTACGTACGGTAAAATTACAGCGTTACCTAAACCGTGAGGCACTCCATACTTACCACCAATATTGTGTGAGAATGCGTGAACATATCCGATGTAAGTTCTTGTGAATGCCTGTCCTGCAAACATTGATCCAACTAATAGATTTTCACGAGCCTCCATATCTGTTGGTGTATTGTAAGCTGTCACTAAGTTTTCAGTGATTAATTTGATTGCTTTAAGCGCCATTTTATCAGTATGATCGTTTGCAAATCCACTTACATACGCTTCGACAGCGTGAGTTAAGGCATCAAGCCCTGTTGTACTCGTAATGTGTTTTGGCAGTCCAACCGTAATTGCTGGATCTAAAATTGTATCTGTAGCGATTAATTTAGGGTCAACAATTGTCGTTTTACGGTGTGAAACTGGATCTGATACTACCGCAACGATAGTTACCTCACTACCTGTACCGGCTGTTGTTGGAATTGCAATAAAAGGTAGAGGTTTTTTTCTAACTTTCATCATCCCTTCAAATTTACGTGGATCCTTAAATCCATTCGCTGCACTTGCAGCTACCGTTTTTGCAGTATCTAATACACTTCCTCCACCAAAGGCGATGATTCCCTGACAACTATTATCCTGACAAACTTTCATTGCTTCCTCTACAATTGTAAATGTTGGGTCAGGTTTTACATCACTATAAATGCTGTACTTAATGTTACTTGCATCTAATGAATCAAACATTGGTTTTAATAATCCTAATTCTAATAGGATTGCATCCGTAATTACTAAAACATTATCGATGTTACGTTTTTTAACAATCTCTCCGGCTTTACTAATACTTCCTTCACCTTTTACTAAGTTAGTCTCAGGCATTAATTTTTTCCCAAATAAACCAAAGAATGGTTTCATTGCAGCAAGTTTCGTTTTTTCTTTTCTATACATTTTTCTCCTATTTTCACTGATAAAGCAACTTACAAGCAAAGCTTGCAAGTGCTTTTAATTTTAATTATTCAAATGATAATTCTGTACGAGCAATTAAATCTAATTGAAGTGGTACACTTAATTCTACGAAGTAAGCACTGTATCCAGCGACACGTACTAACATATCACGGTAGTTATCTGGGTTTTCAAATGCATCACGCATTGTCTCACTACTCATAATGTTATATTGTGAGTGCATTCCCCCTTGGTTAAAGTATGTATCTTGAAGGGTAATTAAGTTTTCCGTTCCAGTTTTACCTGATACACTTGTCGGGTTGAACTTCCAGTTAAGTAACGTTCCATTCGTAGCTCGTGCATGATCCATTTTAGTAACCGAGTTAGCAATTGCTGTTGGTCCTTGATGATCGTGGCTACCACCACTTGTGTGAACTGCACCCATGTTATCAGAAATTGGCTCTGCACATTTACGTCCATCGATTGTTGGTCCCGTTAACATTCCGAAGATAACATTTGATGATACTCCATACACACCTGGTTGATATGTTCCACCACGAGGGTTAGTATGTTTTTCAATCGCTGCACAATAACTATCGAATGCAAATTTTGCAAATTCATCAGCATAGTCATCGTCATTACCGAAGTGTGGAATTTTCGTACTATTTACTAAAGCAAATAATTTTTCGTCACCTTCCCAGTTATTACGAAGCGCATTTAGTAATTGTTCACCAGTATGAGTTTTCTCTTTGAATACTAATGTATCGATTACCGCTAAACTATCAGCGATTGTTCCAATACCACTTCCTTGTGGTCCAGTGTGATTAAATTCACATCCACCAGCAGTCATATCAGTTGCTGTTTCTACACAGTTATCAAAGAATGTCGAAGTAAATGGTGTTGGCACTAATTCACGGTGAGCATTATCCATAACGTTTAAGCTGTCCGCCATTAATCCTGTAAAGTATTCTAATTGCATAACGTACGCTTCTTTAGCTTCTTCAATTGATTTAAATGTTGATAAATCTCCTGATGCAACCCCAATACGCTCACCAGCTGGAACAATACTTTGCTCAAGTGGGAACATACAACGTCCATCGTTCATCGCTAATTCAAATACTTTTACATTGTTAAAGTAAGCTGCATCATGCCAACCAAACTCTTTACCTGGAGAAGTAATTTCCACACAACCTACAACTGCGTAATCACGAGCTTCTTCAAGTGATTTACCAGCACGCACTTGCGCTTCAATTGCCGCTTTATCTCCAAATACTTTCGGGTGTCCACACCCTGATTTAATTGCTGAGAATGCTTTTACTTTTAATTCATTTGGCGTATTTTCATGGAATCTTACACAAGTCCAAGGTACCATCATACGTGTGTGAGCAGTTGCATCGATCATCATCATTGTTAGATCGTTTGTCGCATCACTACCATCACGCTTAACTCCACCAACTGTTAAACTTTCTCCACCGAAACCACGTCCAGTGTTGGCAAATGCAGTTAAAGCATCACGGAGTTTAGTCGGAGTTCCCATTTTGATATATGCCGACTCGATAATTTCTTGAACAAATTCTTTAGTGAATGTTCCATTTTTCATATCATTTTCATAGAATGGATATAGATATTGGTCATAACGTCCATAAGAGATTGAGTGTCCATTAGAATCAACCATTAAGATCATTGTTGAGATGTGAACAAGTTGCATTGCTTCCCATGTATTTTGTGGCGCACGAGTTGCACAAGCACGTAAGTTGCTTGCGATTGTCTCTTGCTCAGCTTTTACTGTTGCATCAGTTTCATTAGCAGCTAACGCTTCATATGCTTCAGCATAACGGTTTGCGTAAGCAATTGCTCCTTCAATCGTAATTTTCATTGCTAAGATTGTATTATATTCATCAGTATCCACTGTTAAAGTTGCAAGTTTTGCATCTAATTTGGCAATTGTTCCAACATAACCATCAGCTAGTAAACGCTCGTAGTTAAGTACGTAGTGACCAACACCACCGAATAAGTATAGATTTAAGAAGTAAAGTCCATTTCCTAAGTTACTTGCTTTTTTATGGTCAAAGTCTAATTGGTCTACAACTTTTTCCATTAGCGTTTTACCTTTCCAGTAATCTGCAATGCTACGTAAGTCTTCCTTAGTTTGATCGTCAATTAGCATATTATCAAATTCACGATCTTCAAATGGAGCATGTTCCATCTCTTCGATTACCCAGTCATATGAGAATTCTGGGAAGACTGCGGCATGCTTATTAGGCGCTGCTGCTTGTCCGACAATTAACTCTTCAGCATATGTATAAACTGTTAAGTTTTCCAGTAAGTATTTAAGTACTTTGGCACGTTTTAAAATGATTGGTTCATCTTCAAACATTTTATACGCTTCGGTTACTAACAATGCACGTTCCGAGTTAATTCTAAATTCTCCATCTAAGAAAGTATTACGTAATCGATTTGTACGGCCAATTGGCGAGTGTCCATCTTTACGGTCTTTTGTATAACCAGTTGCAAATTCATAATCAAATGGGATAATTCCTTCAGGTTTTGTATTCATATTTCCTCCAATTTTTAAAGTTCAATTTTCTGAGTTGCACCAGCATAGGCAGCAATGCCTTTAGCCTTTAGCAAACTTGCGTATTCTTTTATTTCTTGTTCGAAATCACTTCGTTCTTTTGTTACTTCCATCACGTATGGAATGCTTAGTGACTCATATTTTTCTTGACCTAATGGTCTAAATCTAAGTAGTTGCATTTGAATTACAACGTCACCTAGTTGATTTTTTACAAAGTCACCAATTTGCGATACGACTTCACGATCATCATTAAATCCAGGAATAATTGGGATTCTCACAATCATTGGGATTTTATAATTTGCTACCAACTTCATATTTTCAAGTAACTTCTCATTACCAACACCAACGTGTTCTTTATGAATGTCGCTATCGATATGTTTAATATCTGTGATTAGCATATCAGTATAAGGTAGAACATCATCTAACACTTTCGGGTTAACATGAAGTGCTGTTTCAACACACGTGTGAATTCCTTCAGCACGACATTGTTTAAATACTTCACGGACAAACTCGGGGTGCATAAGCGCTTCTCCACCAGAGATTGTTACCCCTCCATTGTTTTCTTCATAAAACGATTTGTCTTTACGAATAACTTCCATCGCTTCTTCGACGTTCATCTCACGTCCCCACAACTTTAGCGCATCGGACGGACAAGCATCATAACACTTGGTACAATTAGTACATTTATCACGATTAATACCAATGATTTTATTATCGCTAATTGTAAACATTTCTTCATCGCCTTCTGGACACGCAGTAATACAATCACCACAAGCCTCAGTGCCAATACATCTGTTGCTAAAAACACCTACTTGGGGCTTTTTGATAAAGCTTTCTGGATTACCGCACCAACGACAGCGAATCGTACATCCTTTTAAGAAAAATTCAGTTCGTATACCGGGTCCATCATGGACTGTAAATCGCTGAATATTAAAGACGGTTGCCTTTACATCATTCATTTTTTCCTCCTGTTCGGAATTTTTTTTCCAACATTTAAATTGTAGCACGCCCCTTTTCATTTGTAAACGATTTGAATACCTTTTTCGAACGCGTTCGATTTTTTTAACCTCAAGGTATTAATACGTAAATTTTCCTTTACAAAAACATCAAAAAAACAAGTAACGAATACTTGTTTTAGTTGATTTTAATTCTCGGTCTAATAATAACAAAGCTGAGACTAAAGATTAAGTATAGGCATGCTAATATCAGGGCAAGATCAAAGTAGTTTATCATAATTGTTAAGGTTGCTAAAATAGCTATTCCAAAGATCCGATTGGCAGTTGAGACAATTGAAAGCATACTACTAATACTCGCTTCATCGACATTTTCATACAAGTTAGTATAGATGTCCATCACATACAGGTTGGCGATAAACAACGTAGCCGGATAGATTAAGCAAAAGATCAAACTTTCAAAGACAAACAGACTAGTTAGTGCTGTCACAATAAACACCGGGATAATTATATAATCATTGACTTTACCAAGTTTTGCATATAGCTTATTACTAAGAATTGCCGTTACTGAAAACACAATGTAAATTATTCCAAATGTTTGCGTCGGAATTCCTTTAAGTTCATACAAAACCTGCCAGTATTGATAGAATCCAACATAGTAGAGCTCAATGATACATACGAGGACAATAAGGGTTTTGATTTTTGTAGTAAACTCTAAATCGGCAATCTTAAGTGCTTTTTGCTCAGTTGGTACGTGTTTAATTCGGATTCCGAAAACGGCAACAATTATCGCAAGGGTATATAAAACAATACTGATTACATATATGTTGGTTTTAATAAGCGGATAAAGTAAGCTTCCACATAGTGCCCCAGCAATCCCGGCAACTAATGATATATTAGTTTTATTAACATTAAACGATTTGATCTTGTGGTGAGAATCATTTTGTTTAAGTAAATTGACAATGTACCCATCGAGATTTCCACTCATTAGTGCAGCAGCGATTCCATAGATAAACCACGCAAATGATAATACTGCAACATTAGCACTCATAAATATTAAACTGTATGCTAATAACATACAGACATATGATCCGATATACCCACTTTTACGATACCCTTTATCTGCAAGATATCCACTCGGCACCTCGAATAGTAATACCCCTAGATAAAAGAAGATTTGAATAAAGGTGATTTGCGATAAGTTAAGACCTTTTTGATCGATTAGTAGTATTATTAAAATGGGATGCGGAACAGTTCGGGCAAATTCAGAGATGAACGTAGTTATATAAAATTTTGAAATTAGTTTTTCCATATGATCCTTAAGTATAAAAAAAGTAACCTTAGTTGGTTACTTAATTGGTTGATTATGCTTGACCAGCAGAACCAAATTCTTGCATTTTGTCTCTTACTGATTTAACAATTGCTTCTTTACCTGGTCCGATAATTTTACGAGGGTCGTATACTTTATCGTTAGTTGCAACTACTTCTCTTACAGCAGCAGTCCAAGCTAATTGACATTCAGTGTTAACATTGATTTTTGCATGTCCAAGTTCAATTGCTTTCTTAATTTGGTGAGTAGGAATTCCACTTCCACCGTGAAGTACAATTGGCGCACCTGTTAATTCTGAAATTTCTTTCATTTCATCGAATCCTAAAACTGGTTCACCATCGTAAGGTCCGTGAACTGATCCTAAAGCTGCAGCTAAAGCGTCAATTTCACCTTCTTTTACCATACGTAAACATTCTTGTGGGTCAGCGTATTGGATTCCACCAATAATACCGTCTTCTTCTCCACCAACAGTTCCAACTTCAGCTTCAACTGAAGCATTTTTAGTTTTCGCGTATGCTACTACTTCTTTTGCCATTGAAATATTTTCATCGATTGGGTGGTGAGAACCATCAATCATTACTGAACTAAATCCAGCATCCATTGCTGCTTTACATGATTCAAAGCTAGTACCGTGGTCTAAGTGTAATGCAACTGGTACAGTAATTCCCATAGCTTCAACTAAGCTAGTTACCATTGCGCTTACAACTGTATAACCTCCCATGTACTTAGCAGCTCCTTCAGATACCCCTAGGATAACTGGTGAGTTTTCTGCTTGTGCTGCTTCTAAAATCGCTTGTGTCCATTCTAAGTTGTTGATGTTGAATTGACCAACAGCGTATTTTCCTTCTTGTGCTTTTTTCAGCATTTCTTTCATTGATACTAATGTCATAATTTGCCCCTTTCAATATACTAATTTATTATATCAAAAATTTTCGTGTGATAATTAATTATCTATAAAAAATGTAAAATTTTTTCTAATTCTGTTGCAAATATTGTACTAAAAGCTTAAATGTGTTAGTAATCCCACGTTCGTGAGCGCGCTCCATTCCGTGCGATGCGGCGATTCCTGGACCAATTAGTGTCGCTTTTATATCATTACCACCACGCAACGCTGCACTGGCGTCTGAATTATAAAATGGATAGATGTCTAGCGCGTAATCAAGCTTATGCTCATTACAAATCTTTAGCATATCACTAATACTCTTATAATCGTAAGGGCCGGAACTATCTTTAGCACAAATACTAACTTTAAACTCACTACCATCTAAGTCACTACCGACGCATCCCATATCCATGGCAATAACGTGGTTGATATTTTGCGGTACATAAGCCAGTCCGTGTCCAACTTCTTCATACATCGTAAACGCAAATGATACTGACTGTTTTAAGTTAAGTCGCCCCGTGGCAAATTGCTCAAGGATTTCTAAAGAAATTGCAGCGCAAAGTTTATCATCTAAAAAGCGACTATTGATATACCCTTCTGCATATCTAAACTTTGGATCATAACAAATGTAATCACCGTTAGCGATTCCCGCATCAAGGACTTGCTCTTTATTTTTAACCTCTAAATCTAGTCGAACTCTTAAATCCTTAAATTCTACTTGCTTGTTACTATCGGCATATACGTGAGCCGCACTACTATCTAAAATGATTGTTCCGTTGTAAACTTGGCCTGCGCGAGTATAAACCTTGGCGTATTCACCGTTGATTGTTGAGGCAATCGGACCACCAATTGGTGTCACATTAAGCGTTCCATCTTCATTGATGGACTTGACCATTAGTCCCAGGGTATCAACATGGGTAGCCACCATAATTTGCGGCTTACCAGCGACGATTGCATCGATGATTACATTTCCTTTGCTCGTAATTTTATACTCCAGCTCATTACTTATTGCAAAATCAACTAAGTATTTTTGAATTTCTTGAATATAACCACTCGGTGAATCGATATTTATCAATTTTTGACATTTTTCTACAATATTCATTTTTCTCCAACTGTTCTTTTTTTTATTGTAATAAAGACTATGCAAATGCATAGCCTCCAATCTTAATTATTTAATAAATCGTAAATCGCTAACGCGTAAATTTCTAGAGCCATCGGAATGAATCGAAGTTCTAAACATTCGTTTGGTTGGTGCATGTTATCAATCATATCAAAACTTCCAAACACACATCCAAAGGCAACAGTACCTTTAGCTGCACGAGCGTAAGTTCCTCCACCTGTTGTTAGTGGTTTTGTATCATGATCACCAGTTACTTCGCGATACACGTTTAATAGCGTTGAAACAAGTGGACCATCAGCTGGCTCATATAACGCTTCTGTTTCCTTGAATCCAATGTACTCGATTCCATAGTTTTCAATTGCTTTTTTATACGTTTCAATAATTTGTTTAGCATCCACTAAAACAGGAATACGGGAATCGAATCCGATCGCTTCTTCAGTTTCAGTAATTTTTACCCAACCGATGTTAAGTGTCAATTTACCTGATACTTCATCGTGAACCTCACCACAAATTTTTTCACCGTAGAATGTATCTGCCATTTTTTCAGCAATAAAGTCAACTGACTTACTGCGTTCACCAGCGTTATACATCGCTGTCGCTAGAATATAGATGGCATTAACCCCTAAATGAGTTGCCATTGCATGAGCACTTTTACCTTTTACAGTAACTGATATTTCAGTTTGTTCAAAAGTAGCATCTAGTTTTTCAAGTTCACTAACTACCTCAGCAATTTTTGAACCAGTATATGTTGCTTTATCGTTTACTGAATTATATGCACCTTCAGCAATTAATGTAAAGTTGTTATTAACATTTTTCTTTACACCATCAAATCTTACGATTGTTTTTTCGGCGTGTATTACAGGGAAATTAGCATCTGGAGTAAAACCAGTTGTGGGCATTTCTTCTAGTTCAGTATAAGCATTCATACATTCCCATGTTGTCTCTTCGGCACATCCGACAATGAAGCGAACACGCTTATTAAATTCAACACCACATTCTAAAAGGGTTTTAACTGCCATTAAGTTCATTACCATTGGTCCTTTGTCATCTAAAGTTCCACGACCGATTATCGCATCGTCAACGATATCAGCTGCAAATGGTAATCCTTTTGTCCATTGACTAAGTTCTCCTACTGGTACGACATCAACGTGTCCTAAAATACCGATCATCTCGGTATTTTCAGGTCCAATCTCTGCATATCCGTAGCGACCTTCTGGATCTGCATACGTACGCAAACCAATTTCGCTTGCCATGTTTAAAAACATGTCTAATGAATCACGTATTCCTTGACCAAACGGTGCGCCGGGAGCGGCATTGTCTGTGTCACGGACACTATCAATTCTTACAATTTCCTGGATTTTAGTGATTGTTTCGTTTACTTGCTCATGAGCTTTAAGTTTTATATTTTTTCTCATTATTCCTCCTGTTACACAACTATTATATCAAGGATAAGATTTGGGTATTACTTTTTTACAATTAAATTTGTGATTAAATTTGCAAATTCACTTGTATCTTCGACCATTAATCCTTCTTTAATTAGTTGCTGGTTGTAAATTAATTTTGTGACGTTTGCTAATTCTTCACCTGATAAGCCTTTAAGCGTTTCAAATAACTGATGGTTGGGATTAAGTTCTAAAATCTTTTCGTTGGTTTGCATCATCGCATCTGGATTTTTGCTTAGTATTTTTTCCATCTCTAAACTAATTTCCGAACCAGATTTAATACGACATGGTTCATCAGCTAAGTTCGGGTTAATTTCTACCGCCTTTAAGCTGGCAATTGTTTCACTCATGCTTGTTAACATGCTTTCATTATCTTTTGCCACCTCATCAGCTTGAGCTTTTTCTTCATCAGTCGCTAAATCAATTTGATTAAAGTCTTTAAATGGAACATCCTTATACGCGTCCAGCACTTTAATTGCAAACTCATCAATATCATTAATAAGCATCAGCACTTCGTGTCTTTGCTCCGTAATCTTCTTAATAATTGGGTTGTTCATAATCACATCGGAATTGTCACCCGTTACATAGTAGATTGCTTCGGCTTCCGCGTTTCGCTCTAAATACTCAGCTAGGCTCGTCATCTCGCGAGTTTGAGTTGATTCAAATTGCACTAAGTCTTGGAATAACTGTTTATCAGCACCATAATTGTTGTAAATTCCAAATGTTAGCGCATTTCCATAGATTTCATAAAACTTGTTGTACTCGTCACGATCTTTTTTCATTTTACGTTCAAGTTCTTTTTTAATACGGTTGTTAAGCGCCTTAGTCAATTTATTAACAACATCATCACGCTGTAACATCTCACGGGAAATATTTAAGTTTAAATCACTGCTATCAACTAATCCTTTAATAAAATTAAACGCTGGATTAATTAAGTAGTCGACTTCTTTATCGATTAAGACTCCTTTACAATACAAGTCTAGTCCTTTACTCGCTTCGATCGTTTCAAAAATATTATTGTTTTGACTTGGAACAAATCCTAAGAATTCAAAGTTTTGTGTTCCTTCAACTTGAACATGGAAGGTAAAACGCGGATCCATAAAGTCAAAGTAGTTTGTTTTATAAAACTCATTGTACTCTTCAGCTTTAACTTCACTCTTAGCACGTTTCCATAGCGCTTTTTGGCTATTGATTGTCGTTTCTTCAACTACTTCAATCGAAGCATCCTCTTCAGTTTCCCCCGGTTTCGTAATTGTCTTATCCATTACAATTGGGTATTTAATGTAGTTGGAATACTTCTTAACTAAGCTTGTGATTACGTGTTCATCTAAGAATTGGTCAAACTCTTCACCAGCGCGAATATGCAACGTAAGTGTTGAACCAATCTCTTCACGAGTACCAGCATCAATCGCATAACTATCGACACCATCACTCGTCCATAAGCAACTCTCACAACCAGCTTTTTTCGTGTCCACTGTAACTTTATCACTAACGATAAAAGCTGAGTAGAATCCTACACCAAACTGTCCGATTGTTTCAATGTTTGCTGCATCTTCACTTAGCTTCTCCATAAATTGTTTAGTACCACTAGATGCAATCGTACCTAGGTTATTATCTAAATCTTCGTTGTCCATCCCGATTCCATTATCAATAATTTGTAATGTTCTCGCTTCTTTATCAACGACTAGTTTAATTTTTAGTTCACTATACTCATTTTCATTATCAGTTAAAGATAAGAAATGTCTTTTATCTAATGCATCGGAACTATTGGAAATAAGTTCTCTTAAAAAAATATCCTTACTTGAATATATTGAGTGAATCATCAGTTCTAATAATTGTTTTGATTCTGTTTTAAATTGTTTATTTACCATTTTTCCTCCAAAAATTTTCTACTTTCATATTATACACGAAATTCCTACCACTTGCAACTATGTGCGGAGAATTTAAAAAAGACTATCGGGGTTGATAGTCTTAATTACTTAATATTTTATTTTTATTTTGTATGATTATACGAGGATATTAGAATGTTATTTTCGACAATGTATTGTTTAAAATCACGACTACTTAAAATATCAAATTCTAGTTTACGTTGATTATTATAGCTCGAAATATTTAGGAGTTCTTCATCAATAAATGCTGGATGCATCATAACATCTTGATAGTCTGCACCAGTTTCAATTAGCGCTTCGATACTCGCTTGTAATTGCTCCAAACTAAGTTTGTCACCGTAGAAATCGCCATTGCACTTGGAGCGATACGTTTTAGTTTCAAACTCGCGAACCGGCAGATTGTATTCTTCGGCCAACTTGCGAACAGCAATATTAGCATCGAAATTAAAAATGTGAACATGATGATGCGAATCGATGTGACTTGGTTTACGACCAGTTATTTTAATAAACTTTTCAATTTGAGCTTTCCACTCATTATACACAACATTGCTATCTAAAGAACGTTTTAAATCATGAGTTTTTGCTGTATGAAACTGCATTTCTACCGTACAAAGACTTGGGTGGTAAAGCTCGGCTGTGAATAAATCGATTGTCAGGTGGATACCAATAGCTAAGTTAGGGGAATCGTTAGCGGCTTCCACACCTTGTTTAAAATAGGGGCTGTTAACTAAGGCGGTTGTTGAATTGACAACGCCTTGTTTATGTAATTCAAGCACTGCTTCATTAACACCTTTGGTTAATCCAAAATCATCAACATTTAATATAATTTTATTCATCATTATCCTTTAAATTGAGGCAAATATTTTTTGTGAGCTTCAAGCATCTCATCTAAGATTAACTTTGCATCTTCATCTGAGTGAATTAATGGGTTCATATTCATCGCCATCAGCGCTGTGTGATAATCTCCGGTAATCGCCGCCTTGCTAGCTTCGATTTCAAATGCTTTAATGGTGCTGATTAATCCGTATACTTTGTTTTCAAACTCAACAATTCGTTCGGTTGGCTGTGCACCATCTTTACCAATCGTTGCAGTAATTTCAATCGCCCAGTCAGCAGGAATATTTTTAACATGACCATTATTCGGAATATTTACGTATTGCTCTGTACCAAGATCGTTGTAAATGGCATTGATTACTTCACAGGCAGTATCCGAATAGTGGGCACCTCCACGTTCATCTAATTGCTTTGGCTTAACATTTAAATTAACATCTTTATACAATTCAAATAGTTCAGCTTCAACACGCTTAACCACTTCCGCACGTGTCTCCCCTTTGTAGAACTCACCCATTTCAATCGCTGTCATCTCTTTTTCTTTGTAATAGTAACGGTGATATGGACATGGAATTAAGTTAAGTGATTTTATAAATTCCGTATCAAAGCCCAAGCTAACGATATTCTTAACCGTTTGTGAACTTTCATCACCACTCGTAAGCGCGCAGATCAGCTCGGCAAACTTCGATTCACCTTTAACATAGAAGTCACTCATATACACTAAATGGTTTAATCCAAATAGATCCATTTGGCAATCGTTAACATCAGCACCAAGCGCTTTAGCGGCTTCCATCTTCATACTGATTGGCACATTACAAACACCAACAAAACGTTTGAAATCAGTAAAGCGATTTACAGCTTCAGTTACCATTCCTGAGGGGTTAGCAAAGTTAATTAACCACGCATCTGGTGCTAATTCTTCAATATCTTTAATGATATCAAAGATTACCGGAATTGTTCGAAGTCCTTTAAATAAACCACCTGCTCCATTTGTCTCTTGACCGATTAAACCATGAGATAACGGAATACGCTCATCTAATACTCTCGCATCTAGTTGACCAACACGAAGTTGAGTTGTAACAAAATCGGCATCTTTAATTGCTTCGCGGCGATCTAATGTTTGATAAAGTTTGATTGGCACTCCAGCATTTTCAATCATCCGCTTCGCTAAATTATAAACGATATCTTGCTTTTCGGCTCCCGCTTCAACATCTACCAACCACAGTTCGCGAATCGGTAACTGCTCATATCTTTTAATAAATCCATCAATTAATTCTGGGGTATAACTACTTCCTCCACCAATTGTTGCAATTTTAATTCCATCTTTTTTCATATATTCCTCCTAGTATGAACCTATTGTAACAAATATCAAAAATTAATATAGTACAAAAAAATGGGCATTTGCCCATTAGTTAAAATCATAGAATATTTTTTCGATAAGTAAGATCGTTGCAAGTTGACTTTCCTTCTCATTAAAGTTGTTGGCGCTAAATGATTCGTTATGAACTAAAGCGTAATCGACAATCTCGGCAAGCTTGCTGTTTTTCTTAGTAACTGCAAATGTCGGGATTCCTTCCTTTTTCACTTGCAACGCCTTATCGATCAGCGATCTAGTACTGCCACCGTGGGAGATGAACACAATCGCATCGGCTAAATCTTTTAGCCCACTGCGCTCGTATGGCTGAAACGCAGTCGCATCAATTTGAAATCTATTTAGTTGCCGTACAAAATACTGAGCGGAAACATAAGAGCCACCAATCCCATAAATATACACACGTTTATTTTGGTATTTCAACAAATTATCTTTAAAGTTGTGAACATCAAGTTTTCCAATATAGTCAATTAGTTCGTTAACGTTGATTTGAAAGCGAGAATTAGCAAACTTTGTCACTTTCATCCCGCTAATTAGTTCCGTTTTAAATTGCTTATATCCATCACAATTAAACTTTTTTACAAACCGATGAATTGCGGCTGTCGAGCAATGACAATTATCGGCGATGGCATTGACGCTTATCGCTTCAATATCGTTGATATTATGATATACATAATCCATTATTTTGTGCTCGGTTGCCGTTAAATTTAATTCATCAATGTTTTGATGATCACTTATTTGCAAATAAATATTCATTATTTTAACCTTTCCAAATAATTTCCACTAATTTTAAAGATTACTACTGCCGTAAAAATCTGATCGGTTGATTCGACATCAATAACAAATTGATTTAAGGCACAAATTCTCTTACAAATGTATAACCCTAGTCCTTCCCCGGCAATTTTCTTGTCATTGGTACCACGTACATAAGGTCTAAATATTTGGTTTTTATCCAACACAAATTTAGGATGGTGATGGTTGCTAATTTTCAAACTATTGGCATTAATCTGAATTATGATTTTTTGATTTTGATAGTTGTATTTAATCGCATTATTAATTAGATTCATCAATAGTCGCGATAAATACATTGGTGAAACCTCAACTTCTCTAGTATCCTCGATAATCAGTTCAATATCACTGCGTGGATAATTTGTTTCAACTAAATCGCGCACAAATGAACCGATTTCAATTATTTCAACATCATCAAGACATTTGTAATCAAGAATCTGGTCGACCAGTTTAGTAATTTCATCTACTTTGGTGATATTCTTATTTAAATACACCAACTTGTTTTCATCAGCCTCAGAATTGATTAGCAGCTCTAGTTGCATTTTAAGTACGGTTAGTGGCGTATTAAGCTCGTGTGATAAAATCGCAATTTTTTCTTTTTGTTCTTCTAACGCCAATTGATTACGTAAGTATGCATCATCTTCTAAGTGGCTAATAACTTGCTTCATTTTCGCTTGCATCTCATCAAGATTCTCGCTCAACTCACCATACTCATCATTACTGTTCCAGCTTAATTCATTATCAAAGTCCAAGTTTGTGATCGCTGTAGCTTTTTTACTAAGAACTTTAATTGGTTTTAAAATCTGTCTAGATACAAAATACGAAACACCTAAAGCTTGGATAAAGCAAATTACTGCAATAAATGGTGACATTTGAACAAACGGTTTCATTATCGTTTGCGTATTGTCAAGCTTTGTTGTCGTGTATAAGACAAACTGCTCCGAGTCGATATTAATAACATTTTTATCAATAATATATCGAGAACTTCCAGTTGTGGTTAAGATTTCAATTAAGTTATCACGTTCTTTTTCCCAATCTACTAGTTCGATAGTTGCCATTTGAAAATCTGCACTAACTAGCTTTGTACCTTTTTGTTCATTTTCAATATACGTTGAAATCCCATATAATTGCTCATAAGCATTTATTAATACGTGCATTTCATTGACCGTTTCGACATCACGAGCTTCTTCGAGAAGCTGATTGGTATAAAATGCATTTTGTTCAATGATTGTTTCAGTATATGCTGCTGGAAACAAAAGGTAAATAAGCGCAATTATTGTAAAACTAATCAGGAACAAGATTGTTGTAGACGAAACAAATACTCGATAAAACAGACTAGTTTGTTTTTTCATACATATAACCAATACCTTTTATCGTCTTAATTCGATCATTTTCAATTTTTCTACGAAGGTTTTTAATATGAGTATCGATATTACGCGTATCCCCAAAATAATTTTCTCCCCATAGTAAGGTAATTAAGCGTTCACGAGTGATTACTTTACCGTGATTTTCAATTAGCTCCACAAGTAAAATAAATTCTTTTTTGGTAAGTTTCACTTCCACATCATTTACATATATAGAGTATCTTGATAAATCAATTAATAAATTACCATCGACAATTCGATCCTCCAACGACTCGGGCTGGTGATGACATTTATTTAATTGTGATTCAATTCGCTTAATTAAAATTTCAATCGAAAATGGCTTTGATACATAATCGTTAACCCCAACTTCAAATCCCTCAAGTTCATTATTCTCGGCTTTAAGTGCTGTTAACATGATTATCGGTACAGTTTTATTAAATTTTCTAACTTCGCGAACAAATTCGTAACCATCAACATTTGGCATCATTGCATCAGTAATAATCAAATCTACCGGATTATTTGTAAATTGCTTAAGTCCTTGGCGCCCATCACCAGCTTCAATTGTCTCGAATCCACGCGAATTCAACGCAAAAGAAAGTAAACCAATTATATCTTTATCATCTTCAACTATTAGTATTTTTTTCATTTAAATCACCTGTTTTACATCACCTGTTAGTAGTGATAGTAAATATCCTTTCACCTGTTTTGTGGTAATACTCTGAATATAGTTAACATAGGTTGTAACCTGTGATACATACTCTTCTTTGTTAATATTACTTAGTTTATAATCAATAATAATGAAACTATCGTCAGTTTCTACTAATAAATCTATTATACCATTAACTTCACTATCCGTTATGTACTTAAACTGAAATTCTGGATAATAGTTAATCATACCTTCTAGCAATCGACTATTAGCGATGTTTTTTAGAACCACTTGCAGCTGCCCATCTGCTTGCTCGACCAGCTCCTCTAATCTGAATAGATCAATAAACTCTAGTTGCTGATGGATTGTGTTTCCAAGTTCGATATTTTTTGCCACTTCCTTGGTAATCGCCTCAGCAATATGCCCACTCGCTCGAACTTTTTCATAGTCAGTTACTTCGATTGATAGTTCTTGATAAGTTAGCGCATCGACATCTTTAACTTGTTCTTGGGCGGTATTTACGAACTTGTTAAATTGACTCGTCTCGATTTCGACACTAGTTAATTCCTGAGCATTTACAACGTATTGCTTAAGTGCATCCCACCCGTTGTAGATCAAATTATTAATTGTGCTGGTATTCTCGATCGGTACGACTTTATCCTCTAATCCACTTGTATCCAAAATTAGGATATTTTTATCCTTAGCTCTAGTTATCGCTACATAAAACAAACGGATTTTTTCACTTATTAAATCTCGGGTACTACGTTGATTGAAAATCGTCTTTTCCATTGTTGCTGTCAAATTACCATTCGCAAGCTGAGCCGGTAAAATAAATTGTAAATCTTGGGCATATCCAACTTTACTATTGATATCCATAACATTAAATTTCTTAAAGAGAAACGGGAAATAACAAATATTATATTCTAAACCTTTTGATTTGTGGGTAGTGATAACGGTTACACTGTTGGTCTCTAAATCGGAATTGCTACTAAATTCAATATCCAAATCCTTGTTTTGCTCGATGTTGTTTAAGATTAAGCAAACTTGCGATAAGCTATAGTTTCTTGCATCGTAATCGGCAATTAACGCTGATAACTTATTCAGACGCATCTGTCTTACTAAGGGATTGGTTAAACGATGAAGCTTGTTTACAATTTCAAACTTTTCGATAATTTGTTGAAGGATATAGCTATTTGATTTTAAATCGATACTCGCTGCAAGTTCGTTACATAACAACCCAATTTCCGATAATGGACCCAGCTGCAAACTATACAACCTTTTGCCAATTTGCTCTGGTTTGATTTTATTTAGTGCGGTAATTGCCAGGTCAATATCACCGTCTCGGGCGTCAAATAAATACGACCTTGCTAATTGCATAACGCTATAGACAAACTTTTGATCATCGTCGTTTTGATTTTTTATACAGTTTAAAATATTAAAGACACTCTGAACTACTGCAATTTCACTACTCGATGCAAATTGTTCTTGAATATCAGCATTTACACTAATATTATAAAACTCACCGATTTGAACAATTCGCTGAAAACGCTCACGAGTTGCACAAATAATCGCAAAATCCGCTTCGTTTACAGCGCGAGCCTGACCATTATCAACGACTTGATAACCACTTGTTAACTTGGATTTAATGTCCTTGAATATTTGGATAATTTCATAGTCGTTTTTATCAATCGCAAGTTCGTTAGCATCGTAGGTAATAATCTCATTCGTGTTGGTATCAGCCAATAAATCGTAGCTTCTATTTCCATACTTCATGATTTGATCTTGATCGTACGTAATCCCCCCATACTCGTCGCTCATAATTAAGCCGAAGAAATTGTTAACTTGATCTAAAACTGCACTTCTTGATCTAAAATTGCTAGTTAGCGTTACTAATTCTCCACCAATGTGTTGCTTATACAAATTAAACTTCTCACTAAATAGCTGCGGATTGGCATTTCGAAACCCATAGATACTTTGCTTAATATCACCAACCATATACACATTGTTATCAGCGATTAACGATACAAATTTCTCTTGGATATCATTTGTATCTTGATATTCATCGATCATGATTTCATATGTACGCGTTTTTATTTGCTCACATATTTCTGCATTATTTTCTAATAACGCAATAGCCATTAAGTTGATATCAATAAACTCAAATAAACCATTAGCTTTTTTATACTGATCGTATTTACGCTTAAATAATGTTAGTATTTTAAAAATCAGTTGTTTGACTACTTGGTTTTGATTTAACAGTTCGATATGGTGTTGACGATCTTTGCTTACCATGCTCGATAGCGATTTTAATTCTTTCTTCAAGTTATCATTTAAGGAACGAACCAACTCTTTATTATCGAAGTCAGTTCTGGGCAGCATCCAGCGCTTTTCAAAAACTGTTTCAAAACCAGCTTGTATTTGTTCATATCCCTCTGCCATACACAAAATTTGACAGCGTTCAGCAATTTTTTCCGGAAGTTGAGTGTCAGCGGCGTACAGCTCAATTTGCTCAATAATGTGTTTGATTTTACTTTGCTTAGAACTGACAATTGCTTCGAATTCTGCAAAAATATCAGTTGCGTTTAAAAGCTTAAACTCACTCATATTCTGACTTAAGTCACTGTACCATTTAAGCAGTAAAGAAATAACTTCATCGATAGATACAGATGAATAGGTTTTAATAAAATCAATAACTTGCTGATCTTGACTTGCAACTAGCTCATTTAATACTTGCTCCATTAGTTCATATTTCTTTTGACTAGCCGTAATATTATCAATTATCGATATTTGTTGATCAATATTAAGTACATAGTTGTACTTTTTCACTAAATACAAACAGTAGCTATCAAATGTCGTAATGAAACTGCGGTCAAGTTTCTTGGCATTTTCCATGATCCACTCATTGTCAGCGCCACTGCTTAACAGTTTTTTTCGAATACGTTGTTTCATTTCCAATGCGGCAGCATTAGTGAAGGTTAACACAACTAAGTTGGTAACATCAACACCCTCACTTACAAGTTCTAGCACACGCTCTGATAATACCGCCGTTTTTCCACTACCGGCACCAGCTGATACTAACACATTCGTATCGCGAATTGCGATTGCTTTCCACTGTTCATCGGTCCATATTGCGTCAATTGGTTTTTGTTTCATTTTCACCTCTCTTTATTTCCAAATGTTATTTTCATCTTGATATTTGATCTTTAGTTCGTCCGGTTTAAATACTTTGCTTGTACGTTTGTAATGTTTAAACGTCTTAAACGCCACATCTCTTAATAGGATTACAGCAATTATATTAATGGAAAAGAGGATTAATCCTGATGCTGCAAAAATAAATCTCACGATACGATCATCTACATAACCAAAGGGCGTTAATAGAATAATTAAGATGATGGTCCCATAATAGATACGGGAAACAAGCTTAACACGGTGCTTAGCTATCAGATATTTAATTACTTGCAATCCGTAAGTTGCCGAAGTAATTATCGAACCTAAACTAAACACAAAGATAATTGCTAACAGCAAAACTGCGCCACCATAGTAATAAGTACCTGAGTAATGCATAATGATTTCACTAGTACTACTAAAATTGGTAAAGACGATTCCTTCTTCCAAGGCTAACATAAATACAAATCCTGTTAATGTAAAAACTAGATTATCAATAAATACTGTAATCATATTAACTAAGCCCATCGTCGCTGGATGGGTAGTAGTTGCCATTCCCGATGCAATTGTCGATGTACCAAACCCCGCCTCACTGGATATTACTGAAAGATAGGTAGCAAAAAACACCATTAACAGTACTCCTCCTTCAGCGATGCTATTGACACTAAAAGCACTCGTGAAAATCGTCGTAAAAAAGAACGGAATAGCTTGTAAATTTTGTAAAGCAATCATAATGATTAAGATTATATACGTCAAAACGATCACCGGAACGATATAAGCTAGGGTTTTTGCCATCTTTTTCGTCCCCCCTAATATTATATATGACGATACTAAGCCAACAATAAAAACGACAATTA
Organism: Mollicutes bacterium LVI A0039; assembly: GCA_033103385.1. Taxonomy (GTDB): domain Bacteria; phylum Bacillota_I; class Bacilli_A; order UBA3375; family UBA3375; genus LVI-A0039. The sequence goes on from CP136953.1 coordinate 237,607, forward strand.
ACTCTAACCTTAAATCGTCAGTAACCCCGGTAAACGCGAGGATCGATTCGGTGATAATGCTCGTATAAAGGCGAATAAAAATCAAACCAATCGTGGCGATTAAAATTATTCCATACACTATTGCTAAAAAGTTGTATTTTGAAGGTAGTCCCCGTTTAATATAAACCATTGGTCCACTGATATATTGGTCACTAGCATCATATGTTTTATATACTTGTGATAAGGTCGCTTCCACAAAGCTTGTAGCCATCGCTAATAAGTTTGCTATCCACATCCAGAAGATAACACCGTATCCACAAAAGTAAATTGCAAATGCAACTCCGACAATATTCCCCGCTCCAATTCGTCCCCCAACTGCTAGTGCAGAGGCAGCAAATGGTGATATTCCGTTTGACGATTGCTTATCTTCAAGTAATTTCTTGCATCCTTCTTTGAAATATCGAACTTGAATAAAATCAAGTTTGACTGTAAAATATAGACTAATTAGAAGAAACAATACTACAAATATTTTCAAAACAATCATCTTTTTCTCCTATTCTAAATTTTGATATAAATTTCGCTCTTTAATGATTTTATAAACACTACTTGGGATTAACTTAGCATCGATATTGGCACGCAGTTCGGTTGATGATACATCAATAGGTACATACTCGAGTTCAATGTATTTTATTTGTTTTAAAACTTCATGATCAAGTTCAAAACCAACTCGATTAAAGATTACAAAAGTTACCATTTCTTTAAGTTGATTAAAGTAATCCCAACTCGGTAAGTTATTTAAACTATCTCCACCAATTGTAAAGTAGACATCGTCGCTTTGCGCAAAATTTAAGTATTTAAGCGACTCGACTGTATACTCAAAGTTATTTTCTATCTCGTGAAAGCTAATTTCAACTTGACATTCGTTGGCAAATGCATGCACCAAATCGATTCGATCGGCAGTTGCAATATCAATTTGCTTATGATTAGGTTTTCCGGTTGGTACTAAAAGCACCTTATCGAATCCCATTTCTTTTAACTGCTCAACTATTTGCATATGAGCTAGGTGGGGAGGATTAAAACTACTCCCAAATATACATACGTTCACTACTTCTCCTTTGTTATAAATGTAAAGTCACTAACTGTTCGATTACAAATATTTAAATATGGACAATATTCACAAGAAACATTTTTTCCTTGAATAATTTTCGGGTTGATCTCAAAATTATTATTGACGATGTTATCGGCAGCACTTGTAACTTTCTCGCTAACAGTTTCAAGGAGTTGATCGACTGTACTTTGACTAATGACCTTTTCTTTACGAATAAAGATATTTTCATTTTTCTTCATACTGTACCCTTTAATCATCATCAAATCTAAAGGATCTTGATCATCGTATAAAATTTTCGGTTTAATTTGCTGCTGGTACGTTCCATACAATATTTCTTCACCAGCTTCGTTTTTATAATAGTCTTTTAGTAATAAAAAGTAAATCAAGTTTTGCATATTTAATCCATACTCAATATGGTCTAAGTTGACGTCTAAGCTTCCGGTTTTATAATCGTAAATTTCGACTATTAAGTCCTCACCTTCAACGCGTGATAAAATCTTATCAATCTTACCGATTAAACTTACTTGGGCATTGATAACCATCTCATAATTACTTTCGCGATTGATTAGGTTGAACTCACTTTGCAACTCTTCTTGCTTCATGTACGTACAAACAAGTTCTAAAAATTCACTAACTTTGTCAAAATAAATACTATCGACAATCGTAACTGCTAATTGGTTATCGACAATATATTGGTCGATCATCGCGCGAAGTTCACTCGCCTTTATCGTCGTTAGTTTATCTAAATTTTCCAGGACGTGATGAATGATATTTCCAATAACCACTTTTCGCGAATCGAATTTACCATTTTTGATGCGTAATACATGATTTAAATAGTATTTATATGAACACTTATAAAAGTCATTGATCGATGTGTATGATAGTTTCAAATTATCGGCTTCCCTGGCAATCGCTGATACGCCATTTAATTTCGGGTTCAATTGATAATGACTATTTAATTGACGATATGCGCCTGTCTCATGATTAAATACTTGCTTGATGTAGCTCGCTCGCGCATATCGAAGATAATCGGCGGCAGCTGAGTATTTGCTAATTGGTTTTACTTGGTCTTGGATTACCAGACTTCCACTTAAGTTATTTGATAGATCAACATCGCTAGCACTTAGGCGTTTGGAATAAGACAAACGGACACTTTGGGCCTTGTTGATAATATTAAACAGCAGACTATTTTCCAAATGATTACGCGTATCACATGATAATAGTTGCTGACGATATCGATCATCAACTATATCCGTATCTTGAACGTAGTTAACTAATCCATCTTGATAGTTACCTAACAAAATAAAGTGACCAGTTTCAAAATCCGCACGCGTGTATAAACTATTAATTTTATCACCTAACTCGACGCCACCTTGACTGTGAATTGTAATTTGCGCCTGGTTAAAATCATATTCAATTAGCTCCAAACACTGATGCTTATCTGCGAAGTGCGCGTACTTATTAACGATATTTAAAATCGGTTCGACTAATACGGCATCAATCGCACTTAAATCTAAATCTGCACCTTGAAGGATTTGGTTTAGACAATCAATCCCATCATGATGACTTAGCAGTGACAGTTTATTTTCACTCTTAATTGGCACGCCATAAATACTTGCGACTTGCTTGATCGCAAAGTGATAATCTTGGGGAGCGTAAAAGTGAATCTTTTCTAATGCGACTCCGTTATCGATTAAATTCAAAATGTATTCAATACTACTTTCAATTTCATCAAGAAAGTATTCATATTGATATACAGTGGTCGCAGTACCTTCCGCTACAAAACAATGCGGATTTAAAGCCGCTTGAAGGACATCTGCGACACGAGGTAAGTATGTAATGATCTCATAGTTACTTGGCAATTGATGCGCTGCAAATGGATATCCAGCAGTTTTGACTTGTTGCATATATTCAAATAGTTCATGATCAACTAAGTTTAAACTGTCGATTAAATACAGTGACTTCTCAAGTTGCATAGCAATCGAAACGCGGAGTTTTTCACTATTCCACGGATTATTGTTAATTAAATATAACAAACGTTCTAAACTAGATTCAAAAATAAATGAAGCCGTAAATTCATGCTCGGTCATAATTTTTAAATTATCAATAATTTTATGGTTTGTCCGATACTCCAGAACTTGGCGTTTAACATCCGCTGTAGTAATCAAAATACTATTGGATTGGGCATGATTAACTCCGATTAATTCTCGTAAATAGTTCATATAACTCCTTTATTATATTATATCATACAATAACTTTGATTAAGAATTGTCTCTTTACAATTTATTATAAAATTTTTTATAAATTACTTGACATAGTGCCCATTTGTTGTTATAATTATAACGTATTAATGTCCTGGTAGCTCAGCTGGATAGAGCAATGGCCTTCTAAGCCATCGGTCAGGGGTTCGAATCCCTTCCAGGACGCCATTTTAAAAAACTTACTTAAGCAAATTGTTTAAGTAAGTTTTTTTTATATTAAATCCACAAATTTTGTTAAACCAATTTGAATTAGCATCGGATCATACACAACGTCATATTCACTAAGCTCGGCGATTAAATCAATATCATGCTCTTCTTTTAATTTGACCACCGTTCCGCCCGTTAATACAACTTTAAAATCTTTGTCAGCTGCTAGCATTGCTAGCATATTTTTTATAGCACCAATAAACCCGTAAATATTCGCCCAATAAATTTGATTTTCGGTTAAGATCATTTCCTTAGCAAACTTAGGTTTTTGTAGTTGCTTAACCTTTTCAGCTAAAATATTCTCTAACATTTCAAATCCGGGATAAATTAAGCCACTTAAATACTTACGATCATCGACAACGTCTAAGGTAAGGCACGTTCCAATATCAACAACTACAACTTTACTTTGGTACTTTTGAACGGCCCCATATGCGGCAACTATTCGGTCAGCACCCTTGGAGTTTAATTGAGAGTTTTGGTTATCAAACAGCAAATTATAATCACTATTAGTTATAATCTTGACATTTTTATACGTTGCTTCAATTACCTGATTATAGCTAGGTACTACACTACAAAGTAATACTGGATCGTTAATTGTTTTTAAGTATTCGAAAATATCTGCTTTGGGAATGGTCGTTTTTGCGCCATCATAAATTTTGGCACTAGTATTTCCTAAATCAATTAGTATCATAGTTGTTAACGCACTTAACAATCGTTTCCACGGTTGCTAATGCTCCTTTTCCATATTCATTACATGCGAGTAAGCTAGTTCGTGGTTCAATAAACTGGGCTCCACGCGCTTCGAGATAGTTCATATTGTCAACTGTTATCGGATTCTCATACATATGAGTATTCATCGCTGGTGCAATCATTACTTTTTTTAATCCCGATACAACTACAATTGTAGAAAGCAAATCATCAGCTATCCCATTTTTAAATTTTGCAATAATATTGGCTGTTGCCGGAGCAACCAAAATCAAATCTGCCTCCAGTGCTAAGTCGATGTGTGACACGTTTGCTTCATCAGCATCAAACGTTGTTACAAAAACTTTATTTTGTGATAGCGTTTGCAATGTCAGTGGGGTAATAAACTCTGTTGCTGACTCAGTCATTATTACTGTAATTTCATGCTCCTCTTTTAAACGATTGATAATATCTGCAGCTTTATATGCTGCAATCGATCCTGTAACCCCTAAAATTATTTTCATATTTGCTCCATTTCCTCAATTACCATTGTGGCAATTTGTTCTTTTGTATGCGCTTCTCGTATAGTGGTGTCGCTAATGATATACGCATGATGTTCTCCGCCGTGGACTTGTTCTTTAAGATTGGCGACAACCAGGTCACAACCGGCACGCTGTTTCATGTTAACTGCGACATTTATTAACTCTTGCTTATCAACATTTGATAGCAACTTAAACCCGACAAGTCTAGCTTGGGGGCAGATGGTTTTTATTTTATCAATTATTTTATCAGCTTGATTTAACAATAGTAACTGATCGCTGTTACTCGCTAGTTTACTACTAGTTCGCACTGAATCTTTGATTATTGTTTTCACCGCGTCTGCGCAAGTGAACGTTGCTAAATTTTCAAAAATAGTTTGCGCTAGTCGCTCAATATCGACACTACCGCCATATTTAAAGTCACTTATCGCCATTGCGTGAATTACAACACTATCAGCAGTTAACTCTTGGGTTAATGCTGCTATTAATTGTTCATGATTTTTAATTTCAATGGCATTTACCTCAACAGTCGGTAAGATAGCGCCTGCAGTATGAATATAAACAACCTCAGCCGCAGTTTTGGCAACTAGCGTCTCGGCAAAGATTGCCCCTAATTTACCAGTTGAACTATTTTTAATATTCCTCACACTATCAATTTCCATTACCATCGGACCACTTGTAATAATATATTTCATTTTAACCTACTCATTTAATTTTCTTCTTATATTATAACGCAAATAATAACATTTATAAATTATATTATAGAAAAAGTATAGCCTGTGGCTACACCTTTTAAAGTTTATTCGAAATCGATACCATCTACTTCTTTGCTTAGTAAATAAATTACATATAAACTCATTGCAATCATCACTGAGTGTAATAAATAGATCCCTTGTAAGCTACCTGTTGTATCATAGAAGATAGTTGTAATTAATCCAATTAAAACCCCACCAATTCTAATCATGATTTGATAGAAACTTAAGAAAATATTCTTAGTTGTATCTTCAATGAATTTGTTAATAATTAACATTACACTTGGTATATAGAAACCAATAAATAGTCCCATCATCACACTACCAGCATTAATAACCACTGGTGATGTATATAGTGTGAAACGCGTAATATAAATTACTAGTAAAGTAATAACCGCAATATTAATCGTTTTTGCAATACCTAAACGTTTTAAGATGCGTTTGTGAACCATCATAAATGATCCCTCAGAGAAAATCGATACTAAACCAATAATTCCCATAACTCCCGCACTAATTCCGACAATTTCCATGTTGTACATAACTTGGTACGCATCATCAGCACTAAGCGTTCCGTACGTTAAAAAGGTAATAACTAAAATGTATAATACTGGCTTAATTGCAACTGCATTAGCAACTTCAGCGCGGTATTCGCTAATTGAAGCATTCTTCTCATAATGATGTTCGTGAATTGAAGAAATTAAAATAATTAAAACTATTACAAGTCCAGCGTTAAACAATAAGTTTGTTTCTAAACTAATTCCTGATAATGCAAATGAGTTTAAAGCGTAACTAATTGCTGCCCCAAATGAACCAAATGCTCGCACTCCGGCATATAACGTCGTATCATTTAAGTCTCTAATAACTAAGCCATCAAGCTGCGATGTAATCATAATAAAGTTACTATAACTCAAGATATACAGTGCTGATAGAATAAAATGATTATTGATAAATACTAAACCTAGAATTACTAAAAAGGAAATTGCCAAGTTTACTGCAATAATTTTTTTATTAGAATTAATCTTATCCGCAATCATTCCACTTAAGAAAAAGGAAATAATTAAAAATAGTAATCCTAATGTTGTTAAATAACCGACAATTTCCGGTTCAAATCCTTTGACGTTTTTCAAATATGGTGCAAAGAAAAAGCTAATTGATACATAAATATAATAATAAAAGAATAAAGTTAACTTGTGCTTTATCATAAATCTCCTTGTTGATATCCATCTTTGTAATCTCATGATGCATATTTTTAAAAAACTGACAAATGTCAGTTTAGTTTAATAGTTTATTACGAATTGCGTCAATGGATTGTTCCTCAATAAACAACTCACAACTTTGTAATATTTTTGAATATAATTGTTCTATCTGAGCAGTTTCATCTTTACTAAACTTACTTAGCACAAATGATTTCACATCACGTTTAAACTCGTTGTTAATCCCGATTTTGATGCGCATAAACTCTTGAGTATGCAAATGGTTAATAATATTTTTAAGACCATTATGGCCACCACTAGATGAATTTTCTTTAACGCGTAATTTTCCAAACATCATATCTAAGTCATCACAGATTACTAAGATATCCTTAGGCGCAATTTTATAAAAATTACATACAGCAATTACAGCCTCTCCCGATAAATTCATAAAGGTTTGAGGTTTTAGTAATAAAACTTTTTCACCTTTAATATTTAGCTCGGCAATCTCGTAATTATTTTTTCTAGAAAATTTCACATGGTATGCATCAGCCATATAGTTTACAAACATAAACCCGACATTATGTCGGGTATTATCGTATTTAGTTCCCGGATTTCCTAAACCGACGATTAATTTCATTAACTTCCCCCAAATAAATCTGAAATAGATTTTCCTTCATATACTTTTTGAATTGCTTGGGCTAAAGTCTCATCGATTGAGATTTGTTTAATTTTTGGTCCTAAATCACGGTTATGGTAAATAGAATCAGTAATAATTAGTTCTTCTAATACACTATTATTAATTCTTTCAATTGCTGGATCTGATAATACACCATGTACACACATTGCATAGATTTTTTGTGCACCAGCTTTTTTAATAGCTTCCGCACCAGCTGTTAATGTCCCCGCTGTATCAACCATGTCATCTATAATAATACAGTTTTTACCATCCACATCACCGATAATTGTTTCAATTGCGGCAACGTTTGGCTCAGGACGACGCTTGTCTAAAATTGCTAAAGGTAAGTCCCCTAGTTTTTTTGCCATCTTATCAGCACGCTTAGCACCACCGTGATCTGGAGAAACGATAACTAAGTTATCTAGTCCGATATTTTCTTTAATATAATTCTTAAGTGGTTTCGTCGCATTTAAGTGATCTGTTGGAATATCAAAGAACCCTTGAATTTGTGATGCGTGTAACTCAACCGCAATCACACGATCTGCTCCAGCAGTCTCTAGTAAGTTTGCAACTAGTTTAGCTGTTATTGGTTGACGAGATTTTGCTTTACGATCTTGACGAGAATATCCGTAATATGGGATAACGATATTAATTTCTTTAGCACTCGCTCGTTTTAAAGCATCAATAAATATTAATAATTCCATTAAGTTTTCATTAACTGGGTTTGAAGTTGATTGAATAACAAAAATGATGTCATTACGAATACTATCTTCAATATCGATCTGTACTTCACCATCAGCAAATCTACGTACGTGACACGTCGATAAAGGTACACCAAGCTTTTCTGAAATATTGTTTGCAAGTTTCTGGTTAGAATTTAAAGCGAATAATCTAATATTATTATTTTGTTTTTTAAACTGATTTGACATGGTTTCTCCTATTTTTTATCCTTTATTCTCATTGGTTGTCTATCGATAACAAATTTATCAGCATCGACATCTGCTGTGACAGTTGTTCCGGCAGCAATAAATGAACGATCACTTACGCTAACTGGAGCAACTAAATTTACATTTGAACCGACAAATACATTATTACCAATTTTAGTTACAAATTTATTTTGTCCATCATAGTTGGCAGTAATCACGCCGCAACCGATATTAACATCTGTTCCGACAACTGCATCACCTAAGTACGTTAAGTGCGCAGATTTACTACCATTTCCAAATTCTACATTTTTGAATTCAACGAAGTTACCGATACGGCATTCTTCACCTACTTTTGTTTGATTGCGTAAGTGGGCCATTGGTCCAACACTTGTTCCAGCACCTACGTTACTATCTTCAATTGTGTTATTAGCGTGTAATACTACAGAACCACCAATTTCACAATCTCCTAAAATCACATTTCCTGGATATATAATAGTTCCTTCACCAATTGTTACATTAGGTCCAATAAATGTACTATCACTATTAATTATTTGCACTCCATTTAACATATGCTCTTTGTTAATTCTCTTGCGAAGTATTGAATTAACTTGTTCAAGTGCAACTAAATCATTAACTCCAATAACTTGTTCGTTATCTAAAGTACAAAATGCATGAACATTTTCATTTCCAATTTTAAATAATTCAATTAGATCAGTTAAGTAGTATTCTCCTTGAGCATTTTTATTATCAATTTGCTCAATATACTTAAATAGTTTCTTATTATCAAATGCATATACACCTGTGTTAACTTCATTTAATTTTAAAGTTTCACTATCGGCATCTTTTTGTTCGACAATTTTAGCAAGTGTTCCATCGGTATTTCTAACAATACGACCATATCCTGTTGGATCATCATATTTTGTTGTTAAAACTGCTAAATCACTATCGTATTCTTGCATGAAACTTACTAGTTCTTTAAAAGTGTCTGCAGTAACTAGCGGTGTATCACCACTTGTTACGATTGTAATTCCGTCAGCATCTGCTAATTTTTCCTTAGCAACTAGTACAGCATGTCCTGTACCTAATTGCTCGGTTTGTTCAACAAAATCAAATTTAAATCTTGAGTCGATGCTACTTAGCACCTCATCTTTTTTATAACCAACAACTAGGAGATTGCTTTCTACTCCTGCGCTAGTTAATGCCTTCAATACATGATTAACCATCTCGTAACCAAGAACCGGTTGAATCACTTTTGGTTTTTCACTCTTCATACGCGTACCTTTACCCGCAGATAAAATGATAGAGTTTATTTTCATTATAATTTCACCACCCAAATTTTAAATTACATTAATTTAACATAATCATATATATTATATGTATTATTCGACTGTTTGTCAAACCTATTTGTGCGTTAACTGCTAATTAATCGTCAATTTACTTAAAAATCGTTAATTATTGATTTTAATTGATAAAATGTAATGATTTTCAACTTTAAAACAAGCTAATTTGACCATTTGAATATGCTATTTGTTTTACAGGTTTAAGCTTATCTCCGGGGTTTATATTACCAATTAAAAGTGGTGATTTTGGATCATGTAACCGGATATTTGCAATAACTGTACTCCGATCGTAATTTGCATAACTAATATAAACATGGGGGATTACATGTATTATACACGCCGTAATATCAATTCCAACGTGATTCGATAATAATTGGAAGATTCCATCACCTCATATCGAGTTTATCCTCAATAATCTAATTGGTTTGTCGTAACTATAATTATTACACCATAAATTAAAAAACCTAAGCAATTAGATTAAATTGCTCAGGTTTTAAATATATAATTGCATTACTGCTACAAGGCTTTACCAATTTTTTCACCGTATTCAACGGCCACTTCCACACCGGTATTAATTAATGGTACTAGGTCACTATCAAGTTGTAATTTATCCTTCTCAATCAACACTACTACTGTTGATCCTCCCAATTCAAAATACCCACGTTCATCAGCTTTGGCAAATTCACGCTTATTGTTGTTAGTAAATTTACCAACCATTATCGCTCCAACTTCAACGAAAACACTAAGTCCAAAATTGTCAGTATTTAGTATTGAATAATTTCTAGTATTTTCAATTAGAGGTTGAAAGCGCTCATATGCAATTGGTCGCACCGTATGAAGATGACCTTTAATATACTTTGACATATCGACAGTACCTGAATCAAAGTAACAATAACGATGGTAATTATCAACACACAAGCGGAAAATTAGACATGTACCACCTTGAAATTTATAAGCTAACTGCTCGTCTTGAAGTAGTTGCTGTAAATCGTATGACTGGTTTTTGATTTCAAATTTAGAATTTTCATCAATGTTGTATAACGATAATTTTGATTGAGCAACACTAATCATATCTTTTTCATGTAAATTTAATTTAAATGCTTCTTTTCTTGTGAAAAATTCATTAAAGGTATTAAAGTTACTTATATCTGCAACTTTAATTTGATGATTATTAGCAAATCCCGCAATCTTATGCCTAGATAATTTAGTTCCGTTGAACCAGCCGAGGATTTTAGAAATAAAAGTTAAGATAATCACTTTTAAAATAATTCTTCCGATTATAGTATTGTATAAAAATTTGACAGAGGTATCCTCAGGTGTTGCCGCAAAATATTCTCCTGTTTGACGATCGTACATATCCTTACACCATTACCAAGTATGCACATAATATAACAGCAATAATTACAGTTGCAACGCATAACTTTGTCCCTGGTTTTTTCACTTTAAAATTAAGTACAAATAAAATCCCCATTAGTAAATATACATACAATACTAAGACACTATTTAAAAAGATGTGAGCTACTGGAATAATAATTGCAGCTGACGTTACCGGTAATCCCGAATAAGCCTTATTTGGTCCGGTATCCTTGCTTGTTACAACATTAAAGTAAGCCAAACGTACAACACCAGCTACAACATAGATTATTAAGAAAATTAAATATCCAGCTTCAAAATATTCATTACTCACGAAGTATGCTGCGGGAAGCGCTAAAAAGTTAACTACATCTGCTAACGAATCGATTTGGATTCCAAACTCCATCTCTTGAGCTGTTCTTTTTACTTTTCTTGCAATCATTCCATCGAACATGTCGCATACACCGGCCAGCACTAGCGCCATCATTGCATAATTTAACTGTCCGATAACACACAGATAAATTCCTATCACACTAAAGCATACACCTAAATACGTCATGTACACAGATTTGTTATAAAAGCCAATAAAACTCTTCATCTTTTTCCTCCATAATTGAATTTGGTTAATTTTAGTTTGTATTACACTATATGGTGATTATGAATAGAAAATTGATTACCAATTTCATTTAACTTACATAATACTACCTTGATATTTAAAAATCACATTTAATCTTTGACTAAAATATAAAATAACTTGTTTTCAATTTTATGATTTAGTGAAAATACTTTTTATGTCAAATAATATACATACAATTAATACTATTATAGCATATTTAAACATATAGCAACTTATTTGATTAAGTATAAAACGTTATTTTTTATGCTTATTACGAGCATGGCACATCACCACCAAATAAAAGTCTAAACATAACTACACATCGTATTAGAAAAAATTATATAATATTACTTATATCGATAGTTGGGGGGAATTTAAATGAAGAAAGTTATATTTATCTTGTTGATAATTTTTGTCATGGGAGTTTATGTACTTTATGTACTTAATTATATTAAACATAAATCATATACTAATGAGTATTTTGGTATCGAAGTAGTCGAAAGTACCATTGATTATGACCACGATGGAATTGGGGATTATCAAGATATCTTAGATGGAGCTAAGCAAACTGTTATCAATCGTGTGGAATATAAAAGTGCATATTATGAAGGTGGTTATCCGCCGGAAGATGAAGGTGTTTGTACTGATGTTATTTGGAGAAGTCTAAACAATGCAGGTTACGACTTAAAAGCACTAGTAGACGCGGATATAGCCGCAAATATCGAGGCCTATCCACGAATCGATGGAAAACCAGATCCAAATATTGATTTTCGAAGAGTTCCAAATTTACATGTCTTTTTAGAACGCAATACCGTATCCTTAACAACCGATATCAGGCAAACAGAAGAATGGATGCCAGGAGATATAGTAATCTTCTCTGATAACCATATTGCGATAGTATCCGATGTGAGAAATTCAAAAGGAATTCCTTTCATTATTCACAATGGCAACCAATATCGTCGTGAAGATGATACTTTGGAAGTGTTAGACTTAATTAAAGGGGTTACAGGACATTATCGTTTCGAATTAAAAACTAATTTATAATAAGAAAAACTTCTCGATTAATTTCGAGAAGTTTTCTTATTATAATATTAAATTAGTCAGCAATTATTTTTAAAAATTTCTTTTTAAATACAATTAATAAAATTGCTATGATTGTTGCGAATGTTAACATTCCCATTTGTCCAGTAGTAACTAGGTTTTTACTGGTTTTGTCCGTTGCTTCAGAATTTACTTCTGAGTTTACTTCACTAGCAAATTCCGAGTCGACTTCACTATCTACTTTTGAATCGACTTCACTATCTACTTCTGAATCGACTTCACTATCTACTTCCGAGTCGACTTCACTATCTACTTCTGAATCGACTTCGCTATCTACTTCAGAATCGACTTCACTATCTACTTCTGAATCGACTTCACTATCTACTTCCGAATCGACTTCACTATCTACTTCTGAATCGACTTCACTATCTACTTCTGAGTCTACCTCAGAAGCGGTTTCATCTTTTAACACTGTGACTGCTACTTCCTCAACCTCAATGTTACCTTCATCATCAGTAACTGAGATGTTCAATACATAGTCTCCTGCAACAGCATAGTTAATATCACTATCATCAATAACTAAACTTGCAGTTAAGTCACCTTGGTTGATTTCAGTACTAGAAATAACTAGTTCTGATAATAACTCTTCAAGTGTTGAACCTGCAGCGATTGTTACTGAATCAAGGTTCACTTCAATTACTGGCAGTAAATCTGTTATCGTTAATGTTACTGTAAATGAGTTACTCGTTGCTGAAGTAAAAATCACTTGATATTCACCTGGAACATTTACATCTACCATACTTGAATCAACTGTAATTGCTTGATTTGCTGCACTGCTTACTTCAAATAAGTCAATTAATAACTGATCATTAATAGCACTATGCTCATCAATAGCTGCAACTTCGATACCAGTAATAACATCTTTTTCTAGCTCTTTGGCAAGAACTGTTATTTCCACTTCCTCAACCTCAATGTTACCTTCGTCATCAGTAACTACTATTTCTAAAATATAATTACCTGGATTTGTATAATCAACTTTTGTATCATCAATTGATATCGATGCTGTTAAATCACCTTCAGTGATTTCCGTAGCAATTATTTCAACTTGTGATAATACATCTTCAATTGTGTTATCAACATTTATCACTATTTTACTTTCGCTTACAGTAAGTGTTGGCAATACATCTGATACAATTAATTTAGCACTAAATGATTCATTATCTTCATCTGTGAAAGTTACTTGATATTCTCCAGGAACACTCATATTAACCGCACTCGCATCAACTGTTATCTTTTGATTTGTTGTACTAACAATCTCAAATAACTCAATTAATTTTTGGTCTGTGATTTCACTATGTTCAGTGATTGTCGCTTCTTCATTTCCAGTAATTGGATCTAAGCTAGGTGCTTGTTCTTCAATAGTTACTGTTATCGGTTGGCTGATTTCGTTACCTTCCGCATCTTGAACTGAAGCTACTAATGGATACACACCTGGTGTTTCATAGTCAACCTTAGTATCATCATAAACAATGCTATTCGTTAAGTCACCAGCAACTATTTCCGTTGCTACTAAATCTAGACTGGCTATAACATCGTCAATCGTACTTCCTTGCGTTATAGTAATTGACGAGGTTGGAGCGTCGATTATTGGAAGCACATCAGTTACTGTTAAAGTAACATTAAATGTTTCTCCACTTTCAGCTGTGAATATAACTGGATATTCCCCTGGAGTAGTTATGTCAACTAAGCTCGCATCTGCTGTAATTGTTTGGTTAATCTCACTTGAGATTTCAAATAATTGAATTAGGATTTCATCACTTAGTTCACTGTGCTCAGTGATCGTTGCAGTTTTCTCCCCTGATAAGTCTGGAAGTGTTTGCACTACCTTGATTTTAACTTCATCATAGTTAGCATTTTTATCACTATCGACAACACGTAACTTAACAGTATAAATACCTTCAGTTGTTAAATCAACGTTGTCACTAACAATTTCAATTTTATCAGTTAAGTCACCATCTTCATAATCAGTTGCCGTTACCCCATTAATTATTTGCATAATTGTATCATTATTTTTAGCTAATGGAATTTTATAGACATACTCAATCTCAGTGTTTTTAAACTCTGGACGTTTTAACTGTAAATTATCTTTATACTTTTCATAATACGCTTCTTGCTCTTCTGTTTCCATACGGGCAATTGACTGTGCTAGTTCAACACGTTCATTGTGATAGTAATATTGACTATCAGCTGAGTCATTGAATTTAGCAGCATAGGTATCGACAACATCATTTAAGATATTCGTACCATTAACATACGTTCCGGTTTCATCCATCATGATTGTGAATGTTGATGTTGCTGGATAAATATCTAAACCTGAATATGAGTTAACTCCTGTTGAACGACCTGCTTCTCTAAAACTCATCACCACGGAATATCCTGGTTGTATTGGAATATTAAATGTCTCAGCCGGTAAAGCGACGTTTCCAATAAACGATTGCTCATAAACTACAGCACCGTTATTATCAAGCACTTTAACATTTGCATACTCATCTGAAAAATATGAGTGTGGTTGTGTATTTTTTGTTCTTACTCGTACGCGGTCTGGGAATGTTTCAACAGTTGCATATACATAGTTTCCAAGTCCCTTTAACAGCATACTGTTTGTTGCTGATAATTCATCGATTGCTAGTGGAGTTTGATTTGTGTAAGTAACAGTTGCATCTACTTTACCACTTTCGTTTACGGTAATTAATTCACTATGATTAATTTTGTAATTTCCTGATTCACTAGCCGGTGTTAATACGCGGTATACACCTGATGGTACATCTTCAAATGTAATCTTATTTGAGTCAATTTCTTTAGCAATCTCAAATTCTCCATTTTTCAATATAACATTTTTATACTTAATCTCATCTAAGTTGTCAATATCTAATGTAACTTCAACATCTCCCTTTAAATTTAAGTGACTTAAACTTTCTGAGCGAAGTAAACTTGTATCGATCATTTCATAGTCAGCCTGTAAGTCTAATATCGATGCTATTTCTTGTCTTGTTGTTTTGTCTAAAACGATAAAGTTTAAAAATTGCGCGTAACTTAAATCTCTAATTTCTGGTTTATCTTCGATTTCTTCAATAATTTCAATACCGGCATCTTCAAAGTGCGGAACAAAGTTAACACCAGTATACTCTGAGAAATACCATGCCATATATTGTGTATTTGAATATTCATCGTTTTTAGGTGGATTCATATTTGTTAGTTCACGATACTCACGGTTAAACCCTCTAAATCCTTCATAACCAAAGGCATCAAACATCGATACAAAGAAGTTTAGTTTTTGGAAGTGGCTCCCCGATTCATAATCGTTGTTAACAGTGTATTGTAATTCTGACTGACTGACACGATTCCAATCGTAAGCATTGTCCCCTTCCCACTCTTCCATTGTTCTAAAACTGTGAGCATAGACATTGTTCCAAACTTCACGAACACTAATTGAGTGTTCTGGCCACTCTATAGCATCCATCATTGCATTTTGTTGATATCCATGAGCAACCTCATGTTTTTCTACCCAACCAACTGATAAATATCTATAACCAAAGTTAGCGGCACTCATCGCCATCTCGTTCGTGCTGTAATACGCAAGACCGGGACCACTTTTATTAGCTTTGGCAAAGAACTGTTGATCTGGATTGTTATGTACTGGATTTTCTGCATTGTCTTCAACACCAAGCAAATAATCATAGTATGTTACTAGTCTAGTATAATACTGCAGCAATCCATCTAAGCTGTCATGCGTCGTATTACCAGCAATATTACGTAAATATTCTTTATCCGCTTTAGGGATTAAAAACTGAACATCTTTGTTTTCTAAAATTGCATACGGTGCATCTGAACTATCCCAATATGCAAAAAATTCTGCTTCATTATCACCTTCATTATAATGAGGAGTTTCGATTACATCTTGCGAGAAGCTATATTCAATATCAATATTTTGATCACCACGAGGCATTTTAATAAATAATACACTGTCATACTCGACAGTAAATTTTAATTCCCCCCCGTTTTTACTAAGCGTATAGTTCGCCTCTGTTGCTCGATCGTTATTTAATGCTTGAATTGATAAATCATTACGATTCAAACCTGATACTTGCTTCATAGTTACTTCTGTTCCCGCTGGAACAATATAAGGGATATCTTCTCTTGAATGATTATCACCCCTATTTACTCTAGCAGCACTTAAATTACTTCGATCTGATAAACCTTGAATATTTATCGTGCCCGAAGTTGCAGCCGCAAAAGTTTCGGCATTAGTAAATGTTGAAAAAATTCCCAACATAAATACTAATAATATCAACCTATTAATTTTTTTCATACACCATCTCCATTTTCTACTTAAATTTCTCTCTTTAATTTTGCCACTTAGTAGCCACACGTATTAGCGTACCTATATAATAACATATATTCATGCTTTTGTATGTACGTTTTTTAAAATTTTTAACACACTCCCACTTGTTAACACTCAAGTGCTATTAGCGTTTTTTAAAATTCAGGAATTATAACAGTTTTATGTTAGTTATTATATATTAAATGTTATTTAAACTAGCATTTGAAATGCTTAATGACAAACTTAAATTGGAACTAACTATTGAATGGAAAGTGATAAAAATACCATTAATTTTTTCAAAGTTTAGGACTAGCATAGTAACCATAAAAAAAGCAAAACCAGTTGATTGGTTTTTGCTTTTGTAGTTTTATTTCCACTCAATTGTTGATGGTGGTTTATTTGTTATATCGTATACTACACGATTTATTTTTTTCACTCGGTTGATAATTTGAAAACTTCGATTGAATTAATTAAGCTTTGTGACTCGTCTTTTGTTTTGAAGTCTCGTCGATACTCTTTACAAAGTTCAAACTACATATTGCTTTATAATTTATTACTGCATAGCATCCAGTTCGGCTTTCACAAATAAATCCATTTTTTTCTAAAACCTTTTGAGATGCTATATTGTTCTCATCCGTTCCAGCAATTATCCTTTTAACGTTTATACTTTCTTTCAACAAAAGTTTTACTGCTTCGGTCGCAATCCCCATCCCCGTGTAATTCGATCCAATCCGATAACCAAGCTCTGCAATTTGTTCACTAGTGTCGTCTAGTAAAAACAAATTAATTCTTCCAGTTAAGTTGCCTTCATTATTTTTTATTAAGTACATATAGCACTTTCCATTTTCTTGTTCTTTTAACAACTTAGCGGTAAGCTGCTTAAACCCTTCAACAGTATAGTAACTATCTTCTCTAGGCATCAAACAAGTTTCAAAATAGGGTCTATTCTCAGTTTCAAATGCTAAGATTTCCAGTGAATTTTCTAAAGTAAGCTTTTCTAATCTGACTTCCATTCTTATCTCTCTTTTAATATATACATAACCTTTCATTAAAAAGTTAAATAATTTTCTTTTAGTGCTATCATCAGTATTTAGGATTATAGCACATTCATACTTACTTCTAACATGCAAATTGTCATTCAAATAATTTTTGCACTATTTTAATGACAATTGAAGTCTTTTATAAAACTAATGATCCTAAACCTAGAATATCCGGTTTAGGATCATTTTATTTATTCCCACTCAATTGTTGAAGGTGGTTTATTTGTTATATCGTATACTACACGATTTATTTTTCTCACGCGGTTAGTAATCTCTGTTGATGCTTCAACTAAAACTTCCATTGGAATAAGCGCAGCTCTCGCTGTCATTCCATCGATCGAATTAATTGCTCTAAGTGCTAGAACATATTCATAACTACGTTCATCACCTTTAACACCAACAGTTTTAGTATTAGTTAATACTGTAAATGATTGCCAAATATCTTGGTATAAATTGTGTTTAATGAGGATTTGTTTAAAGATGTAATCACTCTCACGAACCACTTCTAATTTTTCTTCAGTAATATCACCCATTACTCTTATCGCCAGTCCAGGACCGGGGAATGGTTGACGGTGCACTAACTCATCGCTAAGTCCTAGTTCTACTCCCAGTTTACGAACTTCGTCTTTAAATAATTTATTTAATGGTTCAAGAAGTTCAAACTCCATATCTTCAGGTAACCCTCCAACATTATGGTGCGATTTAATTGTTTGGGCAGTGTCCGTACCACTTTCAATTACATCGGTATAAAGTGTTCCTTGAGCTAAGAATTTAGCATCAGCAATTTCTGATTTCTCACGGTCAAATACTTCAACAAATAAATTACCAATGATTTTACGTTTTTGTTCAGGATCTTCAACGCCTGCAAGCTTTGAAAGGAAAAGTTCCTTAGCATCGACCACCTTAATGTCTAGTGGTAAATCCTTTAATGATTCAACAACTAAGTCCACTTCATTTTTTCGCATAAGTCCATGGTCAACTAAAATACACTTTGTTTGACCAGGAATCGCTTTTGCCAGTAACGCAGCCACTACCGTTGAATCAACTCCACCACTTAATCCTAAAATTACTCCACTGTCTTTAACTTGTTCTTGGATTTTTTTAGTTTCGACTTCTAAGAAACTAGCCATTGTATAGTCACGAGGAACCTCAGCTAAACTCAAGAAGTTATCAAGCATCGTCATTCCATTTTTCGTGTCAGTAACTTCTAAATGGAATTGAACACCATATATTTCTTTTCCTTTTACTTTAATACTTGCGATTACATTGTCTTTAGTTGTTGCCACCACTTCAAGTTTATCACTAATATTTGTTACTTCATAACCATGAGACATCCATACGTCTTCAACAGCTGCTAAGTTTTTAAAAATATTTTCAAAACATGTAATGTTAATTGATTGAGCACCGTATTCTTTTACTGCCCCTTCAACTAAATCACTTCCAAAATGCTCACCGATTAATTGCATTCCATAACATACTCCTAAAATCGGAATATCCATATCAAATAGTGCGGTATCGACTTTTAAAGCTCCCGCATCGGTTACGATGTTTGGTCCTCCCGAAAAGATAATTGCACTATAATCTTTTACTGATCCATCGGCAATTTTTTGATTTAAA
The DNA here is from genome assembly GCA_033103385.1 of Mollicutes bacterium LVI A0039. Classification (GTDB taxonomy): domain Bacteria; phylum Bacillota_I; class Bacilli_A; order UBA3375; family UBA3375; genus LVI-A0039. The sequence goes on from CP136953.1 coordinate 257,320, forward strand.
AAATCACATGTAACCAGTTCACTACTAACATTTAATTCACGGACTTTTCTAACAATTAATTGGTTGTATTGGCTTCCAAAGTCGACTACTATTACTCTTGCTTTTTCATTCATAACTTAGCTCCTATTTCTTATTATAGTTTGGTTGTTCTTCCGTAATTACGATACTGTGAGGGTGGTTTTCTTGAAGCGTTGCTCCACTAATTACTTGGAACTGGGCCGTTTTCGCCGTCTCAATATCTTTACTTCCCGTGTATCCCATTGATGATTTCAGTCCACCAACAAGTTGGTGTAAAACAGTTACGACACTACCTTTGTATCCAACTGCACCACTAACCCCTTCCGAGATTAGTTTATCTGACTTAATTTCTCCTTGGAAATAACGGTCTTTACTTCCACGGCTCATCGCTTCTAAACTTCCCATTCCCACATAACTCTTATAACTTTTACCATCAATGGTAATGATTTTCCCTGGAGATTCATCAGTTCCCGCAAGCATACTTCCAAGCATTACCACATCCGCTCCCGCAGCAATTGCTTTGGCGATATCTCCGGAATATTTAATTCCTCCATCAGCAATTACACATGTATCGTAATCTTTAAGTGCTTCAGCAACTTGATTAATTGCCGTAATTTGCGGACGACCAACACCAGATATGATTCGCGTTGTACAAATACTACCAGGTCCAATTCCAACTTTAACTGCATCGGCTCCTGCTTTTGCTAAATCAACAGCCGCCTCAGCTGTAACAATATTTCCAGCGATTAAATTAACATTTGGATATTCAGCTTTAATCTTACTTACCGTATCGACTATTCCTTTTGAATGACCGTGTGCCGAATCTAAAACTAAAGCATCAACTCCCACTGCTACTAAGCGACCGACGCGATCTAATACATCCGCTGTTGCCCCGATTGCTGCCGCACAACGTAATCTTCCAAACTCATCTTTGGCTGCAGATTGATAGTTAACAAAGTTATCAACATCTTTAGACGTCATATACCCAACTAGCGTGTTTTCCTCATTGACAATCGGTAACTTTTCAATACGGTTGTCTTGCATCAATTCTTTGGCTTGTTCAATTTTAATTCCTGGCTGACCAACAATTAAGTTATCACGCTTCATAAATTCTGAAACTAAACGACTATCACGTTCAATATATTTTAAATCACGGTTCGTAATTAAGCCAATTAACTTCTTATCGTTATCGACAATCGGAATTCCGCTGATTTTTGCTTCGGCCATTAAGTTTTCAACATGTTCTAGCGTATCTGTTTCTAATGCAGTTATCGGATCATCAATATATCCATTAATATATTTCTTAACGCGTGATACCTCGTTACACTGCGCATCGATTGTTAAATTTTTGTGAATAACCCCAATTCCACCTAAATTTGCAATTGCAATTGCCATATTTGATTCTGTTACGGTGTCCATTGCCGCACTTAGAACCGGTATATTTAACTTAATATTCTTTGTCAAGTTACTTGATGTATTAACATCTTTAGGCAGTACTTCTGAATATCTTGGTAATAATAGGACATCATCAAAAGTGTATCCATTTTCTATAAATTTGCTCATATCTCATCCCTTACTATATATGGTAGACTGAAGTATAAACAAAAATATCTCTATTCCAAAAGTACGTGGGAATAGAGATATAATATAACGAATTATACCTCATAGAGCTACATTTAAGGCGTAGCGTAGAAACAGTAGACCGTATTACTACCATATATGATTATTTTTTTATTTAGTATATGATACAACATCTTTGTAGGTAATTGTAAATTTTTCTTAATATAAATTATATTAGTTTGCTGTTATGAAAAGATATCCAACTATACAAGCAATTATTAGCATAACAACAACGATAGCTATGTAAATATACTTGCGGTTAGTGTGCCGATATACCTTAATCGATTGTGCATCAATTTCCTGTTCAATAACAACTGGTTCCACAACTTGTGGTTGCGGTTGTGGCTTAGGTTCGATCGGCTTACTTTGTTCAAAAGTTGATTGTTCACGAACCAATTCATGATTGATGTTAGTGTCCACCGCAATGTTTTTCAAATCATTGGCTAAATCCAACGTATTGACATTTATATTTTCAAACTCTCCGGTATTAAACTCCGTTGTGATATACTGGGTTGTAAGTTCTAAATCATCTTCGTGTTTTTCACTATTATTAGCCTCGTCACTTAATAAGTCACTCGGTATTGACTGCTCTAGTTGATTATTTAATTCTTTACTATCTTTGAAGCTAGGAAGATCCAAGTTACGATTGGATTCTTGCTCTTTTTTGATTTTAATATCCATACTATTCCTTTATTCAATTGTAAATAAATCAATAATTTCTGTCGCAGATAATGATGTTAACATCTTGCTATCTAAACTTAAGATATCATCAGTTAATTGTTTCTTCTCTTGCTGCAACATATAAATTTTCTCTTCGATTGTTCCTTTGGTAATCAGTTTGTTAACTTGTACCACTTGCTTTTGACCAATTCGGTGGGCACGGTCAGTCGCTTGGCTTTCAACCTGTGGGTTCCACCATGGATCTAAGTGGATTACCGTTGAAGCACTCGTTAAGTTTAAACCGACTCCTCCGGCTTTTAAGCTGATTAAAAAGACACTTGTTTGATCGCTATTAAATTGTTCAACAAGTTTGATACGATCCTCAGCTTTCGTCGTTCCATCTAAATAGTAATAACTTATTCCTGCTGCTTTTAGCTCTTTTTCGACAATCTTTAAAAATGACGTAAACTGGCTGAAAACTAGCATCTTATTACCATTTTCAATATTCTCTTCAACTAATTCTTGAAGTAATTCAAGCTTTCCACTATCTCCATCATAGTCATCTAAAAACAAACTTGGATGACAAGCAATTTGACGTAATCTAGTTAATAATGAAAGCACTTCAATCTGGCTTGTGGCCATTGTATCACTGGCGATAATTGTTGATAGACGCTCGTGGTAATTGCGTACGTAACTTGCGTACACAACTTTTTGCTTCGGTGTTAATTCACAGAATACTGGCGTTTCAATCTTATCTGGAAGTTCGGTTAATACATCTTTTTTCTGACGTCTAAGTAAGATTGGTGATAGATGAAACTTTAATAACTCAAGGTTGTTTTCATCTACTACAAACTTCTTCTTAAAATCACTTTGCGACTTTAAGTAATGGGGGTTAACAAAGTCCGCAATCGACCATAAATCAACTAGGTTATTTTCCAGTGGCGTACCCGTCAATGCAAATTTTAAATCAGCATTGATTTTTTTAACGGCTTTGGTTACTTGGACACCCGGGTTCTTAATTGTTTGTGCCTCATCGATAATACACACATCAAACTGTTTAGTATAACTATCAATATCCAGTCGTAACATATTGTATGATGTGATGATTACGTCACCGCGATGTCCTTCGATTAGCTCCACTCGTTCACTCTTAGTTCCGTTTACAACTGTAAATTCCATATTAGGAGCAAAGCGTTTAAATTCTTGAGCCCAGTTATACATTAAGGCTTTCGGCACGACAATTAGCGTTTTTAAACCTTTGTTTTCATTTAAATAACCAATTACTTGAAGCGTCTTACCAAGCCCCATCTCATCAGCCAGGATTCCTCCAAGTTTGAAGTGATGCAATTGATTTAACCAATTCATTCCCGTTTGCTGATAGTCACGAACTGTAACATCGTTTAAACTGGAAGTATCAACACTTATCTCTTGAATTTGCTCAAGTTTTGCTTCTAAAACTTGGTCTATTTCAACATTCTCAAACAAGTCGTTTGACATTTGCTTTAAGGTGATAAAACGGTAGAAGGGAATTTTCGCATCAAGCGATGTAAACTCACCTTGCATTTGATCGATAAACGATAATTGGGCCATAATCTTTTGATCATCAAAAGGAATATACTTCGCATCATCTAGCACATAAAATTGCTCACCTGAGCGGTAGGCCTTAATCATTTGGTTGATTTCATCAATACTAAATTCATCAAGTTCGTAATTGAACTCAAAAAAGTCCGTTGATTCCGATTGGGTAAGACTTACTGAAAACGATGTAGAATTTAAGTTTAACAGACGATCCTCAACTTCTTGATCGACAAATACATTAGCAATACTTTGAAGTTTAGGTAATGTGTTTGTTAGTAAATCATAAGTTTGCTTATGTGATTTAGTGATTAAGAATCCTAAATTTGCACCGGTAGTTTGATAATCGTATTGACTGATGCTTAACATCGATAACACTTCTTCTTCCTTCGTTAGATCACGTTTTACTAATACTAGTTCGTCAGAGGTTGTGTATCCATCAAATCCAAAGTGAATTTGCTCATATGCAAACTCGACTTTGATTGCGACCTTGGCATTACTTATTTTAGAAATATAAATATTAGTAGCTAGTTCTTTTTCTAAAAGTGGAGCATTAAACTCTTCATCACTCTCAACATTAAATAACGTTTCAATTTGATTTTTACTTTTCATCATAAATTTTTCATAATAGCGAAGTGGAAATAAAATCGACTGAATATTTTTACTACCAATATTTTTAAGTAAATCAAATAAGGTACTTTGATCTTCAGTTAATATATAAAAGTTATCGAATGACTTGATTAATCTCCCGCTAATTATCTCTTGCATTTTATGATTGAATTTCGAACTTATTTCGATTTGGTCCCCTAATCTTTTAACAGTTAAAAGTTGATTGATCGGAGGTGTACAAAGCATCCCTTCACAGAAGTTAATGTCGACTAATTGACCTTCAAGAATTTCTAAAATTGAAATAATATCAAGTGAACTAAGTTCTACTTCAGTGATTAAAAGCGAGTTTTGTTGTGCGTTTCGATAGTCTTTATTAAGTTTTAGAATATCAATAATCTTTTGCGTTTGACGGTTAATTTTATATTCACCACTAACTAAATCCATCTTTTTGACAATCTCTACTGACTTATTGTTAGCGATACTATCAACAACGGTAGCAATATTTGCTACTTTATATTCACGTTCACCTTCATATTTAATAACTAAGGACATCTTTGATACATTCGACTCTTCGCTTATTAGAAATTTCGGTCTTAGATTTACCACCTTAACCGTTTTTTCTTCGTAATTGAAATGGTTGGTAAAGTTATTAGCAACAATCTCCGCTGGTGATAAACTACTGCGCTTATCACTGTTTAAATACTTTTGTAAATCGATTAGAAACGCTAGTACGTGTTGACAACGTCCATAGCTTTTGTTAGTGCTACATGCACATTTAGTCGTTTCAATATCATAAGTGTTAATTTCTAATAAGTAATCGTTATTTCCCTCAACAACAGTTGTCTTAAACAAATTACTCGAAATTTCGGTAATTAGGCCAACATTCCCACTACTAACAATTTCCTCAGCCTTCTTTCGCATAATTTTACTGCCAACTTCATATTGGTTTATTTTCTCCAATTGGATGCTCATTTAATTCTCCTGCCCATTCCTAAGATCCTCACCGACCATTTTAATTGGTTTAGCAAGTTTACTCATCTTTAAAAAGATACTTTTTACTTTTTTTGACTCGATTGGACGCAATGTATATAAATCATTTAGTTCTCCTAATTCATAATTAGATGTAATTATGGTATTAAGGCCCTTTTCCATTCGGTAGGTAATGATTGGATTTAGGATATCATCACGTGAAAAAGATGTAATTGTTTCTTGTCCTAAATCATCAATGATTAAATATTTTGCATGCTTGACTTGATTGATCATTTGATAACTTTCACGTTCAAAACGTTTCGCCACTTGAACAAAGTCCGGCCAAAATACAAATAATGTCGGTTGTTTAGTTGTCTCATAACGTTTATTAGCAACGGCAACAGCAAAAAATGTTTTACCAACTCCGTTTGCTCCCGTTAAAAAGAACCCTTGATTACGCATTTTCCAAGCCATGTCAATCGCATCAACCTTACTTTGTGAGTTTGCGATAATATCATCTAGAAGCATATTATCTTTAAAGATTGGTTGTTCTAAATACTCGAGACCAGGATTTTTTATTTTCACTGTCGACAAAGCGATTAGTTCAACCATTCCATACCAAAATAACTGATATTTTTCCTTGTTGTTTATATATTCTACTAGGTCAGCATAACTATGCTTCATCATCTCTTCAGTTAAGTTATTTTCAATCATAAATGCTTGAACATCTTTATCGAAGAATACTGAACGATCCAAAGTGTAGTCTGCTGTTGTTGTCATATCACCTATTTTTTTCATATCACTCCTAGATTAAGTTTCTAAAGTATGTGTTTAATTCACTTATTGCGACACGTGTTTGTTCCATTGTATCACGGTCACGAACAGTTACGCAACCATCCTCAAGTGAGTCGTAATCAAACGTAACACACCATGGTACCCCAATTGCATCGTAACGGCGGTATCGTTTTCCAATTTTACCACTGCTATCAAATTCAACTTCAAATTCTGAGCAAAGATTAGCAAAAACTTGCTCTGCATCAGCGTTTAACTTCTTCACTAACGGCAATACTGCAACCTTAATTGGCGCAAGGTTTGGCGCAAGACGTAAAACTTCACGAACATCGTTCTCTCCGACAGTTTCACGCTCGTAACCATTTGCTAGAATTGCTAAAAACAAACGGTCTACTCCGACAGCTGGTTCGATAACGTACGGTAAGTAGCGTTCATTAGTTTCTGGATCTAAGTACGTTAAGTCTTGCTTACTTGCTTCTTGATGAGCGTTTAAGTCAAAGTCGGTACGTGAAGCTAGTCCCCATAGTTCTCCCCAACCGAATGGATATTTAAATTCAATATCGCTAGTCTTGTTTGAATAATGAGATAATTCATCAGTACTATGCTCACGAATACGCATATTTTCAGGTTTGATTCCACATAGGTTTAAGAAACTTACAATATCTTTTTCTAAAGCGTTGAACCACTCTAGTTCAGTTCCGGGTTTACAGAAAAATTCCATTTCCATTTGTTCGAATTCACGAGTACGGAAGATAAAGTTTCCAGGTGTGATTTCATTACGGAAACTCTTACCAATTTGTCCAACACCAAATGGTAGTTTTTTACGCGTAGTACGTTGAATGTTCTTAAAGTTAACAAAGATCCCTTGCGCTGTTTCAGGACGTAAGTAAACTTTTGATGTATCGTCCTCAACAACTCCCATATTAGTACTGAACATCAGGTCGAACTGACGAATATCTGTATAGTTTAATTTTCCACAATCTGGACATACAACATTATTATCAATTAAATATTGACTCATTTGGCTATTTGTCCATCCGTCAGCAACGATTTCTTGATTAGCATGATCTTCGATTAGTTTATCAGCACGGTGACGTGTTTTACACTCTTTACAGTCAACTAATGGATCTGAAAATCCACCGATATGTCCACTAGCGCGCCAAATGTTAGTATTCATAATAATTGAAGAGTCAATTCCCACGTTGTTATGTTTTTTAGAAACAAACTCTTTCCACCATAGGTTTTTAATATTTGCTTTTAGTTGTGCACCTAGTGGTCCGTAATCCCACGAGTTTGCTAGACCTCCATAAATTTCACTTCCTTGGTAAACAAATCCTGCACTCTTTGCTGCTGCTACTAATTCTTCCATTGAATATGTATTTTCCATTTTTTCTCCTAAATTATTGTTAATCCGATATTTTGCATCGTAAGTTCTGTTAAAAAGATACTTACTTCACGACTATATCCTTGTTTTAAAATGCTTAACTTGGTATTATAAAATGCATTTAATACGCGAATATCCTCGATGTTTAGCAGTGGTTGATTGGTGTAGCAGTTTGTACACACCAACCCACCATCGCTCAGTGATAATGTTTTAAAGCTATCTGTTCTTCCACAATGAACACAACTATCGAAGTTAAGGTTGACATTTTCTTTCTTCAAAATAAAAATCTTCCATAAATCAATCAATAATTGCACATCATAGTTTTCTAATTCAGTTACGCAAAAGTCAAACAAGGCAAACGCAGTTTCATCGAGCAAATGCTCTACGTATAAAACCAGTTTGACAATTCGCGTGTACATCTCAAACAATTCGATATCTAAGGTTAAAATTGCATCACTGCTAATTAAATCGCAGTCACTTAACCGAAAGTAATTCCCTTTTTTCTCACCGTAGACTCTTACTTTAATTCCGCGATTTACCAGAATATGAAAGCGATGTTTCAAACTCATATAACCGCGTCCATAAATCGTGAATAGGCCTTTGGGAGTCAAGATTGTTATTAAAACATCCGACTTACTCATCGCCTTGGTATTAAGGACGTATGCCTCGAGTTCCATTATTTGGCCTCTAGCCAGTTGTCGCCAACTCCATAGTCAACTTTTAGTGGAACACTTAATTTTGTTGCCTCTTGCATGATTGTGCAAATTGCTTCAATTTCCGAGTTAAGCTCCGTTTCTTTTATTTCGAATACAAGTTCATCGTGAATTTGCATAATCATCTTAGTGTCGGTATTCTCGATATGTTTCGCTACTTTAATCATTGCTATTTTAATTAAATCAGCGGCACTTCCTTGCACCGGTGTATTAATTGCCGCATTCTTCGCGTGTTCACGCTTCATATGGTTGCTGCTGCGGATATCACTAATTTCACGCATTCGATTAAAGATTGTTTTAACGTAACCAGTTTCGGTAGCGGAAGCGATTGTCGTTTCGATATAAGTTTTAATTGCAGGATAGTTTTCAAAATACTTATCGATAAACAGTTCTGCTTCTGCATTGCTAATTCCAACTTGTTTAGCCAATCCATATTTACTCATTCCATAAATGATTCCGAAGTTGATCGCTTTCGCTTTCGAACGATTTCCATCTGCGCTTGTACCAAAGATTGTTTCCGCTGTCGAAGCGTGGATATCGGCATCTTGCATAAACGCCTCAATCAGTTTTTGATCTTGGGAAATATGCGCCATCATTCGCAGCTCTACTTGCGAGTAATCGATCGCCACTAATTTGTATCCCGGCTTACAGCTGAATAAACTTCGAATCACTTGCCCTTCTTCCGAACGAATCGGAATATTTTGGATACTTGGTTCACGCGTGGAAAGACGTCCTGTTTCACTTAGTAATTGATTGTAAATTGGTTTTATTTGCGCATTTTCATCGATGTGTTTTTCAATTCCGACCACGTATGTTGAAAGTAGCTTGGTGTAAATACGTTGCTCTAAGATTAAATTAATCAGTTTCGCATCATCACTTTCGCTATCGATATTATCAAGTAATTTCGATAAGTTAGTAACATCGGTTGAAATACCTCGAGTCGTTTTCTTAAGTCCCTTAGTTGGGAGCTCACGCTCTGTGAATAAATACTCCGAAAGTTGCATCGGTGATGCGACGTTAATTGCCGTATATTCACTAATTTTTTTAGCGTAACCATCAACAATTTCACTATACTTCTGTTTTAAGCTATTTACGTTATTAACATCAATGGTAATTCCATTTAGTTCAATTTGACTAAGTACGGGACTTAGTGGTAATTCGATTTCGTACATAACTTCGGTTAGATTATTACTTTCGATACTACTCGCCACGCTTGGGAAGGTTTCATATAACGCGTGCGCTTTCGTTGCGATATCTTGACTAAGCACCTCAAGTTCCGGCATCTGCGGGTTTGACTTAATTTTATAAATTGCTTCAAACGTTTCAATTCCCGTTGCTCCAAAACGCCCCATCACATGATCCATTGGCATCTTGTTTAAGGTCACATCAATTAAAGACGCTGCTAAGTAACTATCAAATATGACATTATTAACCTGATATCCGACAATCGAACAAAGACGCTTGTAGTCGTAAGTTATTTTAATTGCATCCGATTTCAACCAAGTTTCCAGTTGCTCAGAGTGGTTGCGGATATAAAAAGTTCCTTTAGGACTGCTAACTGCAAATCCTAAACACTCCGATTGAAAGTAGTTATCTGTTAATGTTTGCGTATAAACTGCCGTTTTTGTATCCGTATGAAGCGCTGGATCAAACTGCTCGATAACTTGAAATTCACAAACTTCTTTAGCAATTGGCGTTTCGTCTAGTAAACTTGCAAAGTCATTGGCATGCTTCGAAAAACCTAAATCATTCAGATAATCGACAAGTCGTTGACTGGCGAAATGCTCTTGAACCAAATCTTCGATTTCAATTTCCAGTGGCGTTTCCTTAAGCAACGTAACAAGTTTAATATTCATTTCAATTTGTTCTAAACTAGCCGCCAAGTTCTCTCCGACCTTACCTTTAACTTCACCATTTTTGGCTGCTTCCACCATCTCAACATATGAAGGATATTGATTAATTAGTTTCCTTGCGGTCTTATCACCAATTTTTTCAACCCCAATAATATTATCACTCTTATCTCCAACCAGCGCTTTATACTCAATAAATCGTTCTGGTCCAAATTCATATTTCTCAATAAAAACTTCCGGAGTATAGTTAACTTCTTTCGAAAATCCCATCTTCGGTGTTAACACTTCAATTTCATCGTCTACAAGTTGGAGTAAATCTTTATCTCCTGAGACAATTTTAACTTTAAAACCTTGCTTTTGGGCTTCTATTGCATATGTAGCAATTAAGTCATCTGCCTCATAACCATCGACACCATAGTGTTTAATTCCCATCGCATCGTAAAGTTCCATCGCCATCGGGAACTGGACATTTAAATCTTCTGGTGTTTTACTACGACCTGCTTTATAGTCTTCATAGCTGTGGTGTCTAAACGTTGGGGCTTTCGTATCTAAAGCGATAAACATATGGGTTGGGCGCTCTTCACTGATGATTTTATTGATCATTGAAACTAAGGTACGGATTGCTCCACCGGGACGACCATCCAGAGTTTTAACATTTTGTTTTTCTGATGCAAAGTATGCTCTAAAAATTAAATTAGAACCATCGATAAGTAGTAATTTATTCATCATTCTCCTTTTTGTACGCTGTTATGATGTGATGATTGTAATGCTGTTCAATTGATATATTTGTAAACCCCACTCGGTCCAAATGTTTATGTAGCAGCTCTACATCGTAGTATGTCTGGTAATGTTTTTCGACAAACACCTTATAATCTTTATCAATTATTTGAAAATAATGTGTTAGTTTGTGATTATCAACTTGACTTTCCCAAATAAACTGCTCATCGTCAGTATCTTCAAAATCAAAATAGTCTTTAAACGTACGCAGAACATCTTTGGTATGGATATCAAAAATTAATATTCCACCTGAATTCAGATTATTGTAACAGTTAGTAATCACTTCTTTGACCGCTTCGATACTAGGCAGGTAATTGAATACATCTAAAATCGAAATGACCACATCACAGTTAAACTTAGCATCGGTTATATTCTCGGCTCTAAACTGATAGTTAGGAAAATTAACTTGGGCGCGATTAATCATCTCGATCGATAAATCTAAGCCCAGATATTCTCGGGGCATTATCCTTGGTAAATACGTTGGCATCCCACATCCTAAATCGACCACTGATTTATCACTAAAATCAATTCCTCTAAACCACTTGTCGTAATCCAACTCTGGCTGTAGTTCTAAATAGTATTTAGCAAACTTTGTATAGTTAGCAGTAAATGAAAGATTCTGCTCCAAATAAGTTGCCAAGTCACCACTTTGATCATCGTAGTCTAAAAAGTTAATATTATTATCAAAACAAAAATCTACGTATTGCTTATTGTACATAATTAATTCTGGATTATTAAACCCCAAAACAAACACTGCTAAATATTTTTTCTTAAGTCTTCGTAACCACTCAAATAACTTATCATCAAAATAGTCATCGCTTTTCACGATAACTACATCACTATTGTCATTTAATATTGGTTTACTGGCGATGACATTTTCAAACTGACAGTCAATTGGACTTGCTGATAAAATTGTTATTTTCAATTGAAATCAAGCCTTTCTGTTATTTTAATTGATAGTTCTTTGGCAAACTCATACGTTGCGACTAAACCATCATCGTATATTTCCGCTGGTGAGTGTGAATCAGAATTGATAACTGTTGTTAAGTTATACTGTTTCGATAGTTGCCAAAACTCGCGACATGGATATCCTTTGTTATTACGAATCCCATTGGCATTTATTTCCACAACAACATCATATTCTTGACATACTGCAAATAGTTCTTTAGCTTTGCTTTCCATATAATCATCATACGGTAACTTATTTAAGAAAATGTCCGGATGAGCAAAGATTTTAAAGTGCCCTGATTTTATGGCAGCGATCGTATTTTCAATATACTCGTCAACCATCTCTTTATTACGTGTCTCGAAATAGTAAAATCCCGGTTGTGATAGTTTCGAAAAATGATGTCCTAGTACTAAAAAGTCGATATTATACTTTTCCTTAAGCTCAAGGTGGTCACTAAATACTTCGGGAATATATTCACACTCCAGACCAGTTAATACTTTGATTTGATCTTGATACTCAACTTTCAATTCATTTAGTTCAGTTATAAACGCTTCAAAATCTGGGTAATCAATTCGCGATAACGTTCTTCCCTTAATCGGTACATGTTCGGTGATTGCCACCTCTTCTAGGCCGAATTTAATAGCTGCTTCAATATGCTCACGAGTGGTTCCAATTCCGTGTTTGCAGTGTACTGTATGTCCATGATAATTTGCAATCATCTGTATCATTCCTTTACAATTTCATTATAGTATATTATAGCACATTTTAATTATTTATTGCGCATATATGATTGACATACTAATTTAAGTTACAAAATTTTTACAAGCAAATGTTTTCACGGATAAAATGTGGTATAATTAACATATAAGGGGGCAGTATGAACAAAAAAATAATATTAAATTTTCTTACTAAGGATATGCATATTCAAAAGGATCCAATCGATCTCGACATCTTATACGATTATGTATTAACCGAGGTGTCTAATGTCAGAAAAATAAAGTTAACTCCAAAAAACAAAGAAAAGATTGAAAGAAAGCTCCGATATCTTGAGGATTTAGATATCGACTTTGCATACGATTACCATAAAATCGATGAGTATTCACTATTACTGCTTCGTTCCAAGTATGGGTTACTACCGAAATTAAAGAATAAAATGATTTTCAATAACCACGTATATCGCTTTATCTTTGAATTTTATTACTACAAGCATCAAATTTCTTACGATCAGTTTGTCGAATTTGATAATGATCACGAAAAACTGGCGGAGTTTTTAGACATCAACATCGACTTAATCCTTCAAAAGAAAACTTCGACGCTTGAAGAACTAAGCAATCAATACAATTGTACAAGGGAATCAATTCGCTTGCGTATTATTGATGCCAAAAAACTTATTACTACAAGATACCCCCTTCCTAAAATCGATTACGTATTAGATTCTAATTTTGATGAACTAGACTACATGGATAAAATCATCTTGCTATCTTATCACGATGAAATTTGGCAAGATAAATTTAAAGCGTATATCGTCAACCCTGCCCTTTTAAAGAAAACTGAAAAATTTGAAACTGAAATTAAAAAGTTAAAAAGTGACTATGCCTATCCAATTGTCAAGGTCGAAGCCAACATCGTTGAACTTGTTACTAACTATGTTGAAAACGACAATAACTTATATATGAGCAATCGTCAAATTTTCTCCTTAGTTAAAAACGGTGAACATCACAACGCTAACTATATTTTGAATTATTTAAAAACCAAGGAATTAACCGACTTCTATATTGAAGATTTATTACATGATGATTTTTTAAAAACTATCCACGGAACTTTGATGTCCGCTTCAATAACCACTTCATTGCGCAACCTTGAAGCCATTTTAGATCGTGAAGATGTCTTAGTCAAAGTCGATACACATCAATATAAGATTCAGTCTTCGATTAAAAACATCGATTACTTGGATGACGAAGAATTACTGAGCAAATTATCACTCGCACCTGATGTTGTAAACTTAGAATTACTAGCTTCGCTCTTCACCGATGAAATTAAAATGTTAGATTTAGCACCCAAAGGGTTCTACTACCTACTGAAAAAGAAATTTTACGATAAATTTAAATTTAGAAAATTAGTTATTTACAACAGTGATTACAAACTTCAAACCAAGTTTGAGATTCTCGCTAAGGACTTTGACAAGCAAAAAGTAATTACGCTCGATGACAATCTACTTCCCAATGCGACTAATCTCGCTCGAAAATTTAAAGAGCGTGGTGGACTGATGTATGGAGATAAATTATACAATACTAATTTATTAAAATTATCCAAACGCCTTAAAGCAATTGAAATCGAACCTGATTTTGATGGTGTTATATATCGTTCGACTTTCAATCAAGTAATTGACGACATAGTATTAGATGAAATAGATTTTAAACGTAAATTCGCGTTTAAGTTGTGGACCTACCTTCATGACTATGAATACTTTAACTTCTATACACGCTTCGATTCTAAATACCCAGAGTTGCACACTTTGGTATATGCAATCAACGATAAACAAAAACAAATTTCCTATACAAAGTTTATTGATACAATCGAAGCAATTTCTGGTTCTAGAAAAGTTTATCAGATCCTCCAAAATATGATTGACAGTAAAATAGTTGATTCGATTGAAGATTCAACTGGTAAAACAATTGTATTTAAAACCGAGAACATCACCAGTGGTCCTCTTAAGGTCAATCCTTCTCGTCCAAATTCCCTTGAGGTTTATAATAAGCTAGAAAATATTAAACTTGCCGAACTTAGACAAATTGCCAAGGGAATTCACATTAAGAACATCAATAAATACAACAAAAAAGAATTAATATCGATATTAAGAAATACCGTTAAAATCGAAGAACATTACTAGAAAGATAACTTTTAACAGTTATCTTTTTCCTTTGTAAACTTGCTGTTAATTAAATGTAAAAGTGCTATTTTAAGCGACTTTAGGTGGCAATAAACTTGACATTAGCCCTAATTTTGTTTATAATACCGTTATGTGATTTTGATATTCGACATTACGAAAGGGAAATTATATGTTATCTTTTTTAAAAGATATGATAATCCAAAATAAGGAATTTGTAACTGATGCATTAAAACTAGGAACACTGATGGCGGTTATTTCTACATTGCTAGTTGTAACGCCAACGAATACTCCGGTTGTACATTATAACGGGAAAGAAGTTAATTTGGCAGTAGATCCAAATAACATCGAAAACGATATTGATAGTCAATTATCAGATTTAAATATTGAAGAATATGAAATTAAAAGTGAATACGCAACAAGTGACGAAGTTGTGAAAGAAGTTTACATCAATTCAGCGAAAGATATTACAGTTGTTATTAATGACGAAGAAATCACATTAAAAACGTACAATAACACTGTATACCAGTTGATTGATGAACTTCAAGACAATTTCGAGAATGAAACTGATTCAAAGTATGTATTAAAAAGTGAATTAGCAACACCATTTATTGAAAATGGACAACGTATAGAATTCGATAGACTTCATACCAAAACTGAAGTCGTTGAAGAGTACACATACTTAGAGCCGATTCATGAAGAGGACTCAAGTATGTATGTTGGAACTTCTGCAGTAAAGACTGCCGCCATACCAACAATTAAAAACAATACATATGAGTATAGCTATAAAAACGATAAGTTAGTAGAAACTACCCTTATTGCCAGTGAAGTTATACAAGAAGGTCAAGCCGAAGTTGTTAAAGTTGGTACGAAAAAGCGTCCAGCAGTTACAACTACTACTAGTTCTTCCGGTTCAAAAAATTGGGACGCAGTAGCTGCTTGTGAAAGTGGTGGAAACTGGTCAATTAATACTGGGAACGGTTATTACGGTGGTCTACAGTTTGACCCTGGAACATGGAGTTGGGCTTCACAAGCTGCCGGTGTTTCAGCAAGTCGTGCCGACCTTGCAACCCGTGATGAACAAATTGCAGCAGCCGAACATGTATACTCGTCGCAAGGACCAGGTGCATGGGGTGGATGTGCAGGTAGATTTTAAAAAAATAGGATGTTTGCAATTTGCAAACACCTTTTTTTTATGAAATTTCCGCTAGTATCGCTTGAAATTTAGCATCGATATCTTCACCATTGGCCTTAGTTGTAAACTCGAGACCGCGTTGGTTTTCGTAGGTTGGAATCAGATGAATATGCGCATGGGGAATTTCCTGTAGTAAACCACTATTTTCTACTGTCGTTAACCCATCCGGATTTAAACTAGCCTTAATCACGCTAGAGATGCGTTTAGAGACCTTGGCAACGTGCGCTACAGTTTCATCGGATGCTTGATCTAAACTCTCTACATGCTCTTTTAAAACAATCAGTACATGACCATCTGTTGCTGGGAACGCATCCATAATCACCTCGCATACATCATCTTCATAGATGCTTCTTTTCGGAATATCTCCATTTAGTATTTTACAAAATATACAATCCATTATCAATCACACTCCTTATTCTTTAAGTAAATACATTATAACACTTAAATTATTAGAGCGGTTGCGATAAAAAAAACCTTACGTTAAGTAAGGTTTAAAGTTTATTACAATCGATAATATTTTGATTAGAACTTCCGCGATATTCTAGTTTGTAATCTCTTAATTCTTTTTCAAATTTACCATCAACTAAGACATCAATTGTTTTCAAAATTGGTGACAACTGCTTACTTTGCTCAATTTCCGCTAATGTGTAACCAGTATACAGCCAAATATTATATCCTTGACGCTTAAGTTTTACACAAAGTTCGTAAGTGCTTGCAAATTGCAACAATGGGTCTCCGCCACTTATCGTTACGTTACTACCAAGGCTTTCAGCATTGATAAGTTCGATTAAATCATCAATTTCAATAATTTGATTTGGTTTGGTACACCATGTTTTCGGATTGTGACAACCTAAACATTTGTGAATACATCCTTGTGTATAAACTGCAAAACGAACCCCAGGACCATCAACAATTGAACTATCTATATATCCACTTAGATTAATTTTTGCCATGCTTAACTCGATTTTGTTCTTCATCACGTTTCGCAGAGTTCCATTTCTCCATGTCACCTACTAAGTATCCAGTAATTCGACGGATACGACTAATGTCAGTACTCATACAGTTTGGACAAACTTCGTTAATAATCGCTTGTAATCCACACTCACGACAACGATCTAGCGGATGATTGATCGATCCGTATCCAACATTTTCTTGGTGCATCTTACGAACAACTTGATCTAAGGCTTCAATATTTGCTTTAGCGTCTCCATCTAACTCTACGTACATAATGTGACCTGCATTAGTTAAAGCGTGGTATGGTGCTTCTATCTCAATTTTCTTCTTAGCACTGATTTCATAATACACAGGCACATGATTTGAGTTTGTAAAGAAGTCGTAATCAGTAATTCCTGCTACGTCACCAAATTTAGCTCTAAATTTAGCAATTGACTTTCCTGAATAACTTTCTGCTGGTGTTGCAAGTAACGAGAAGTTTAAGTTATGATCTTTTGTTTTTTGGTTTGTTTTATCACGCATGAATGAAATAATTTTTAAACCAAGTTCTTGGGCATCAGCACTTTGACCGTGGTGTTCACCAACTAAAATCATTAACGTTTCTGCAAGACCGATGAACCCGATACTTAAACTACCAGTATTTAAGACATCTCCAACTTGCCCATTCATATCAATTTCATCGCCACCATTCCATAATCCTTCACCATAAAGCATTTTGAATGATGATGCTACACGTGACTTTTGATATTCAAGACGATCTAACAATTGCGTGCTAGCAAGTTCCATGTAATTATCAAGTTTAGCAAAGAAATCTTCAACATTTTCACTATCCATCGCCACCATTGGTAAATTGATTGTTGTAAACGATAAGTTCCCACGACCATCTACAGTATTTTTACCGTGTAGGTCTTCAAAAATACGCGTTCTACAACCCATTGTTGCAATATGTGTGGATGGATCTTTAGGATCGAATCCCACACTATTAAATGGTGTGTCAACGAATTGGAAGTTCGGGAATAATCGTTTAGATAAACAATCTAAACTTAACTCGTATAAATCGTAGTTCGGATCTTCCGGATTTAAGTTGATTCCTTCTTTTACTTTAAATACTAGAATTGGGAATAACGGTGTTGAACCATCGCCAAGACCAGCGCGTTGTGCTTTTAAAATATTACGCGAAACCATACGTCCGAACACTGATGTATCTAAACCGAAGTTAATTGAAACAAACGGTACTTGCATCCCATTTCTTGTTAACATCGAATTGGCGTTATGTACGAAACTTTCTGCTCCTTGGTACGTTTCGTCTTCGGCTTTTTGCATCGCAATCTCTTCGATTTTTGCTTGTTCAATCCCTAAATCTAATTCTGTTAATTGACGAATATGACGATTGTACGATTTTTCTGCATACTTCGCTAAGTCAAAATCAAAGTGCGGATACGATTGTCCACCATGTTGTTGATTTTGATTAGATTGAATTAAAATTGATGCTAGACTCATTGCACTTGATATTGTTTGTGGTTCACGCATAAAACAATTTCCGACAGTAAATCCATCTTTAAGAACTTTTCCTAAAGGAATTTGACAACAAGTTGTAGTCCCTGTTGCGTAAAAATCAAAGTCATGAATGTGAATGTAACCGTCACCGAAGGCCTCACGGATATCTGGACGTAACATATCTAATGCATATTCCTTCGCTGTTGATGATGCAATTAAGCTCATAATACCCATTGGTGACTTACCATCTGTATTCGCATTCTCTTGAATTAAATCTTGGTTTTCTGCTCCGACAATTTCTTTTATTTCTTGTTCTAATCTTGAACTATTCATTTAATCTCCTTCTCCATCACATAATAAAAGCCCATAAATATAGGCTTTTATTATGTCATACTACCATTACTTTTATATTTGAAATCTAATTTTTAAAATGTTGGGTATTTCATAATATATAAATTATAGGCAATATTTTTATACAAGTCAATTATTTTGCGAATAGTTTTTTTAATTTTTTTTACTTGACACTGGTGATAAAATGGCATTCCCTTTAAACAAGGGTATTTCAAATTTAAAATGTAACTTTTTTGTAACTTTTCCATTTATATATCTGCTAACTTATCGCTGAAAAGCGTGCCGAAAAACTCTATTTTTTACAATTAATTTACAAACAAATTTTTGCTTATTTTGTGGTTTTTTTCAATCAGTAGCACTCTTTTTTCTTTTTTTGAGGATTCGACTACGGCAATATATATATAGTCGCTATAAGTCATTTCTACTGGTTGATTGTTGTAAGTAACAATCGCATTTTGGCCATTAGTTAGTTCTACTTGCGCACTGAGGATAGCTGTAAGATTATTCACAAAAGTTTCCTCACTAATTTGCTCAGCTGATAGCACTGCGCGGACTTCATTATTATATCGAGAATTATTTGTATTCAAAAGCAAACAATTTACTGTCATATGAAATTGCTTCGCATCCCTGGATTCATAACTTAACTGTGGTAGTTCACGACAATTGCTTTGATTGTCAATTTCCCCGATGATTCGCCTCGTATTAACTGCAGTCTCAATCGCATTTAAATCATTTGCCGCAGCTTTAACACTATATATTTGGGTTACCAGTGAGAGTGAATGATATAATATCACGCTGCTGGAAATGATGATAAACCCTAAAACTGTCGGCATTACAAAACCATTGTTACTTTTACCCCTACCAAATCGGTAATATAAACTTTTTATTATCGAAGTTAATTTCCAAATTAATTGTTTGATCATAGGTAAACCTTCCCTCAAAATTACTTATCAACCGCTCATATCCGTGGTTGTTAACTGTCCTAACTAACTTTTTCTCAGATATACAATATTCCACAATATCGTTGTTAGTGGTAATCTTTAAACATTGGTCAACGAGCTCAATTTGCGTTGCGTCTAAAATATCATCGGAAATAAGCGAACTGATTTGCTGTTGTTTAATGATAATTTGATCTTCTTTAATATTCGTTGAAACCATATTCATTAAATTTGCCATCATTAACATGATGACACCGATTATTGAGATAGCAACTAACATTTCAATTAGGATATAGCCTTGACTATATTTCAATACACAATTCATAATTACGCTTCTTTATCGAAATGCTTTCACAAACTTCAGTGACGTTATTTCCCATACTTTTCTCACATGATGATAACGCGCACAACTTTAAGTTATTTATTTGTTCATGTGCCATCTGCAGTTCGCGCTTTAAGTTATAGACATCGGTTAAATAACTGCTCATCAGTAATAAAAACGTTGATAAGAGTATAAAACTGATTAAGCAATCCTCTAAAATTATTCCCTCATTTGATTTGAACATCACTTCTCCCCACACCAATTGTTATTATTTGACACCTTGTCTCATTACACATTTTGATGGTAGCCCCTTGATTTACGACCCCACTTTTATAAAACACCGCGGTATTGTCGGGAAAATTTGTATCAATCACCATGTTATCAAATTGCCAAACACGCTGCATATCCGGACAGCTTACCGTTACACTTGAACTTGCAAATTCAACTGTACTATTACTTTGATTTGCTAAAGCACAACTGCGTGCAGTCTCTAAAAGCGTGACAATTTGTTTTGAAGCTGTTTCCAAATTGGTAGCTTGAACTTGATTATATATATTATAAACGAGTAGTGTCGTTATACACGAGATAATCAAAAGACTTATTAACATCTCAATTAGTGTGAAACCATCATCCTCCAATTGTTACCTTTCCACTCTCATCAATTACTACCGTACGGCCATCGGAACATTCGCCACTAGGGATATACCCATTCGCTACTAAGTCTTCGATACTCGGATCAGCACCCTCGACTAATTGATACGCGGCTATTTGCGTTTGAACCATTGAAACAAATGCATCACAACTGGTTTCCTCAACACCTTGTTGGTGCTTGGTAATATTGGGTATCGTCAGTATTAGTAATGCCGCAATAATAAAGACGACCATCAGCATTTCTAGTAATGTAAATCCTTCGTTATTAATAATTCCTCCTAAATACTGTCCATCAACGTAAACATTGGAATAAATATTGCCGCGTAAAGCAATAGGATTAAAATTCCAAAAACTGCATAGAAAATTGGCTGGATCCAAAATATCAGCCGCTTCCCTCTATTTTGATTAATGGCAGCGATTATTTTTGAATATGAATTTAAATAGTAAACAAGCATCCCACTCTCTTCACCAATTTTTAAGATATACAGCAACTGCTGATCATAATAATTTTCACTCAAACAATCGACGATATAGTTGCCACGCGTCAGTCCTTGCTTAATTTTCAGCGCTTCACTAGCAAGTAATTTATTTTCTTGCTGTGCTGATAATAGCGCAAATACGTCACTAATATGTAAATTAGTTTGGAGCAAATTCGATAATGTTACCGTAAAAACTTGATTGTAGAGCGAAATGTAGATATTTCTTAGCGGACTGATCTTAACTAGTACACGCAAACGCGCATCATCTTCTAATTTATAGACAATTAAGGCAATTATCAAAACTGCGATTACCGTCGCCAATACCAGGTCCGGTCCGATTTTAAAAACTGTATATAAAATTGTTGTAGCCGTAGATGATGCCCCCATCGACTCAATAATCTTCGCAAACTGCGGTAATAAAAATAATGACACAAAAGAAATCGATATTGAACCAATAACTAACAACATGAGCGGATACTTAATTAGTTCGATAAGTTCTGTGCGTTTTTCAATCTTACTTTTTAATATTTCAATCGATTTGGCTATTGTCACTTTCAACTCTTCACTATCTAATCCCAGTTTTATTATCAAAAGCACATCCGCATCAAACCCTGAGTCAGCTAGAACCTGGTAAAAGGACTGACCGGCATTTAACTTAGTTTGCCAAGTTTTGATTTCAAATTTACTACTCATAATTTCCAAAGCGATATTGAGTGGAAAGCCAATTTCTAATAATGCGAGCAGCATTTGGAAAATATCAAGTTGCAATTCCAACTTATTGTTTGTTAGCACTAAGCCCCACAGCGGTCATTTTATCTTGGATGGTAAGAACTTCCCCGTGTTCAATCAAATCTAAAACTTGACTACCCACAACAAAATCATAAAAGGCCTTGCTCTGTCCCTGTTTATCCAGGATTAACCTTTGGTTAGAAATACCTATCAAAATTGAGTTGATTTCGCTGATTTTAAAGTCAAAATCTAAAAATCGTTCAATTACCCCGTATTTATTTTTAGTGTGCATCGTCGATATCACTGTATGCCCGGTTAATGAGGCTCTAACCACTTGTTTAGCAGTTTCCTCATCACGAATTTCCCCGATCATCATGATATCCGGATCGTGCCGCAAACACGCTTTTAAGCAGTTCGCATAAGTTAGACCGGCGTTTTCATTAATTTGAATTTGCGTGAAGTTATGATTGATTACTTCCACTGGATCTTCGATGCAAATCACCTTTTTATTTGCTTCTGTCGCCGCCTTTTCTAAAAGTGCATACATTGATGTTGATTTACCGCTCCCCGTTGGCCCGGTAAATACAAATAGCCCGGTCGCTTTTACTATTTGATCATATATTTGTTGTAAATCGGAGGGATGAAGGGCTATTGCAAATCGGTCGCTACGCTGCTTGTCGGTCAGAATCCGAATGACCAAACTTTCTGAGTAAATTAGGGGAATTGTTGATACTCTGACAAATATCTCATTTTCCGCTGTTTCAATTGTATAAGATCCATCTTGGGGATTTTGGCAAAGCCCTAAATCCAACTTACTTTTGTATTTAATGTATCTAAGTAACAATCGGTACTCACTATGCGTTATCTCCTTTTGATAGGAAATAACCCCATCTAGACGCACGTATATCTCCACTTTAGTTCGGTCAGGTTTAAAATGAATATCACTAACCCCAATTCGTGCTCCATTGATAATTAATTTATTGACAAATTTTGCAATTTCCATTTTTCCCTCCTAACTTTGATTAGTCTAAAGTTAGAAAAAGACTTTAAAAAAAGCGTTGGTTTCCCAACACTTATAATTTAAAGTCTCCATCTTCAAAAATAACTTGGCTTGATGATGCAGTATATCCAGTTATTTTCATATCTTCAGTACCGAACATAAAGTCGACATGTTCTTTACTAACATTAACATGATTTTGTTCTTTAACTTCATTATCCATTTCTACTCCACCAACAATATTAGTAGGGTAGGCATTTCCTAAAGCTAAGTGACAAGAACTATTTTCATCAAATAAAGTATTATAAAATAATTGATTCATTTGATTAATTGGAGAAGTTTTACTAACTAGAGCAACTTCTCCTAAATATTTTGAACCTTCATCGGTAGTAATGATTGCTTCTAAAGCTGATTTTCCAACTTGAGCTTCGTACTGCTCAACTGCTCCATCTTTAAATTCAATCCAAAAATCATCGATAATTTGTCCATTGTTATTAAGTGGTTTCGAAGCGACAACGCGTCCATTTACACTGTATTTATCCGGCATTGTAAATACTTCTTCAGTTGGAATATTTGGTACAAATTTTTGGTTTAATCGAGAATTCATATCACCTGCTGCTGTCCAAATATGCTCCTTCACAAGCCCAACTTTTAAATCGGTACCTAGACTGTTTTCAAAATGTAAATAGTCAAAGTTACTATTATTTAAAGTTTCGGCAATCTGGCTTAGACGCTCGATATGCTCATTCCATAGCTCCGTTGGATTGTCTTGGTTTGCTCTTGTTGCCGTAAAGATCATTTCCCACAGTTTATCTAAATCACCATCAGTTGCATAATCTGCCCACTTTTGGTTTGCACAAGCAATCACACACCACGTATTTAGATTACTAGTAGTATTCTTCTTCATACGGTAACATTTCTCTAGGTAAGCCGCCATCTCCATTTGAATTTTTTTACTATCTACACCTTCCATCGCATAAGGGTTTGGTGAAGCCACTGAAATCAATTTAAAATTTTGCTCGGCAAACAATTTATCACGCTCAACTTGCTCCGGATAAACGTTCGTTAATACTTCATCACTGGCATGATCATAACGTACTCTTTCTAGTTCATCGTGTCTAAACGTCGTTATAACTTCACGTGCTCCTAATTCATAAGCGCGTTTTACTAAGCTTGTTGCAAACCAATCAAGGTGTGTATTTATTTTAAGATATACGTTATCACCTTCGTGAATATTTATTCCTACTGTTAATACTAGTTCAATATAATTATTTATTTTTTGTTCAAATGTCATTGTTCTTTCCTTTCTGCAATTAAAATTGCGCTAAACATAACTACAAAACCAACCATTGAAATAAAATTTAATGGTTCGTTGTCGATTACAACTGATGCTACAACTCCAAACATTGCTTCTAGTGATAAAATTATTGCGGCGCTACTCGAATCGATTTTACTAATTCCATAATTTTGCAAGAAAAAGCAGATAGCTGTGGAAAATACAGCTGCAAACAGTAAGGAGATTGTAAATTCCATACCTAGCTCAATATGGACTTGACCAAACATTGCAGTAAGTATAAAAGCAAATACTCCGGTTATAAATAATTGGCCAAATACTAGAGCCTCTAAATTATCTGCTCGGGCAAATCGATTGATGAAGATGATGTGGCAAGCAAAGAAAAATGCTCCGACCAAAGTTAATACATCTCCTAGATTAAAACCGCTAATTCCATCAAGGGATACTAATCCAACACCGACAATCATGATAATCGAACCAATTTTAATATTTCGCGAAACCTTATATTTATATACAAGCGATACGATAATTGGTGTCCAAATTACATTAGTTGCCGTTAAGAAAGCATTCTTTGATGTTGTTGTTAGTGCTAAACCAAAAGTTTGGAAAACAAATGCCAGTAATAGCGTAAATCCCAATACTAGTATCGGACCGATATTAGTTGATATTTTACCTTTAATATCCTTATATTTATAAATATAAACTAAGACACTCGCAGTAATAAATCGTAAAGAGATTGCCATTAACGGATTGGATGTGGTTACTAGATGGTCCATTGCAACATAACCAAACCCCCATACAAATGCACATGCAAATAATGCTATTTTATATTTATTCATCTTTCCTCACTTTCTATTATTATACAATGGATACTAACATCCTTGTCAATATTCATATCATAACCTTTTAATTGGCCTTACATCTCTAATCAAAATCCGATATCGATGCTTCACCATATTATCATTATTATAGCATAGCATGTTAAAATTAAATCGACAATTGCCAAATAAACACTATCTTGTTATTTTTTTCAACCAAATCGGTTTTTTTTGAAATAACTTTCACACAACTGTCTGTAAAAAAGTTGTAAAATAGCATTGTAAAAAAATTAAATGGAGCTGAAAATGAAAACTGAAATATTAAAAATAGCAAAAGAAAACAATATTACATTTGTACGTTTACTTTTTACCGACGTCTTAGGTACTTTAAAAAACGTAGAGATTCCGGTAACTGAATTGGAATCAGCAATCGAAGATGGAGTTATGTTCGATGGTTCATCAATCAAAGGATTTGTTCGTATTAGTGAAACAGACATGCGTCTTAAACCAGACTTAAACACTTGGTTTGAATTTGAATGGGAAGGTGACGAATATGGAAAAGTTGCCGCTTTATTCTGTGACGTCGAAAACCCTGATGGTACACCGTTTGAAGGTGACCCACGTGGAATCTTACGTCGAAACCTAAAAGAGATGGAAAAATTAGGTTTCAGTGATTTTATGATTGGATTTGAACCTGAATTTTATGCTTTAAAATTAGATGACAACGGTCAACCGATTATGAGTGCCCTAGATGGTGGAGGTTACTTTGATTTAGCACCAATCGATAGTGGAGAAGATTTACGTCGTGAAATTGTAATGCAATTAACGCGTCTTGGTTTTGATATGGAAGCTTCACACCACGAAGTTGGTGCAAGTCAACACGAAATAAACTTTCGTTTTCAAAATGCCCTTGATGCATGTGACTCATTACAAATTTTTAAACTAGTTGTAAAAAATATTGCGCATAAACACGGAATGCAAGCTACTTTTATGCCCAAACCATTTAAAGGTAAAGCTGGAAACGGAATGCATACCAATGTTTCATTGATGACAGCTGATGGCGAAAATGCCTTTTTTGATCCAAGTGGAGAGCACCAATTAAGTCCGATAGCATACCAATTTATGGCTGGAATTATTAATAATGCTCGTCCAATAACGGCAATAACTAACCCAACAATTAACTCGTATAAACGATTAATTCCAGGTTATGAAGCACCATGTTATGTTGCTTGGAGTCCATCGAACCGTTCTACGTTTATTCGTATTCCGGTTGCACGTGGTAAAGGAACAAGAATGGAACTACGTAGTGTCGACCCGACAGCAAACGCCTACCTAGCTTTAAGTGCTATCTTAGCTGCTGGTTTAGAAGGAATTAGAAACCAAACTAAGTGTATCGAACCCGTAACAACTGATTTATTCAAATTAACAAGAATTGAACGTGAAGAATTAGGAATCATTAACTTACCAGATAATATTTATGATGCTGTTAAAGAATTTAGAGCAAGTGACCTAATCACAACTGCTTTAGGAGCTCATACAACTAATGTTTTCATTGAAGCTAAGCAAAAAGAATGGGAAGACTTTAAAGTTGAAGTTCACGATTGGGAACGTAGTGTATATATGAAAAGATATTAGGCACTACCCAACTAGATAATGAAAATAAACACTCAAATGAGTGTTTATTTTTTTGATTATCGTTGCGTTGGGATAAATGGAATAATTGTTTGTACAAAGGCTTCCGGTTGACGACTTTGAATTAATACTTTTCCGTGCCCCGAAAGTTTAATTGCTAAACCTTCTCCGGTTTTAAACCCAAATACTCCACTAGCCATCACAATTTCATGAGCCACTGTTTCTTCCCAGCCAATAACATGATTATTATCGATCGTAATTGGACTATCAGGAGTAACTTCCAGTTCGACAATTGATCCGAAAGACTCTACAAATAGATTACCACTACCAGATGTTTTTAAGATAAAGAATCCACCTGTTCCACCTAGAATTGGCGCTGCCACTCCCTTTTGACGAATTACACTAACATCGATACTTGCATCACTTGCTAAAAATACTCCATCTTCTAAAAACCAATTAGTGTGACCATCAAGCTGAATATGACGAATATTACCAAAACCTCGCGGTGCAACAACTAATTTTTGATTGTTCGTATTTGAATTAGCGGTTGTTAAAAAGAAATTTTCACCACCAAGTAACGATTTACCAAGTGCTCCTAAAAGCGAGCCATTACGTTTTCCCTCAAGCGTTATCCCATTTGTCATTGAGACCATTGAACCCGTTTCTAACTTAAACTGCTCACCAGCATGCATTGTTGCTTCTACCATTGGAAAGTTTCCATCGTTTATAATTTTATATTCCATAAATCTCCTATCTGTCTTTTATATCTCAATTATACTAAATATTAGATAAGATTCTATTAAATTTTGTAAAAAAAACTTCTAAGATAACCTTAGAAGTTTTATATATTAACTTTCGCTTAATGCAGCACGTTCAGCTTTAATTGCCATTTTACGACCTTGTTCTGTTAAATGACGTTTACGTAAACGAATTGCGTCTGGAGTAATTTCCACAAGCTCATCATTTTCAATAAACTCTAATGCTTCCTCTAAAGTGAAGATTCTTGCTACTGGAATACGAATTGCTTCATCACGACCACTTGAACGAACGTTTGTCATTTTCTTATTACGACAAACATTTACAATTAAGTCATTTTCTTTAGCATGTAATCCAACGATTTGACCTTCATACACTTTTTGAGCAGCACCAACATAAATTTGACCACGCTCAGCAATATTCATTAGTGAATATCCCATTGTTTCATCAGTTGCATTAGAAATAAATACACCATTTTTACGAGAAACAATATCTCCTTTATGTTCTTCATAACCATTGAATGAACGAACCATAATTCCTTCACCACGAGTTT
This sequence comes from Mollicutes bacterium LVI A0039, assembly GCA_033103385.1. Taxonomy (GTDB): domain Bacteria; phylum Bacillota_I; class Bacilli_A; order UBA3375; family UBA3375; genus LVI-A0039. The sequence goes on from CP136953.1 coordinate 285,289, forward strand.
CGTTGATGAACTCACTACGGTAACCTAATAATCCACGAGTTGGAACTAAGAATTCAACACGTACATATTCACCGTGAGGCACCATATGTTGCATACGTCCCTTACGTTCGTTAATCGCTTGAATTACCCCACCACTCACTGATTCAGGCATATCGATAATAACGTGCTCGATTGGTTCTTCAAGAACTCCATTATTATCATGGAAGATAACCTCAGGTTTACTTACTGCAATCTCATAACCTTCACGACGCATGTTTTCAAGTAAGATCGATAAGTGTAATTCTCCACGACCAGATACTTTGAATCCATCTGCACCACTTTCAAGTTGTTCAACACGTAATCCTACGTTTACTTCTAATTCACGATCTAAACGATCTTTAATGTTACGACTTGTTACATATTTACCCACTTGACCGGCAAATGGTGAATCGTTAACTAAGAAGTTCATTGATAATGTTGGTTCATCAATCGTAATTGGATCTAGTGGTAATACAGTTTCATTATCACAAAGACTGTGTCCAATTGAAATGTCACTAATTCCCGCAACTACAACAATTTCTCCAACTTTTGCTTCTTCTACACTGTTACGTGCTAAACCTTCATAGACAAAGATTTGACCAATTTTAACACGTTTTTGGTTTCCTTCATCATCAACTAATGTTACTTGAGAATTAGCTTTTAATGTTCCTTGGAATACACGACCGATTCCAAGACGTCCAATATACTCATCGTAATCTAATGATGATACTTGCATACGTAATGGCTCATCTGCTGGCTTTAATTCATCTGTAACGTGTTCTAAGATAACGTCAAATAAATCATCTAAGTTATCTTTTGGTGTATCCATTTCACGTTGTACGATTCCTTGCTTAGCAATTCCGTATAAAATTGGGAATTCTAATTGCTTATCAGTTGCACCTAACTCAACAAATAGATCGAATACTTCATCAACTACTTCTTCAGCACGTTGATCTTGCTTATCAATTTTATTGATTAATAAGATTGGGTTTAACCCAAGTTGTAATGACTTTTGAAGAACGAAACGCGTTTGGGGCATAACTCCTTCAGAAGAATCTACTAATAATACAACTGTATCCACAGTTTTAATGATACGCTCAACCTCACTACTAAAGTCGGCGTGTCCTGGAGTATCCACAATATTTATTTTTAAACCTTTATGCATTATTGAACAGTTTTTTGAATAAATTGTAATTCCTCGTTCTTTTTCTAAGTCGTTATTATCCATAACTAAGTCTTCTTGTTTCTGGTGTTCTGCAAATACGTTAGATTGATCTAACAATGCATCTACTAGTGTCGATTTTCCCGCATCAACGTGGGCGATTACGGCAATATTTATTATATCTCGCATTTATTTCTCCTTATTATTTATAAATAGTTTATTATAACACCATTACATTATAGCAAGAAAAAACAACATGCGTACAAATACCTGTGCAAAAAACTAGGTTTTTTGCAATATATTTAGTTGTTAATGTTTTCAAGTTGACGGTTGGTTAGTCGAAAAAAAATACATGCAATTTGCATGTACTATTCTTGTTTTAAGCTTCGATCAGACATCACATCCAAAGCATCTTGAATTGTTCGTCCTTCTTCTAAAACCGCATAAATTGTTTTTACAATCGGCAAGTCTAAATCGTGTTTATTAGCCAATTGATATAAGGCTTTTACCGAATAGATTCCTTCGACAGTCATCTTGATTTCAGCTAGTGCTTCATCTTTAGTAAGTCCTTTACCGATAAGTTCACCAAATTTACGGTTACGTGAATGCTGACTCATCGCCGTAACGATTAAATCTCCCATTCCCGTTAATCCATAGAATGTCGATTCTTTAGCACCTTCGAATTTACCAATTATCGTCAGTTCACGTAGTCCTCGTGTCAATAGTGCCGCTTTGGCATTATCTCCTAGTTCTGGATGCGAATCACATATTCCGGCAGCAATCGCTAAAACATTTTTGGCTCCTCCTAAGATTTCCACACCAGTTACATCAGTTTGTGTATATACTCGTAAATAGTCACAGTTAAATGTTGATTGAATTAACTTCGCTGTTTGTTCATTTTCACATGTTGATACAATTGTCGTGAATTTCTTAAGTGCTAACTCTTCAGCGTGCGTTGGACCGGATAAGATTACAACATCGCCACGGAATGCCAAATCGTCTTGCAAGATGTTTAATCCCGTCTTCATCGACTCCGCTTCGATTCCTTTGGTACAAATAACTTGAACCTTATCATCAGCATTTAAATCTTTAATTTTTTGACCAGTTTGACGCAGGGCAAACGATGGTACTACATATGTGATGATGTCGTAGTTTGCAACTTCACTTAAATCGGAAGTAATAAAAATACTTTTATCTATTTGTGCGTTGGGAATAAATGGATTAACTCGTGTCTGATCAAGTTTAGCAGCATTCTCTGGGTTAAAATCCCAAAGCATAACCTCATGATTATTTGATGCCAAAACTTGAGCAATTGAACATCCAAAACTTCCCGCTCCTAATACAGCAACTTTCATTATACTCCTAGATCATTTTTTATTTTAGATGTTGAGATACCTTCGGTTCTTGGTAGATACACAACTTCACAGTGATCTTTTAAATGGTCAAATTTACCATCCCAATCGTCTCCCATACAGAAAATGTCAACTTTATATTCAAGAACATCTTCTAATTTTTGATCCCAACCATTTTCAGGAATTACTAAATCTACATAACGAATCGCTTCTAGCATTTTTTTTCTAGTTTCATAATCGTGGTAAGCTTTTTTACCTTTAATTTCATTAAATTCGTCTGTTGAAACAGCAACAATTAAATAATCACCCTGTTTTTTTGCTCGCTTTAATAACCTTATATGTCCATAGTGCATTAAATCATATGTTCCGTAAGTAAGTACTCTTTTCATTTTTACCTCTATTCATTAAATATATATTATTTTAACATAACTTATGTTTTTTATGTAAATAACCCTTCAATAAACGCCCTTAATAAAAAATTTTAACAACTAACAATACATTAAGTATCATTTTGTGTTATAATCTGTAAGGTTTGAGTCCTTTTTGTGGGTTCGAGCCCAAGAAAATAGAAAAGAGACACAAATGAACTTTAATGAAACTAAACTCCGTCCTGAAATTTTATCAGCATTAGAAAAGATGAATTTCTCGGCGATGACAGAAATCCAAGAACGTGCAGTTGTAAGCGGGATTGAAGGAAAAGATATCCTAGCGCAAGCGCAAACTGGTACAGGTAAAACAGCTGCTTTCTGTTTACCAATCATTAATCAAATTGAAAATAATGATTCTTTACAAGCAATTATGTTAGCTCCTACACGTGAGCTAGCGGTACAAATTACTACTGAATTTAAAAAGATGTCGGCAAACTTGCCTTACATCAAATCAATGTCAGTATATGGTGGAGACCCAATCGATAAGCAAATGAAATTGCTTCGCGATCGCCCTCAAGTCGTAATCGGAACTCCAGGTCGAGTTCAAGATTTAATCAACAGAAAGAAATTAAAACTACATGAAATTCGTTTCTTCGTTTTAGATGAAGTTGATGAAATGTTAAACATGGGATTTATCGATGATGTTATTGAAATCGAAAAGAAAATGCCTCGTGAAAAACAAACATTATTCTTCTCAGCAACAATGCCTAACCAAATTAAGAAAGTATCTTCTAAATTCCTTAAAGATGGATATGACAATATTAAGGTAGATGCAAAATCACTTACAGTTGATAAAGTAGAACAATTCTATATTACGTGTAAAGATTCACGTAAATATGAAGCACTTAAAAACGTACTTGATGCAAAACAATCAAAAAAGACAATTATCTTTACTCAAACTAAACGTAAAGCTGATGAAACTTTTGACTTCTTAATTAGTCAAGACTTTAAAATTGAAAAAATTCACGGTGATTTATCACAACAACAACGTCTACAAACAATTAACCGTTTACGTAATGGTCAAGTTGACATCATTGTTGCAACTGATGTAGTTGCACGTGGAATCGATATCGATGGTATTGAATTAGTTATTAACTTACAATTACCACAAGATATTGAATACTATATTCACCGTATCGGTCGTACAGGTCGTGCTGGTAAAAAGGGTGAGGCAATTACAATCGTTTCTCATAACGAATATAAGCGTCAATTCCAAAATTACCCAAGACAGTTAAAATGTACAATTACTGAAATGGAAATTCCTAAAGATGATGAAATCATTAACACGCAAATGCAACGTGAATATTCAAAAGTTGCTAAAGTATTAGTTGATGGTGAAGTTGAATCAGTATTCCGTGAAATGGCAAATATGTTTGACGAAGATGATTTACGTGAAGTATTAGCAATTGTTTTCCAAGAAAACTATCCGCAACTTTCTAAAACTAAGCGTAAGAAAGTTATCAAAGAACAATTTGATAAAATTCACGGACATCGTGGAGAAGGTAGTGGAAACGGTGGCGGTGGACGTCGCGGTGGAAACGGTGGCGGTGGACGTCGCGGTGGACGTGATGGTGGTCGTCGTGATGGTGGTCGCTCAGATCGTAAACGTGACGGAAGCAGACGCAACCGTAAATCGAATGCATCTACTTCAACGCAAACAGATCGTTCAAGAAAGTTTGCAGCTGGTAAGCGTAAACAAGATCCAAGTCGAAGAAAAACAGTTCCTCAAGATTAATTATAAAAAAAAACAGTTAAGACCAACCACGGTTTTAACTGTTTTTTTATATTCTAAACTGTTGATGCTTCTGTTGCTGCTTCGATATCTTTTTCCATTTGCTCACGTAACGCGATTATTTCATTTTCACGTTTGCGATTGTATGGTAAGAATAAAACAACAATCACCGATAAAATCAAGATTATAAATGGAACGATACTTGAAGCTACACGAATCCCGTATAATGCCGTTTCAGTTTGTGCTGCTGCACCACCTACATAACCAAAGTATGATAGTACTGCCCCTAAAATCATTGCACGGAAACCATTTGCGGGTTTGATCATTAGTGAACTTAACGCATTTATATACCCAACTTTACGAACACCAGTTCGTTGCCAATCCTCATCAATCACTAAGAATCTAAGTGGCGAACTAATAATCACCATTTGTGATGTATTGGAAATTACAATTAAAGCAAATGAAATTGTAAATAAAGCAACTCCTTGCGTAAAGTATAGTAATCCAAAGCCAATAATTCCTGGAATAAGCGCAATGATACAAGCGTATTTTATTCCCACTTTCTTTGTTATATAAGGAATAATTGGGATTACTAAAAATGCCAATACTCCATTTCCAGTATCAATTAGGAACGACTGGAAGCCGGTAATATTTAAGATGTCATCAACAAAATATATATAGTATGTAAAGTAGTATGCCACTGACATCCCGACTAAGTATGAAAGTATACTGTTAATCCAGAACCCTCTTGATTTGAAGATATCTTTAGTATATAGAACAATATCCTTTGCTAATTGAGCATCTTCATTAACGAATCCATCATCGTATGCCAACCCATCATCTTTTAAATTACGAAGACTAAACCAGAATAGTAAAGCATCTAATGTTAATACAACCAGGATCGCCGGAGTAATATATTCCGATGGACGATCATCGACGAACATCAGTAATGGGATTAGTGTAATAACTGATGAAAATATATAGTTCATATATGTTGAAATTAAGGAATATTCAACACGTTCTTGCGTATCGTGAATACGAGCAAAAATATAACAGTTAATACTTGTACTATACGCTGTTGATCCGGCCTCGTAAATTACCAGCATTACTAGCATATACCCATATATTACCCATTCGTGCCAAGTTCCTTGAACGAATACTAGTAAAAATATTGGGATAACAATCACCGGCACGCTATATTTAACAATAAATAAATACTTATCACGGCCGATAATATTTGGCATTTTATCAATTAGGATTCCAATTAGGGGATCATTTACCGCATTCCATATACTAAGAATCATAAACACGGTACCAACTACTAGTGGATCGATACCAGCTACATCAGTAAAATACTTAAATAATACATTAAAAATAAGTAGCGTTACTAAATATGAGGGAATTACTGGAATTGCTAATGCTAGTCGATCTTTAAACGTTAAACGCTCTGATACAAAAACTTGTTTGTACTTCCTTCTAAAAAACTGCTTAACTTTCATAATATACCCCGTATCTGTGCCTAACTTTTCAAGTAGACGACATTTTTTCACAACGATGCGACATATTTTAAAATAAAATTCCACCTCAAAATCTTAATTTACAACTTCCCGATTTACTACCAACCTTAACTATCTATTTATTTAATTGTTATAATTACTTCATTAGTTCCCTCATGTTCAGATGTAATATAAACCATCTCATGGCTATTTGTTTTAATACGCTCAATTAGACACTTATCAGTGGCTTGGATGCTATCAACCGCACCGGGAATAAATATTTCTGTCTGCTGTTTCCCCGCACCTTCATTCGAATTCCAAGTCATTTTAAATAACTTTTGTTCGCTATCGTAACTAAAGCAATCAATATCACCGGCAACCGCCATTGGATACGGTCTAATTAAATGTTTTACAACTGGATACTCACTTATATTACGATTGTAATCCCAATACGTATTACTCCACTTATTTTCATCAAATAAATTTTGAATATAGTCAATGTGTCCTAAAGCTTCACTATGCGCATAATGTGCTCCCCATTCACCAATAATAACTGGACATTTTAATTCATTTTGAACATTTAAATGTCGATCAAAAATTACCTTAATGCGATTATTACTCGATAATCCTACTGCTGGAGAATCGACTACTAAATCATAACCATGGGGTGCATATACTTGATATTGATCATCTACAGATTTGATTTGTGCTTGAATACCCATATTTGAAAAGTAGCTATTTTCTGTTAATATTAAGCCTTTATCAGTAACTTTTCGTATCGCTTTTGTAACTTTTTTATAAAACTCGGTAAGTGTTACACTATCAAAATCTGCTAACATTGGCCCAACTTGCTCAGTCATTTGTTGATATAAATCGTAGTTGTCAACTTCCAGTAACATTTGCATTTTTTGTTCGTCATCTTGGAATAATCCAATTAATTCTCCTGGTGATAATTCTTTACCAGTTATACTTGCATATGAATATAATAAACCGAGGAATAGCTCTAAGCCACTACTTCCATTAAATGGTTCATTTAATAAATCGTAACCTATAATATTATCATATTTTGCAAATCTCGTAACAACTTTGCCCCAAAGACTTGCGAAGTGATCTTGAATGCCTTCACCGTTTGCTAATTCTTTATTAGCCCAAAAATTGTCAAACGAGTGTTTAACCGCATCACTTAATAAGTACGCATCACTCCAGATACCATTATCGTAATGCTCGCAACCATCATCTAGCGTGGCCCACTTTGGTGCACCATCACCAAATTTTTCACCATATAAGTCTTGATGCATGTCTAGGTATACGAAGATATCACGTTTGGCTAAACTATCAACAACACTCTCAACCCACTGTAAATATTGTTCATCAATTTTATTACACTCTGGCTCAATCGCTGCCCAAATGATCCCTAATCTAACTAGGTTAAATCCATTTGCTTGGAGCCAATCAAAATCACTGTCGTCCCAGTTTGCCTTGTATTCCATTAAATTAGTTTTCTCGTCCATATGTCCTTTATAAACCATATTCATTCCGTGGAAAATTCGCTCACGACCAAAATCATCAATTAATTTAGTTTCTTTAGTAAATATCATATTATGACCTCCATTTTGTAAACACTTACCAATTGTATAACACATAATTATGGATATTCAATATATTTACTATTGTTTTACTAGATTTATTTACTTTTACTAATTAAGGCAAACACTTAAAAAGAGAAACCAACTAGTCTGGTTTCTCTTTTTTTTATTCATATCTAATTATTTAGTTTATAATTTAACTTTTATCTTGGAAGCAATATTTAAATATAAATTAATTCGCAAATATGAAATAATTGGTTGAATTATAATAAATACGATCAAGAACTTAATTAAAATTGATAAAATCGATGCTATTAACTCTAAAATTGATATTGAAAGCAATGGAACTACAAATCCCGCAACAATAGCTGTAACTATAATTGCTACTAAGCTATTGAATAATATTAACTTAACAAGTTCACGATTTGGAATACTTTTTAATACATCTTTAATTCTATTTGTTCCACGTAAATAAGCAATATTTGCAACAAATGATACTCCCATAAGTGTTGCGATAATGATTAAAAGTATGATTAACAAGATTGAAAAGATGATCGCTAAGATTGGTGAACCAACGATAATTTTCATTACTGGAGAAGCGGTAGCTTCGATCAGATAGGAAATCGCTATTAGGGCTACTACTATTGGCACATATACTTTGATAATATAGTTCCAAAATCTTTTTGACTTAATATCTTTAAAAGCATCACGCAACGAATGTAGTAAGCGTTGCCCGTTAAGTTTTCTGGCAAAGACTGGCGCAAAAAATAATACTGCCAAGACGTTAACGATAAATCCGAGGTTTCTAAGTAAGTCAAAGTTAACTGTATTAAGCGTTGTTGCACTATACAAAATTGCTATCTTCTGTTCAAGAGTTGCATTATTTATTGTTGATAGTATATCGATCATTGATACTTGAGCAATTATTGGCACCAATAAAATCACAAAGATATATAACAATACAACCTTGTATTCTTGGGTAACTACTTGTTTAAAACTTTTCATGTTTTGGTTCTTCATTTGGCTCCTTTTTTCAGCTATATTATAACAAATGAATGTTAAATCAAAGTAAAAAAAGACCTAAAAAGGTCTTTATTTCCATCTATCTAATTGTCGGAGCAATGTTGGATACGATTTTCGCATTAAGAATTTCTTAAACCTATTCGCGTTACTATTTTCCATTGCGGTAATTCCTCTAGATACCATGTCTTCAAAAGCGATCATCGGCTCAATATATTTACCATTACGATAGCATCGAAAACAATATTTTTCTGATTTGGTTTGATTTTTTTCAGTCCCACGCAAATCGTCATTTTTATCAAACAACGGCATCGCGCAACTTTGGCATAATTTATCAGTATTCATTGCTACCACCAAACTCCCAATCCAGGGAAGTTAATATAAGCTCGTGGATCTGTTCGATAATCATCAGGAACCCCGTTTCCATTTGCATCTTTATACATTTCTAAGTGTAAATGTGATCCGGCACTATTTCCACTATCACCTAGGGTTCCGACTTGCTGCCCTTGACTTACAGTTTGTCCTTGGGTTACGTTAAGGGATGCTAAGTGTGCATATAGTGAGAAGTATGTTCCACTGCTTGTATTGTGAGTTACCATTACGTAGTTTCCATAACCACCATTACAGCCATCGTAACCCGCTACGAACGGTGCACATCCACCACGTGCTGTTGTAACAACTCCACTGTTTGCTGCTAAAATAGGTGCATAGTCAGAGTGATCTAAGTCGATACCTTGATGGCCACTATAACATGCATATTCACATGTTACAACACCACTGGATAACGGACGAATAAACGTTCCGCTAGATCCTCCTCCACCAGTGTTACCACCGCCACCAGTGTTACCACCGCCGCCAGTATCTCCACCACCTGAAGAAGGACATCCGTTGCCTTGCGTACCGTATTCGTTTGGACATGAATCTTGATTATTTTGGATTCCATCACCATCGTCATCAGCCAGACCACCACATTTAGAACCAACAACATCGGCCCCACTACAACCAAGTGATTGGTAATATGCCAAGGTGTCTTCTAACATTGCTTGATCTTCTGCGGCTTTTCCTACTGAAGCATCAATACTCTCAATCGATTCCGATTGGCTCGCAAGAACTTCCATATATTCTGCTTGCTTAGTTTCTAAATTATTTTGTTCAGTTTCCAAAGCTAATTGATTTTGTTCAAGTTCCGCTTTTTGTTTGTCTAAAACGGTTTTTTCAAACAGTAATTCAGCTTCAAGGTCAATAAGCTCGACAACTACACCACCAGCAAACTCAGAGATAGTGTTTACCGATTCTAAACGACGCAAAATATTGTTTTCTTCATCATCTGAAGGTGCTAAAACAATCTGTACAAGAATATCACTGTTCTCGATTTTTTGCATAGCAGCAAGCATAGTCCCAGCTTCAGCCTTGGCTTCTGGAATCTTATCTTGAATTTCTTTAATCTTGCCTAGTTGTACTTCAATTTCTCCATTTTTCGCATCAATTTTGGCTTGTTCAGCAGCAATATTGGCATTAATTGCCTCAATTTCTCCTTGAATATCAGCAATATCTGCTTCTGTATTCGATTTTTCTTCTTTAATTTTCTCTTTTTCAGCCTTTTGTTTCTCTGTATCAGCTTTAATTTGAGCAATCTCTGCCTCTAATTCATCTAATGTTTGTGCTAAAAAAAGTGTTGGATTATAACTTAATGCTATAACCAATAATAATAGTGCTATTAATCTTTGTTTATATCTCTTCATTTTCGTCCTTTATTATAGATATATAATAACAAATATTACTACTCAATTGTTGCTTTTATTATATGTTTCTCGATATAACTGTGATATAATAATAATTGAACATCTAGGAGGTAAAGTTATGGAAGAAGGATTACTAGATACTAGCTTTGAAGAAGAGAATGAATTATCGTTAAGACCACAATACTTAAGTGAATATATCGGACAAGCAACCCTTAAAGAGAACCTAAAAATTTTCATTGAAGCAGCTAAAAAACGTCAAGAAGTGTTAGACCACATTTTATTTTATGGACCACCGGGATTGGGAAAGACTACGCTTAGTCATATAATCGCCAATGAAATGAATACCAATATCAAAATCACCAACGGCCCATCTTTAGAAAAGCCCGGAGATTTGGCAGCAATACTTTCAGTCTTACAACCCGGAGATATCTTATTTATTGATGAGATTCACCGTATTCCGAAAATTGTTGAGGAAGTTTTATATTCCGCTATGGAAGATTATAAAATTGATATTGTCATCGGAAAAGATACTCAAGCTAAAACTTTAAATATCGATCTGGCTCCATTTACATTAATTGGAGCAACGACACGTCCAGGAGACTTAACTAATCCTTTGCGTGATCGTTTTGGAATCGACGCCCGACTTGAATATTATACCGATGAAGAAATTGCTGAAATTATAACTCGAACAAGTCAAGTCTTCGATACCCATATCGATACTAATGCGGCAATTACCTTAGCCAAATGTTGTCGCTCGACTCCACGTATTGCTAATCGACTATTTAAGCGCGTTCGTGATTTTGCAGAAATATTAAACGATGGAATTATAACCACAGCCATAACTATCGATAGTTTACAGAGACTAAAAGTTGATACTGAAGGATTGGATAAAATTGACCATCGAATTCTTCAAGGAATTATTATAAACTTTGGAGGAGGACCGGTCGGTTTAGAAGCGCTTGCCTCTTCTATCGGTGAAGATAAGGCTAATATTGAAGAAGTATATGAACCATATTTATTACAAAAAGGATTTATTAATCGAACTCCGCGCGGACGCGTGGCAACCGATAAGGCCTACGCCCATTTAGAATTGGATAAAGCATAAAAAAACACCTATCAAATAGGTGTCTTATTTATTATCTACGGTAACCATTGTAACCACCATCAAGATTAACTACTTGATAACCGGCTAAACTAAGTTGATTACAAACTTGCATACTTCGTCCTCCACCAGCGCAGTATATATAGTACATTGTGTCTTTATTTAAGAAATTGTCGGGATTCAACATTAACCCCATCATTGGAATATGTTTGGCACCTGGTACCATTCCCATTGCAACTTCATTGTTTTCACGAATATCAATCACTGCTGGATCGCTGATTTTACTTAATTCATTAATATTGATCGTTTTAAATTTACTCATATTTTGCTATCTCCTAGAATCGTTTATTTAATCAATTCTATTGTAGCACGCATCTATATAACTGTCAAGTTATATAGATAAACTTAAATACATTAATAAGTTTCGATTATTACCATATAGATAATTGACATCGATGCTATCAATAATCTGACAATTTAACTTTTGATAAAAGCCAATTGACGATTTATCTGATGACATAAATATTTTGGGGGATAATTGTTTGGTAATAACTTCAAAGCATTGGCTCATTACTCCTTGCCGTTGATACTCACTTAAGATTATTATTGATTCGACCGCTTGTAATTGGGGAATATAGGTAAATTCACCAACGTTAATCCCCTGGTAATTAATTATGTACATTTGATACTGCTGTTGATTTAAATAAGTTGCATTGGCATCTTGTTTATATTCCTTACCATATTCTTGAACTTGTAAAGCGCAACTTAACTTTAAGTATTCTAAATAATTTTGCTCGGTAACTAAGTGGATTTCGATCTCATCGCTTATTGGCGATTGTTGATATTCATAACTAATCAATGATATTTGATCATATTCATCAGCAAAGTTTAACACACCACTTGGAACTTGGATTTTTGCCGTTTCCACGCCTTGAGCTAGTAACTCATAAATATCACTGCTTAAGGTTGCTGATTTTTCTACACCAATTATAGAATTAGCATTGAAATATTCTGGATCGTTACTTGTCGTATAATAACCGCTGGCAAAGTTTGTGACATTATATAACTTTGTGAAGTACTGGCGTTGGTACTCAACAACACTTGAAAAGCTTACTGTTTCCCAATTTTTTTCGTTTGTCATTTATTCCTTTCTCGAAGTTTTAGAACAAGGGGCCGATCAAGCGGAAGATTCCATTTAAAATCTTTCTCGATAATGTTCGATCTTTTAAATATTGTTCATTGATACATGTACTTAATTTAAGTTCCCCTTCAAAGTCCTCACGGATTTGTTTTGCTAAATTAGAATCGTATGCATAAATTGCACATTCATAGTTCCACATCAAACTTCGATAGTCAAAGTTCACACTACCGACAGTACTATAGTAATCATCACTAACAATTGTTTTACCGTGGATAAAACCGGGATTGTATCGATATACTTTGACACCGGCAAGGATCAAATCTAAGCAGTGCGCCATAGAAACTTCATATATAAATTTTTTATCAGCAATTCCTGGTAAGATAATTCGTACATCAACACCACTTTTAGCAGCAAGTTTTAAACTGCTAATCATTTCCTCATCAATAATTAAGTAGGGAGTGGTAATGTATACATAGTCGGTACTATTGGCAATAATCCTCATATAGTTATGGGAAGCAATCTCCAAATCATTAGTTGGTTCATCGGTAAATGGTACAACAATATTGTCTTCAATGCCACTGTATGGCAGCTGCTCTTGAACATATTTTTTGATATCCACTGAACTTTGTGTTAACAGAACCCACGATTTAAAGAACGCATAAATAAACGAGTTTGCCGCTGGACCTTGAACACGGATCCCCATATCCTTCCAATGTCCATATTTACTTCCAATATTAATGTATTCATCAGCTAAATTATTTCCCCCAGTGTATGTGTACTTCCCATCGACAATAATAATTTTACGATGTGTTCGATAACTAACAAAGCGATAAATCTTTGTTATATCTTTGTTAAACGCCACAATTTTAATCCCGTTATCAGTTAAGTGCTGAACTTCGTCTTTACCAAATGTTCGCAAGCTCCCTAACTTATCGTAAATCATATATACTTCCACACCACTTTTAACCTTGTCGATTAGAATGTCGGTGATTCGCTCATAAAGTTCACCACGTGCAATTATATAAAACTCAATTAATATAAACTTTTCAGCATTCTCTAACTTTTCAATTACATCCTCAAAAAATTCCTCACCTAGCTTAAAATATTTATTCTCTGAACTCTGATACACTGGATATTTTGATAAATTATAAATACTATTAATATCCGTTTTTAAACGTTTGTTTTCTAGCTGATCAACTATGTGATCATTTTGCTGGTTTCCAAAAGATAGGTCCGTTCCTATTTGATCCTCGACACTACGAATTTTCTTAATAAATCGTTGATTTCCATAAAGCAAGTAAAAGACAATTGCACTTACAGGAATTATCACTAAGAAAACGGTCCACGATAATTTATAGATATACTTTTTGTTTGAGCCTAAAACTCTTAGCGCAATTAATACCCCAATTAATTCGATTATAAAATACGAATATGCGCCGATTTCCGTAAATAGTACGAAAAATAAATAGATTACTGATATTTGAATGAACAGTGTCAATGCCACAACAATAACCTTAATAATGTTTAGATAATGCCTATTTGCCTTTTTCATCTTGTTCTCCTCACATGTATTTACTATATTATACTATATTTTAAAAAAATACCAAGCCAAAAGGGCTCAGTACTTAAAACTACAAATTTTCACTCAAAAACTTTTCAATTTTTTCCGGTTTTTCGGTTGGGGCAAAACGTTTAACTACATTCCCATCCTGGTCCACAATAAACTTTGTAAAGTTCCATTTGATTTTAGAACCTAACAATCCACCTTGTTGACGTTTCAGTTCAGTAAATATCGGTGCTTCGTTAGGACCATTAACATCAATTTTATCCATAATCTCAAACGTAACGCCAAAGTTTATGCGACAGAATTCTTCAGCTTTTTCAGCACTATCAAATTCTTGATTGTTAAATTGATCACATGGAAAGCCAATTGTAACTAGTCCGGCCTCCTGATACTTTTGATTTATCGCTTCTAAGCCATCAAACTGCGGCGTTAGTCCACATTTTGATGCTGTATTAATAATCAAATACAATTTTCCATCATACTCACGAAGTGTCTTCTCTTGTTTTTGTCTGTTTAAAAATTTAATATCTAAAATGTTCATATTTACTCCTTCTAAACTAATCATAGCATATAACTGTTTAGGAATATTATCGAACACTTAATAAACTTAAATACTGTTTAAATAACTCCGCATCCTTCGTGGCAATCTTATTTAATTTAGCCAATAGGATTATTTCATAGTAGTACTCTACAACCGTTTGCGGGACATTTAAAGTTCGGGCTATCTCTTCGATATCAAACATTTTTAAAACTTCAAAGCTCGATAGATACATATTCATAATATCGACTAGGATCGCCCCGGTGATTGGCCTTGGATCTAACAGAATTACCTTCCCATCAAAAACTAGTGTGTGATCAAAATCAACATTGCCGTGAAGTTGATATAAACCCTCTTTTACGGGACGTTGTGGTAATTGTGGGTTTATTCCCAAGTTAATACAATTGAGGCGATATTCGTCTTCTATAGCGTCATAATACTCACTATCGGAGATCGATACTAACTTCGGACGAAAATTTCGAATAAAATCTAATAAATGGAACTTTTTCACATAATCACTGCTCGGAACCAAATAATCATAACAGATGCATTCATCGGTTCCATAAATCGTAGCAGGCGCGAAATTTTGATTGTCCATATACCAGTTAAAAATTACTTTGGCATTAGCACTAAACATCACGACAAGTTTATTATTAACTAAATATACAGTACGAAATTGATTGGACTTTAATAATTCAAATTCCTCTACTTCACATATGTTGGTTTTTATATAGTCAATCATCATTCCTCCTCATTTGCTATACTATATAGATATAATCATTATACTATATGATACCACAAATCGATAAGACTAAATGGTGTAAAAAAAGCTTAGTTAAATATCACTTAACTAAGCTTTTTAATTGGAGCGGATGAAGGGAATCGAACCCTCGTCATCAGAGTGGAAGTCTGAGGTAATAGCCACTATACCACATCCGCGTATTCAATTTAAAAAATGGTGACCTGTACGGGGATCGAACCCGTGTATGCATGCGTGAAAGGCATGTGTGTTAACCGCTTCACCAACAGGCCACGTTTAAATATTTAATTTTACATAAAAATGGCGCCCACGACAGGACTCGAACCTGTGACCTAACGGTTAACAGCCGTTTGCTCTACCAACTGAGCTACATGGGCGAATGGAGCGGATGAAGGGAATCGAACCCTCGTCATCAGAGTGGAAGTCTGAGGTAATAGCCACTATACCACATCCGCGTATTCAATTTTAATAAATGGTGACCTGTACGGGGATCGAACCCGTGTATGCATGCGTGAAAGGCATGTGTGTTAACCGCTTCACCAACAGGCCATTTATTTGGAGCGGATGAAGGGAATCGAACCCTCGTCATCAGAGTGGAAGTCTGAGGTAATAGCCACTATACCACATCCGCATATTTAATTTTAAAATGGCGCCCACGACAGGACTCGAACCTGTGACCTAACGGTTAACAGCCGTTTGCTCTACCAACTGAGCTACATGGGCATTTCAACAAATATTATTATACCAAAATGGCAATTACTTGTCAAATTAAAATGGTGGTTGTGGACGGAATCGAACCGCCGACACATGGATTTTCAGTCCATTGCTCTACCGACTGAGCTACACAACCAAACTACACTTTTATTATACAACAAAAGAGTATTGTTTGCAACATTATTTTGACTTTTTTTTGATTTTTTTGCAAAACTTTATTCATTCCGTGAAAAAACTTGATAAAAACTATAAAAAACAACCATTTCAGTATAATTTTAAACTTGAAATGATTGTATAATTTTATTTTTTTCGTTTCTTCAATTCGATTCTCGGAACAAATATCATGACCACAATTACGATCATCGACACAACCATAAGTCTTTTATTTTCATTCACATTCTTAAAATCAGAGTATTGCGTATTTTTAGTAACTATACCTGCATTTGGCAGCATAGTTTCAAGTTCTGATATTATTGACTCCTTGCTTTGCTCATCTACAGTTAGTAATAAATACTGGTTGAATTGTTCACCATATTCGGTTGTATTAGGATCAATCAACCCTTCTGCTCCTTTGGCTATACTCGCTTCATAGTCAACCATACAGCCAGATGTATATAGATAATAATCCGAATACAAAAAGTAATCCTCATTTGTAATTTGACTCTCGTTTACTTTGTTTGGACCACAATCCGTTACAAATTTTTCATAATCATACATTTCTGAATCATAGTTAATCGTATTAATCACCAAATCTTTGCTCAACTGCTGCTGCATATTAAATGTATAGAAGGATTTGTCATATTGTACCTCATCAAATTCAGGAGCACTACCTACATAATTCTTTACAAAATACCCATCTAAATCGTCATCTTTATAAATTCCTACAATCGTCAGATTGTGTCCAAAATTACTACCAAGCACTTGATTTCTTGGAACGTCTGAGTACTTAGTAATCCCTTCGGCTAATTGCTCAGAGATGATAACTTGATTTGTATCAGTTAAATACGTTCCTTCAATAAATTCAAGTTCTTTTTGATACTGACTGTCTTGCGGTATAACAAATCCATATGCGTCACGTAAATATCCACTCTTCACATCTTCTTCACCAGATAAGTAATAGTGCGCAAGTACTGGTGTGTTGCTAAATTCAGCCTTTGTAACACCTTGGATATTCGTGATTGCTTGTTGCTCCTCAGTTTTAAATCCATACAAGTTATAAACTCTAATTTGATTATCATTTAAATACTCAAATTGATCAGTATAACTAGTTTGAATTTTTTTCATGCCACTAAATAATGCTACATACAGTGTAACAATAATCATGAGGCTAAATATTAATCGCTTTTGCATGCTACCCCCTATATAATAACTTTCTTTTTAAAATGACACGAATAATCGATGATCAAGCATATTGTCATAACCATTAAAGTAAATATAGATAGTGTAAAAGCATTTGGGTTATCAGGTATGAACACAAGTGCCTTTATTGGATTATACCAATCAATACCTATTATGCTGTACTCAAATAAAAGTATCAAACTAGCTATAGTAATTACCAGTGCACGGCTCATAAATAAGATTGTATGCATCAGGCGAACTTTAAACGAGTTGTATCTAGTGTTCGTATTGAAAAATATATCAGATACATAAATCATAAAATAATAGCTGAGAATTATCAAAACAAATGTTATTGATAAAGTGTTTACTGGAGTGAAATTAAATACCATTTCTAGTTCAGCTAAATTGACTTGCAGTAATTTTCCTAAGAAAAGAATAGCAGCTCTTAACCCCGTTAACAGGATACTATATGCGCATATGGTCATAAATTGCATTTTCAAATAATAGTTTCGACCTCGATACATAAGTAGTATTTCTCGCTTTAATCCGGTAGTTGCTTTAAGTACAAAAATAACAAAGACAGCCGCTATGATATAAAATGCAATCGATTGCACATATTCAATTGTAATGTATAAGAATGGATCATCAAAACTGTCTTTGGTAATTAGCAAAACGGCACTGATGCCGATTGAAATTAGATATACAATCGAGATAATTATTGTTAAGTAGAAGTTAAGTCCATTCATCTTTTTAAAATCATTAAACATTGTTATACCCCACACTTTCTCCAAAGAAATCTTTTAAATATTCAAAAAGACTTTGGTGTTCTTCAGTAATATCTTCTATATTTTTATTAATAACAATATGACCTTGATCTAAATACAATACTCTAGTCAAAGTTTTTTCAATTTCATTAATCAAGTGGCTAGTCATAATCATCGCCGCGTTTGGATTACGTAAACTCACATCAATAATAATTTTTTGAATTAAATCACGTCTAAAGATATCTACACCACTAAACGGTTCATCTAACAAATATAAATCAACATTGATACTAAGTAAAATTATAATTTGTACCAGCTCTTGATTTCCCTTGGATAAACTGTTTATGACGCGATCTAACTCCAAGTTAATAACGCCAATATATTTTTCGAAAAATGTACGATCAACGTTGTAATTCTTAGTTAATAACTCAAAGTTATCGACTATTGATATGTTGGGAATCATCATAATTTTATCTGGAATTAAGATTACATTTGGATTGTATGTTTCAAATGACTTATCCTCGCCAGCAATTCTAACATTACCAGAGTCAGCATTTTCCCGATTAGCAATAATTTTATGGATAGTCGATTTTCCCGCACCATTGTGACCTAATAGCCCTACAACTTCTCCACTGCTAATATTGAAACATAAATTTTCAAATAAGACATTCTTCCTGATTTTTTTGGTCAAGTTCTCTACACTAACTATTTCCCTCATAACACTCCTTAACTAAACTTTCAATTTCTTCAAGTGGCAACTTGTACGTTTTCATTTTGGATATGAACAGTTCAACTTCAGATTCAATTAGGTGAATGCGAATTTGTTTAATTACATCACCTTCGCTTGATAGAAATCTTCCTTCACCGACAATCGAATGAAATATTTTAATGTCATCTAAATAATCAAATGCCCTTTGAATTGTTTTGGGGTTTACACTATATGCGATTGCATATTCCCTAACACTTTTAAGTTTTGAACCAGGCTCTAAATTTTCAATTAAGATATCGCTCATTATCTGTTCTGCAATTGTTTTATATAATAGCTTACTCACCTTACCCCTTTCGTACCACACTCATATACTAACACAATAGCACAACTGTGTCAAGTGCAGGGTACACTTATTAAATTAAAAAAAATATTGATCTAATTGACCAATATTAATAATTAATATTATTTAGAAACTTCAAATTCTACTATATCACTATATTTTTGTCCACGAACATAGAAGTTAGTTACCTTATCTAATTTATTAGA
>CP136953.1:307500-507500 GCA_033103385.1 Mollicutes bacterium LVI A0039
ACTCCCGGAAAACAATTATCTGGCATTCGGAGTTTGTCAATGATCAGTACCCCTTGACGGGGCCATCACATTATCAGTGCTCTACCTCCAGTAATCTATTCCGAGGCTAGGCCTAAACCTATTTCGGAGAGAACCAGCTATCTCCATGTTCGATTGGCATTTCACCCCTACCCACAAGTCATCCAAGAACTTTTCAACGTTCGGTGGTTCGGTCCTCCAATGCGGATTAGCGCATCTTCAACCTGCTCATGGGTAGATCACATGGTTTCGGGTCTACGACAACATACTTATTCGCCCTATTAAGACTTGGTTTCCCTACGGCTCCGTGTTTTCCACTTAACCTTGCATGGTATCGTAACTCGCCGGCTCATTCTGCAAAAAGCACGCCATCACGCATTAACGCGCTCTGACTACTTGTAGGCATTCACAGTTTCAGGATCTTTTCACTCCTCTTCCGAGGTTCTTTTCACCTTTCCCTCACGGTACTGGTTCACTATCGGTCACTAGTTAGTATTTAGCCTTACCGGGTGGTCCCGGTGGATTCCGACAAGGTTCCACGTGCCTTGCCGTACTCAGGATACTGAAAAGAGCTGATTTGATTTCACTTACGGGGCTTTCACCTTCTGCGGCTAACCTTTCCAGGTTATTCAGCTATCAAATCAATTTTTTACTCTACGTATTCAGTCCTACAACCCCAGATCAAATCTGGTTTGGGCTCCTCCCTTTTCGCTCGCCGCTACTTAGGGAATCGAATTCTCTTTCTTTTCCTCCGGTTACTAAGATGTTTCAGTTCACCGGGTCTCGCCTCTAAAGAGCTATGTATTCACTCTAAAGATACATATTCATAACAATATGTGGGTTTCCCCATTCGGAAATCTAGGATTCACAGATTACTTACATCTCCTCCTAGCTTATCGCAGTTCGTCACGTCCTTCATCGCCTTCTAGTGCCAAGGCATCCACTGTGTGCCCTTACTATCTTCTATATTTTTTATACTTTAGTTTACGAAAAAATTAATTTTTCATATTTTATAATGTTTGCAAATTAATTTAGAAATCATGATTTACCCTTTTGTATTTCGAAAAATATTTTGATAGAATTAAATTCTATCGGAGATAATCATAATTAAATAAATTTAATTGCGACTCTAACTTATCCAGTTTTCAACGTTCTTCTTAAATTCGAGAGCAAAACTCTCAAAACTAAATAGATAGGAAACCATACAACTTTATTATTGTGTTTGGTTGAATTTTTTATAAGTATTCTTCTTAGTAAGGCTAACGGCCTTTACTTCGCTCTTTTAAGATGTTTGTCAAATAGTTAAACTATAAGTCCATCATTCCCTAGAAAGGAGGTGATCCATCCCCACGTTCCCGTAGAGATACCTTGTTACGACTTCACCCCAATTATCAATCCCACCTTAGGCGCGTATCTCCATAAAGGTTAATACAACGACTTTGGGTGTTACCAACTTTCGTGGTGTGACGGGCGGTGTGTACAAGACCCGAGAACGTATTCACCGTAGCATTCTGATCTACGATTACTAGTGATTCCGGCTTCATGGAGTCGAGTTGCAGACTCCAATCCGAACTTAGACTGGCTTTATCTGATTCGCTTACTCTCGCGAGCTTGCAGCAGTTTGTACCAGCCATTGTAGCACGTGTGTAGCCCAAGACATAAAGAGCATGATGATTTGACGTCATCCCCGCCTTCCTCTATCTTACAATAGCAGTCTCCCTAAAGTCCTCAACTTAATGTTAGCAATTAGGGATAGGGGTTGCGCTCGTTGCGGGACTTAACCCAACATCTCACGACACGAGCTGACGACAACCATGCACCACCTGTCACCGGGATAACCTCCACTATATCTCTATAGCTTTGCCGGGGATGTCAAGTCTTGGTAAGGTTCTTCGCGTTGCATCGAATTAAACCACATGCTCCACCACTTGTGCGGGTCCCCGTCAATTCCTTTGAGTTTCAGCCTTGCGACCGTACTCCCCAGGCGGAGTGCTTAATGCGTTAACTTCGGCACTGAGTTATCCCAATACCTAGCACTCATCGTTTACGGTGTGGACTACCAGGGTATCTAATCCTGTTTGCTACCCACACTTTCGCATCTCAGCGTCAATACTTGTCCAGTAAGCTGCCTTCGCCATTGGTGTTCCTTCATATATCTACGCATTCCACCGCTACACATGAAATTCCACTTACCTCTCCAAGATTCTAGCTCTCCAGTATCCAATGCAATTCAGTGGTTGAGCCACTGGCTTTCACATCAGACTTAAAGAGCCGCCTACATGCGCTTTACGCCCAATAATTCCGGATAACGCTTGCCACCTACGTATTACCGCGGCTGCTGGCACGTAGTTAGCCGTGGCTTTCTGGTAAGGTACCGTCACACACTAGTCATTTCCTACTAGTGCTGTTCTTCCCTTACAACAGAGCTTTACGATTCGAAAACCTTCATCACTCACGCGGCATTGCTCCGTCAGACTTTCGTCCATTGCGGAAAATTCCCTACTGCTGCCTCCCGTAGAAGTTTGGGCCGTGTCTCAGTCCCAATGTGGCCGATCGACCTCTCAGTCCGGCTACGCATCGTCGCCTTGGTAAGCCTTTACCTTACCAACTAGCTAATGCGCCGCAGGCCCATCACACAGCGAGGCAAACGCCCCTTTCAACCCGAAGGTCATATACGGTATTAGCTATCGTTTCCAATAGTTATTCCATTCTGTGTGGCAGGTAACCCACGTGTTACTCACCCGTCCGCCACTAACTACAAATTCTAATCACAATCCAGTGCAAGCACTTTCAAGGTCATAGAGGTAGTTCGTTCGACTTGCATGTATTAGGCATGCCGCCAGCGTTCATCCTGAGCCAGGATCAAACTCTCAGTATTAAAGTTGTATTCTGTCTCAATTAAATCTTGATTTTATTGATTTTGTTTCTGTCAATTCCTTGACAGGGTTCCTATCTATTTAGTTTTCAAAGTTCTTCAATTTATCCTTTTCGGACAATATTAATTGTACAATATTGGCACGACTTTGTCAAACGTATTTATTAAGAATTTATAGCAAAAAGAAAACGGAAAGAACTTTTCCGTTTTAATCGCTTAAGATATGTCCCTTAAAATGGTACTCAACACCTTTTTGGGGTAGTATTTGTACACTTCCTTTTGCAGTTAATAACTGCGGTTTAAAACTATGTAAGGGGAAGGTATACTTCGGTTTGATCTGATCGGCAATATATTGTAGATTCTCCGGCGAAGCATGTCCACCTAGCCCAAGTTCTAAAAACTCAACATTATTTAATTCACATTGCTCTTTTAAAACTGCATGACGGGGATCATAATCACCTAATGGTTCTCCACCGGTTTGTAATAACGTCGCATTGGTAAATAGAGGTGCGTACGCATCTTTAGTTTGATAGTCATACTGAACTAGATAGTCAGAATTAATTTGACTAATCGCTATCGTTTGAAATTCGGTAGCAAAACGATCTTCGCCAAGCACCAAACAATTACGTGCATTTAAGATGTGTTTAGCGAAATAACTACTCTCGGGTGATAAGACAATTTGCTTATCAAGTTGCTTGGCAACTGTAAACATCGTCTGCATTCTTTCCATCCCCATTATATAAGGGTTGAATAATGTCAATTTATCAGCATCGAGATTTTCGATTATTGTATTAGCAAATTCCAATTCTGTTGTTTCGACAGCGCTACTTGCAATAATCTCGTAATCATCTTCAATAAACGAGATGGTTACCCCTTCACTAATTAGCACATCTACATCCTTATCTTGACACACTTCGATGAATTTTTTAGTGCGCTCGGGTTGAAGTCCGTGCAAACGCAAGTCACCGGTATACGCTAAAGTGATGTCTTCATTTTCAAAAATTAGTCCAATTGAACCTGGGACATCGTGATCGACCTCAATAGCAGTTACCGTAAATCCACCAATCGTTGTCACTTCATTGAGCGGTGAGTAATCTCGCCACTCACCCATGATTCCATCAAAACCAATCGCTTTTAACCCCGCTAGCATCTCGATTGATTTTTCATGCATATAAATTGGGATGCTTTCATCAACTAAATTCATCGCTTTGATATGGTCGAGATGAATGTGCGAAATCACTATACTATCATGATACTTGCTCGTTCCATCATACACTCCATCAACTTCCGGTTGTAATTCAATTGCTGAACTTGGATCAAATACTGTTCCGAAATCAAAGATGATGCGATTATCACCACTGATTAGTTCAACAATTGTTCCGCCAATCGTTGTCATTCCTGATTTAAAAATTAATTTTGTCATATTATCCTTTTACTGAACCTTTGGTTAGTCCAGCTACAATGTATTTTCTTGAAACTATAAATAAGAT
Source organism: Mollicutes bacterium LVI A0039 (assembly GCA_033103385.1). Taxonomy (GTDB): domain Bacteria; phylum Bacillota_I; class Bacilli_A; order UBA3375; family UBA3375; genus LVI-A0039. The sequence continues at coordinate 311,884 of CP136953.1, forward strand.
TATAATCGGAATGATTATAATTGTACTCGCTGCCATCAATAAATTATATTCGGTTCCGGCATCGGTTGTAAATTGCATCAGTCCTATTGGTAACGTTCGCTTTTCAACACTATTCGTAATAATTAGTGGCCATAAATACGAATTCCAACTTGCAACTATATTTAACATCGATACTGTAATTATTACTGGCTTAGAAATTGGAATCAAAATTTTCAGTAAAAACTGTAAATCACTACTACCATCAACCTTCGCACTTAAATATAATTCATGAGGTACAGTCATAAAGAATTGACGAATTAAAAAGATATAAAAGATACTTGATAAATATGGTAAGAATAAAGCGACACGCGTATCGTATAAACCAAGTTTAGCAATCGTATCGAAGTTGGTAATGATTAACATTTCTCCTGGAATCATTAGAGTTGTAAGTAAAATTGTAAAGATTAAATTCTTTCCTTTAAAATCATATTTAGCAAATGCAAACCCACTGGTAATTGTTACAATTAGCAATAATGTTGTCGATGCTAAAGCCGTAAACACTGAATTAAAAAAGTAGGTAGCAAACGGCGCTTTGTTTAGCGCGGTAATATAGTTGGAGAACATTAATTGCTCGGGAAATATTTTCGGAGGCATTTGCATTGTTTCGGGTAATGTTTTTAGAGATGTTAATAACATCCATACAAACGGAAAGAGCGTAACCATTGCTACTACAATCAAAAACGAATATAATAAAACTTTTTTCAACTTATCCATTTTAGTTACCCCCTAATCTCTTGGAAACAAATTTATTTAATATCGTTAATAGTCCCACGATAATTAGTAACATCACAGCTCCTACCGCTGCTAAACTAAAATCATGAATTGTATAGAACTGTTGGTAGATATAATATACCATCGTCATCGCTGAATTATCAATCCCAGCATTACCTTTAAATAAAGATACTACTTCCTCATAAACTTTAAAGTTATAAATCAAATCGATAACCAATAAATACGCGACTACTGGATAGATTTGTGGTACTTTAACTTTTAGGAAAATCGTTAGAGATGACGCATGGTCAACCAAGGCAGCCTTCTCTAAGTTTTCATCAATACCTTGTAGTGCCGTAAACATTATTAAAATGTTAAAAGCTAGAGACTTCCAAATCCCAAAGATAATTACCGCTAGCATTGAATACTTAGGATCAGTTAGCCAACCGATTGGACTTAGACCAAATGATGTCAGGATTCCATTTAAAACTCCATAATTAGTATGGTACATCATCGCAAAAACACTACCGATAGCAATCGTACTTGTAACATATGGCAGAAAGTACATCGTCTGGAAAGTGTTTTGAAATTTAATTTTAAGCGACAACATATACGAGATTACTAAAGATAGTGACAATGATATTGGTGTTACCACTACCGCGTAAATCAACGTGTTTTTAACCGCCTTCCAAAATACACTACTCGTTAGTACGTACTCATACGAACTTAATGATAAATTTCCACGTGGATCTTGAAAACTTAAATAAAATGCATTAAAGATTGGATAGATAGTGAAAATTGTAATTAATATAAGTGCCGGGGCAATGAAATAATAAGCTCTCCTTGACCCATTAATTGTTTTATTATTCATGGTCAATCCTCATTTTAGTTTCTTTATCAAAGATTAAAACATCTTCAAGCTTAACTTTGAAATTATTATTTTCATCTAGGTTGTTCTCACTGATATTTCTTATAATTAAGCGCATATCAACATCTTTGATTTTGGCGTATATTAAGATGTCACGTCCTAAGATTTCACGGCTAGTTGGGTCAATGGTAAATTTACTATTAGCATCTAAATAAAAAGCTTCCGGTCTAATTCCAATTTCATACAGACCGTCTTCAATCTTAATTTGTCCATCAATCAACTCTTCAAGGCCTTGGATTTTACCATCGATAATTTCACTTTCAAATAAATTAATATTTGGTGAACCGATAAAGTTGGCAACGTAGCTGTTAGCTGGTTTACGATAAAGATCATTTGGTTTTCCAACATCTTGAGCAACTCCACGATCTAAAACGACAATTCGATCAGATACTGCAAGCGCTTCTTGTTGATCGTGAGTAACAAAAATAGTTGTAATTCCAAATTGTTTTTGAATCTCACGAATCTCCATAATCGTTTTAACTTTTAATTCTGCATCCAAGTTACTAAGTGGTTCATCTAACAATAGCACTTTAGGTTTTTTAACTATAGCACGTGCAATAGCGACACGTTGTTGTTGTCCTCCACTTAACTCCCCTGGTTTTTTATGCGCATGATCCTCCAGCTTTACAGCACGAATAACTTCCATCGCTTGCTTTTCAGCTGTCGCTTTATCGATTTTTTTATTAAGCAAAGGAAACATTACATTTCTTAGCACTGTATAGTGTGGATATAATGCATAGTTTTGGAACACTAAACCAATATCGCGTTTATCTGCCGATAAATTAGTTACATCCTCATCTCCAAAAAATATTTGTCCACTAGTAATTGGTTCAAGACCAGAAATCATAAACAGCGTCGTCGACTTACCACAACCACTTGGTCCTAGTAATGACACTAATTCCCCCGATTCTATTTCTAAATCTAAATTTTTGATAACCTCAGTATCACCGTACTTTTTCTGTACATTTTTAATTGTTAAATTCATATTGCCCTTTCAGTTGAAAAAAGGTCGTAAACGACCTTTAAAGTTTTTATTAATTGTTACGAGCATAAATGTCATTAGCTTCTTGATTTAAATCATCTAAAGCTGCTTTAACATCTTCCCCACCCTCTAATATTGACTTCATTGTATCAGTAACATTAACACTGTATATTTCTTGACTTCCACCAAATACTGGAACTAGTAATTGCATATTATCAACTTGGTTTGCTGCTGCAGTTGCTGATGCATCACCTTCCATAAATTTTTGGTATTCAGCACTTTCTAGTGCAGAAGTAGTTGCTGGTAAATAACCAGTTGCTTGCGTCCAAATATTCATTGACTCATCGTTTGTTAAAAACTGTAAGAAATCAACTGCTGCTGCTTGTTCTTCAGCAGTTGCTGTGTTAAACACGGCAATACTTGTACCTTGTTGAATAACACTTTCCGTTGGATATTCTGCAACTGACCAGTTAAATTTACCATCTACACCACTCTTAACATATCCAGTTCCTGCCGATGATCCAATAAACATTGCTACATCTTGATTAGCAAATGGTCCTGACATGTATACATCTTCTCCGGCTGTACGCATGCTACCTGACTTAATTGCTTCTTGGAAACGAGTTACATTTCCAATAATTTTTTCGTCATTTAAATTAAACTCACCATCTGTTTCCCAGCTAGTGATTCCACTGTTGTAAGCAAGTGTTGCATATAAGTTATTTAAAGAGTCAAAACCAAGTCCTGGTTTACCAGTTTTTTCGTATAATTTTTCTGAAGCTGTAAATAGTTCATCAACAGTAGTTGGAACTTCAACACCGGCTTCTTTTAACATATCTTCATTGTAGAATAATAATTCTGTTGATTTATTAAATGGAATGGCATGTAATTCTCCGTTTTCCCCCGTTACTTCATCAACATATGTTTGAATAAAGTTATCGATATCTAAATCGAAGGCATTAACTTCCGCATATGGTGCTAAATCAGTAACCCAATCATTTTGAATATATTCATAAATAGAGTTTGGATATCCTTGAGCCAGTGTCGGTAGCTGACCTGCTTGTCCCGCACTTTGGATTTTCGTATCTAAATCTTTATAAGCACCTTGGTTAATTGCTTTTACAGTTACGATATCTTGTGAACTGTTATAGTTTTCAATGATTGTATTTAATGTTTCTTCATTAATTCCATTCATTGCGTGCCAAAATTCAATCTCAACCGGTTCTGTAAGCTCTGTTACTACATCGCTTGAACTTGTTGTCCCATTACATCCTGCTAATAAAATTACTAGTACTGCTAACATTCCTAATATTTTTTTCATGATTACCCTCCATTTTTGTCCATCGAAAACAAGGTATACGCTTTCACCTATATAATATCATAATTTAATACGTATCGCAAAATAATTAACAACAAATTTACAAACTAATCGTTTACGTATTCATTGGTGGAGTGGTGCCTGACTATTGACGAAAAAAAATCAAGAACTTAGACGCTGCTAAGAACTTGATTTTAATTTACTGCTATTTCCGCTTAAACATACTACTAACATTTTTCAGACAAGTGATCAATCCCATATTCGATTATAACTTTGACGTGATCATCATCTAAACTGTAGTAATTATATTTTCCGGATTTACGGGCTTTCACCAATTTTTCATCACGAAGCATTCGCAACTGATGCGATGTATTAGAGATGGTCAAATCACACTTTTCAGCAATTTCCGTCACCGTTGATTCTCCAGTTAATAATAACATTAATATTTTAATTCTCGTCTCATCTCCAAACATCGAGAAAAATTGTGCAAGTTTATCTGTCATATTACTTCCTTTTTATTCGCATTGAATTAGCTATCGCGATAAGCGTTACCCCCACATCTGAGAATACTGCTTCCCACATTGTTGTTATACCAATTATTCCGAGTAAGATAAAGATTATTTTTACGACAAAGGCAATTATAATATTTTGTTTAATAATTTGGTTAGCTTTATGACTAACATTAATTGCATTTAAAACTTTGGTAATATTGTCATCACTAATAACAACATCGGAGCTGTCGATACTCAGTTCACTACCAGTTGCTCCCATCGAAATTCCAAGATCACTACGTTTAATTACAGCTGCATCATTTAATCCATCCCCGATAAAGGCCACAACATCCCCACCATTAATTTGTGTTTCTACAACATTTAGTTTTTCTTCTGGCAGTAACCCGGAAAATACATCTGCATCGGCGATTCCAACTTTATCAGCAACCATATTCGCCACGTGGAAATTATCTCCAGTTAGCATCAAGACGCGTATTCCTGACTCTTTTAAACTAGCAATCCATTTTGATATCCCCGGCTTTATCTTATCTTGTAATTTATATCCGGCAATCATTTGTCCATTTTCTAGTAAATGCGATACTGTATAAGCTTCATCACTACTCGCTTTAACGATTGCATATAAATTATTTTGATACTTAAACTCAATTCCAGTTCCGTTGTTTTGCGTAAGATCACTGATCGCTAACAGCGTTCCGTTATTCGCGTAATCAAATAAACTTTTTGCAATTGGATGTACGACATGCTCTTCACCACTTGCTACCAAGCTATTAATAAAATCATCATCGTAGTTAGAATTATTAGTAAATTCAACTACTTCAAATTTCCCAGTTGTTAATGTTCCGGTTTTGTCAACGGCAATCGTCGTAATTTTATTCAAGCGGTCAATCGCCATTGACCCCTTAACTAGTACATGCTCTTTGGCAAGAGTTCCAATCGCAATCACATAACCAAGTGGAACACTTAGAACAAATGCACATGGACAAGAGATTACTAATAATGTTACCGCACGATATATCGCTTCACTTTGACTAATTCCAAATACGATTGGGAAGAACACTGCTATAAGAATTGATATAACAACCACGATTGGTGTATACACTTTAGAGAATCGCGTAATAAACTGTTCTGTTCGGGTCTTTTTGCTATCGGCATAAGTCACTAGTTCAATTAGTTTCGCAACCATCGACTCGTCGGCTGTAGCCACCACCTCCAGGTCGATAATATTTCCACAGTTAATACTTCCACCATAAATTTTTTGCTTGTTTATAATCTGTTGTGGTTCACTCTCACCACTTAAATGCGATGTATCAATTAACGCATGATCATCTAAAAGAATCGCATCGACTCCTACTTTCTCACCACTAGCCACGCGAATTACATCACCGATTTGCAATTCTTCAACATCTACTTTCGTAACTTGGCCATCAACGACTTTGTTCGCGTCACGAGTACCGATTTTAGCTAACTTCGTAATTGACATTTTAGTTGTATCTAAAGTACGCTCCTGAATGTATTCTCCAACGCTATAAAATAACATCACGGCAAGCGCTTCTGAAAATTGGTTGATAGTTAATGCCGCAATAGTCGCAATTGACATTAGAAAGTACTCATCAAAAAACTGCAATTGGAGCATATTTTTAACAGCGAGTCTAACTACTGGGTATCCGACTATCACATACCCAATTAAATAAAGTACTGGTGCATTTAGTACAATTCCTAATAGCAGCAAACTGAAACTAATAATCATTCGATATAGTTTCCAATCAACTTTTGCTTCTTGTTTATTACGGGACTTAGTTATCTCCACACCATCTTCAACTTGATTAGCCAACCTAGTTAATTCATCTGCGGTAATATGCGAATCACTGATTAGTAGTTTAGAACTAATCAAATTAATTGTCACCTCTTTTGCTTCAGTCTTTTTTTGGATGTGCGTTTCAATCTTGCGTGCACACGTTTCACAATCAACATTATGTATGTAGTATGTTTTCATAATTCCTCCTTTTTAATCATCTAGTTATAACACTTGAATAACTATTCAAGTATATTATAGCACACTTGAAAATCTATTCAAGTGTTTTTCATAAAAAAAAATCAATAGATGGTTAGTCTACTGATTTTATAATTAATACTGGTTATAAATAACATATTTATCGGTTTCGAATACAAACTCTTCACCGATCGCATTTTCTTTTTCATAAATAGTATAACAATGTTCGTACTTACTCGAAAGCTCACTATCGGCTTGGAGCGCACTACAACTATTAATACTTGGACTCCAACTTAAAGCAGGATTTAACACTACTAACTTGTTGATTCCCGTATAATAAACTTCCGATCCAACTGTTGCATCCAAATTATCAAATACAATAAAGGAATTGGGCATAAAATTATACGTTGCCAGTTCATCAAAATTACTATTAATCGAAGTGACCTGTTTACTCTTACTACTTATTGATGAGTCTAGTTTAGAGATGTGCTCTGGTATGGCAATTACTACCCAAATAATTAATACTACTTTATATAATGATATTAGTGGTGTTTTAAATACATAAATTACAATTAAATATCCTATAAACGTAAACGCGAAGATTCTTGAGATAACTGGTTGAATACCAATCAACTTATACATCGAAATCGCAAATGGATTTAAAAACATCACACTATAGATAATTATATACTCGGCGTAAATTTTAAATTGCTCGCTCGTAAATATTTTAAACAAGATCACAACGATAAACACAAGACAAACAACCGGTAAAATAATCTTTTGGTAATCGCCATTATTAAAGTCCATAACGATATTGTATAGACGCAAAGCTTGTTTATCAGTTGTGAAGTCATGGTTGATAAAGACCATCGGATTAAATAGTAAAATTGCTCCGATCGCATATCCAAGCATTAATATTTTAGTGCTAATTCCCAGGAAATTAATCGATACTCGCTGATATAAACTTAAAGTTGCTTTGGTAATTAATCCCCAGCAGCAGCCAAAGACAATCACATACGATAAATTCATTGTCATCACACCGATAAAACAACTGATGATAATCAACCAACATGTCATAAACGCTAAAACAACTGAACTATCTTTTTGTTTATAAATTAAATGTTCGGCAATTAGGATCGTTAAATAATAAAGCGGCAGCGTATAATAAAACGTTGTTGATAGACTACTAAAGGCAATTAGCATCCCTACTAAGTAAATATTTTTTTGCTTAACAGTTAAATCCTTAAATATTCGCAAGTAGATGATGGCAAATGGAATTAAATAATAATGATATAGCGCCGTACCGGTACTCAATTGAAATAATTGCACCGGAGGCTCACTAGTTTGAAATGGTGACAAGTTTAAAAAGTTACCTTGAGCGGTCAACATTAAAAACATACACAAGGCAAATATCGCACTCTTAGCCTTAGACATTTTGAACTGGTGTCCTAGCTCCATAAACGTTAAAACTAATAAAAAGGCATCAAATAGTTTATATTCAGATATTAATGCCAATAAGTACTTTCCACTTAAGAGCATCGAGACAACTGCCTGCCATAAATAGTATGACTCAAAACGGTGATGCATAATCGACAACTGCACATCCGCGAGCGTTCCATTATGCGAGTAAATTAAGTTGTTTTGAATCGTTGAGGTAATCATTGCAGAGTACAACCAACTGTCACTGTAAACAATTGATTTAGCAAGCATTACTAAAAATACTAAAACAACGACAATCGCTTGCAGTGTCCACTTTCCATTAAAAACATTAAATGTGAAATATTGACGATTTAATACTATATAGATTAGCCACGCAACTTGAAAAAACATAAAAAATATTAAAAACGTACTAAATGCAGTTTGTAATAAAATAAACGGAAAACTAATAACTTGAAATGTAACCATAAACCAGGCAAAACCAATTGGTACATTATATTTAAATCGCTGGTCAAAAAACTTGTGATTAGCGATTTGCCCAATAATCGAAAACCCTAAAATAATTAGTAACATTATGATTGAATTAACTGTAAATTGAATTAGACTTGTTAGCAAATTATCTCCTTATATTGAGTTTCTTATACTGTTCACTTAGCATTGCAGTATCTAAGTGGGTATAAACTTCTGTTGTTGTTAATGATTCATGACCTAATAGTTCTTGAACCATTCTAATATCCATTCCTGCATTAAGCAGATGGCTTGCAAAACTATGGCGTAGTGTATGTGGTGAAACTTTGATCAGTAAAGCGCTGTGATCTACAATATTGTTTATAATATAGCGAATTCCACGAACCGTTAAATTAGTGTGACGATTATTAATCCATAGCATATCACATTCGTTCCCTGCCAAAAGTACATCGCGTTCCAGATCTATATACTCGCGCACAATGTTATACGTATAATCATTTAGCGGCACCACTCGTTGTTTGTTGCCCTTACCGATAACCGTAATTGACTTATGATTTTGCGCAAATTGATCTACTTTTAAACTTTCGAGTTCACTAACGCGCATCCCCGTACTATACAAAACTGTAAGGATGGCCAAATTTCTTTTCCCAAATTTGCGACTAGTTTCAATCGATTCGAATAGCGCATACAATTCACTTTCATATAAAGTTTTTGGTAATCGCGAATCCTTTTTCGGATAAACTAAACTGCTAGCTGGACTTTTAGTAATTATTGATTCTCGAAGTAAGTATTTGTAGTAACTTTTCAAAATCGAGATATTTTGTGCTTGGGTTGCACGTGAATAGCGCTTATCGACAAGTTGTAACGAATATTGTTTTAAATCAAGAAGCGTTAGATCATCGATATCAGTATCGATCAATTTAGCAAATTTTTCTAAATCGGATAATACGTAATGATATTTTTGCAAAGTATGCTCAGAAAAGTTCATTTGTAACTCTAGATACTTAAAGTAACTATTTAAGTGACTCATTGATAAACTCTTCCATCGTTTCTAATGCGCGGTTAGCATAGATTTGTTTCTTCTCTTTTTTCGGAGCTTTATAATCTAAATCTTTCATAATTCCAAACGTTACATTCATCGGTTGGAAATTCTTAGCCGATGCGTGGGTAATGTAATGATTCAATGCTCCCATTGCTGTTTCATGAGGAAATTTAATTACTTCCTGACCATGTAATTTACGTAGCGCTTGAACCGCTGTCAAGATTCCACTACTAGCACTTTCGGCATAACCTTCAACACCAGTAATTTGACCTGCAAACATAATATTCGGATTTTCTTTATATTCATTAGCGCAAGTAAGTAACGTTGGCGCATTTATATAACTGTTACGGTGCATAACACCATAACGGACTATTTCAACATTTTCCAAACCAGGAATTAAACTAAATACTCGCTTTTGTTCCGGCCATTTTAAGTGCGTTTGAAAACCGACTAGGTTGTATAATGATGCACTTGCGTTATCTTGACGTAGTTGCACAACCGCATATGGTTTCGTTCCATCCGGAGTTTCTAAACCAACAGGTTTAAGCGGACCAAACAGCATTGTTTTCATTCCTCGTTTAGCCATAACTTCAATCGGCATACATCCCTCAAAGACATTTTGCTCGAATTCTTTTTGCTCAGCACACTCAGCTTTAATTAGTTCATCATAGAAATTGAAGAACTCATCTCTTGTCATTGGACAGTTTAAATAAGCAGCTTCACCTTTATCGTAACGTGATTTTAAATAAACCTTATTCATGTCAATCGACTCTTTACTAATTATTGGTGCTGCTGCATCAAAAAAGTAAAAGTAATCTTGCCCTAATACACGAGCAATCTCTTTAGCCAAACTATCACTAGTAAGCGGTCCACTGGCAATGATCGTAAGTTCATCTGGATTAATTGCCGTTACCTCACCATAGATCATCTCAATATTTTCGTGAGCCTTGATTTTCTTGGTAATATAGTCACTAAATAAATCACGGTCAACTGCCAAAGCACCACCAGCTGGAACTTCTGTAGCACGCGCCGCTTCAATTACAATCGATCCAAATAGGGCCATCTCTGCTTTTAATACCCCCACTGCGTTACTTAATTCATTAGAACGAAACGAGTTAGAACAAACTAGTTCAGCAAATCCTTCGCTACTGTGCGCCGGTGAATATTTCACGGGCTTTTGTTCATATAGCTTTACTTGTACACCATTATTTGCAAGATACCAAGCAGCTTCAACTCCGGCTAATCCGGCACCAATTATATTTATTTTCATTTATCTCCTAATTTAAAAAAGTGATTATTTTCATAATCACATCTTTTATGTTAATACCAATCTTTAGTTAGTACAAGCTGCACTAGCGTCATCAATTCCCGGACTAATATCATAGAAGTTAGCAATTGTATCACCGTCTTCATCCAGATACTTACTTTCAGCACGAGGAACACCGTAAGGATCTAAGCCTTCAGCACTTGTATTAGTATTCGTATTTACAGAGGTATCACTGTAAGCACTTGTATCACAACTACTACTAAAATCATCAATCCCCGGACAAACATCGTATAAGTTGGCAACCGTATCACGGTCATCATCCAGATATGTACTCTCTGCCCTTGGAGCCCCTAATTCATCAACTCCCCCATCAGTTTCGGGGTTTCCCTCTGGTGTAGTCACTTCACTAACCGCCTCACTCGGCACCTCAGTATCAACACCAGCAGTTTCCGATTTAGTAGCTTCACTTTGCACAACTTCCGAAACCTCCGAATCAACTTCCGATTTGACATTTTCCAATGCACCAGAAAGCACAGCATATGAAGCAACTGCAATAGTCGCAAATAAACTCAAGATTATTAGTATTATTAATATCTTTCTCTTCATATTACTCCTTAATTAAAAGTACAACTGCTTCTGCACCCATACCTTCTTCTCGACCAATCGAGCCAATTTTCTCGCCTCGAGTTGCCTTTATATTAATATCTTCTAATGCTATTTTGCAAATGTCAGCAACGACAGTTCGCATCTTTAGCACATGCGGACCAATCTTCGGACGTTCAGCAAAAATAGTACTATCGATATTAGCGATCTGATAGCCATTATCCTCCATTACTTCAATCACTTCTGCAAGTAATAGTTTGCTATCTACGCCTTTGTATTTTGGATCATTGTCCGGAAAGAAGTGACCGATGTCACCCATTGCCATTGCCCCAATTATCGCCTCAGTAATTGCATGTAATAATACATCAGCATCAGAGTGCCCAACTAATCCAAGTTCGTGTTCCAGCTCGATTCCACCAAGAAATAGTGTTTCTCCAGCGGCAAGACGATGGACATCTTTTGAGTGACCAATTCTTAATTTCATTAGTTTCTCCTATTTACCAAGTAATTCATCAATACGGTTATAATTTTGCATACTGTGATCGTATTTGAAAATTAAGTTTGGAACTTTACGCATTTGTACTTGCTTTGCAATTTCACGTTTTAAGTATCCTTTTTTAGATTCTAAATACTTGATAACAAATTCTTCACTACCATCCGTTAAACATTGTACATAAACCTTAGCATCACCAAGATCTTTAGTTAACTCAACATCAACTACCGTTACAAAGTTTAAATCATCAAATCGTTCATTTATAATTATATTTAACTTCATTTTTAAGTCTTCCGCAATGCGGTCATATTTAAAATTTGCCATAATATCCTCTCCTAGTCATCAACTGATAATACCGTGATAAACGCTTCTTGCGGAATATCAACACTACCAACTGACTTCATTCGTTTCTTACCTTCTTTTTGTTTGTTCAGTAATTTCTTCTTACGTGAAACATCCCCACCATAACATTTAGCAAGTACGTTTTTACGCATCGCTTTAATCGTTGTACGTGATACAATCTTGTTTCCAATTGCCGCTTGAATCGGCACTTCGAACTGTTGTCTTGGGATAATTTCCTTAAGTTTATCACAAATAATTTTACCACGTGAGTGAGCAAAATCAGTGTGCATAATTGTCGCCAAGGCATCCACAACTTCTCCGTTTAATAGAATATCTACCTTAACTAATTTCTCTGGACGGTATCCGATAATCTCATAATCAAATGATGCATACCCTTGCGTCTTTGATTTCAATTGATCGAAGAAATCATATACGATTTCTGCAAGTGGCATCTCGTATACAATACTTACACGTTTTTGGTCTAAGTACGTCATATTAACATAGATTCCACGTTTACGTTGACAAAGCTCCATGATGCTTCCAACATAGTCATCTGGTGACATAATCGTTGCTTTTACAAATGGTTCTTCAACTTTATCAATTACAACTCGTTCTGGCATCTTACTTGGATTATCAACAATGACCTTCTCACCGTTTGTCAGTGTCACTTCATAAATAACACTTGGAGCAGTGGCGATTAAGTCCATGTTGAATTCACGCTCAAGACGCTCTTGGATAATTTCCATGTGTAAAAGTCCTAAGAACCCACAACGGAATCCAAATCCTAATGCTTGTGATGTTTCAGGTTCGAAGTCAAGTGATGAATCACTAAGCTTCATCTTTTCTAACGCATCACGTAAATCATTATACTTGGCTGTATCGATTGGATATAACCCGGAATATACAGTTGGTTGCATTGGCTTATAACCATCTAAGGCAACAGTAGCCGGATTATTCGCTTGCGTAATCGTGTCCCCAACTTGGGTATCTTTAATATCTTTGATCGAAGCGGCCATCCATCCTACTTCACCAGCAACAAGTTTATCGCGCTTAAGTTCGGTTGGTGTGTTTACTCCCAGTTCAACAATATCGTATTCCTTACCTGTTTGCATCAGTTTGATACGGTCACCCTTTTTCATTTCTCCACTCATAACACGTGTAGAAATCATTACCCCACGGTATGGGTCAAAGTATGAATCAAAGATAAGTGCCTTTAGTTTATCTTCCTCTGGTTCCGGTGGTGCGGGAATCCACTCGACAATTGCTTCCAATAACTCATCAATTCCAATTCCACTTTTGGCTGATACATAAACGGCATTTGATGTATCAAGACCAATTACTTCCTCAATCTCTTGACATACACGATCTGGATCGGCTGCTGGTAAATCAATTTTATTGATTACCGGAAGAATCTCTAAATCGTTCTCTATTGCTAAATATACATTAGCTAGAGTTTGCGCTTCGATTCCTTGAGCTGCATCAACCACTAAGATTGCTCCCTCACAAGCGGCTAAGCTTCGAGAAACCTCATAGTTAAAGTCGACGTGTCCCGGTGTATCGATTAAGTGGAAGATATACTCTTCACCATTTTTTGCCTTGTATGATAACTGAACAGCGTTTAGCTTGATCGTAATTCCACGCTCACGTTCCAGATCCATACTGTCTAATAATTGCGCTTGCATATCACGGTGGGCAACTGAATCAGTCATTTCTAAAATTCGGTCTGCCAGTGTACTCTTACCGTGGTCGATATGAGCAATTATTGAAAAGTTCCTTATATTTTCTCGTTTCATTTTAATCCTTAGTTTTAGTATGTATTATAAAAAATAACAAAAAGTAGCCATCCGTTGGAAGGCCACTTAAACTGATTACATTACATTAATTTTTTTCATGAAGTTAGATTTTTGACGAGCAGCATAGTTTTTTTGAACTAAACCTTTTCCAACTGCACGGTCTAACTTAGAAGAAACTACGTTGTATTGTACTAATGCTTCTTCCTTTGTACCAGTTGTAATGATATCTTCTAACTTTTTCATTTGTGTTCTCATTGCTGTTTTTTTACTTTTGTTTCTTAATCTAGCCTTTTCACTAGTTTTTACTCTTTTTTTAGCTGATTTTATGTTTGCCATTTAAATCTCCTTAACCTTTTTTATAAATATTTTTTTCGCATTCTTATCTATTATAACAATTAATTATCATTAGTGGGGAAATTTCTTACTTTATTTAGATATAAATTAATATCGTCACTCTCATAACTTACACCTAAATATTTAATTAGAATTATTTTGGCACTCGAATATCGATAAGAACTGCAATTATCTAATTATTTTAAATCACCATTTATTAAATCCTAAAATTCTTACAAAGTGGTTGCCACTAAATATTTAACTCCATCCAACAACCAAACTTTTGCAAAATTATGCTAAAATAAAATTATCTATAAATAGGAGGGGATATGGTAATCTTAGGAATAGTATTTAGTTATCTGCTTATTATCAATATCGTGACATTTTTGGCCTTTGGAATCGATAAGCGTAAAGCCAAAAAAGATAAGTGGAGAATCAGTGAATCAACCTTAATTATAATGATGTTAATCGGTGGAACGTTCGGTGGTTATTTTGGAATGGAAAAATTTCATCATAAAACCCAAAAACGCAAATTTAAAATTTTTCGTACCCTTAGCTTCTTGACCTTTTTGATAATCGTCTTCTTTGCCTTTAAATATGGAATTGGGTTCTAGATGAGTTACTTCGATCGCTTACTACACTTTTATAGTTTACTAATCGATGAAGCTTACGAATTAGAAGCTGATTTTGATTTAAAAAAGGCAAGGCACATCCGTAAATCGCTTGTTCAAAAACAGCGTCAAGTTACGAAACTAATCCACGACTACCAAACATCATTAAGCCTAGTAGAATTTAATAATAACACCGAAACAGAGGCGACGATTGAAAACCAACTTTTAATTATGCAGTCAATTTCTGAGTTTAATACAACCGTGCTTAAAATTGATGTAGTTACCCCCAAAGGTTACTACATGTTTATTAAAGACATAATAGCATATAGCCATTTACTTCCTTAGGCTATATGCTATTTTTTTTATTCCCATTCTAAATTGGGGTAGATTGTATGTGAATCATTACGAATTACCAAGGTAATCGCTAAGGCGAGCAGCGCATATGGCAGCATTGATACGCCAAAGATTTCAACGGTTAAGACCATCGCGGTAAAGTAGGCATTCGTTGCATTTCCAAAAGTAAATGCGTAACCAATTGCTCCAACAATCGCTGTTGGTAAAAATAAAATGTTACTAAGCGCGACACCGAGACTTGCACCAATCGCAAACAGTGGAGTAACTTCTCCCCCTTGAAAACCGATACTTACAAAAAATATCGTAAAGAGCAGCTTATACCCAAAGTCGAAAACTAAAATCGTTTCCGGACTGTTAAACGCCTCGTTAATAATATTGGTTCCGAGTGACATATAGCGCCCGTCATTAAAATAGAACAGTGCTAACATTCCAATCACACTTAGAGCTGCTATTTTATAAATATCGTTGATTTTAATCGCTTTATTAATATGTTTCATTTTATTTAAAGCCAAAGCAAATACGTGACCGACGATGACAAATAAGATTACACAAAAAACAAATAGAATTAACTCCCGACTGGTCATTTTGATAAACTGATTTTCTAAATGAAAATGACTTAAACCTAGTAGGGTGGAAAATAAACTGGCAGTATATGTCGCAATTAAAGTTCCGATTACTTGGTGAATTACTAATGGCTTCTTTCGACTTACTTCAAAACAAAAAACACTTGCAGCAAGCGGCGTTCCGAAAAGTCCTGCAAAACCGGCGGCCATACCGATTCGTGTTAAAACTTTTCGATCTAGCTGCTGATCAAGATTAGCTGCGTAATTGGCAATAACTCCTCCAAGTTGAACCGCAACTCCCTCGCGTCCAACACTGGCTCCCGATAGATGAGCTAACCAAGTTGTAAACATCTGGAAAGGAATAATTAGCGGAGATAATTCCTTATCTGCTTTAGTTGCCGCAAACACTTGTGACATACTTTGATCGACTTCCCGCTTGTATTTATTTCGCAAAATTACTGTAGCAATTCCAACCAGTGGAATAAGCACTAAGTTATAGGGAAAAGCTAAGCCAATGAACTTGCTGATTAAATTTAAAATTGATCCAAATATAAATGTTACAACACCCAAAACAATTCCAATAAGCGCAGAAACTCCATAAAACTTAACCATTCATACCTACTTTCTACTATTAATTTTAACACATCTTATAATCTTCCTAGTAATTAATTGCTTGCTGGAATAACTGCTCCATCGTAATTTGAATTAATAAACTCCGTGATTTCATCACTTGTTAAAGCTTCGACTAACGCCTTAGTTTTTTCGCTATCTTGATCTTCAGTGCGTACCGCAAGTACATTTGCGTATTCACTTTCATCGCTCTCACTAATTACCGCTTCGTTTGGATCAATCTTTGCTGCTAATGCATAGTTTGTATTAATTGCAACTAAATCACCTTCACCATTTTGATATACTGATGATAATAATGCAGCATCATAATCGGCATCAAACACTAAGTTTTTCGGATTGCTTTCAATATCATCGATTGTAATAAACTTTGGATCTACACCATCTTTGATTGTAATCAGTCCCGCGTCAGCAAATAAAGCGAAGATTCGTGCTTGATCTGATACTGAATTTGATAGTAATACTTTTGCTCCATCCGGAATTTGTGAGACATCTGTATATTTTTTACTGTAAACACGAATTGGTTCCACATGAATATTAGCAACACTTGTAAAGTCGTAACCAAACTCTTCAATTTGTGAATCTAAATATGGTTGATGTTGGAAATAGTTTGCATCCAAATCACCGTTATCTAAAGCTTTGTTCGGCAGTACATAATCATCAAAAACTTGAATTTCTAAATCGTATCCCGCTTCTTCTAATAATGGCTTTGCTTGTTCTAATATTTCAGCGTGAGGCACACTTGTTGCGCCAACTACAATTTTATTGTCACTGCTACTACTGCAACCACTTAATCCTAATACTAATCCTACAAATAATACAACACTTACAATTTTCTTATTAATTTTCATTTTTTCTCCTATCGATAATCGATTTTTCTTATTATTTTTTTCATGCTAATTTCAACACCAAATACAATTATTAAAATCAGTGCTGTTGATAATAATACTGCTAGTTGATTGTTTCTTTGAAATCCATATGTATACGCAAATGAACCAAGCCCACCTGCACCGATCACTCCAGCCATCGCTGAGTAACCAATTGTGGCAATTACTACTGTTGTAAAATTACCAAGAATTGCCGGAAATGCTTCTTTAAGTAACACCTTGCGAATCAGTTGCATTCGCTTTAACTTTAAAACTGTTCCCAGTTCTAATAAACTTGGTGGTAAGTCCAATAAGGTGTTTTCGACTAACCTTGCAAACATTGGTGCTACACTGACAACTAATGCGGGGATTGCGGCGTTTGCCCCAGTAATGCGTCCCACGATAAAGTTGGTAAACGGCATTAGTAAAATCAGTAAGATAATAAACGGGATTGCGCGCATCACATTGACAAATGAACTCAGCACCTTATAGAGTCGCGGACTGCCTAATAGTTTATCACTTTCTAAACTAAACAATAGTACACCGAGCCAAATTCCTAAGCCAAACACCAAAGTACTAACAATAAGTGCGACATATATCGTTTCAAATAATGCCGTATATAATTGATTATAATCCATATGTCCTCCTTACTATAAACTGCTCTACGTCTTGCGTTTGACCGACAAATATGTGAGCGAAGATTCCTTGTTTGGTATGATGCTGGTAGGTTGCTAACAGTTCAATATCGCGATTGGTAATCAGCTTAATACACTCATTAATTTCCGTTCGTGAATAACAAGTTATCATCCCCGTTTGCTCATCGTTTAAGTAGGTGTCAAACCCTAAAACATTACCAAGTAATTTTAAACTGACTGGCGATTTAGGTTTCGAAAACACATCGATCGTCGTTCCAATTTCGCAAATACTTCCTTTGTCAATTATCGCAATTCGATCACAAAAGTCACGAACGATTTCCAACTGGTGAGAAACAAAGATAATCGTTAGGCCCAGTTTTTGATTTAAATCATCTAACAAACTAATAATTTCACCGGCAGTAAATGGATCTAATGCGCTTGTTGCTTCATCACAAAGTAACACGTCAACACCGGCAACTAAGGCCCTGGCAATTCCCACTCGTTGTTTTTGCCCTCCACTTAGTTTACTCGGTTTAACTTCCGCATACGCTTCTAAACCAACTAGCTGCAAGACTTTATCAACTTTTGATTTAATTTCACTATCTGCAACTTCACTATTTAACAGTGCAAGACTGATATTTTCAGAAACTGTAAGCGAGTTAACTAAATTAAAGTTTTGAAAAACAAATCCAAATTTTACTCCGTCACTAACATTTACCTCACCGCTACTTTTAGTTTCCAATCCATTAATAATTCGCAGTAGCGTACTCTTTCCTGCACCAGATAATCCGATTAAGCCAAAGATTTCACCACGGTTTACACTTAAGCTGACATTGTTAATAACTGGTGTGTCAGCAAATACTTTTGATACATTAACTAATTCAATCATGTTCCTCCAAACACTCTATAACAGAAAAAGGAGACGTCAAATTTGACGTCTCCGAAAAGATTATACATAGCCAAATATGATAGACATTCCTACCATAGCTACAATTTTTGTTATAGATATTTTATGCTAGAAATGATATTAAATTGTTGTTTAACATCATTTCCATCATATTGTTTAATTTGATTATTAATCGTAACATAATATCACTCCTTTTCATTTTCATAACTACAGTTTACAACAATGGCACGTTTTTGTCAACTGATAACTTTACTTTATTTTTACAGTTAATTGTTTATGCATAATATCAATATCAAAATACTGCCCACCAACATTAATATTTCGTGGTAAACATCCAACTTTTTCAAATCCAAACCTTTCATATAGTTTAATAGCTGCATAATTGTCACTACGAACCTCAAGTATTATATTTTCCGTAATGTTATTTGCTGATATTTGTTTAAGCAATTCCGTAATCATCCTTGTCCCAACTCCTTGGCCATGATACTGCTTAAGTACGCTTATTCCAAGAGTGGCATTATGCTTAAATCGAGGCCGCTCTATCGAACTAAGGTTTGCAGCAGCGATAATTGCACCATCACTTACCGCTACTACGCAAATATTAAATTGATCTTGTTTGTTTAAAAATTCTTGTTCCTCTTTAACACTTAAATAAAACTCACCACCACCAAAACTAAGGTTATCACTCTCACCTCCAACAATATTACAATAATCAATAATCGCCTGGGCATCGTTGGCCGTTGCGTTTCTAATTTCAATATTATTAAGCATAATTCCTCCTTTTAAATTAACCTATTATATCATACAAAAAAATGCTAGGTAAAATACCTAACATTAGTTAATTAATAAGCTTGCTGCTTCCTCATCTAAATAAATTTCTACATTTGGATGACTTTTTAAAATTGACGCTGGAAGATCTGGTGTTGCTTCTTCTTTAATCATTTTGTATATAGCTTCCGCTTTACTTGCACCAATCGCAATTAAAACGATTTTTTTACTATTCATAACATCTTTAAGCCCCATTGTAATCGCGTGAGTTGGAACTTCCGAAATATCACTAAAGAAACGTTTATTATCTTCACGAGTACCTTCGTCTAATTCAACTTGGAACGTTGTTTGATCGAAACTTGTTCCTGGTTCATTAAAGGCAATGTGTCCATTACTACCGATTCCTAAAATTTGAATGTCACGGACATTTTCATCAAGTAATTTTTGGTAGTCAGCAATCGCATTAGCATCACCTTTTGGTAAGTTGATGTTTTTATTAACGATATCTACGTGCTTAAATAAGTGCTCGTTCATAAACGTATAATAACTTTGTGGGTGGTCGTAACGAATCCCCACATATTCATCTAAGTTGAATGTAGTAACATTCTTAAATGAGATTTGTCCAGCTTCGAATGCCTTAATTAAATAATTATACATTCCGATCGGTGATGAACCAGTAGCTAATCCTAAAACAGGATTTTCCTTATTTTCTAATACTTCAATAAAATGTCTTGAAGCTTCCTTTGCAATTAAATCTGTATCTTTCATTATATGTATATTCATAATTATCTTCTCCACTTTCTTGTTCCATTAACATATGTTTCAACAACATTAAATTCTTCATCTAAAACAGTAATATCAAAATCAAATCCAGCTTTGATTAATCCCTTATTTTCTATCCCTAAGTTTCTGGCCGGATTGTATGATGCCATCAGCACCGCTTCTTCTAAACTACAACGACTAAACTTATGCATATTACGTACCGCTTCATTCATCAGTAACACACTACCTGCTAATGAGCCATTTTCTAAACGCGCTTCATTGCCTTTTTTAATCGCCGTTTGTCCACCTAATGAATAGATTCCATCTTCCATTCCTTTGGCACACATCGCGTCAGTAACTAAAATAATTCCGTCTTTACCTTTTACATTGTATGTCATACGGACACTATCGGGGTGAATGTGAATTCCATCAACAATCAGTTCGGCAACTTGATCATTAGCTAGTGCAGCACTAACAACACCAGGGTTACGGTGGTGATGGCCACTACATGCATTATGGAGATGGGTAAAACACTTTGCACCATTTTCTAACGCCAGTTCAGCTTCTGCCATTGACGCTCCACTATGACCGATTGAGGCAACAATATTTTGTTCTTTCATATACTTGGTCATTTCCAGGTTTTCATCAAGTTCTGGTGCATAAGTAACCATTTTAACAAATCCGGTTTCATTTAGCCACTCTAAATCACTGCGATTAGGCTTACGAACAAAACTTTGATTTTGGGCACCAATAAATTCAACACCATTAATAAATGGTCCTTCAACGTGAACACCAAGGATGTTTGCGCCAGTTGTATCATTTAACTTTTCTAAACGATCAATGATGTCTTTAACCACTTCTAAATCATAGGTCATTGTCGTAGGTAAAAATGACGTTGTACCTTCTTTTAATAATACTTCGCTGACGTGTTCAATTTCTTTGTTGTCCATCGTATCAATACCGCCAGCACCATGAATATGCTGATCAATAAATCCTGGAACTATATATTTACCACGTTTATCAAACTCTATTTCACTACCTTCAGAAAATGAAATTTTACCATTGTTATTTCGTAAGTCACCAGTGAACTCAGTGAAGTTGTATTCCTTTAAAATTTTCATCATTCCTCCTTTCTTTTATTATATCAAATAAAATATAGTCAGTGCAACAAATTGCAAGCATTTTCAACTTTCGTGAAAACTTTTGCACAAAAGTTAAAAAAAAACGCCAATTATCCAAACTCAACGCTAGCAACAAGTGCAAATATTGAAGATTAATAATTGACGCTGACGAGCCAAAATTGGCACGAATGAATAAGGAGGTTATTGCCAATTAACAAGAACGGTGTAAATAAATGCCAAGACATAGAAAAAGCCCACCGACAAAAAGTGGACTTAAACTAACAATTTGCAACCATCATTTAGTGTTATTAATTTTGGATAAGTACGATGATTACAAACTTATTATAGATATTATTTGGCTTTAACAAAGTAAATTTTTTATTAAAGTTTTGTTAAGTTCGTTCAATCTCGGTAATTGAATCGATCTTGTTTACAAAATCAAAGTCAGCAATGTGTTCAATGATTTGGTTGGTACTCATATGCGTTTGTTTATGCTCGATTTCATATTTGATGATCGATACTGTATAGTCATCAAACTCCGTATATTCTAGGATTACATAATCGTTGTATAGAACCGCATTTTTATGCATAAACTCATTTAAGACATGGAAGTTTTGTTTAAAGTCAATTACCGATATACTGATACTTTTAATTTTATAACGCTCACCAATGTCCAGTCTATGACTAAAGCGTAAAAAGAAATAAATTAGTAAAGTGGCCATAATCGATATTGCATATGCACCACTCGCGATTCCAATCGCGATTAAAGCGCTAGTCCATAAACTTGCAGCGGTCGTTAAACCACGAATCGTTTGACCACTTTTAATAATTGTTCCGGCACCGAGAAAACCGATACCACTTACTACTTGTGCAGCAACTCGAAACGGATCAATATTGGCACTAGGATTAGCTTCCAAATACATCAGTGGTGCTAAAACAGCAATTCCTGCTCCCAAGCTTACAAACAAATGAGTATTTAATCCAGCAAATTCATTTTTCTTCCCGCGGTTAATCCCGATAATCATACTACATATTAAAATTAGTAGCATTCTAATTGCAATTGTTATTGTCATCTTTTTCCTTTAAACTAAATAATATTTCTTAAGATTATCAATCATCTCGCTTGTTATCCCTAGTTTGACATTAATAAAATGATCAAGTGTTCCGTATTTATCGGTTACTGCCATAAAGAATGATTCCAAAAAACTCTCATCGACTGAAGCAATAGCGCGCAACGCCTTAAGGTCCACTTCGACATCTAAGTTTTCAAACTGCTTCATAATTTTATTGGTCATTGCCATTACTAACGTTTCATCAATCTGTAAGTATTCATTCTTAATGTCTTCATAACTAAAATCAAGTAAGTGCATCAAAATTGCTCCGGTAATTCCGGTACGGTCCTTACCAGCAGTACAGTGGAATAAGAAGGGTTTTCCTTGCAAACTTTCAATATATGCAAATTCTTTTTTAAACCCACTTGTTTCCAGAAATTTACGCTCGTATAAATCGATCATCATCGTTGAGATATCCGCTGCTGAATATTTGTCAAGTTCATTTTGTTTCCCATCACCGATAATATCAATATTCTCGATACTGATTTGTTCGTGATTTAAAAGGGTAGAGATCTCTTCACTACTACGTAAGTCAATAATGTTGCAAATATTGTTACTTAACAATTCTTCAATATCCGTGGATGATGCTCTTGAAACATCAGCGCTTCGGTAAATATTTTTAATAACCTTACCATCTTTATTAGTTTTTCCATCTGCAAGCATACGATAATTTAATATATTCTTCATTGTGACTCCTAGTTATTTTCCAATTTTTTTATACGGTCGACCATTTACAACTGTCTCCATAATATTAATTACTACTTTTGCCTCAAATTCAGAAACAGGAGGCGGGGTCCCATTATTAACTGCTAATCGTAGCTGGTGATAGAACTGGTCATAAAATTTAATTGGTGTTTGATAGTTGATAATATCTCCATTAACTTGATACACCATCGTCTCTTCATTAACTCCGCGAGCCCCAAACTTTGGATTATCCGCATAGATTCCTTGTTTCAAATAATGCTCTTGACGATCAATACCGTACTTCTCAATTGTTCCTGCGCTTCCGTATACCGTAAAACGTGGCGGAGCTTTAACCGCTATCGCATTGAAGTTAATTGATACACGCAGTTGTCCATAGATTAGCACAATATGATAATAATCATCAATTGTCCCCGCACCATTAAACAAGTAATCACGTTGGTTAGCAATATCGTATAACAAGTGGTCAGGCTCTCCGTATCTACTTACGATTTGGTCAATAAAATGAACTGCATGACCGTAGACCAATCCATTATACTTAGTCGATATAATATTACTTGGTACAAAGCGGTCTTGGGTATGGCTACTAACAATCTCCGCTACCTCACCGACTAACCCTTGATCGATTGCTGCAAACACTTCGACAAAGTCATGGTCAAATCGACGATTTTGATACGGACATAAAACTAAATTGCGTTCACTCGCGATTGCATACAATTCGGTTGTTTGCGCTAGTGTATCGCAAAGTGGCTTTTCACACAGCACATGCTTATTACTATTTAGAGCCATCTTTGCAAACTCATAATGCAGCGCCGAAGTACAAATAATAACTAAGTTGATATCTGTTTCCAGTAGCTCTTCAACTGTAGAAAATCGTTTAAATTCCGCCGTCTTGGGATACGGCATCTCAAAGGTCGTTAAACCACGAGCATAGTATCCTACTACTTCAATTTCGGGAATCATATCAATAAACGGCATATGATAGCGATGGACGCTCTTCCCAAACCCAATAAATCCAACTTTCATCACTTCTCCTTAAGCTATTATCTAGCTCTATAAATTTTTATGTTTCCATATATAAATATCGATTAGCATTACTGACATTTCGCAGTTCCGGTTGCAATTCTAATATTTTTAAAAATACTAAGTCGAGAATCGCATGGGTGCAAATCCTTGATTCAAATGAAAAGCTACGTTTACTTGCTTCGTCACTACCAATTAATAAATAATCATCAATATATGTTTCATCCAACAGTTCGTTACTTGTTAAGATAATCGTTCGCGCCCCTGATTGTTTGCTTACACGAAGGTTGTTTAAGACATCTTTCGTGAGCCCCGAATAACTTAGAGCTAAAGCAACTGTATCCTGATTTGAAGTACTCGCTTCGACAAACTGTAAATGTGGATCAGGTTGAAAATTAACAAAGATTCCGACTCGCTTTAACTTATGACCAAAGTCCTGTAATGTCAAGTTACTTTCACCAATTCCAAACAAGTTTACACGGTTGCTATCGATGATTGATTTAGCAATACTATTTACTGCATCAACATCAATTACTCTTAGCGTGTTATCTAAGGCAACGCATGTATTATTATAATAATCGTGAGCATCACTGCTCTGATAATTTGTATTAGAGCGTTGGTTTTGTGATTTTTCAATCGATAAATAAGTTTTTAATTCACTAAATCCATTAAGCCCCATATGTTTAGCTAGTCGCGTTGCACTAGCGACACTTATGTATAAATCGTCACAAATATCTTTAACTTTAAGTTCCGATAAATTTCCCTCATAATTTAGTAAGTAGTTTGCAAGTAAGCCCATGTTTCCTGATTCAACACTGATTTTTTCCAATTTCGGTATGATATTTTTCATATGCCTCGCTTCTACTTATATTATAACGCGGATACATTTTATTTACAAGTAACAAATAATATATCCCCAAATCTAACAACCCCGTGTATAATAATAAGGACAGGAGCAATATGAAGAAAATTTACTTATGGTTTATACCAATCATCATCCTAATTATGATTGGAACTATTTATGACTGGCAAATATCGACTTGGCAAGCGACAGTTAATACTAACTTGTTAATTCACGGTTTCTACCGCTTTTTTGAAATCTTTGGCGGTGCCTTCTTAGGGATAGTCGTTTCCATCAACTTTGGATTTTTTGCAAACTTTAAACTTCGGCATAAAGAGTATTTAAAAGCACTTATCTCGATCCTGCTAATGAGTGTTGCGAATATTTTAACCTTTGTAAGTTTTGCTAGTTTTCTTAACCCCGAAAATGGAAACTCAGGAGGAACGGTAAGCCCACTTGGATATCTATTATGTATTATCTTCGGAATCATTACCACTTGGGTTATCATTAAGTTATTTAATAAAATTCAAGATCAAGATTACGCGAAATATCGTCAAATTGCTATTGCTGGAATTACCTACTTAATTGTTTTAGCCTTAGTAATAAACTCGATGAAATACATTTGGGCACGCCCACGTTTTTGGGTAGTAACTAGCGGTGATGCTATTTTTACTCCATGGTATATAATTAATGGAAATCATGTCGATAGTGTGACCAATGCCTATAAATCATTTCCTTCAGGACACACGGCATATGCCTTTTGCAGTATTGCCTTATCACTATGGTTTGGTAAGTATCAAAGCCAAGCCTTTGGCTTCTTTATGACGTGGGGACTACTTACAGCAATCAGTAGAATCTTTGCTGGTCAACATTATCTTACAGATACAGTGATTGCTGGGCTAATTTCAATCACAATCTACATTATTGTTATGAAAAGTTTTAAAATTGATATTGACTCGTAGTTTTATAACTACATAAAGTTAGTTCGAACCGACAAACATTATATTTTTGTCATTTAATTTAAAGTTTATGTATATCCAACCTCTCGCTAATCGTTTACAATTAGTGTAGGAGGATTTATTATGAAAAAAAATTATTATTGGTTTATTCCGATTGTTGGTCTAATGCTTATCGGAACATTCGCCGACTTTCAAATCTCAACTTGGCAGGAGTCCATTAATCAAAATTTTGTGGTTAATAGTTATTATCGCTTCTTTGAAATATTTGGTGAATTTGCATTTATGCTAATTTTTGCACTAGTCTTCGGTTTCTTCTCAAACTTTGGGTTTAGAAAAGAAAACAAGGTAATCAAATATATTCAATCTGGGTTAAATGGGATTGGACTCGTATTTTTCGCAATTATGGAGTTTATGGGCTTTGCTCGTTATATGTTTCCGGAAGGTGGAAATTCCCATGGAGAGATAACTTCACTTATGTCAGGGATCTGTATATTCTTGGGGATTATCTTAGCAATAATCATCTTTAAGTCGATGTTTAAAATTGCCGATCAAGATTACTTATATTATCGTAAGGTTGCAATTTTTAGTATCGTTTATATTGTAGTGGTTACCTTAGCTGTGAATGTTATCAAAATAATTTGGGCTAGACCACGTTTTTGGATGGTCTTAAGCGGGGAAGCAACATTTGTTCCGTGGTATATAATCAATGGAAATCATGTTGATAATGTAACCAATGCCTACATGTCATTTCCTTCAGGTCACACGGCCAATGGGTTTGCAAGTTTAGCATTATCATTATGGTTTGTTAAAAAGAGAGAAAAGGCCTTTACTATTTTTATGATTTGGGGATTACTTACAGCAATCAGTAGAATCTTTGCTAGTCAACATTATCTGACTGATACAGTTATGGGTGGATTAATCGCTTTTACATTATTTATAATCTTTCTTAAAATATTTAAACTCGAGCCAGCCGATAGTCACTAGCATCAGCCGACACACGAATAAACATAAGGAACTAACCGAGGTTAGTTCCTTTTTTATCTATCTAGACTTTACTTTAATATAATTTTAGGAGAATTTTTTTAACAACCTCATTTTCACAATCATAAACTAATAAAGCTTTAAGGATTAAGCGATACTTAAACACATGTTTACTGCGCTCTTCACGATCAAAGTCGGATATTGCATCCAAGCGACTATCAAGCCATTTTATTACTAGCGGTCGACACGGAAGATCAAACGCTGCGATGGCCTTAGCCACTCGTTCATCTTCTTGATAAAGATATTCGCAGTTGGCATGCTCTAATAGTTTTAAATAATCACCTAGTAAAGTTTGTTTAATGTCGATATCGAGGCGTTCACATTTGGCTAATGAATAAACACAATCGCTAAGATGCGCTAGTGCATGAATATACCCATAGTCAAGGTTGAAGCCTCGCCAGTCCGATTCCCGATCCATATAATCGCGAATTTTACAGACTAGCCTTTCCAGTTGCTGATTTGTTAGCAAATTGTCAGTATTAGCTTGGAGCAGACAATCAAGCATTAACAAACTATACGAACGTGTTAAAACCGCCTCATCACGGCCCAGTTCAATATTAAACATCAGCAAATCTAAACCACGGTCCAATAAATAACTAGTATTCTCAACTGTTAGTAAATTACTAATTCGTAACTCGTGCCAAAATTCAAAGGTTAGTTCCCGTGATGCTTCATTAGGATTCCCAATATTACTTAAGTTAAGATCAATCTGTTTGTATAAATCATCCATGTCACTCCTCGAACTATTTATTTTTGTGACGCTGAGTGGTTTCGCTTGTAACTCATTGCGCTAATTATCGCAAGTGCTAAGCCATGGACAACAAGCGTCGACACAAACATCTGGTTTAATAACTGATTATCAATTGCATCAATGTTTGCTTGAAAACTGATTATCCATCCAACAAATACAACAATTAAACTATATTGGAAAATATCCTTGCTTAATAGCGCCACAGAAAATTGGTATTTTCGTTCTAAAATCTTTTCGATGATCAAAGCAACAAGAAATACACACTGTATTATAAAAAATCCCATAATAGTACCAATTTTAAAAGCAATTGGCAGTAAAACCCCAATCAAATACACTACCAATAAATTAATACACGTATATAGTTTCCACATAGTCTCTCCTTAAGTAATACTTTTATACTTACATTTTAGCACTTAAATTTAACTGGTTGGATATATTAAAAATCACCTTAATTAAAAGGTGACTTAGTTTTAAGGCTTATTTTTCATTAATTTCTTTATTTGCCATTTTCACAAATGGTGCATAAATTAATACGGCAACTGCAATACAGATGATTTGCGTAATAACTGCTCCAATGCTTCCGGCAGTTGCTAAGTATGCTGAAAGTATTGGTGGCGTTGTCCAAGGAATCATAATTACTGTTTTCCCGGCAAACCCGATATATGTCATAATGTAACCGATCGTTAATCCAACAAGTGGCGTTAAAACGAATGGTACGGCTAGTACTGGGTTTAATACTACAGGAATACCAAAGATCATTGTTTCATTGATGTTGAATACTCCAGGAACTGCTGATAATTTAGTAACTTCACGGAAGTCATCACGTTTACTAAATAGTAATACGGCAATCACTAATCCTAATGTCATTCCTGATCCACCAACGTTTCCATAAATATCCCAAAATGGCATCGTTACGATATTTGGAATATCTAAACCGTTGTTAAATGCTTCCATGTTTTGGTTGATTGCATCTAATAAAAGTGGTTCACGAATTGGCTTAATGATTTGGTTTCCGTGAATCCCGAATAACCAGAACACTTGTGCTGTTAACATTAGTAATAAAATTCCAGGAAGTCCTTGAACAATTGCTGCAAGTGGAACTTGGACTGCTTTAAAGATTGCATCATACGATGACATATTAAAGATTGCTTCAAATGCAAATTCCCCAGCCGAGAAAATAAATAACCCGATTGCAATTGGGAATAAGGCACTAAATGCTGCACCAACATTTTGCGGAACGCTATCTGGCATTGTAATTTTCAAACGCTTAAGACTTGATAACCAACAAAATAGTGAAGTTGCGGCAAGGGCTACAAACATCCCTAAGAATAATGCTGATGTATCAGTATAAGAACGAGCAATTACATTTCCAACTTCAAATGCTTCTTCCATACCTTCTGGTGTAAACATTGTTACTTTAGGTATAATTGAAATATATGCTGCTAGTGAGAACACTGCTGGAATATACCCAGCTTCTTTAAACCCTTTACGGTCAGCAAGCTCCATTGAGATTAAAAATACAATTAGGATCGTTAAGATATTGTACGTCGCATATTGGATATTATTAAATATTGGCTTATATTGTGCTAAGAATTCAAAACCATTAACTGCTGCTAAACCATTTACATCGTCAGTAACTAAAGCTTTAATTAGAAGCGAGAATGCCCCAACAATAATTAATGGCGTAAGTGCCGTAAAGGCATACTTGATTGATTGCAGATACATATTATCTGCGATTTTACCTGAAAACTCTAATACTTTCATTTCCATTGCTTTTTTATTCATATTTCCCCTTAAATAATTTTTATTCAATTCCAAATAAGAAATCTAAATCAACTTCCCCAGTTGCAATTACATCCTTCATCCAGTAACCGGATTTCTTAAGTGTACGCTCACGCGTTTTTAAATCTAAACTTACATATCCATAACGGTTTTTGTAAGCATTTCGCCATGACCAGTTATCGATAAATGTCCATAGATGGTATCCGAAACAATTACTTCCATCTTCAATTGCTTTGTGTAGCCAATATAGATGTTCTGATACAAACTCAATACGGTAATCATCACAAATCATTCCATTTTCATCACGGTATCCGTCTTCACCTTCGACTCCCATACCGTTTTCTGAGACATACCACTTGATATTTCCATATTCATTTTTTACACGCATCGCTAAATCATATAATGCTTTAGGATAAATTTCCCAACCACGGTGTTTATTTTGACGAGACTTAGGCATCTTAAATTCTTGGTATAAATGCTCAGGTCCCCATGGAATGTCACTACGTTTTTCATACGGAACCGCTTTTACACGTTCCGGACGATAATAGTTAATTCCAATAAAGTCGACCTTACCTTCAGCGATTAAGCGATAATCTTCTTCCTCGATTGGTAACTTATATTCACATTTAGCAACTAAATCTAAATAGTCCTGACTAATTTCACATTTAACAACCGGGTCCATAAAACTACGGTTTTTAATTAAATCCGCATTGGTACTTGCTTCGGCATCAAACTTATTCTTAGGATCACGAGCGTATGGCACCATACAGTCTAGTACAATTCCAATTTCTCCAGCATATCCACCGTCTTGAAACACCATACATGTTTTCTTATGAGCGATTAGTAAGTTGTGCATCACGTGGAAGTGTTTCTCTAAAGAGTACTCACACGGTAACATTGCACTACGTAAATACATCCCACTAACATAACTATAAGGTTCATTAAATGTTACCCATTTATCGACAACTGAACTTAAGTTATCAAAACAAACTTTGGCATACTTCGGAAATAAGTCAACGACATGTCTTGAATAAAATCCTTCATATTCTTCATGTAAATACCTTGGCATATCAAAGTGTGAAAGTCCAGCAAAAACATCAATTCCGGCTTCTTTAAATGCCCCAAAGTATTGCTTATAAAACTCTACTCCCACTTCGTTTACTTCCATTGTTTCAAAGTCATCAATAACACGAGCCCATTGAATTGAAGTTCTAATTGAACGTAGTCCAATTTGTTTTGCAATCGCAACATCCTCTTTAAACTTGTTATACGTATCAGTTGTTATCTTTGGGCCAATATTATCCCAAAATGAGTTTGGATCTTCTAAATAATACTTATCCCAGTTTGTTTCTTGCATTCCTGTATTTCCTTCAGTCTGTGGTCCACTCATCGCTGTACCAAAACTAAAATCATCGTTAAATTTAATTTTCATCTTTCGCCTCCATTGTTCCACCTAGCATCGCATCGTTAGCTAAATGGGTATATAATTTTATTAGTCCTTTGTGGTTAAACGTCGGTACCTGTACTTCGCGATTAAACAATACCGCATCAGCAACCGCCACCCCATCGCTATCAACCACATCAATTGTTCGACTTGCAATGTCGATGCGCAAGTTATCTCCGTCGATTAAATATTTAATTGGACCTCCACGTTTTGCCTCTGGAGACACATGACCAATGATCGGTCCGCGGGAAGCCCCGGAGAATCTTCCGTCAGTAATTAGCGCACAAGTAGTTGATAACCGTTCATCATTTGACAATGCCTCGGTTAAGTAAAACATCTCTGGCATTCCGTTAGCTCGTGGTCCACAGTATTTTACGATAATTGCGGTATACTCCTCAATTGCTCCACTCATAATTGCTTCGAAGGCATCTAGTTCACTGTTAAACGCTCGTACCTTAAGCGTTACATCACGCATATTTAGTGGTAAACCACTCGCTTTAATAACACTTCCAAGTGGCGCAACGTTTCCTTTTAAACAGAGAATGTGTTCATCTCCGTATATTTGTGGCTGACAGATTAGCGCTTCACGGGTTAACCCTTTGGCTGCTAAGTACTTTAGATTGCGCTCGAAGAACCCAGACTGCTTTAAATCTTCGATATTTTCACGCATCGTTTTACCAGTTACAGTAAGTACCTCTAAATCCAAATGATCACGAAGTATATCAAATAGATACGGCACTCCACCTGCGTACCAAAAGTATTCAGAACCATGTTCTCCAACTGGACGTACATTGACGATTGGAATCATTTCTTCGTTGATTTGATTAATCCAATCTGGATCAAATTCAATTCCAAGTTCTTGACAAATAGCGGGAATATGTAATAATGCATTGGTTGAACCACCAACTGCAACATGGATTTTCATCGCATTTTTAATCGAACTAGCAGTAACAATTTGACTTGGTTTTAAAGGACTAGCTTCGATTAAATCTAAATAGTCCTGAACTTTAGTTTCAATATTTTTAAATTCCTTAATATGCGTCGGCATCAGTGCACTACCAGGTAGTGCTAGTCCTAAAGCTTCTCCAATTACTTGCATTGTTGCCGCTGTTCCCATAAAGGCGCATGCACCATTGGTTGGACAACACTCAGCTTTAAGGTCTAGAAACTCTTGGTGAGTTATTTTCCCTTTAATATAATCCGTATTGAACTTGCCGACTTGTTCTAAAGTGATTCCACTTTTACCGACCTTCATTACTCCACCAGGAATAAATACTCCTGGGATATCATTACGACACATTGCCATCAATGTTCCCGGAATTCCTTTATCACATGAAGATAAATACACGGCGAAGTCGTATGGTGAACTTAAGGCTTGCAATTCCAACATATTGCAGATCATTTCTCTTGATGGTAGTGAATAGTACATTCCATTATGACCTTGAGCCATCCCATCACAAATATCAGTTGCATAATAATTAAATGCTTTATATTTACCCTTAGCATTTAAATTGTCTCGAATCTTAATCGCCATGTCTGTTAAGTGGACACTACCCGGATGAGAATCTCCGGCCGTAGATCCGATGAACACAAACGGTTTGCTAAAGTCTTGGGCTGAACAACCAATACCCATTTTTAAAGCTTCTATTTCTGGTGCTTGATCTCTAAGCTTTTGATGTTTGTACATAACTACCTCCGTATATATCATATCTAAACGTATTCTTTTATTCTATTCTTTTAATCGTACAATTGTACGACATGAAAAAAACAACTAGTCTAAAGTAGACAGTTGTTCATTAATAGTATTGACCAGTGAGACGATCATTAGGTATAAAGAAATATTGAGTTCATTGGAAATTGAATCATCGACAATCATTTCTTCATTATGAAATAGCGATAAATCAGAATTTGCTTGGACGCGACTATTCGCTCGAGTTAATGAAATAACCTTGCACTTGTCGCGCATTTGATTGACTACTTGCACTGCCGAGAAAGTTTCCCCAGTATTGGATATGACCACACAAAGTTCCACATCTTTAATTATTCGCAAGTAGTGGACTTCATTGGTTGCTATCGCATTAATCCCACAGCGAATTAAAAGTCTTTGCAAGTATTTAGCATGCATATATGACGATCCCGTACCGAAGATGTAAACGTGCTTCTTCTCCAAAAGTAGCTGGGCAATGCTCGTTACATCATTTAAATTAAGTCCTTCAGTCTTACTCAGTACATGGCGATTAAGTGCTGAGTTACGATTACTCGCTCCATAGTTACCGTATTCAAGTAAGGCATGTTTAAGTTCACTATAGCCATTCGCTCCCATCTTCTTGCAGTAACGATTGACACTAGTTGTTGAACAAAAACATTTGCTGGCGATATCTTCAACGGTTACGTCACGCATCCGTTCTAAATTCGACAAGATATATTGATGAATATCTTTTTGCCCTTGTGATAAATTATTGTAATCTTTGCTCAGTTTCACATTTTCATAAATATCTATATACATAATCACCCCTAGTACATCTAGTATAGCAAATATAATTTAATATTGTTATTTTTGAATGGTAATCACATCAAATGAATAATGATTTTATAAAAAAAAGACCGTAAACGGTCTTCAATATTTATATAGTTTTAACTTAAACTCTCATAGTTTCGTGTTACTGCTTCATACGTTTTATCTAACTGCTCTTTAGTGTGTAAGCTTGAAATCATTAATCTAATTCTTGCTTTACCTTTAGCTACCGTTGGATAAATGATCGGCGATACCAGAATGCCTTCATCGAATAATAGTTTAGTTAGGATTGTTGCTTTTTCTTCACTACCAACCATAAATGGTGTTATTGGTGTCATTGTATTACCAATTGAATAACCAGAGTTCGTAAACTTCTCTTGTAAATACTTTGCATTTTCCCAAAGTATTTTATTTCGCTCATCTGAACGTTCAAGTTCATCAATTATTTTCAGACCAGCATAGCATAGTCCCATATCCAATCCTGAAGAGAATAAGAACACTCTTGATTTTTGATTTAAGTATTCAATAAGTTCTTGTTTTCCCCCGATGAAACCACCAGCGATTCCAAACGCTTTAGATAAGGTTCCAACTTCGATATCGATTTGTCCTTCTAAGCCAAAGTGTGCGACAGTTCCACGACCGTTTTCACCAAGTACACCTTCACCATGGGCATCATCAACAACTGTGTACGCACCAAATTCTTTCGCTAATTTATTGATCTGATCAAGCGGGGCTATATCTCCATCCATACTAAATACTCCATCAGTAATGATGAACATGTTTCCTTTGATGTTATCAACATTTGCTGTTAAAACCGCGCGCAAATCTTCCATATCACAATGCTTATAAACCGCACGACTAGCTTTACTTAAACGAACACCATCAATAATTGAAGCGTGGTTTAGCTCATCCGATATAATTAAATCATCAGCTGTTGTAATTGTCGGGATTAGTCCTGTATTAGCTTGAAATCCACTTTGAACAACAATCACCGCTTCGACACCTTTAAACTCAGCAAGGCGCTGTTCAAACTCACAGTGAACACTAAATGTCCCGGAAATACTTCGCACCGCACCAGGACCTACTCCAAATTTATCTGCTGATTCTTTAAAAGCTGCAACTGTCATTGGGTCGTTTGCAAATCCCAAATAATTATTAGAACACATATTTAGGTAGGGCTTTCCATCAATTGTAATTTCACTGCCTTGTGGAGACTCTAACACTTTAATATTATTGTATGTTTTTGCTTGTTTGCTTGTTTCAAGTTCATTTGTTATTCTTTGATATAAGTTCATTATTCTCCTTCGTGTAAATACGTAAAATCTAAAATCATCTTCCCGCATTTTCCAGTTTCCATAATTTTAAACATCTCTTCAAATTGTTCCATTTTAAACTCGTGGGTAATAACGTGATCTAGTTTATCCGCTTCTAATACACCATTACGTAACCAACGGCTTGCCGCATACCACGTATCAAATAATTTACGCCCGGTTACCATTTGCATTTTAATGTTTTTAAACACTAGTTCATTCATTGCAACTTCAATTTTATCTTGTGGGTAAACACTTAAAACATTAATTTCACCAGCAGGGTTGATCAGTTCAATTGACGTATTTAAAGCATTTCCATTTCCACTCATCTCAATTGCAATATCAATTCCACTTCCATTTGTAATTTCCTTAGTTTTAGCAAATATATCATCCGTATTTAAATCAATCAAATGTGCTCCAAAATCCATGTCACGAACCATATCTAATCGATAGTTATTAAAATCACTAATCATCACTGTGCTAGCACCACTTATTTTAGCTACATATGCAGCTAGTACACCGATTGGTCCGGCTCCACTAATTAGGACATTCTTCCCGCGAACATCACTATAGCCAAGTGTATGAATTGCGTTTCCTAACGGTTCCATAATCCCCGCATACTTAGGATCAATTCCACTAACATCGACTAAAATATTTTGAGGAACAACTTGATATTCACACCAAATACCATCTTGATTAACTCCCAGAATACTCATATTCTCACAAACATGAGCATTACCAGTTTGACATTGATAGCATGTTCCACAGTAAATGTGGGTCTCACATACAACTATTTGGCCAACATTAAAGCCTGTTACTTCACTACCAACTTCAACAATTTTAGCCAACACCTCATGTCCATTAATTTGAGGTACATTAATCGTTTTTTGACTCCAATTATCCCATGAATAAATATGATAATCAGTTCCACATACACTACTCTTTAAAACTTGTAACTTCACATCAGTACTACGTTTAATCTCAGGCATTTCAACTTCACAAAGCTCAAATCCACGTGTTTCTTTTGTCTTTACAATTGCTTTCATCAATTCCTCCTAATATACATATAAAGTATAACACTAACCCATGACTTAGTTTAAATTTTCGAAAAATTTACATTTAAATCTGATAAATCTAGTCATTTTCTACATCGATATCCAAGATGGATTGCCAATATAATAAGAAAACTAAGGCTTATCGGCCTTAGTTTGATAATTTAGGGGGAATTTAATTTATCTTACAGGGGGGATTAAGATAAATCAACGTTTTTTGTACCAAATGCACTTGTAATTAGGAATCCAGCAATGTATGCTACTACTAATGCACTTAAATAAAATACCATTCCGGTAATTACTCCTTTATTTGAAGTCATGGCAATAGTTCCTAAAAGTCCACTAGAACCAAATACTGTGTTTAATCCAATTTGAATATCGAACATATTTAATATTCCAACATATAAACCACCTACTGCTCCACCAGCCATTGCTGTGAAGAATGGGCGTACTCTTGGTAATGTTACACCATAGATTAATGGCTCACCAATTCCAAGGAATCCAGGAATGATTGCACCACGAATATTCTTTCTAAGGTTTGAATCTTTTGGAGCTTTAACATATAATGCAAGTGATGCACCAACTTGACCTGCTCCTGCCATTGCAAGTACTGGGAATAATGTATTATAACCTAATGTTTCAACTAATCCTTCATAAACTGGTACAAAACCTTGGTGAATACCTAACATTACTGACGGTAAGAATAATCCAGCTAATACTGAGTTACCAATTGGGTTTGAACTTAAGTTAACAAATAACCAACTCATACCTTGGAATAAAATGTGTGACACTGGCATAAATACTGCAAATGTTGCCGCTGACATAACAAGTAGTGTTAAAATCGGTGTTGTAATGATATCAGTAGCATCCCAACTGAAGTGTTTTCTAATAAACTTTTCAACATATGCCGTAATAATAGCAACAATTAAAACTCCAAGCATTCCTCCACGAGGATCAATTGTAAGTCCATAGAATGACTCCATTCCACTTGTACCTTCTGGTCCATATGACATGATAAATAGACCACCTAAGATAGCTCCTAGAATCCCACTACCACCAAATGCTTTAGTCGCTTGGAACCCAATAATCACGTAAAGATATGTCATTAACGACTTGTTAAATACACTAATAAATTGAACTGTTTCTCCATCAAGTCCCATAGCTTTCATGAATCCAGCGATTCCAGCAAGCGTACCTGCAGCAATGAAACCAGGAATTAATGGTACAAAGATATTACTAAACTTTGACATAAATTGTTGGAATTTTGTCGTACGTTTATCTTTAACCGAACCTTTTTGTGCTTCAATTTCCTCCTCAAATGATAATGTACGTCCTTCTCCTAGCACATTATCCATTTGCGCACGGGCCTTTTCTACTTTTCCAGGTCCAAAAATTAACTGTAATTCTTTATTGTTTTGATTTATTCCTAAAACACCATCTACCTTTTTTAACGCTTCTATATCAACGCTTTCAACGCTGGCAACACTTACTCTTAAGCGGGTCATACAACTTGTGTGAGATACTATATTATTCTCTCCACCACACAATTCGATTATCTTACTAATAATAGTTTCATAGTTCATTTTCACTCCTTATTTAATTGATTTTCTTAAATTACCTTTATTACTTTCTAATAAATTTACTGCATCTTCATAATTTATTTGATTTATTATCATACAAATTGCAATTTTACTGGAACCTTTTGCAAGTTCTAGATATTTAATTGCCTCTTCACGTTCCACTTCCGTTGCTTCCATAACAATATTTTGAGCACGAACTTTTAGTTTTTCATTTGTTTGCATAACATCAACCATTAAATTTTGATATACTTTTCCATTTAAAACCATTGCACCAGTACTAATCATATTTAAAATCATCTTTTGCGCTGTACCTGCTTTCATACGCGTCGATCCAGTAACAACCTCAGGACCAACTACAACCTCAATTGGAAATTTAGCAACTTGGGCAACTTCACTGTTGCTGGTAATTGCGATACTTGCTGTTGTACATCCTATACTATTAGCAAATTCTAATCCACCAATAACATATGGAGTACGTCCACTAGCCGCAACACCAACTACGATATCTTTTTTTGTTAACGCTAGCTCTTTAAGTTCATCAATAGCTAATTGTTTACTATCTTCTGCACCTTCTTGAGCTTTAATAAAAGCCTTTTCTCCTCCGGCAATTAATCCAATAACAACATTATCATTAACTCCATATGTAGGAGGACATTCAACAGCATCTAATACACCGAGCCTACCACTCGTTCCAGCCCCCATGTAAATGATTCTACCACCATCATTTATTGATTGAGCAGCTGCCTCAACAACTTTACTAATCTGATTCAATTGCTGCTTAATCGCCAAATGAATTAGCGCGTCTTCATTATTAATAATTTCCACAATTTCCATTGCATTCATTAAATCCAACTTCATGGTCTTTTCATTTCGACGTTCTGTATTAATATGTTCTAAACTTATCATATTTGCCTCCTACATCAATTATACTTTTTGTTGATTGA
Organism: Mollicutes bacterium LVI A0039; assembly: GCA_033103385.1. GTDB lineage: Bacteria > Bacillota_I > Bacilli_A > UBA3375 > UBA3375 > LVI-A0039. The sequence goes on from CP136953.1 coordinate 350,412, forward strand.
AACAAATATATTTTGTATGAAAATTTTTTTCATAGATTTTAAATCATTCTAATATATGTTATAATCATACTTAGTTATATGGAGAAGGTAATATGGGAAAACAATATAAATCAAAGAAGCAAAATAACAAATATAAAAGACGAAAAAAGAATTCGATAATCCAAAAATTCATTATTGTCGTTGTCACATTCATTGTCCTAATTGGATATCTTCATAATATTGGTCTGATTACCAATAACGATATTATAAGCGTTATCAATCAAATATCATCGCTTGTTGATATCGAGTTACCATCAAGTGAAAAAAACAATTCAAGCACAACTTATGACTATGAATTTGATGCTGCTTCCATTGCTAATAATAAACTACTTACTGTCGATAGTTGTGACTTAAGCGGTAGTCGCGAAGCTAATGTAAAAGTTGATATCGGTTATGGCTATCGAGAGTACTATGCTTATACAAATCAATACAAGCAACTCGTCTACGTTGATGCTAGTCAGATTACGCTTCAGGATAAGGCCACTGAAAATCTTACTACAACAGGTAGATACTGTAGCGATGAAGCAAATGTTCCAGGTGTTGAAGATTCAAACCTAGATCAAGGTCATGCAATCGCCGATAGTATCGGTGGTGTTGCAAATGCCTATAACATCACTCCTCAGGACAGTACTTTAAATCGCCATGGTGAATATAGTGACTTTGAAAAACAAATTCGTGATGCTTTGAAAAATGGAAGTTCAGTTACCGACTTTGAATGTATTATTGCTTATGATAATCAAAACACCCAAATACCAACTTCATATTATGTTACGTTTAAAATAGATGGAATTGAACATAGTTATTATATGTTAAATAAGTCATAACAATACACATGGATTAGTTATCTAAACAAAGTAAAAAACTAAAAAGAACTCACAATCAAGTGAGTTCTTCTTACAATTCTAATGTACGCGATATATCAACTAAAAATTGATTAAAACGATATACTTGTGCTTTTTGATCAACAATTATTTGTTCTAAGCGTGGTTTACTTATTACAAATGGTAATTTAATTTTAAATTTACTTTGTGCTGTAGTAATATAGATGAATGTATCTTCTTTGAACATCGCAATAACTTTTCCACAGTTTGCAAACTGCTTAGGACTGTTTATAACAATTCTTTTAACACTGTCAACCACTGTATCATCGTTATATAGTATTCGTCCTGATTCGTTACCAACGTTAACTCGTAATTCATTGCTTTGTTTAATTTGCATATAGCTAAATTTAACTGCATCATTTATATATAATGTCCAGTCCGAGCCAAAGCGACTACTAGGAATTTTTACAACTAAAGCTTCTCCATCAACACGTCCAAGGTAATCGGTTTCATCTCCTCTTTTACGGGATAGACTGTACGTAATTTCGTCCAAGAAGTAATTTATACCAATGTCCTCAAGCTTACCATGAAACTTCATGTCCGCATCTTTTTTTACTCTAAGACCACTTGCACTACTTGTCGGTAAAGCTTCCCACGCTGTTGAGTCGAGAGATCCCGAATCATTCTCAAAATCAGCATTAACATTGTTAGCTTCATACATTGCTTTATTCTGAGTATGAATAAATTTCCTTAACACTGACTTATTAAATAGGATTATCCCCGATAAGATTAATAGTGGCCAAAATAATATCACGACTATTGTTTCATCATCTAATAGTAACAGGTACCAACTACTCCATACCGTCAAGTTTAAAAATTGAACAAATAATAGTACTGCTGTCGATATAATGTTAACTAAGTTATATGTTGCAACTCGTTTATGAAATTCAATCATATCTTACTCAAAACTTGGGATGTATTCATCTTTTACTTCAGAATCTGTAACTTCCCAATATTTATGTAATGTTTTTCCACCAGCGACAAGATTGTAAGGAATAGTTTGAATTATCGTATTAAATTGCTCTACTTCATGGTTGTACAATTTCTTAGCTAGTTCTACATCACGGTCATGTTGAGCCATAGTTGTTTGGAATTTATCCACACTGAAAAATTGTCCTAACTCTGGATATTGTTCTACTTGAATATTTATACCTTTAGCAACACTTTGTAGACCTTGCTCAAAGTTAGCGTATGCTTCAGCATCTGTTGAGTCTGCAGCAACACCAGAACGCATTTGTACAACACGCTCATACGCTTTTGCAATTTCACTGTTGTGTGCTTTCATCATGTTAACTGTTGATTCAATGTTTTTGAAACGACGATCAACAACAAGTTTAGCATTGTTTAGTTCCGTAAAAACATTTTGCTCTTCTCTCATTATTCTGTTTTTCGCACTAATCAGCCATAAACCTAGTACTACTACAATTGCAATTATTATTAAAATTACCATAATATTATCTCTCCATCTTTTTTATTTATATGTTTATTATAACAAATATATCTACTTGCATAATCTTGTTTTGAAACAATTTAGTTTTGTATTGTTTTCGCAAACACATTGATTCCTTTTCGCGTTGTTAATACATGGAAAATTGCAATAGCAATACCTAATACAATCAAGGCAAAAATCGAACCTTCAACTCCAAACTTCGCCCCGGTAAACAAATCTCCACCAGCAACTTGAACATTCGCTAGTGAATTAATGCTTAGACCACTAACTTCAAATCCTAGTACATTTCCTTGGACAAAATTCCAAGCACTATGTAAAGCACAAGCTTGCCATAAACTATCAAAATATAACACACAGTAACCAAATAATACCCCCGCAAGAAATAGGTTGACGATACTTACTACGTTAACACCTGGGTTTAGTAAATGGAGTGCAGAAAAGAAACCACTTGTTAATACTAACCCCCAAATTGGTCTACTGTATTTTACAATGATTGGGAAGATCATTCCACGAACATAGATTTCTTCACTTGCACCTTGAATTAAGAAGAAGATAAAAAATATTAAAATACTTTTATATGGAATTGGGTTTGCAATTTCCAAAGTTGATGTGAAGAACATCATTATTGGTGCAGCACTTAATACAATCAGCAAGGCTCCCAAACCATAACCTAGCATATACTTTTTAAAAATCCCCTCAGTTTCAAATCCAAACCTCAAGTTTAATTTAGATTTTTCAAATATCATAATCACTAAGAATGATGCTGTAGACATGAATATAAAACTTGTAAACATGTAAACAACATCAGGAATAACCACAAAACTTGCAATTATCATCATAATAAACTCGAAACCTACATTTATCATTAGGAACGCAACCCCGTATACTAATACCGTTAATGTCCAATGCGGACTTTTAAACTTTGGTTCAATACTATCTAACATTTTATTCATAAAACATCCTTTCTCTCATATTCTAATTATTGTCTTATATTATAGCAAATTATTTGATTAAAGACTGTTAAAATCAAAAAGATGCGAACATCATCTGCCCACATCAATATAAATTGAATTTAATCTATAAATTGTTCAAAAAACCATCTTGTTAATTCCTTAATAAATATTAAACATGGAATAAGTATATAGTCTAAATTAGTAAATGTTACTGTAAAGACGATTATGTACCACTTATACTCGTCAATTTTCTGCAGTATGTGTAATAGTTGCTGATACTTATCTCCATATTTTTCATTCATTTCCAGCCAAAATATTTTTCCCTTTTTATGTTTAGTTTTGTCTTCCGTACTGTCGTTTGTAGTGGTTTTAGCTAGATCAAGATGTTGGTCAGCTTGCTTATTTAACTTCGCGATTTCTTTAGTATTGTTTGTCGTACGTTTTCGTTTATGTTCAAATGGATTCTCCATATTCCTCCCAGCCTAATAGATGTATTAATAAAGTTATTATAACAACTATTTAGAAGTACACCCCAGAAACATTTTAAAAACCGCAAATTCGAAATATATCTAATTAGATTTTTTTCTAATTAGATATTCCACTTGTGCTATAATATCACTATAAATTTTTAAAAAGGAGAAAATTATGACAGAAACAGAAATCTTAACAATGCTAGCACCGTTACTTATATTACAAATAGCTTTAACTATTGCAGCGCTTATTCATATTTTTAGCCATGATAAGTATAAAGTTGGTAACCGCGTGTTATGGGTATTGGTAGTACTATTGATTAATACTATTGGACCAATACTTTACTTTGCACTTGGTCGAGGTGAGTAATGGAAATTTTAAGTGTTAATAATATTTCTAAAAGTTTTGGGGATAACCAGGTTATTAAAGGCCTAAGCTTCACCGTAAAAGCTAACACAATCTATGGGTTCCTTGGTCAAAATGGGGCTGGAAAAACTACTGTTATGAAAATGATTTTAGGTTTGCACAAGATTGATACTGGTACAATTACGGTTAATGGTCAACAAGTAAAATTTGGTCAAACACCAACAAATGAATATATTGGTTATTTAGCGGATGTTCCTGCCTTTTATGACTTTATGACACCTCGTGAGTATTTGCAATTATGTGGAAAAATTTCTAAATTAGATGCAACTATATTAAACGAACGCATTACTAAAATGTTGGATTTAGTTGGGATTGAAGACAATAAGAATAAAATTAAAGGTTACTCACGTGGGATGCGTCAGCGTCTAGGAATTGCTAGTGCTTTATTAAGTAAGCCGCTACTACTCATTTGTGATGAGCCAACTAGTGCTTTAGATCCGCTTGGACGTAAACAAATCCTGGATATTCTAGCAGAAGCCGCTAACGAAACAACAATCATTTTTTCCACGCACATTCTAACTGATGTCGAACGAATTTGTGATTACGTAGGTATCCTTCATAATGGTACGCTTGCGTTAGAGGATGACATTCAATCAATTACTAATAAGTATGCAACTGAAAATTATCTTTTAGAATTTACAACTAATCAAGATTTAGTTAAATTCTTAGATTCTAGACTCTTTAAGATTATTGAGCAAACTGATTTATCGGCAGTTGTATCTGGTTGCGACATATCGGAAATATACGCTCAAGTTAATACGTTAAATATTTATCCTATAAAATTAGAGGAAATCAAGTCTAATTTAGAAAATGTATTTTTGGAGGTGACTAATGGCACTGTTTAAACCATTCTTTTATAAGGAGTTTTTAAAGTCATTTAGAAACTATACATTTTATATCTTGCTGATTCTTTTTTCTTTCTTCGGATTCTCTAATCCAATCATTGCCAAACTGATGCCGGAAATATTCAAATTAGCAGAAAGTGATTTAGGGGGAATAACGCTCGTTTTGCCTGAACCTACGGCACTTGATAGTTGGATGCAATTCTTTAGTAACATTTCAACGCAACTAGGATTATTCATTTTAATGTTTAGTAGTATATTCACAATCGAATTAAGTTCAGGAAGTATTATTACAATGTTAACTAAAGGTATGCCCCGTCACTTAATCATCACTTCTAAATTTGCATTTTTAGTTGTAGTGTGGACAATTATGTACTACCTTACTTTTTTCATCACCTATTTTTACACGCCACTACTGCTAACAGCTACACTTGATAACCAACTAATCATGAGTTTCTTCCCGTATTTCTACGGTATCTTATTGATTAGCATTAGTTTATGGGGTGGAGTTATTACTAAGAGTTCAATCGGGAGTATTGTTTTCCCACTACTGTACACAATGCTAATGTCAGCCTTAAGTTTTATTAGTTTACCAAAAGATTTCATTCCTGCAGTATTAAGTAGAGATAGCATATTACTATTAACAAATGAAGTGTCGCTTAGTCACTTTACCATACCAACAATTGCAACATTCTTTATTATAATATTCTTTATCGGAACCGCAATTGCTATCTTTAATAAACAACATATTTAATATTTAAAAAGATCAGTTACTATAATTTAGTAACTGATTTTCTATTTATTTAGAATATAGATGTATCTTTCAAATTTCGAATTCGCTTTCGGTGCAGTTATCTGTTTTTCAATATTCCATTGGGTATTAGCAACCAAATCTTCACTTGGCTCACTTGCAACAAGTAACATCCTACTGCTGATCTCATAACATTTACTAATTAAACCAGTTTGAAGCTCGGTACTTGTCGAAGACATAAGTCCATAAGGAATATCTAAGATTGCAACATCATATACTTTAGAAATATCATGCATATCTTGATTTTTAATTACATTTTTTAGTTTTAAAAACTCAAGGTTTTGACTAGCTTTCTCAGCAATAAAGACATTCATCTCCGTACCTTCAATATCGTATCCTTGACTAAGCGCTTCAATGACTACTGTCCCAATTCCACAACACGGATCAATTATCGTTGGCATATCTTGTTCACATAAAATATTAATTAGACTACGAGATAATTCACAGGACATAGCATTACTATATGAATGCGGTTTATCTTGATGCAATTCAAAACGACGGTTATTACGTGTTAATTCTCCAAAGTACCACATTCCATTGATTCGCGTAACAACAAACGTATAATCTGGATTTGACATAATTCCATATCCATCAATTAAATCGGCAATTTGAATACAATAACCAATACGCTCTTTATATTCCATCACTGCTGTTTTTACATCAATAAATTCAATTTTAAACTTCTCATAGTATAAATTCATGTCATTTATTTTAACAAGTAACTGCTGAATATCAACATCACTGCACATAATCTCAATTTTATAGTTGATAAAGTAACTCTTATTAGGAGAAATATTGTAGTCTGTGAATATTGTATCAGTAGCAATTTCTTGTTTGAAAATTGACTCCATCTCACACTTTACAAGTTGCTCATTGTGTTCTGCATAGTTATATTTATATATAAACATTAATCTCCTAATTTTGACTCAGTTTAAATATTATACCATTATTAGATTTAAAATAGGACAAATGATTAGGTTTAATTGTTTGGACAAATAAAACATATTCTGATTTTATATTTTTGGTGAATCATATTTTTCCTTTTATTTAAATGTTAATAATAAACCTATAAAGATATAATCAAACATCATTGCTTTCATCTTTATATCTATTCATTTTCCCTCCAAAATATTTGATCTAGTGTTACATTCAATTGATAGCAAATGTCCAAACATAACTTAAGTGAAGGGTTATAATTTCCGGCTTCAATTAAATTAATTGTTTGTCTAGTTACTCCTATTGACACTGCCAACTGATCTTGACTTATCTTTAATTGCTTGCTCCGTTCACGCATTTTATCATTTTTCACTCTACCTCCACTGTAATATACATATTACATATACACCAACATCCTTTGAGACAAATGTCAAATATATGTTGCATTTTTAATTTATAAAAAAAATTCACGCAACTTGGCGTGAACTATTTAGTGTGATATCTTAATTAAGATATTTAGAGCAAATTTAAAAACTATATAGAATTGGTACAAAGTACATTCAACCAATGTTCGTAATGTCTTCCTTTTGAGCGATAATGTTATATTCTAATTATTTGTTTTAAAATCTTCTTTGTGCTCTTGCCTCAAGAGCATCGCATAATTTTGTATATACAAGAAAGAAATAATATTTTTAATATAGATTTTTACGCATATCTAGTTGAATGCTAAAAAAAGTAATAATCATTAACATCGGTCCTATTTTATTTAAAAATAAAAATGCAAATACACTTATAAAGTAACCAATTAAAATTAACTGGATTGTTGGCTTTTCTGCAATTTTTCTATTAATAACAACAGTGATTACTAAAGTGGGAATTATTGTAATTTCCGTTAACAGTAGAGCTACTAAAGCAGCTGGAATATTGGAATTGTCTAAAAAGAAGAAAAAATAGTATATTGCCACAATCACTACTAATCCAATATTTATAATTGTCGCTGCCTTTAATCCTTTTTTTTGTAATTCTGTTGTACAGTGATCCAGGTATCCTCCAAAATGTATATTACAAAACAATTAATTAAATTGCTCATACCAAGTTTCTAAACTATCTAAAATTGGTACTAACTCAGATCCCGCCTTTGTAAGTTTGTACTGTCCTTCGTCTTGAACGACTATTTTATATTCAATTAAGTGCTTAAGGGTTCTTACCACTTGAACGCTACTGACAAAATCAAACTCTGTTTCTATCTGCGTAAAAGTTTTAGCACCCTCATCTAAACTGAAAATAAACACCGATGCATAGCGAGATTTAATAATTTTAATCGCATGATATACGTCGCAATCCATTATATTACATTTTTCCATATTGCCTCCTTTACTATTATACACGACTTACATAAATGTAACTAGATTATTGACGCATTTATGTGTATAATTTAACTGGAAAAGAGGTATAATGGAAAATAAATTAATTGTAATCACTGGAGCAAGCAGTGGATTTGGATATGAAATGGCAAAGTTATTTAATGCAAAAGGATATAGCTTATTATTACTGGCACGTCGTGAGGAGCGTTTAAAAGAAATTTGCGCTGAATTAAACTCTGACAATGTTATGTATGCGAAGGTTGATGTAGCTGACTACCAAAGTTTTGCCGAAGTAGTAAAGCAAGCGGAAGATAAATTTGGACCAGTTGACCTATTAGTAAACAACGCCGGGACAATGTTACTTGGAGATGTATTAACTCAAGATCGCGCTGAATGGCAAACGATGATTGATGTTAATGTTACAGGTGTCTTAAACGGAATGAAAATCGTTGCTAGTCAAATGAAAGAAAGAAACCACGGAACAATTATCAATGTTAGTTCAATTGCTGGAGTAAAAGCGTTCGGAAACCACGCAGCATACTCAGCTACTAAATTTGGTGTTCACGGAATGACTGAAACTGTAAGACAAGAGCTTGCAATGTCAAATGTACGTGTTGGAGTAATTTCACCAGGTGCAGCAGAAACTGAACTTTTAGGACATACAACAAGTCAAGAAATTAAAGATGGATACGCTGAGTGGAAACAAACTATGGGTGGATCAAGTATGGATCCAATTGCTGTTGCTAATTCTGTTGTTTACATGTATGAACTACCACAAAATGTAAATATTAGAGAACTACAAATTGCACCAACTATGCAAGTTGACTAATACTTTTTAAACTAAGTTAATCAAGGATCTTGATTACTTAGTTTTTTATTTTCCCAATAATTAACTGACAGATAAAATCAAGCATGTTACAATAGTAATAATAAATATTTAGAGGTGAATTATGGAAAAGTATAAAAATCAGTTATCCGGGATTGGAATAATTATAGTATTTTATCTATTACAAAAATTTATTGTAATCGTATATCAAATTTATGCCAAAATAGTTGGGCTTGCAAGTATGGGCCTAGAATTAAGTGAACTGAATAATATCATGATGAGTGTTGGGGCCGTGATTGAAATGTTCTTTATCGCCTCCCTAATATATTTCTACCGAAAACCAATACGTGATACATTAAGTGAAGTAAAATCAAACCTTCCTAAATTCTTTCAGCAACTACTTATGTATTTTGTTTTGTATTTATTTTTGATGTGGCTAATTCCAACTATTGATATGAAGTTATTTTCTCAATACACCGGTAACCTGGGAAGTAACGAGCAGGCGATTCAAAACATTATTAGGGCCAAACCCAATTTACTACTTTTTAGTTCGCTGGCACTATGGGGACCAATTATTGAGGAATATGTATTTAGATATGCTATTATCGGTAAACTCCTAAGTGGGATTAATCGTTATGTTGCGGCAATCATTGCCACATTAATCTTTTGCTTTATCCACATTGGGTTTGGACAACTCCTTAACGTCGAAATTAGTTATACTATTCACTTGTTTTTAATGTATATGCCCATCTCTTTAACCTTAAACTTTATCTATGCTAAAGAGCAAAACCTACTTTATCCAATCATTATCCATATCATCAATAACACTTTATCAACAATACTAGCAATTGCCATTTTATTTATGATTTAAATATATATTATGAAAAAACTAATCAGCTATAAAAGCTTGATTAGTTTTCTAATTTATATAAATAGCCGATTGCTGCTGAAGTATGCTCAATATTTGCTTTAGCTGAACTCAAAGTTTCGGCTAAACTAGCAACTTTAGTGATTGTTGCAAATATTGGAACTCCGGCAACTGCTTCATGATTATAAATTTGATTATCAACCGATCCACAAACTACTATCACTTGCTTTTGATGCTGTTTTGCCATCTTAATAATCGACATAGGACCCTTACCGTTTAATGATTGCAGATCAAAACGTCCTTCTCCAGTGATAACCAAGTCTGCTTTACTGATTTTATCTTGTAACCGATTTAAGTCCATAATCAAATCACTACCACTAACTAGGCTTGAGTTTAGGGTCATTAAACAAATATAACCGATTCCTCCAGCTGCTCCACCACCTGGATACGTTAGCAACTCATTATTTAGTTGTGTAGTAAGCAGCTGTCCAATTCGCTCAAACTCCTGTTCGAGTTCCACAATTTGCTCATCTGTTGCCCCTTTTTGTCTAGCAAAGACATTAACCGAACCATTTGGACCAACAAGTGGGTTATTTACATCACTGGCAACCTTTATCTCTACCCCCTTAAGTTTAGGATTTAATTCGCTTATGTCAATTGCTTGTATAGTTTTTAGACTTTCTCCACAAATGATAATATCGTTCCCTGATTCATCTAAGAATTTAGCCCCTAAAGCGCTAAGCATTCCCAAACCAAGATCGACCGTCGCACTACTTCCGAGCCCTAGAATAATTGATTCTACATCATATTCTAAGGCAGCATTGATCAGCTGTCCAGTACCATAACTTGATGTTTTCATCGGATTTTTTTCAGTTTCAGCTAGAAGTTCAATCCCGCTACTTGTTGCAACATCAATAATTGCTGTTTTCCGATCATAGCTCAGTCCAAATTTAGTGGGTATTTCTCTACCTAAGGGATCCTTAGTTATCGTATTTACATACGCTCCTTCTAAAATACCAGTTATAAGTTCCATCGTTCCTTCGCCACCATCAGCTATTGAGACAACTTCACAACAGCAATTGATAGATTTTTCCAAACCAGTTTTAATCGCAATTCCAACATCGAATGATGATAATGATTCTTTAAAACTATCTGCTGCTATTAAGATATTCATATTTACTCCTATGCCATATAGTCATCTACGACATTTCTAATTTTTGTAATTCTTCCTCCATATACAATATGGATATTATTTTTATCTGGTTCAATGATTCCATTTGGATTAGTCTTCTTAATTAACGCTTGATTAATTAATGAGTTGTCCTTAATTTCAACACGTAATCTTGATATACAGTTATCAACATCAACGATATTATCTAATCCCCCAAGTCCATCAACAATCAATTTAGCAATTTCTGCATCACTTGCATTTTGAATTACAGCTTCTTCTTCAACTGTTTCTGCGAAATCATCTTCGTTACGTCCCAGTGTTAAGATATTGAATTTAAGAATTGTAAACTTGAATGTAAAGTAATATACCGCAAACATAATTGGACCACAAACTAGATAAATATACCATTTAGTGTCCATTCCTTGTAATACTCCAAATACTAACCAGTCGATTAATCCACCTTGAATATTACCAATTGTCACTTCTAATACTGCTGGGATTAATTGTGAGAATCCCATTAGTATAACGTTAAGAATGTATAATAATGGTGAAATAAAGATAAATGTGAATTCAATTGGTTCAGTGATTCCTGTTAGCATAACTGCAACTAATCCCGGGATAAAGAATTTTAAAAGTTTCTTTCTTTTCTCTGGTAATGCCGTGTGGTACATTGCTAAGACAACCGCTGGCATACCAAACACCATGTGTAAAATTCTACCTTGTGCTAAATACATTGTCGCACTTGGACTAAATGGTAGACCATTTTCCAGTTGAGCTAAATAGATGTTTAATGCTCCAACAACTGTTTCTCCATTAACTGTTTCCATACCACCTAATGCCGTAAATCTAAATGTTTGATTTAAAATGTGGTGCAGTCCTGTTGGATTAATAAGTTTCTCTAATGCTCCATAAGCAAATGCACTAAATACTCCTAATGATGAAATAACTGATCCGGATGCAATTATTACCGTATTCACAAGTGGCCAAATATAAACTAATGCTACACCAACAATTGCCATAGTTAAAACGGTAATTATCGGTACAAATCTTTTACCACTATAAAATGATAATGATTCTGGAAGTTCTTTTTGACGGTAACGGTTATGTAGGGCAACTGTTACTAGACCAGCAATGATTCCACCAATTACATTCATATTATAACCGAAGATTCCTAATGCTGATGTAAAAAGAGAATTTTCCACAGTTGCTTGAACATTGTCAAGTCCTGTAGCCATCAATGCATCAACTGTTGTTGTATCAGCAGTTAATCCTTTTAAACTAAGGATATAACTCATTGACACTAACATTCCGATGTATCCTACAGCTGCTGAATAAGCTGCTACTTCTTTGTCCTTCTTAACCATCCCAAAAGCTATTGACATAGCAAATAATAATGGTAAGAATCCAAACGGAATTCCGGCAATTTTACGAATTAATCCAAGTCCTGCTTGAATATATTCATTCCCTAAAAACGGTAAAACACTAATAATATTTTGGTTTTGTAATGCTGCACTTAAACCTAAGAAAATTGCCATAAATGATAATAATGATATTGGGAATAAAAGTGTTTTCCCAAATGACTGTAATTTTTTATTCATAAACTCTCCCTAAAATTTTATTGTCATAATCTGATTTTTTGAAACAGTAACATCTGTCGTTTCAGAAATGTCTTGTTCTAACATGTCACAAATTGTAACTGATTGATTAAACTTAATTGTTGTTTTTTCTGATTCATTGAATAATCTAATAACTAATCGATTGTCGCGACTATATTTTATTGCACTTATCGTACATCCCTTTAAGTCAAGGTTTAAATCTTGATACTCGACTTTAGCACGATAATCATTAACATTGAATCGGTTGTACTTTTTCAATTGGTATCCAGCTACCGGTGTAAGCCATTCACGCGCTATAGTTGCTTCATTCTTAGCGGTCTTAACAAAAGATAATGCAAACCTCATTGTAAATGCTTGATTTAACAACTGATTGTCCGGTGTTTCCACTTCTATTCCGGATGGACGACCTGGTCGATTAACTAGTTCTCGCTTTCCTAAGTGCGAGAAACTTCTAAATAAGGTTACATGAATATTATTATTAACAACTTCATATTCTTTGTGCCCATACGCATAAACTACGTTATATGATTGTTCATCGCTATAATTTACATATGAGTTGAAAGTTTCAATTGCGACAGGTTTTTCCGCCCACTTTTGCGGTTCCCAAACTTCCATCTCACGGTGATTAAATATTGGTCTTGTAATCTTTGATAACTGCATATCCGTAACAACTTCCGAACTATCACAGTTTGTTTTAACAACTAATCTAAATCTAGAATCAGCTATTTTGTTGATTGTCTCAATCTGAACGTCGATTAACTCACTTTGATCAAGTGTCAGAGTCACATTAAATACCATCGTTTCATTAAATACTTTGTTTTGTCGATTTAGGTAGTTTGCGGGTAACATAAACTCCATATCGAAATTAACCTTCTTGATGATTTCACTGTATTTATAACTTACATTTTTAATAGCCTTCGGCTCAATATACAAATCTTCAATCGGTGGTGAGTAATCATAACTGTCACCGCAATCGGCACTATTTTCAATAGTAATAAAATTATTAATCGTATCCCCACTAATTTTATTGTATAAACTTAAACCATCGTCGCTAATTGCAATATTGTAAAAATCATTTTCAAAAGTGTGTTCCTCACGAAGACTCGTAGGTTTTACATTCTCAATTACTTTAATTTTTGATACACTCATTCCTAAAACTTCGGGAATACTTACCGTTACATTATATTGATTGGTTTTAATATCAAGTAATCTTGCAGCAATTTGACGATCAATTGTTCCAGCATCAATAACTTGGTGACTATTGATGACATAACTAAGTTCGCTGCCTGCTTCATCTACCAATTTAAAATCTGGACTATCAACAAGTAAATCAATGTCTACTAGTTGATTTGTGCGCGGGTATGGTAAATAATTAAAGATTGTGATATCTCCAACCCCAACTTGAGTTTGCGCAATATAACGCATATACATCTCGATTTGCGTATCAACTACTTCTTTAACTTGAATCAAACGTTGCTTAATATCAGCATTTACCGCGTCTGTATTACATCCACCAATACTATCATGGGCATGAGTTCCAAACATTACTTTATAACATTTCTCTAAAACTTGGTGTGGATAGTCAATGTCTATTTTTGTTCCTAAGATGGCAAGTGGTTCTAAAATATTAAATAACTTATACTCTAATTCGGAGTTTAATAATTTAATGTCCATACGTGTCGAATTGATGGTCTTGTGAATGCGGGCATGTTTTGCATGAACAAGTTCTCCTTCAACAACTTCTAAGTCTTGGTTGCGGATACCATCGATGTAGTCATCAAACGTTCCCACACTAATATTATCTTCAGGATATATTTTTTGCATAATTCCAATGATATCTTTAATATCACGTTGAATCGGCATTTGATCATGACCATTCATTATTAATCTTGAATCACTCGCACTGTAGTTGTCTAATACGTTCATGATTTTACTCATTCTCGCTTCCAACTCGTGTGGATCTGATTCTAAGTATTTAGCTCCCTGATAACCAGTTGCTAAATTAATTCCATAAATGATGCTACCGTCAGCACCTTTCCATAAGAAATCAGATTTCTCAGCTTTTAGTTCACTAAACCCTCTCCAAAAAATTGTATTATCAATTCCAAATTGTTTATAGATTTGGGGCATTTGACTGTTGTGACCAAATGTATCAGGAGCATATCCATTTAACATTGGTTTATCTGTAAATTCACGGGCATGGTTAATTCCATAGTATAAGTTTCGAATGATACTTTCACCATGAACTAACATTAAATCCGTTTGTGTGTACCACGGTCCAACTAGCAGTTGACCATTAGCAATTAAATTAGTTAATCGCTCCTTGTAATCTGGGGCAAATTCTAAAAAGTCATCGATCATGACGCTTTGTCCGTCAAGAATATATTTAATATCTGAATTCGTTTCTAGATACTCAATAACCTCATACATGTGAGTTCTTAGAATTGTCTGGGTTTCATCTTTCGTAAAATACCATTCACGATCCCAATGGGTGTGCATTATAATTTTTGTCTGTCTCATAATATCCTTTCAATAACATTATAAAACGATTACAAAAAAGAAACCTTCCAAACAAATGGAAGACCTTTCATTATAATTTCGCAACTACATCATTCACCATCACCAACATATGGATTTGCTGTTCACGAGTGAGTGGATCTAGTTTATCAATAAGTACACTATGAGTAAAACTAACATTGGCTAATTTATCGAGTTTGCTACCTTTTGCCGTTATCGCAAGTATATTGTGATTGTCACGTATATTGATAACTAAATCAATTAGACGTCTAGTCTCTCCACTGCTGGAAATAATTAAGACATTTTCATCTTTAAAGTTTTCTAACATCTTTTGCTGTTCAATATCGATGCATTTGATTCCAATGTTTAACAATTGACGCTCTAAATATAAAGCAGTAATATTTGATGCTCCAGCACTATACACAAATAAAGTCTTACCATTTTTGATTTGATTCGCTAGTGGCAAACTTTCCTCAAAATTTATTTTAGATATTAAACTAGTTGTATCGTTAACCGTCTGATTGTTAGCATTATTCTTAAGCTTTAGTTCCATATCGTTGATCAGAGCATGCTTAAGATGACTAAAGCCATCTGTTCCCAGTTTTTTACACATACGATTTATCGTCGCTGGAGAAGTAAATGTATAAGTTGCTAAAACTTCAGATGAGATATTGTGAATGTCGTGGATATTGTCTTTAATATATTGATATACTGACAGTTCACCGCCACTAAGGTCATTTGTAACGTTACTGTTGTCAAATAGATGTAATACTTTATACATAACTCTCCCTTTCATATACTTAATATTACTATTATAACAAATTCATAGAACAAAAAGAAACATACTTTAGCAGTATGCTTCAAAATAAATATTAATTGTCCTCTCAATTACATTTTAGATTGGAGTTGTTCATCTATTATATTATCGACTAAATTATGAGTAACAATATAAACCTTATCATCACGATATTGCCATGATTTAATCTCTTTAATACTAACTTCGATTACCACTTCTTCATCAAGTTCACCATAGGCTTCATATGATTTTGAGTGTAACTGCTTATACTTATTACATAACTTTGGATTATCACTCCACGTCCCAATACACTTAGCATTTCCTTGTATTTGGAAGAAGCCTTTAGTTAAGGCTACACGGGGATTACCAGCTATTTGTCTATATTTTTCCATTTTATTGCTTGTTTGAAAATAGATTTTGTCATCTACTACAATTGTTGATACTGATCTGGCCGTAACACAATCGTTTAACGACGTTGCTATAACCATATCCTTGCATTGACTAATTTGTTCTAATAAATTCATTTATCCTCCATATTATTTGCCTTCACCATCATTACTAGAATATGGTGTTAAGTGGTTTTCATTTAAATATTCAAATAACCTCTCGATAGTTGTTTGTTTGCATAGATAGTAATCTCGAGCTCGGATACGATAAAAGTTCCATCCGGCACGCTCAAGTATTGCTTGACGATTAAAATCATCCTCAAATTGCTCTCGAGTAGAATAGCGTTCACCATCACAATCAATCGCCAGTTTTCCTTCTTGTGCTTCAATGACTAAATCAATCTTAAAGTCATTCGATTGATATTTAGGAATTACATCATACCCATGATTTACTAAAGCTTAGTATATTTCGGTTTCAAGCTCTGAAGTTAAATTTTGGATATTATGTTCAAAGGTCTTGTGTTTCTTTTCAAAGTTTTCAAATAATCCTAATATTTTAAAACGAACACAGTCTTTGTTGGAAATCTCTGAATTTGTGATTGAATGAAATAAAATCATTTTATCTTTAGCACGTGATGCTGCTACGTTAAAGCGTTGATAATACATTTGTTTAGTTAAGGCAATTGACTTAAATTTTTCTTCATCTGCTTTTCGAGCTGTCACAAGTGACAGTAAAATTATATCTCGCTCATCACCCTGAAATGTATTGCTGTTTGTCACTTTAATATTTAACTTATTAATTACTCCTCTGCCTATTCCACCACTCGAGCATACATAATTTTCGTACAGTATATGTATATCATATGGCGAATAGTTTGTCAAGCAATAAAAAACGGGAAAAATTTGTCCGTTGTTAATTACTTAATTACCGCTTTTAATAAGTCACCAACTGTTTTGATTTCCAGTTTTACTTAGCAGCGTGATCACTCCAATTGATTTACCTTGAGCAAGCATATACGAAATAATGTTTACAATCGTATGAGTTTTCCCCGTACTAGGAGGACCTTGAACTGCAACATTACCGTGGTTTAACTTCCACGCAATTAACCGCTGTTCGGCATTGGTTGGTAAGGCTAAACACAGTTGATTATCATCAATTACGTGCGACGATATTACCTGATCTTCTTTAGGAAACGAATCAAGTATTTCGATTGAATCTATTTGTTAAATTATCTCATTGTAATCCTCAATCGTTGATTTTAAACTTTGAGAACGAATAACTAATTGTTTAAATTCTAAATCACAATTTAAGTCTGAATGTGGAATCAACAATAAATCGAGTGCTTTTTTCGCATACTCATCGACATTATCAGGAGTTAATAATTTAGATAACTATTTGATTTCACTATACATATCTAACTAAGCGATATCAAATGCATCAGTCTCCAACGTGACAATATCGGTAAATGAGATTTCAATACTATAATCATCTAAATTTAGTTTAATATCCAAACCCCTAGAAATAAGTTCTCTAGATATTCCCCATTTTTCAGAAGTAACTAACGATTGAATAAAAACAATTTCTTTACCAATCTCAACTCCAGTGTTTTTAGATAGTTTATGAACATGTTTATAGAGCGACTGCATCTGCTTAATTAGTTGCTGTTTCACGCTAATTTGTTCACTAATTTTCGGGATAGCATGATAAAGTTCAACATACTTAGTCGATAATACATTACCATAACTTAATTTATCCAACTTATTTTGATTAGCAATAAGGATATTATTCAATTCATCAATCTCATCATAAACGTTTTTTGCTATATCAGTAAAGTTATTTATTACTATTCTATCTTCACTAATTGTAACATTTGGCAATTCCTGTTCTTCAACACCAATTAACTGTTCCTACTTATTTATATTCTTGACAACTGTAAATTTTGAAAGTAATATTTCTCTTATATCCATATCCACTACTTTTGGTTACTTCATTCATCTTGTCCCCGAACTATTTATAAATTTAATTTTCAATAGCTTTATTAGTAGTGCATTACTTCTATTTATTTAAATCATATGAGTAAAGCACTAGTTTGGTTATCAATTCCGTTGGTACTGGTTGATTGTATTTTATTCGCAACGTTCCAGTCGAGTGGCTATATTCTCCAAACTCTGATTCGAAAGCTAACATTGCATGTGGACCTGGATAAATCCCAACGTGTTTAGCAGTTGCTGAAAAGTGAACTACATTATGCTTAGCTTTATATGTTGGCATTTGATATGCCATAGTTTTAGTTGTCTTATCACCAATCAAAGATTCAATAAGTTCATATATTTCCCATAAGTGGTCGTGTCGCATTTTATCTTGCATCATTATGTACTCAGTAATTATATTTTCTTGCATATTGCTCCTATTTAAATTTATTAATTATATTATATCGTAATATAGAACACATATATACTTTATTATATTTAGTAATAAAATAATTATTCATGGTTATCTTAAGTGCTTTACAGCTAATATGTAATTGCATAAAAGATTATAAATGCCAAAAATAACACATTTATGTAGATATTTATGAAAATAAATGCTCACTTTACAATATTTTTTTACAAATCACTTGCAAAACGCGTGCCACCATGTTATACTTAAAAGGTAGTAATGTCCCGTTAGCTCAGTCGGTAGAGCACTTGACTTTTAATCAAGGGGTCATAAGTTCGAATCTTATACGGGACACCATTATTATTAAATAAACTACACAATAAAATAATATGTGATATACTATTACTAGACATCGCGGGATGGAGCAGCTAGGTAGCTCGTCGGGCTCATAACCCGAAGGCCGGGGGTTCAAATCCCTCTCCCGCAACCAATTGAAATTTAAAAAACATATATAAGAGACCATTAGGTTTCTTTTTTTCACAAATAGGGGGAATTATGCAAGCAATCTTAGTTAGCGCAATTTATCAAAAAGACCAAAATACTGAATACTATCTTGAAGAAACTACGAATTTAGCAGATGCTTTAGGTATTGAAATTGTTGCAACATTTACACAGCGAGTTGATAAACGTAATAACGCAACTTATGTTCATGAAGGTAAAGTTCAGGAAATAGCGGATTATCTTGATGAACATGATATTGACATTGTTATAATTCAGGAAGAAATTACCGCAGCAATGGAACGAAACCTTACTGAAAAATGGAAAATTAAAGTTATCGATCGAACTAATTTAATCTTAGATATCTTCTATTCTAACGCTCAAAGTAAATTGGCAAAAACTCAAATTGAGATTGCACGACTTGAATATAATTTAACCAAAGTTATCGGAAGTTATAGTAACTTAGAAAAACAAGGTAGTTCCGCTGTTTCCCGCTCTAGTGGTGAAAGTAAAGCTGAACTGGATAAACGACGTATTCGTGATCAAATAATTCGCTTAAAAAGAAATCTTGCAGCACAAAAACAAGTTAGAGACAGTAAACGTACTAATCGTCGTAACAGTACAGAATCGATTGTTAGTTTAGCGGGTTATACTAACGTTGGAAAGTCAACTTTACTTAATAGCTTGACTGATAGTGAACGCCAGATTTTAGCGAAAGACCAACTGTTTGCAACATTAGATACAAGTGTACGTCGCGTTGAACAGAAAAAGTATGGTAACTATTTATTTATTGATACGGTGGGATTCGTCTCTAACTTACCCCACCACTTAGTAGAAGCTTTCGCTTCTACTTTTGAAGAAATTTTAGAAAGTGACATTATCTTACACTTGCATGATGCCAGCGACCCACACATGGAAATCCACCACCGTATTGTAACTGACACCTTAAAAACATTACACGCTGATGATATTCCAGTAATCGATGTATATAATAAAGCCGATTTAACTGAGAAAGTATTTGATGGAATTATGATAAGCAGTTTAAACAAGACCGGATATGACCAATTATTTACGACTATTAATGATAAACTTAATGAACGTAAACAACTGTCACACTTCTTCTTTGATTACACACATATGAAAGAATATAATTTTTTCAAACAAAACTTCAAACTAGAAACAGAAGATATTGATGATACTGGAATTCACATCAGTTTATATACTGATGAAAGTACAGTAAGTCGTTATCAACAATTTATAAAGGAATAACATGGACAAATCTCATAACTATGATCACTCACACACTCATGATAATCAAAACTTAAAGCCAATTATGATTACATTTATCTTAAACGTTCTATTTGCAATCATTGAATTTATCGGATTCCTATTTTCTGGTAGTATGATTCTTTATTCTAGTAGTATTCATGATATTGGTGATAGTGCTACACTATTTGCCACTTTACTAATTGAACGAAAAGCTAACAATGGACGAGATTCAATTTTTACATATGGTTATCGTCGATTTACATTAATTGGTTCTATTATAAACTATACAATTTTAGGGGTTGGATCGACCTTTGCCATTATTGAAAGTATTCAAAAACTAACAAATTTGGAACCATTCGATCCTTACATTTTACTTTATACAAGCGCTCTAGGAATTGTTATTAATCTAGTTGGATTTAAATTGGTTAACACAGGGCAAAGTATCAGTAACAAAGCACTTGCAGCTAATTTATTTGCTGACATAGCAAACTTTATTGCCATTTTCATAAGTAGTATTATTATTATTAACTTTGATACTTACATTCTCGATCCTTTATTCTCAATTGTCTTCTCAATATACTTGATTGTTATTTCTTTAAAAGCATATGCCAAAATATTTAAAATGATTATGCAAGCAATACCTGAAAATATTGATTATGAACAAATTCGTAATGCGATTATCAAACATAAGTTCATCTTGGATGCACATGACATTCACATTTGGGATTTAGATAGTGAAGATTATATTCTAACTGTTCACATTGTTGTTAAAGATAATCTAAACGATACTCAAATTATGGAAATAAAAGAACACATCCGTCGTGATTTAGAAACATTTAAAATTAATCATTCCACTATCGAAGTAGATACATTAACTCATGCTAAATTTAATGGTGAATTATCCAAAGAATACGTGGAAAGCAATTAACTTTACAGATGATGATAGCGAAAAGATAAACATATTAAAGATTATATAATTGAAATGAGCCTGGTAATTACCAAGCTCATCTTTTTTTGTTCAGTTACTCGACAATTTATAAACCTATATAAAATGATTGAAGCACTAATTATTAATAATCCAACTACTTTTACTTTTTGTACAGTGATATAATATATAATTCGTCACTAATTTCGATCTAAAGTTTATTATGCTATTTAATCAGAAGAAATTATTATAACTCAATTCCCTTGTCTTCCATTTCCATGGCAAATAAAGTGTCAATAAGTTCGCATGCCCGTTTCTTCATTAGTTCGTGTACTTTCATTTGTTGAGGGGTAAATCCCTCAGTTCTACGTTCATTAGTTTTTGTATACTGAATTGTAGGTTCGTATGTATAGAAAATTCCTTGATTACTCGGTTGTTTATATGATACTCCCAATAAATCGGCATACATATACAAATATGCCTCTTCCTCATAATCAGGAAATGCTTCCTGATATTCTGCAGTAAAATCGGTTGTGATTTCAAAAATATCTCTTTTAAAAATTGAAGTTGTGCTAGTAATATATTCATTTAATTGCAACTGGCTAGAATTGGTATCATAATTTCTTCGCTTATACCCAAGTTCATCTAAGTCATCAAAAATATCCGGATAATTATTCATTATATAACCATATTTTTCTTCACAAGAATAGTTTGCAAAATCATATTTAGATTTGATTGCCTCAACTGCTAATAGTTTATTTTCATCAAAATCAATCTTTGCAGCAGAAGGATAGCCTAACGAGTATCTATACGCGTAATCATTTACCATATTATAGAATGTATTATTATCAACTGGATATGACTTAAGGGCCATCGCTAAAGATATCATCATAAACCCAAATATTACTAACTGCTTTCCAATAACCATTTTAACTCTTGGTTGTTTGTTTTTGACTTTTTCTTCTCCATACGAAACATATTGCGAGTTATTATTATACTCTCGCTTAGTACCCAGTAAAGCAATTTCATTATTAAAAATATATGTAATAAATATGACAAAGACAATAACTACTGCAATTAGTGAGAAGTATACATAAAAGTAGAAGAATTGATCACCTTGAAATGGTGAGGCCATTATCTTGTAGTCAGTTGGTGATGGTGCGTATGGTTTATCAAGAATATCAAAATAGATAACTGACGATATGATATTGGTCACAACCATAATCGTACTCGAAAAAATAATTAGAATTTTATAAAAAATTGTATAGTTAATAATATTAAATCGATCATTTTTCCATTCTTCTTCATTTTCATATAGCTTTACGTACGTATCAACTAATCTATCATCACACTTTAATGCCACCCATGCTTGAACCCACTTACTCCTCTTACTTTCATCATATTTAAATTGGATATCATTTGCATATGAGAATAAGCTTTGATTCTCTGCAGAAATAAGTCTCACAATTTGTTTGATACTTAAAATAATATAAAAAGGAATCGATATCCATAACCATACATTATGCCAAAAGTACATGAAATTGGACAAACCGAATAAGTTATTACTCATAAACACTATATCTAAGACTAAATATGAAATATATGGAACTAATATCCCAATTATTGGTGTGATAAATACAACTCCAGATACCAATTGTATACTTTGTTTCACTACTTTCCCGGATAATAAGTAATACACGAATACTGGAAGACATATTATAATTAGGATATGTCCTAATATTCCATATATCCCCTCAACTATGTATGAGTAAACCTTGTTTTTATCCCTATAATTCCTAATGTGTATCAATTTATCGCGATACATTATAAACCTATATACCACATAGTTGATACCAATAACTATTAATAACCCTAATACTATAACTTTTAATAAATTTATATAATACATAATTCTCCCTTAATTCCCTAACTAAAAATTATTCTATTTTTTAATATTAAACTCTTTTACAATTCAATTCCCTTATCTTCCATTTCCATTGCAAATAACGTGTCGGTAAGTTCGTATGCCCGTTCCTTCATCAACTCATATACAGTAAGTTGTTCCGGCGTAAAGCCTTCAGTTCGATTTAAGTTACTTGTAGTATAATAAACTGTCGGTTCGTATCCATAAGAAAATCTTTCATTTCTTGGCTTCTCGTAAGATATTGACATGCTATCATAATACATATATATAAATGCTTCTCCCTCATAATCAGGAAATGAATCTTTATATTCTGTAGTGAAATCTGTTGTAATTCTAAAGGTATCTCTCTCGAAGATTGAAGGTGAACTAGTAATATATTCATCTAACTGCACTTGGCTAGAATTTGTGTCATAATTTCTCCATTTGTAACCAAGCTCGTCCAAGTCATCAAAAATATCTTGAAAATTACTCATTATATATCCATATTTTTCTTCACGAGAATAGTTTGCAAAATCATATTTAGATTCAATTGCATCAACTGCTAATAGTTTATTCTCATCAAAATCAATCTGTATATCTGAAGGATAACCTAACGAGTATCTGTACGTAGAATCATTTACTATATTATAAAAAGTATGATTATCAACTGGATATATTTTGAGTGCCATTGCTAATGATATAATCATAAATCCAAATATTACTAATTGCTTTATAATAACTATATTAGCCTTTGGCGGTTTGTTTTCAGGTCTTTCTTTTCCATATGAAACGTACTGCGAGTTATTATTATATTTATGTTTAGTTCCTAGTAAAGCAATTTTATTATTAAACAAGTATGTGATAAACACGGCAGCAATAATAACTACTGCAATTATTGAAAAGTATACATAAAAGAAAAAGAATTGATCGCCTTGAAATGGCGATGCCATTATCTTGTAGTCAGTTGGTGATGGTGCGTATGGTTTGTCCAGGATATCAAAATAGATTACCGACGCTATGATATTGGTTGTAACCATAATTGTACTTGAGAAGATAATTAGAATTTTATAAAAAACTGAATAATTAATAATATTAAATCGATCATTTTTCCATTCTTCTTCATCTTCATACAACTTTAAATATGTATCAAGGAATCTCTCATCATTTCTTAGTTCCACCCATGCTTGGGACTTTTTTCTTCTTCTGCTCTCATCATATTCGAAAAGCATATAATTTGCATATGCATATAAGGTTTGATTATCGGCAGTATAAAATTTTATGATTTGTTTGATACTTAAAATAATGAAAAATGGAATTGAGATCCATAGCCATATATTATGCCAAAAATACATGAAATTAGATAAACCAAATAAGTTGTTAATCATAAACAATTTATCTAAGATTAAATATGAAATATATGGAATTGAGATCCCAATTACTGGTGTTACGTATGCAGTTCCAACTAAAACTCTTAAACTCTTTCTTTGGACTTTTTTTGAAAAGAAGTAATATATCAGTGCTGGAGTAAAAGTAAAAATTAGTATACGTTCTAATATTCCATATACTCCATCAACAATGAATGATGAAACCTTGTTTTCCTCTCTGTAATTCTTAATGTATATTAATTTATCTCTACATGTTATAAATCTGTATACCACATAGTTGATACCAATAACTATTAATAATCCAACTACTATTACCTTGAGTAAATCTATATAGTACATAATTCTCCCTTATTCATTACTTACTTCGGTCCGTATATGTGTCATCCCAGAATGATACTAATTCTGTTTCTAGTGACTCAATCTGGGCTGTTAAATCGGAATATTTATATACTTCAGCTAATACGTTATTATAAAAACCTTGAACTAATTCATCAGCTAGTAAATTTCTATTTCTTGACATAAAACTTGCACTTTGTTTCTTTGCTTCTTCTTTTATGTCATTTTCTAAATACATAGCAGTATAACCATCAACATCAATACTACCAGTTCGTATACATTTATCATTAGCTATTGCATCAACTAAATCATCTTTCTTATATTCACTGTGCATCATATGATATCGATAATATGATTTATAATATTGTTGATAATGCTCTATAATATCCCACTCGGATGGTTTCTTATATAAGACTGCATATTCATAGCGTTCTTTTGGTAATTTGCCATCTTCGCATATTACGTCATCTAGTCTGCGTAGTGGTGTGTACTTATCAACTGCTCTTAGTCTATATAATAATCCTTCTTGAATACAACTTATCTCCACCTCAATATTTTGCTCTTCAGGATCAAAGTAATAACCTTCCTCAGTATCAAATATAACATAACCGTTTGGTAAAAAATCAATGTCATAAATATCACATATCGTCTTAACATCATCATCCTTTGTATAGTCAATAGTACTTCTACCGACGCATGCTCTTAGCGCCAGCGATCTAATATCATCCTCCAAGTCTTGCTTTACAGCCCTTATTATATCAACACGCTTATTTCGCAAAACATCCAGTTGATAAGACAATTGCAGTTTTGCTGTTTCTAAATATAAGTTTACTTGGTTCATTAAATGCTCAGGGTCTTCGTAGTCTAATTTTATTTCGCCATTGTAGTGAACAGTGCTACCGCTACTATTTTTTAAATCGAAGTCATACTCTAATTTTCCATCTTCATTTATCTTGAATATTTCCAACTCATCGTAGTCTTTAATCAACAAATCTGAAATACCAAAAAATATTCCAGCTGTAATAATTGCTAGAGGAAACTTCTTCTCTATTGACTTATCTACTAAACCAATTAATATTAATACTTTGTCCCCCTTTTTCGCGATTCCATCAATATACTTGGCCCGTTCGCTTTCATCTGCATCCCATAAATTTTCTAAATCAGCTACATCCATTGCTGGTTCTATTACAACTGATGCTACTACTGCAGCTACCCGGAAATTTTTCGCACTTATGTCGTCTGCTTGTAATAGTGCTTTAATCTCATCATATGCATCTTTAATCGATTTTCCAGTTAGCGTAACATTAACAACTCCTAAGGTTTTTTGAACAAACAACTCAAGTTTAGTTGCTTGATCGTATGTCAACTCGGTATTCATAACAGCGTCAACGCTCGCTAACACTTGATCACTGTTGATATCTATTTTTATTTTCCCCGGTTCTTTATGTGAACTACCGATGTTTTCCATAGGATTTGCTGGATCATGGCTATAGCGATTAAGTTTACCATCATTACCATTTTGAACTATTTGCAGATAATCATCACTATCTGCTTTCTTCATGTACTCCTCTTTAGTAACTATATTACCATTAAGTATGTATTCCTCTGGACCCGCAACAAATGACACCTCAATTCCGATATCTGATAATTGTTCTTTATTGATATTCGGGTAATTTGTTTCTAGCCACGAATCAACTATTTCCTCCGCTGTTACATGTTCTAATTCTCCAGATGGAAAATCTGGATCTATATGGGTTATGGTTACACCTTCTGCTGTCTCATTTATTATTGGTGTATTATATTTTCTTTCACTCATTTCCTCTCCTCTTTAGTCAACGTTAAATTCGATAGTTTGTTCGACATCTTTTAAAACTTGACCAACCGCTTCTTTCTGTTTTCTTAATTCCGAGATGTTGTCGATTAATTGTTCGATTCCTTGTCCTGATTTTGCATGATATGCTGTATTTAGTGTTTGAATAACGCTTTCCATTGAGTCATAATATACTTCCTTATTGAAAACAAACTTATCCAGTTCGCTTTCCGCATAATCCTGAAGTTGTTTAATTACATGTTTCTCGGCTTTTGTTTTTATACTCATTGTACCTCCCTCAAGTGTACATTAGTTGTTTCAATTGGATTACTATCTATTTAATTTTTCTTCATCTAAGGCACCCTCATATTTTAAACAATATTACCATAATTAATAATCTAGATGTGTGCAAAAAAATATTTTCTCAAAAATTAAACATCTCTACCACATCATAGTTTCATGTTACAAAACAGTTGCATCAGTTAAAACACTTAATCTTCACATTTGCGTAATAAAGTGCCAAATTATTTTATAAAGTGGCACAGTTTATTATTTAAGTAGTAACTCGCTTAAATATTAATTTTATTGACAAAATGGCGGATTATTAAGCTATTGCATAAAAAAAAGAGTCTAGTATAATACCAAACTCACGGAACTGTATATCTTTTAAACAATTAATGTAACTAGAGATAATCCTAACTTTTAGTTTTTTTGTTCTTGGTGATATCATTGTTTTGAAACTCGTAATCTAAACCAAAATAAACTTCACTACTATCTAAGATTCGATTGTACCAACCTTCTCCAAAACCATCATTTTTTTCTTCTGTATTAGGATTGTCATAATATGCATTTAGCTGCTTGTAATAATTATTGGCAGCTTCAATGTATTGCGCTTGAGTTGTACTATCATCTAGTATTGCTTCAACAAACTCCTCTTCTTCGAATAAGGCAGGAGAGTTGTAAGACATCAGTACTAAAGCATTGAATTGATCTTGAGTAAAGTGATGAAACTTCTTAATTGCGATGTCGTTTACTACCGCTTCATAAGCTCCCATTATTTCTAATTGTAGTTCGTTGAGAATATCAAGGTCAATACAATTATTCTTAAGTGTGTATTTGGTATTAAAACGCTCATTGATGTCGTTTATACCGTCTTGTTCAGTTTGATAGGTAATTCCCGGTCCAAATGTAATTACGCCATCACCGATATCATATGGACGCATACAGTTGTCTTCTTCAATCAAATATGTAGGAAATTCATAAGCGTTTAAAATTTCTAACCCTTGTTCGTTAATCGTCATACTATATGCTTTGACATGTTGATACCAAAATAATTTTCCCAGTAAAAAGACCACGAGTATACTTCCCAAGGTTATTAATGTTATTCTAATTACTATTTCCTTATTAAATTTATTCATCGGTCCTCCTAAACATTTTGATACACGTAATCACCATAGAAATACATCTGGGCGCTATCTACAATCCGGTTATACCAACCAATACCAAACTTTGTTTCGTAATCTGCAAGTTCTCGGTAATAACCATCTGCAGCTTCGACATAATCAGTAAATGAACTTTGGTCATCAGTGATAACCGTTATAAATTCGGCATCGGTAAATAAGTTCGGTGAATTATATGCAAGTAAGACTAGAGCATTAAACTGGTCTTGATTGAACTTTATATTGCGCTGGATTGCGATGTTTCGAACAATATTTTCATACGCCTCGATCCGAATTTTTTGTAATTCAAATAAGTTATTTACTTCGATACAACGATTGGTCTTACTATATGCAGTACCAAAATTGTTATTTAAGTCATCGAATCCCTGCTGTTCAGTTGCATATGTTATTCCAGGTCCAAATGTAATTACGCCATCACCAACATCGTATGGCTCCATACATCCGTCTACTGTTAGGTTATGCTCCGGATACTCATACATATTAAGAAAATTGAGTCCTTGTTGATCGATATTGGTTATGGGAGTATTCAGTTGCACCAGCGATGTAAAGACGGCTGCCAAGCCGAGTAATACAAAAACAAAGAAAGCATTTGTTTTTATCCAGTTAAGAATATTAATCGACTTTTTTTTAGACTTTCCACGTGATGGCTTTTTAAATTTTTTAGTATTTTTCTTTTTCATATACTATATAATACCATATATTAGTCCTTTTATGACACCAACTAGTTGTTAAATAGTTGATACAAGAAACAAGGCCAGTAATTAAACTTGGCCTTGCTTTAACTCGTCTTCTGTGAATTGAAATGGAACCAAATCACTAACAGTTGTTTCTATCACTTGTTCTTTTCCAATCATGTACACCGGACAATCAAGTTCTAAAAGTTCAAGCATCACTTGACGACAAATACAACATGGTGGTACTGGATTTGTCATGTTAGATGTTACCGCAATTGCTGTAATATCTGCTTTTTTATAACCTTGAGAATATGCTGCAAACAACGTACTACGCTCAGCACAGTTTGTTGCACCAAATGATGCGTTCTCAATATTAGTTCCTTGGATATAAGTTCCATCAACTAATTTAATTGCAGCACCTACAGCAAAATTTGAGTAAGGGCTGTAACTATTATCTTTAGCAGCAATTGCTAAATCAGCTAATTTTTGATCCATTAACGTACCACCTTTTCAATGATTGGTGTTGCCGCAACATGGTCATTTGATAATTTTGTGTATTTGTATAAACGATCGAATGTATCATCGAGGTTTTGGTGAGCATGTGAATAGATATTGTAAATAACATCTCCACGACTTACTTTATCTCCAACCTTGATTAACACTTCAATTCCAACGCTATGATCAATCGAATCTGTATACTTCAATCTTCCAGCACCTAAGTGCATTGCAGCAATTCCCACTTGGTCGGCAACAATTGTCTCTACATATCCATCTTCAACTGCGTATACTGGAGTAACTACCTCAGCTACTGGTAACGTATCTAAACAGTTCTCGCTTCCACCTTGTGCATGAACGAACTGTTTGAATACTGAAAAGGCTGCTCCGCTAGTAATTGACTCTTCAACCATTACCATCGCTTCCTCTTCACTAGTCGCTTTATCTGTTGCTAATAAGAATTCACAAGCGATTAATTTACAAAGTTCACTTATATCTTGAGGACCCTTACCTTGAAGTGTATCCATCGCTTCGATAACTTCTAAACTATTTCCAACCATATGTCCTAATGGTTGGGTCATATTAGTTACCATGGCGATTGTCTTACGTCCTACACCATTTCCTATCATTACAAGCGCTTTAGCAAGTTTTTCAGCATCCTCTGCTGTTTTCATAAATGCACCGTCTCCATATTTTACATCTAAGATAATCGTGTGTGCTCCACTTGCAATTTTCTTGGACATAATACTTGAGGCAATTAACGGAATTGAATTAACGGTTGCCGTAACATCACGTAAACCATATAAACGTTTATCAGCAGGAACTAATTCCTTAGTTTGACCAATAATGCTCATTCCAACATTTTTAACAATGTCAATAAATTTTTCTTCATCGATTTCGATTTTAAACCCTTCAATCGCTTCTAATTTGTCTAGTGTCCCACCAGTATGACCAAGACCACGACCACTCATTTTAGCAACTGCTAAATCAAATGTTGCTAGAATTGGGGCTAAAATTAATGAAACTTTATCGCCAACACCACCTGTTGAATGCTTATCAACTGTTGGATTTTGAATTGCTGATAGATCAACTACATCTCCACTAGCAACCATCGCATTAGTTAGTTCGATTGTTTCTAAGTCAGTCATCCCATTAAAGTATATCGCCATAAGTAGCGCTGACATTTGATAATCAGCAATATTATCGTTCATATACTCAGTAATAATATAGTTGATTTCTGCTTTAGTTAATTCAACGTTTTGTTTTTTCTTTTCAATAACGTCTATAATATTCATTGTTTCTCCTTAAATAACCTCAAAGTGTCGTAAGGCTTTTTCTACTCCACCATCTTCGCAATCTGTTGTTGTATAATCACATTTTTGCTTTAGTTCTATAACCGCGTTACCCATAGCCACGCTAATGTCAACCACATCCATCATGCTAAAGTCATTGACTCCATCACCAAAACCAAAAGTTCTAACATTTTCTCCGAAGTAACGTTTTGCCATCATGATTCCGCTTCCTTTACCCGATCCACCTGGGGCAATTTCCAACGCGCTATCACTCCAACGATAAAGTTCAGCCTTACCTTTTAGTTCATGCATAATTCCATCTAACTGCTCTTTAGTACCAAATGCCCAAACTTGGAACACCTCTTTTGTCGGTAGTTTACTCAAAGCTTGACTATCGAAGAAACCGTGACCAATGATTAGTTTTAATAAATCACGACCAGTTTCGGTATCTTCAACATTTAAACCTTCATTATTCTCAATCGCAATATTCGGCGTAAACTCGTGAATTACACCACTTACAAATTCTAATTCTTCTTGAGGAAAGTATGAAGAGTAGATCACTTCTCCACCAACAGTAACTTGTTGTCCATTAGAAGTAACATATGAATCGACACCAACTTGATTAATAATATCCATCGCACTTCCGACATTACGTCCCGTACAAATAAATGGAACATGACCTTTGCTTTTTATTTCTTCGATTGTTGCAATTATATCTTTCGGAACTTTACTTTTACCTTCCGGTAAAATTGTTCCGTCAATATCTAAAAAAACTAATGCTTTCATAATTATCCTTCAATAAATCCATTTTGTAGTAAGTAGTTATATACTCCTAAATCTTCACAGCTATCAGTAACAGCGTTTGCTACTTGCTTAAGAGCATCGACACCATTACCCATTGCTACTCCAACATCAACACTCGTAATCATTTCAATATCGTTATTTCCATCACCAAATGCATATGTTTCTACTTCAGTGTCTGGATAAACTAGATCTAAATATTTAGCAATCGCTGATGCTTTAGTTACTCCTTCAATTACGATATCGCAACCCATGTCATGCCATTTTAATAAACGGTGTCCAGGAATTATATGTCCATCAAAGTCTAAATTACTATGATCCCCTAAAAACCACATCTGACTAATTGTTTGATTGTAGTCAAAATCAGCTTTCACTTCAGGAACATCTAAACTAACCGCATTTAATACTTGCATCGCGACAGGCGAATCATAATGAATATCGACCATATAGTATTCATGTCTTGTTTGACAACCAAGCATCAACTGATTCTCACGAGCAATTTCTTTTAATTCTTCAATTGCAGCTTGATCAATTCGTTCAATGTGCATAACTTTATCCTCAACAACTAATTGAGCACCATTCATCGTAATGTGATTAGTAGCACTAAGCGCTTGAATTTCCTTTTGAATCATCGATTCCGCTTTACCAGTTGCTAATACAACATCATGACCTGCAGCTTGCAGACTGTTTAGAGCTGCAATAGTTTTGGGATTAACTTCACTTTGGTTTCCATGAGGAAGCAATGTTCCATCCACATCAAAGAAAAATACTTTTTTCATCTTTACTCACTTTCTTTAGAAATACATACTATATACTCATCATTTACATCGTTATAGTATAATTTCATTCCATCTTGATTAAGTTGATGGGTCGTTAATTTTAGACCTTTTTGGGTTCCTAAGGCACTCTTACTATTTTTTTTATTAATCATATATATCGAATTCTTCTCAACTCTGATATACACTTTACTATTCTCTTTTGCATAAACCGATATATTTTTAATCAAATTCCCTAAAATCAAATTGACAATTTGTTTCGAACATTCAGCTGCAAATATATCATTTTCAATAAGCTCAACCTCTAAGTTAGCAATTTCCAATGACGGACGGTGGTTCTCTAAGATTTCATGTAATTGTGTGTTAAAGCTTACGAAGTCCTTATTGATTTCCGTAACTTCATATACATACAAGATGTGTTTAGATATTTCACTTAGCTCTTCAACCTTTTCCTGTAATTGACTAATAAAGTATTCTTTATCATCATAAGGTTCAATTCCCGCTTGATAACCAATTATTAAACTGTTGATTGTGTTTAATGGTGAACGGATTTCGTGGGTAATTGCCGAAGCAAGCGTATTTTTTTCTTCCACATAATTTTTCAAGAACTTTGATAAAGCTTTAGAACTGGCGATTAAGTCTTCAAGTTCCTCAATATCATGGGGATATTCCAATGACTTTACACTTTCAAAATCAAATTTTCTAATTGCAGCTAAGTTTTGACTTATGTCCTTGGTTGGCATGACAATATCGGTAATTAACTGAGTAAACGTATACGTTATTAACAAGAAAAATAAAAGCATGATGAAGATAATTGAAACTGAATTAAAATAAGCCAAAGTTTCCATTAAATCACCATCCACTTGTACAGAATAAATAATCCCTGAATTGGGAAACTGTAAGTATATTAGTTTTTTATTTTCATTTATATAAATCGAACTTGCTTTTGTATATCGATCCAAATCATGAATTCTCGAAATTGTTTCGGGAGTAATTCGGGTTGGCACAACATATTGTGGTTCAACAAACTCCCCAGCTAAAATCGGAACAAAACCTTCCATGTCTACATCGGAGAAGTTTTCATACCCAAGTTGATATACTTGTACTGAAGTATAATATATAGTTTCCTCAAAACTTAGTTCATTATTATTTGTTTCAATTATGATTTCTTCAAATTGCTCAAACAGACGCGTTTCAAATATTTGCATAATCAACCAAACAAATGAAATTGAAATAATGAAGAAACTAACTATAAAAAGTGCATATTGTCGATATAATCGACTATTTAACGTCATAGTAGTATCCTACTCCAACTTTAGTCTTGATAACATCTCGTTCATCGCCAAAGTGGTTACGGATACGTCTAATTGTATAATCTACAACACGGTCACTAACCGTTTCATCATCGCCCCAGAACTCATTGTGAATTTCTTGCTTAGGACAGATTGTACCGGCGCGCTCATATAAGAAATTGAATACTTTGAATT
The DNA here is from genome assembly GCA_033103385.1 of Mollicutes bacterium LVI A0039. Lineage (GTDB taxonomy): Bacteria > Bacillota_I > Bacilli_A > UBA3375 > UBA3375 > LVI-A0039. The sequence continues at coordinate 384,256 of CP136953.1, forward strand.
CTTTTTTCGCTAAAATAATTTCATGTTCTTCAATCATAATTGTATAACGCTCTGGAAATACTTGAACACGTTGGTCAGTTTTGTAAATACGATTAATAATACTTTTAATTTTCTTAATAAAAATATCAGGATTAATTGGTTTTACAACATACTCTTCAATCTCGTAATCGTAACCACGCAGTTGGTCACTCTCACCGTTTAGGGCTGTTAACATTACAATCGGTGTCGCAATATTCTCATCTTGAAGATATGATAGAAACTCCCATCCATCCATATTCGGCATTACAATATCCGAAATAATTAGGTTATATTCTTTTTGAAGTAGATAATTGATTGCTTCCTCACCGTTTTCAGCCTGATCAACTTCACATTTAATTTTCTTTTCAAGTAGGTTTTTCATCACGTAACTTGAAATTTTATCATCTTCTACTAGTAATAGTTTTAACATTCTACATCACTCTCCATTAATTTATTAAATATTTCTAAATAATCTTCTCGACTATTCGCCATTTGTAATTCTTTCTTAACTCGATTCGCTCCTGGTATTCCTTTGATATACCAAGAAGCGTGTGAACGCATTTCTAAAATCGCTAATTTATTTCCTTTTAATTCGATTAAACGATCTAAATGACGAATTGCAGTTTGCAATTTTTCTGTAGTACTCGGCTCCTCAATTAAAACCCCGGTTTGTAAATACTCACTGACTTGCTTAATAATCCACGGGTTTCCCAATGCGGCACGTCCAATCATTACCCCATCAACGCCTGAATATTCGATCATTTCCTTCGCTTTTAAAGCACTGTCGATATCACCATTTCCAACAACTGGAATTGATACCGCGTTTTTCACATCTCGAATTATTTCCCAATTAGCTTTTCCACTATACTGTTGTTTCGTTGTTCGACCATGTACGGTAATTAAACTCGCACCAGCCTTCTCCATTAGTTTGGCAAATTCAACTGCAATAATTGACTTCTCATCCCAACCTATACGCATTTTAACTGTAACTGGTTTTTCTACTGCCGCAACTATCGCTTTTACAATATTATATGCGTGCTTTGGATCCTGCAGTAACTTAGATCCTGATGCATTTTTGGTTATCTTCGGCGCTGGACATCCCATGTTAATGTCGATAATATCACATTCACTCTCGACATCTAAAATTTTTGCAGCAGCAACCAGCGATTCAATTTCACTACCGAATAATTGGTGTGAAACTGGATGTTCTTCCGGAGTTAACTCAATCATTTTTCTTGTTCGCTCATTACCATGAATTAAACCTTTATCATTAACCATTTCCGTGGCGATAAGCCCTGCTCCAAGCTCTCGAACAATTTGTTTAAAAGCTTGGTTAGTTACTCCGGCCATCGGAGCTAAGATAACTGGTGAGTCTAATTCAATTTCCCTAATCTTCAACTTAGTCACGGTTATTATCTCCAATTAAACTATACAGCTTTTGCACCTCTTTAATTTTAAGCTCACGTGATGCTCCCGCTGTTAAATCTTCTGTCTCTAAATCAAAGAATGCATATTTTGTACGCTTTAACGTTTCAACTGGGTGACCAACAGCCTCAAACATTTTACGAATTTGGTTGTTTTTCCCTTCAGTAATTGTAATTTCTACAACTGTTGAATCAGTTTTTTCTGTATAACGTAAACGACGTACTTTAGCAGGCTTTGTTTTATATCCTTCAATTTCCACACCACGTGCTAAATCTTTAAGCGTATAGTCCGTAACGCGACCTTCAACTTTTGCACGATATGTTTTCGGAATGTTGTAACGAGGGTGCATAAGTCCATTTGCTAAAGTCCCATCGTTAGTTACTAAAATTAATCCAGTCGTATAGTAATCTAGACGTCCTACTGGATATACTTTTTGACGTTCATTAATTAAATCCGTAATTACCGCACGATCTTTCTCATCATTACGTGAACAAATAACTCGAATTGGTTTATTTAATAAATAATAAACATGGTCGTGTTGCGTTATTACATTTCCTTCTACTAAGATTTCGTCATTTACATCGGCCTTTGTTCCTAATTCCGTTACAATCTTACCGTTTAGTGATACCTTACCTTCAGTAATTAACTTCTCTGCTGCTCGCCGCGAGTAATCTGATGACTGGGCAATTATTTTTTGGATTCTTTCCATTATATTTCTCCTTCTACTTCTTCATTTTTATTTTCTACTTCTTCTGCTTCTTGTTCTGCTTCGGGTTGTTCTTCAAATAAACGCACTTCAGGAACTTCTACATCAACTTCATCGAGTTCTAAAACATTTTGTTCGAACTCTAAATCTGTAAGCAGTCGCTTACGAATTTCTTTAAAGTCAATCTCACTATTAAACAACTCACTTTGATCATCATCAAATGATAATTTATAATCTTTTAAAGCTGGTAAATCCTCCGTACTGTTGATTCCTAAATAGTCTAGGGCGATATCAGTTATTGCATATAACTTAGGACGACCAATCTCGGTACTACGACCGACAACTTCAATTAAGTTTCGTTCCAACAGCACCGATACGGTATGCGATGGCGATACTCCCTTTATTTGTTCGATATCAAATTTTGTTATCGGTTGATTATAGCAAATGATTGCAAGTGTTTCTAAACTTGATTTAGGAATCACATCGTTGTACTCACTGTTGGCGTATACTTCAAAGTTTTCTGCATATTGCGGTTTAGTCGCCAACTTAAAACTTTGCGCTGTATATACGATAGTAAATGCACTCTTGGCATCTGCTTCATATTTTTGTTTTAACTCATCAATCAATTTTTCAATTGATAGTGGATCTAGTCCAATATACGTTACAAGTTCTCCAAGGGTTAACCCCTTATCGCCACTTAAAAATAGTAGCCCTTCAATTATTGGTATATTATTCATTTAACACCGCTCCTGGTTTTATTAAAATATCTTCTGTATCTAAGCCAACATGAACAAATCCTAGTTTGATTGATTCTAATAAACCTAGAAAATATGCTACACGGTCCAGGCGGTCTAAATCTTTGATTAATTGTTTAAAAGTTATGGCTTTAGTTATAGATTTTAAGTGCTCTATTTTCGATTGAACGTCCAGTTCATTCGCTTCAATCATTCTTGTTTCAGTTACGTTGGCTTCTTGGTTTATAAGCACTGTTTGCATCGCTAGCTTTAGTTTATCCAAATCAATCGATGACTTAAAGTTACTATTTCGAAACTCTTTCATTTGTGACTGGCTTTTGTAAAAAGCTTGAGGACGATTCTGATGAAGTAAATCAAGCTCTAAAGCAACATCTTTATATTTCTTATATTCGATTAATTTTGCAATCAATTGATCACGGGTATACGTCCCATCTAACAACTCTTCAAGTTCTTCCAAGTCGCTATTTGGCAGTAGCGTTTTCGATTTTAAACGAATCAATTCAGCTGCCATTTCAATATACTCGCTTGCTACGTTTATCCCCTGTCCTTGAACTGACTCAATGTAAGTTATATATTGGTCAATTAAAGCGTTTAAGGATATATCGGCGATTTCAATTTGACTGGTTCTAGCTAAATATAAAAGAACGTCTAAAGGTCCCTCAAATACATTTAGATTAAAATTATGTTTAACTTCAGAAATCTCAACAATTTTTGATTCTTTTTCGTTCATATCACACTCCATTTTACACAATAAATTATAACATATTACTACAAATATTATCATTAGATTTGGTCATTTTGGCTATTGTTAACCTTAATTTAACTAGATATTTGCTATAATTTAATCGGAAACGAAAATAAAAGGAGAAAATATGAAAAATTTTTTTATCAGCCTACTTGGAGGTCTTCTTGGTGGCTTAATAATTTTTTCAATCTCAGCAGCATATACTACTGAAACTGATAATAATTCAAACTCAAATATAGTCACCTCAAAGATTAGCAATGACAATTATGCAACATCCGTTTACAACCAATCAATCGACGGAGTTGTTACTGTATTAAACTATCAATCCCAGCAAACAATTCAACAATTTCTTAATGGAGAACGTGGTAGTTTAGTCGAATCTGGAATCGGAAGTGGATTTATCTACAAAGAAGAGGATGGATTTTTCTACGCTTTAACTAATACCCATGTGATTGATGGTAGCGAAAAATTAAAAGTTATTGCCAATGGGCAAAGCATCGATGATGAATTAGCTGATGCTTACGTCGTTGGTTACGACGAAGTATACGATGTTGCTGTCATCAAATTTAAGTCCGATTTAGATTTAAAAGTATTGGAGATGGGAGATTCAGACCAAATTCAAACTGGTGAGAGCGTATATGCAATCGGTTCTCCTTACGGAAGTGATTTCGCCGGAACCATTTCTGCGGGAATCTTATCAGCTCCAATTCGTAAGTTTGAACAAAACGACTACACATATCAATATTTACAAACCGATACTGCAATTAATCCAGGTAACAGCGGTGGACCACTACTTAATAGCGATGCCCAAGTTATTGGAATTAACTCGATGAAGATAGCTGATTCGCAATCGGATAATATGGGGTTTGCCATCCCGATCAATGTCGCTTTAGATATCGCGGCAACACTAGAAGCCGAATCACCACTAAATGATAATTATATTTTAGATAACTATGAAATAAAACGCAAAGATGATGCGAACACTGAGCAGGGTTCTGAGCAACAAGATGAAGCTACTCAAGACGAAGTTACTTTAGGTGATATCTTCCGTGAATTTTTCGGAGCATAAACTAGCAAATTAATTGCTAGTTTTTTTTATGTTATTCCCAAGTTTAAACGAAACTTGTCCGTCAATTTGAGTATTGTACACTAGGCCATACTGTTGATATTTCTCAACAATGTCTGGATCAGGGTGATGATACCGATTATTACGACCACTGCTAATTACGGCAATTTGCGGTGAAACACACTTAAGTAGTTCATCGCTACTACTCGATTGCGAACCATGATGTGGAACCTTGATAATATCGCTGTCGAGAGTTTGACAATACTGTTTTGCTAGCTTCAGTTCACTATCGACCTCAATATCTCCAGTAAACAACACACTGTGATATTTAGTTTTATATTTAATGATTAACCCGCGGTTATTAGTCGATTGGTCATCAATTGGGATAATCGTAAAATTACGGTCTTGATACAGTTGACTAATGCCGATGCTCTCGTCAATAATTTTACTATTTGCATATTCATAAGTTTGTTCAATCTCAACGTAGCGACTAAGTTCACTAAGCGCTCCATAATGATCTTCGTGGGCATGGGATATAAAGGCTCCATCAAATTTATTAACTCCCAAATACCGCGCACTTTTGACAATCTCATTTACTTGATCACCACTATCGATTAAGTAACTGTGGGTTCCGAATTCAATTACAGCACTATCACCTTGACCGACATCAACAAAAGTCACGGTTGGAACTAGAGTATAATTAATACCAACCACGACAAACCACCCAACTAAAACCAGGTAAAACTTGTACCGTTGCTTATACAATTGATACACAATTACGATATATAACAGCCACATTATCAGGCTAATACTACCACCGACAACTGTAAAAAGATTGAATACTTCGGCGAGGTTGTTTAACCCTTTAATCAACATCCTTAACAGGAAAACCACAGGCGGCAGTGGATAAATAGTTACGATTAACGCCAATGGCATTACTACGGTGGTGATTAGCGCTGTGAACCCAAGCATCGCAATTGGCGCTAGCAGATTGAATGTATAGTTGAAATGGTAACTTAATGGCAAGGAAATCAAATAGCATAGCGCACTGAAACTGATGATGCTAAGCTTATTGTTAGTAAACGTTTGTTTCGGGAAAACGATAATCGCACAAGTTAAGCAATAACTAAGTAAATATCCGCTGTTTAATAAGTTGTAAGGATTTATCAGTAGCGAAATAACCAGGGCCATCAGCAGACTATGATGCGACTTCAATTTGAAAAGTAGTTTACCACCAATCATTATCAAAGCCCGATTAATCGCGACGCTACTACCGGCTAGCACTGAATAGAATAGTAAAATCACTAGCGCCATTACATTAGCGCGGTTAATTACAACTTTCAGCTTCGATAACCAATAGATAATCAATTCATAAATTAGCGTAATGTGCATCCCACTAATGGCAAAGATCGGGGCAATTCCAATCTGGCCATAAATTGTCTTAGCGTAGTTGTCAATTTGATTTTCACCAAAGAGCAGTGCATTGACATACGGACAAACTTCTAAAGCTGTTTCACAATTGCGGGTTAAAATCGACTGGCGCAATCGCTTTAGTTTGATTAAAAAGCCGCCTTTAGTGGCTATATATTCGCCTTTAGCATTGTAAATAATTCGTCTAGAGCGCATGTACTGTTGATAATCAAATGATCCCGGGTTATAGTATTTATTTTCGATCGGCTCAACTTCATCTAACTTAAAACACATTCCATACTCAAGGGGGATATTCGGACTAACTACTACGCGAACATGGTTGGTGGCATCTTCAAAGCTATTGGTGAATTCACCATATTTGATTTTCGTATTCGCGCAGGCAACATTTGGTATTCTCGAAAATGATTTGTTTAATTGGACTATCCGCACTACTAGCAACAGCATCACGATGCAAATTAAGCCAAGATAATTAATTCGCTTATCGATGATAGCAGTGTCTCACTAATTCCGTCGACTTCCAGCAGTTGCTCTTTGGATTGAAAAGTACCATGATCGTTTCGGTATTCAATTATCTTTTGTGCTTTAGCCTCGCCAATCCCGGGAAGGGTTTGCAGCTCATACTGATTAGCAAGATTGATATTGACGATGCCACTTGCATTAATCGCTGGTTGCTCGGGACACGGCTCAGTGCTGTTCGGAATATAAATGTTTTGTTCATCAACGAGTTTTTGCGCTAAATTAATGCACTTCTCGTTGTAGCTTTTGGCATCAGCTACCGTCATTAAATCATTGATTCGATCACCACGATTCATTTGATATAAACCCGGTTTACCAACTGCCCCACTAACTTGAACATAAATTATTTCACTCACAATTTCAAGCGAAGGTTCCTGGCTTTGAACCTCAGATATTATCTCGATTTGCTCATTGCTAAACAGTTGACTTAAAGGGATAAACATAACACATAAGCCAATGGCTCCAGCAACTACTATCTTGTTGTTTGAAAGATTCATTATTCCTCCATATCCATAAATAACCTATCAAGGTGGTAATTACTTTTGTTTTCTTTAATTAACACTTTTTTTACATTAATATCATGGTATAATAAAAGCATGAAAGTTTATGGAATAATAATGGAAATAAATCCGTTTCACAATGGTCATTTACACTTTTTAAAGCAAGCTAGAAAAATCGCTCAAGATCATCTACTTGTTTGTGTAATTTCAACGAACATCGTGCAACGTGGCGAAATTAGTGTACTTAGTAAAGATATAAAAACCAAGCTACTCTTAGAAAATGGAGTTGATATTGTTTGTGAATTACCGGCGGTTTTAGCCAATCAAGGTGGCGAGCACTTCGCTCTAGCAAGTCTTAGAATCCTTAGTAATTTTAAAATCACCAACCTCATTTTTGGTAGTGAAAGCAATGATTTAGATTTATTAATCAATCAGAGTAATTCGATATCGCGTGCCGATTTTAAGTCGGGAATCAACGCTAATTTGGACTTACTACGATCTAATGATATTTTGGGAATTAGTTATATTCGCGCTGCCAACAGCTTAAATTTAAATTTACAATATAATCTCGTTAAGCGTATTAGCAATAATTATAACGATACAAATTTAAATACCAGCATCGCTTCAGCAACGGCAATTAGAGTGAACCTTGAGAAACATGAAGATGTTTCAAAATTTTTACCAATGCAAGCCTTAGACAATATTTGCCAAGTAAATTATCAGTTGTTATTTAATCTATTTAAAATCAACTTGCGCAATTATCTCGATGGCGAAACAGCAATCTTTTTAAGTGAGGATAACCAACTACTGATCCGAATGGAAAAGTTATTGACAAAGCATAATCCGCACTCACTTAGTGAGTTTGTAGATTTATGTAAAGATCGAAACAATTCGAAGTACAAGTATCAACGAATTATTATCAATGTTATTTTGGGTGTTAGTACTGATGATTATTCACAGTACGATTATTTGCGGATTTTAGGGTTTAAGCCTACTGTTTCAAAATATTTACCTCAAGGGAGTTTTACTAGCTTAGCTGATGCCCAAAATCCACTTGCCAAAATTGAAATTCGTGCAAGTCATTTATTTTCGATGTTAACAAATAACTTTCAATTTAATGAGTTTGACCGAAAACCATATATATTTAAGGAGAGAAATGAATTTTAAGTATTACATAGATGAACGTCCCGCGAAAAATGGGGAAATGATTATTTTGTCACTACAACACGTATTTGCGATGTTTGGTTCGACAGTTCTTGTGCCAATTTTAATTGGGATTGATGTATCAGTTGCATTGTTTACAGCAGGTATGGGTACGCTATTATATTCATTAGCAACTAAAGCTAAAGTACCTGTATTTATTGGTTCATCATTTGCCTACATTGGTATCCTATCGCTATTAGTTGCTGAGTACGGACAAAATTATGTATCGTTAGCAGTAATGAGTGTCGGATTAATTTATATTTTATTATCATTTCTAATTCGCGCAGTCGGAACTAGTTGGTTAGATTATATTTTACCACCAGTGGTTATGGGGCCAGTTATCATTGTTATTGGTTTAAGTTTAGCATCAACAGCTATCTCAAGTAGTGGGTTAGGAATTGATGCCTTTGATCAAACTGCTGCTTTTATCTCGCTATCAACACTATTAGTAACAGCAATTGCGATGATGAAAGGAAATAACTTTTCCAAAAGTATTCCTATCTTAATCGGAATCGCTTATGGTTATATTGTTTCATTAATCTTTGGGCTAGTTGATCTAGCGGCATTCTCAGGATTAAGTTTAATCTCAGTACCAAAGTTCTATAATCCATTTATTGCTGGAGAATTCGAATTTAGCTTTGGAGTTGTTGCCGCAATTATCCCGCTTGTCTTTGTAACTGTTGCGGAGCACATTGGTGACCATACCGTTTCTAGTACGATTACCGGGAAAAACTTCTTAAAAGATCCAGGGCTTGATAAAACTTTACTTGGAGATGGACTTGCAACATTATTCGCTGGGTTAGTTGGTGGACCGGTTAATACTACTTATGCGGAAAATACTGGAGTTATTATTTTAACTCGAGTAGCATCGGTTGCCGTTATTCGTTTAGCAGCAGTATTTGCAATGATCATTGCCTTTCTATCACCAATCAACACGTTTATTAACTCGATACCTGCACCAGTTATGGGAGGAATCTCAATTGCTTTATTTGGACTAATCGCTCAAAATGGAGTAAAATTACTTGTTGCTGGAAAGGTTGATTTTAACCACCCACGTAATATGATGATCATCGCCGTTATCTTAATCATCGGGCTTGGTGGAGCGCTTATAACATTCACAATTGCGACAGTTAAATTTGAATTTACAACGATGTCACTTGCTGCTTTAGTTGGAATCTTCTTCCATTTAGTTTTACCAGAAAAAGAAGCATCACTTACTAAGAAGTAATTAACATATAATAATTGAAAAACCTAAAGTAAAATCCGCACGGATTCACTTTAGGCTTTTTTATATGATTTTTTGTTGCTTATAAATTATCGTAAATGAAGTTTCTGATGTGGATATCAAGATAGTTTATTTCTGCATCCGAAATATCTTTTCTAACTGACAAGCGAATACGTTTAATAATTGCATTTCTTGCCATGATTTCATCTTGACTCAGCGGCATTTTATATTCAACATCTGAATCAGAAATTTGCTCTCCTTTAAGGACACGTTGAAATGTCAATGCAATATGGGAAATCATCATTGATGAAATATGAGCATCAGGGTACTCAGTTTTTAACCATTCATAAATATCTAATGCCTTAGTCATATTGCTTTTATCGAGTTCACCACCATTTACGAGCATTAATAGCTTGTCTCTTACCTTATCATCTCTTGTCATTTTGACTCCCACTTATCTTTAATATATGTACATTTATTATAACACATATATCGGGAAAATTGATTACCAATTAAGATGATTAATTTTTTTTTATAAAAAAAAGCTAGTAGCATAACGCTACTAACTCTAATTGATTAAATAATTTCTGTTGCTTCTTCGTAACATTCAAGTTCGTCACCTTTTTTGATATCTTCGAAGTTTTTGAAGTTAATACCACAATCTTGACCTTCAATTACTTCCTTAACATCGTCTTTGTAACGTTTAAGTTGTCCGATTTCTCCATCATAAATTACAACACCTTCACGGATTAAACGTAATTTACCACTACGAACAATTTTACCAGATGATACAACTGCTCCGGCAACTTTACCGACACCAGTAATTTTGAATACTTCTCCAACAGATGCATAACCAACAATTGTTTCAACTGTTTTCGTAGCACGCATTCCGTTCATTGCTGATTCAATCTTATCGATAATGTTATAAATAACGTTATCTACCATAAGTTCGATTTTTTCTTTTTCAATAATCTTACGTGTGTTAGCATCAGGACGAACGTTAAATCCAATCATAATCGCGTTAGAAGCCGTAGCTAATAATACGTCTGATTCGTTAATTCCACCTACACCTTTTTGTACAACACGTACTTTTACACCATTTACATCAATTTTCTCTAAACTAGCAGCTAGTGCTTCTACACTACCTTGTACATCAGCTTTAATGATAACTGGAAGTTCAGCAATATCACCTTCAGCGATTTTTGCATTTAGTTCTTCTAATGAAAGCGCATGTGCAGAGTTACGATCTTTAAGGGCCTTGATTGAGGCACGTTTTTCACCGATAGCTTGTGCTTGTTTAGCATCTTCCATAATTACAAATTGATCTCCGGCTTGAGGAACATCTTTTAAACCGGTAATTTCTACTGGCATACTTGGTCCAATTTTCTTGTGACGTACTCCGTATTCATCTTGCATAACACGGATACTTCCCCAAGTATCACCAATAACGATACTATCAGATAAACTCATGTGTCCACCTTGCATTAAAATTGTTGCAACTGGTCCACGTCCTTTATCTAGGTTCGCTTCAATAACTGTACCAAAACCAACAGTGTGGTACGGTGCTTTAAATTCATGAATATCAGTAATAACTTTAATATATTCAATTAATTCTTCTAAACCTTCATTGTTAAGTGCCGAGATCTTAACGAATGGCGTTTCTCCACCCCACTCTTCACTTAAAACACCAAGTTCAGCAAGTTCACTCATAACACGATCTGGGTTAGCATCTTGTTTATCCATTTTGTTAACTGCAACAATTAATGGCGTTTCTGCTTCTTTAGCGTGCGCAACTGCTTCTTTAGTTTGAGGCATTACCCCATCATCAGCAGCAACAACTAAAATTGTAATATCTGTAACGTTAGCACCACGTGCACGCATTGCTGTGAAGGCAGCGTGTCCTGGAGTATCTAAGAATGTTACTTTAAATCCATCTTTTTCGATTTGGTAAGCACCAATATGCTGAGTGATTCCACCCGCTTCTTTAGCTGTAACGTTAGCGTTTCTTAATGTATCAAGTAACGTTGTTTTACCGTGATCTACGTGTCCCATAATTGTAACAATTGGAGGACGGTTTTCTGTTTCAGATTCATCAAATTCTGGGAATAAAGATTCGAATTCTAAGTCAGAGTTTGAATCATCTTCAACGAATTCAATATTGTAATCAGTAGCAATGATTTCTGCAGTTTCTAAATCAATTCCTTGATTCATTGTTGCCATAATTCCTAATTCAAATAATTTCATTACGATATCAGTTGCTGGAATTCCCATCTCATTAGCTAATAATGAAACAGTCATGTCCTCTTGCCACTTAACTACTTTTGTTTCTCTTTTTAATGTTTCTTTACGTTCTTCACGCGCCTCTTTTTTAATTTGCGTTTTAGTCTTACCATCAAATGCACGGTTGTTCTCACGACGACGATCAAATTGTTTGAACTTGTCAAAACCATTTGGTTTCTTGTGAGTTGTACGACGTTTGTTTACTGGTTTTTGCTCTACAGTACTTGTAGTTTCGGTTTTAGCTGGTGCCCCAGTGTTGTTACCACGGTATCCACCTTGACCTCCGGCGTTATTACCACGGTATCCACCTTGACCTCCAGCGTTATTACCACGGTATCCACCTTGACCTCCGGCGTTATTACCACGGTATCCACCTTGACCTCCAGTGTTGTTCCCACGGTATCCACCTTGCTGTCCACCAGTGTTGTTTCCACGGTATCCCCCTTGCTGTCCACCAGTGTTGTTCCCACGGTATCCACCTTGACCTCCGGCGTTATTACCACGGTATCCACCTTGACCTCCAGTGTTATTACCACGGTATCCACCTTGCTGTCCTCCAGTGTTATTACCACGGTATCCACCTTGACCTCCAGTGTTATTACCACGGTATCCACCTTGACCTCCGGCGTTATTACCACGGTATCCACCTTGCTGTCCTCCAGTGTTATTACCACGGTATCCACCTTGCTGTCCTCCAGTGTTATTACCACGGTATCCACCTTGTCCAGTTCCGTTACTGTTATTGTTGTTGTATGGACGACGCTCTCCATTACTGTTATTGTTGTTGTATGGACGACGCTCTCCATTACTGTTATTGTTGTTGTATGGACGACGCTCTCCATTACTGTTATTGTTGTTGTATGGACGACGCTCTCCATTACTGTTATTGTTGTTGTATGGACGACGCTCTCCATTACTGTTATTGTTGTTGTATGGACGACGCTCTCCATTACTGTTATTGCTGTTGTATGGTTTACGTTCAGCTGGTTTACTTGTACCTTCTACCTTACTAGTAGTTGGTTGAGTAGTTGCTGCTGGTTTAGCTTCAGTAGCAGCTGGTTTAGCTTCTGTTGCTGCCGGTTTGCTTGCTGCTGGTTTTGGTGCTGGTTTACTTGCTGCTGGTTTTGGTGCATCTGATTTATATAAACTATTTAGTACACTTTCCTCAACAGGCATAGTTTGGTTACGAACATTATGTCCGCTAGCGTTAAGTTTTTTTACAACTTCAATTGAGCTTTTACCGTTTTCTTTAGCCCAACTATGAATTCTTACCTTTGCCATCTATTCTCCTTTGTTTAATTCTTCCATTTTTTTCGCAAATCCTGATGAATTGGTACTAACCGCCATAACAGTTGATTTACCAATGGCTTTGGCCATTTGCCCATCTTCATCAATAATTGCATACTTTACATTATAGAAATTACATTTATCTGTAATTGTCTTAATTGTTCGACTACTTGCACTACTTGAAATCAAAACGTATTTAGCTTTATCACTACGCACTGCAGCTAACACACCATCTTGACCAATTGCTAAATTTTTGGATGCATACATCAGTCCTAAAATTTGATATTTATTATTCATTTATGTACTCACCTAATAGTTTTCTAACTTGTTCTTGTTTATCAAGTTCAAGTTTTACTGGTAGCTTTTTACGTTTTAAAAAGCTCCTGATTAATTCCGGATTGTCTTGAATGTATATACTTCTGCCTTTAATTGTATAAGAATTATCTAATACAGCTTCCTCTAGTGAAACGACAATACGTAGCAACTCTTCTCTTGGAAGCACCTGCCTTGTTTGCACACACATTCTTAAAACAGTTTGATTCATTAGATCATGTCCGCTTCATAATCAATTTCTTCTTCGGCAGCCATTTTCTCAGACTTAATATCAATTTTCCATCCAGTTAGCATTGAAGCAAGTCTTGCATTCTGTCCGTTAATTCCGATTGCAAGTGAGAAGTGGTCATCTGGAACAATAACGCGAGAACGACGCTCTTCTTCATCTAATATTTGCACAGCCACAACTAGTGATGGTGCTAATGCATTGGAAATAAATAAACGAGGATCATCAAAGTATTCAATTAAATCGATATTCTCTCCATTTAATTCCTGCTTAATAGCGTTAATACGACTACCTCTTGGTCCAACACATGCACCAATTAAGTCGATATCACTATTAATATCTTTCAGTTCAACTGCAACTTTACTACGTTTCCCAGCATCACGAGAGATTGATTTAACAACAATATCTCCACTTTCGATTTCTGGAATATTTTTTGACATTAAAGTTTCTAGTAAAACTCCAGAAACTCTGGAAACAATAACTTTAGGTCCTTTTTTCGATTGTGGTCCAATTGATTCAATTACTAATTTAACTGGAACATCTGGCTCTAAACGTTCGTTAGGAATTTGCCCTTTAGGTCCTAAAACTGCAAGGGTATTTTTATCAAGTGTAAAGTAAATATAGTTGTCTTTGATTTCTTCAACGTAACCTTCAACAATCTTTCCTACTTTTTCACCATAGTCTGCAATAATACGCTTGTATTCTGCATCTTTTAATTTTTGACGAAACACTTGCTTCGAACTTTGTACTACAGCACGCTCTAACATGTCTTTTTCAATTTTTAAACGAATTTTTAATTCATCTCCTAATTTAGCACGCTTACTGTGCGTTAACGCATTTTCTAAACTAATTTCGCTTGTTTCATCAATTACTTCCTCAACTACAGTCTTTATACCTGAGATCGTAATACGCTTTGTATCATAATTAATTTTTACTTCTAGCGTCTCAAACCCATGTGTTTTTTTACAAGCAAGTGCAATTGACTCTTCAAGTCCTTCAATAATTAATTCACGGTCTAATCCTTTTTGCTTAACAACAGCATCAATACCCATGAAGATTTTTTGATTTTTTGTCATCTTTATCCTTTCTAAAATTCAAATGTAGTTGCTGCCTTGGCAATATCACTACGATTTATTCTAATTGATTCAAGAACAATTTCTTGATCATTGTACTCAATTAATTTATCAATTATTTTCTTTTCACTTTGTCCTTCAAGTTTTTTGAAAGTTTTAACCTCAATAACCTGACCAATCACTTGATCAAAATGAAAGTCCTTTGATAAATTTCTAATAATACCAGGCGATGCAACTTCTAACATATATTCATTAGATAAACTTGGATCGTTATCTAATGTCGGTGTTAACCCGTGTGTTATTTTTACACAGTCATCTAAATCAACACTATCTAAATCATGTCGTTGTACAAGTACACGCAACACTTCATTTGTTCCCAGTTTGTCAGTTTCTACATCATATAGTACGTAACCTAGTTCATCAACAATTTTCTCAATTGCTGGCAATACTTTATTAATTGGTAACCCCACTATTGTCTACTCCTTTACACATAAAAGTGGAACCAGTTGCAATCGCACCGGCTCCCTTTCATTTTTATAAGCATATTATAACATATTTATTAATACTTTTTCAAATACTTCTTAAAAAAGAAATACTTAGTCAAACATTTGCTTAACTAAGTATTCTAAATGGTGTCCCGTATAAGATTCGAACTTATGACCCCTTGATTAAAAGTCAAGTGCTCTACCGACTGAGCTAACGGGACATACTGGCGGAGGAAGAGGGATTCGAACCCCCGCGCCGCGTTAACGACCTGCTGGTTTTCAAGACCAGTCCCTTCAACCGGACTTGGGTATTCCTCCGCGTATTTAATTTTCTGGTGCCGACTGCAGGAATTGAACCCGCGACCTACTGATTACAAGTCAGTTGCTCTACCTGCTGAGCTAAGTCGGCTTATTTAAAATGGTGACCTGTACGGGGATCGAACCCGTGTATGCATGCGTGAAAGGCATGTGTGTTAACCGCTTCACCAACAGGCCACATAAATTTACAACTCTATAATTATATCACAATATTATCGTTTGTGCAAAAAAATATTGAACTATTTTATTTTTTGTAAAAACTTTGCTAAATAAGCAGCTTTTCATAAGCATAAATTGCCAAAATAATGGAAGCTAGTGGTTTTCTTTAGTTTGATTAGATTCTTGCTTTTGCTGACTACTCGTCGTTAAAGATCCTTTTTAATTCCTGGAGTTGCCACTCTCGTTCACCGCTTATAGCATTGATATCAGTTGCGCTTAGCAACCCGATTGTTTTAACAGCATAATCCGACGCCACCATCGCGTGTTCGCTCATATGTCCAGTTGCAACTGCATGTCCTACGACGCGGATCGCTGCTATGTTAATTTCGTTATCACATTCTCGCGCAACTTTATGGATTTTAAAGCCGGCTTGTCTAACCTCGTGCATTCGCGCATTGCCTAATTGCCATAGTTCATTTGTGTGAAATCCCTCAGTAATCTGGTCAATTGCATTATAATCAATATCGACAATATCCAGTATATGTTTAGCGATAGATAACGACCATTTGGCTAAATTGATTTGACTCGTTTTTTTGTACAGTTCATCAATTTCTGTTCTTAATTGATTGTTATCAACAATCTTGATTTTTGCCTTAGTTGCCATAACCACCTTCCTCAAACACTTGTTTATATAATATCCATATGTCTATATCAAGAAACAACGCTATTGTCTAGCAGCGCTATTTGTAAATAATCATTACTCTTGATTAATTATAAAAAATACTTAACTAAACTTTCGCTTAATTAAGTATTTTAAAATGGTGTCCCGTATAAGATTCGAACTTATGACCCCTTGATTAAAAGTCAAGTGCTCTACCGACTGAGCTAACGGGACATACTGGCGGAGGAAGAGGGATTCGAACCCCCGCGCCGCGTTAACGACCTGCTGGTTTTCAAGACCAGTCCCTTCAACCGGACTTGGGTATTCCTCCGCGTATTTAATTTTCTGGTGCCGACTGCAGGAATTGAACCCGCGACCTACTGATTACAAGTCAGTTGCTCTACCTGCTGAGCTAAGTCGGCTTATTTAAAATGGTGACCTGTACGGGGATCGAACCCGTGTATGCATGCGTGAAAGGCATGTGTGTTAACCGCTTCACCAACAGGCCACGTTTGATACTTTTTTATTATACAATAGTGGCACGACTTTGTCAAACCAACTTTTCCAAATTTATTTGATTTTTGCAAATTACCGATGTTATTGATTTAATCGAACATCTAAGATTGTGGAAAAGTCAATGTTTAACCTTAGTTTAAGACTGTCCTAATTACTTCTTGATATAGTTATAAATGGGAATTATCTTGACCTTCGCTTATCATTAACACTTAAAGGGATTAAAAAGTGTTATAATTTAGAAAAATAATATTGGATTTAAATTATGAAAAATAAATATACAAAGATAATTATATTAATAGTACTCATCAGTGTTTGCACCTTAGCTATTGCTATAAAAATTATTAAACAACAACAGCAAACCACTATAAATGCATTTAGGAATAACTATATTTCTGAAAAATCAAGAATAGCTGATTTAGAAATATCCGAGTCAGATATCGAGTTATTCGTGAGTCCATACCTTGATACTTTAACGGCGATAGACACGCAAATTTTATCAGATGAATTACAGTACAAGCAGCTAGATGATTTACAAGCTAAACTGTTTACAGAAATTGAAACGATTCAAAATGGGCTTAAATCAGCTTCTAGTGCGATATCCGACTCAATCAAAACTTCGTTAAATTCTCAAACTTTATCAGAAGACGAAACAAAACAAAAAGAGCAAATCCTAACTGAGCTTGAGCAATTAACACTCGAACTCACAGCTACGGCCACAATTGCGTCTGAAATAAATAGTGAGGCATCTAGTAGTGCAATATCAGAAAGCATTACGAGTGAAGAAAGCATTCGTAATCCAGAATCAAAAAGTTTAAATGTTTTAGTTCAAGAGACTATAGATCAATATAATAACTACTTGTTACTCCAAAACTTAAAAACGCAGGCTGATACCTTAATTAAGACGTCTACAGTAGCAAGTACAGTAGCCACATCAAATGCATCCGAAACTACAAATAGTTGCGAACCGTATTACGCACAAGGTTTTTTAATCGCTAATAAAAAGCACTGTCTTGAACAATCATTCAATCCTGGGGATATCAGCGCTGAAACTAGAAGTTCTTGGGAACAAATGCAAGCTAGTGCCCAAGCTGATGGCATTAACTTACATTTCCAAAGTGGGTTTAGAAGTTACGATTATCAAGTGGAAACATACAATTATTGGGTAAGTGTTTATGGTGAGGAAAAAGCAAATCAAGTTAGTGCTAAACCTGGGTATAGCGAGCACCAAACCGGACTAGCAATCGATGTTAGTGGGGATAATGGATGTCTTTTAGAAACATGCTTTATCGATACGCCGGAAGGAACGTGGCTAGCAAAGCATGCTCATGAATATGGCTTTATCATTAGATACATGCCAGGAAAAGAAGATATAACCGGTTATACTTACGAGCCATGGCATATTCGATATGTTGGTGTTGAAACAGCAACAGAGATATACAATCAGCAAACAACTCTAGAGGAATATTTAGGGGTTAGATAAAAAAGCAAGCACGATTTCGCGCTTACTATTTCTTAATATAAAATTTACATAACATTTCACCAGTAGCTGGATTATAACTTTGATCTGAAGCTTCAAATGAATAACTCATGTCTACTTCATGTCCATCCTCTTCTAGTTTCGTGTAACAAAGTGTATATTGATCCTCTTCGTTATGTTTCATTAAATCAATTTCAAATTCGAAGTAAGTACCACCACTAATAGTTACTTGCTGGTCTTTTTCTGTTTCAATATCTGTAGCAACTGAAAATTTTGTGTTATCCATCCCAATTTCATAAACTCCATATGCACGATTTGGATTCTTCCCAGTACACACTACTTCGTAAAACCCTTGATAATTAGCGTTACCAATCTCTGCTGTTGGGAACTCAAATGTTTTTCCATATGCGACTATTGGTGCCAATTCTACAATTTTATATTCCATTACTCCTCCTAATATTTTTATACCTTTATTATATAACAAGATTCAACTAAATTATTAAAAATGCATTTAACCGATTTACTCCTCTTTTGTTATTATTTGTATTCCCCATCAAAGCTGCTCATTAGCGAAATAATCATCGCCAGCTCAGATCCAGTGGATGTCAGTACATATTCACCGTTTTCAAGTTTATCTATAATCGAGTTATCAGTGAGCGTCTTAAGGCTAGCACTAAGTCGTTTATTGGAGATGAATTCAATATTGTTTAACAGCGAAGTAAATGACATTTGCTGTTCACGATTTAGTAAATAAATTATAATCGGTATCCATTTATGCTTTATGTATTTTTGAGCCACATAAATATTGCAGTTATATATATTACATTTTTGCATCTTTCCTCCTATAAATTTAATAACTACCTTATTATAACCGATAATCCTCATTAACGCTTCTATTAGTGACAAAAGTGTCACTATTAATCGTCCTAAATAGCTGATATACTATCTTTGAAAAAAAGGAGGTTACATGGAAAAAATGTATCCAAGGAAGTTTTCACATATCGGAATGAGTGTGAAAAATATCGAAGAAGTTGTTAGGTGGTATAGCGAGGTTTTAGGGTTTTATGTATTAATGCCTGTAACTGATGTTAATAATGAAGCGGATACGGCAATTGGCGTAATGTGTCAAGATGTCTTTGGAAATGAATTCCAAAACTTCAAAATTGCGCACCTGTCAACAGTTGATGGAATTGGAATTGAACTTTTTGAATTTCCCGAAGCAAAGGAAATGCAAGCTGAATTTGCACCATATAATTTAGGGGTCTTTCACATTTGCATTCAAGACCCTAATATCGAAGAACTTGCCCAAACAATTGTAAACAATGGTGGAAAGCAAAGAATGCCAATTCGTGAATATTACCCAGGTGAAAAGCCGTATAAAATGGTTTATATGGAAGATCCATTCGGAAATATTATCGAACTTTATACCCACAGTTATGAACTTCATTATTCAGCGGGAGTATATCAATAAAGAAAACTACAATATGGGGAAACCCATTACGTAGTTTTTTCAATGTTATATTATTCACTATCTTAATTTATCTCTAAACTGTAAAACAAAAGGTAGTTCTAGTTCATTCATACAAAAAGTACAATTAATCATTATAAATATTTATTATAGTAGCGAATTTACGCACCATAAAACCTGTAATCCGCACAACTTAATGAAGATCGATATAATAATTACCTTTCAACTTTAAACCACTTAGTGTCACTCTTACAATTATCCAAGTCAAGGGCATCGTGGTTGTTTAAAATATTACAAATCTCCAAAAATTGTTTTCGACCTAAAACAGCGAAATCAGTATATCGTTGTTTTCCCCCAAGCTCTGTGTAACCGAGATAACAGCGGTATTTATATTTATGTCTCTCTACAGAATATTTAAATTTAGTACTATCGTAATTAGCGCGTGATGCTACTGCTTTTCCTCTGAAAACAATCAATTCATCACTTGTACAAACAACTCTCACATGTTTAAAAAGATGTAAATACAATAATCCTAAGAAGATTAGAATCAGAAACATACACATTGTTACTGCAAGCCAATCTTGCGCAGTGTATTGAAAGTCTTTAGTAACATCAATTAATAGATACACACTACAAATTACAAAAAAGCTACGAGCTAATGCCCGAATTATAATATTGTAAAATTTAGCTTTGAATTCTCGTTCCATTTCACGCCCTCTCCTTCTCTATATTATATTTTAAAATCTCTTCGATTTGATTCACAAAGTTGTAAATTGAGTTTTTCAATACTATTTAGGTATTTACATAGTAGTAAAAAAACCTAAATACATAAACCACCTAAATACCAAGTATTATAATCTTTATAATTTTCTGTGTAGTGCAACCTCAATAAGTATTGACTATTGCGATATCCAATCACTGTGTAATGAACAGTTCCATTAGGAATATATACTTCTGACACCATTTTTCCCCATTTAGATAGTGTTAAGACATCATTTTCACTTACAATCGTAGTTTTCCTAAATGTTGTTTTGATCATTTCCCAAAATATAACTCCACCTACTACTACAAAATTAAGGGAAAATAGTGTATCACTTGCAACACTATAGGTGAACGCAGCTGTCCCCACTATTATTGCAACCATTAGATTTCGAGTCTCAACACCACTTGAGGTTTTATATACTCGTTTCCTTTATTGATTTCCTATCTTGCAAATTTCATTTATTAGGTCTGGCTTATTTAAGATAATTTCAGAATATATATCAAAACTATCAACTACTGTAAAACCACATTTCGTATAGAATTCTACCGTATCATCGTAGCATAGCAAATAGATTTCTTGACTTCGCGCTATGTAATTTATATAGTTACGCATAATTCCTTGCTTGCGATAGTCACTATGTAAATATACATTTTCAATTACACATTTATCATACACATCCAAAGAACCAATTGGTGTTTCACCATGATAGATAACATATCTGTCAATATCTAGATCACCTGTATCAAATTTAGGTGGATTATATAACTCTGAATAATCATGTATTTGCGAGTACTTAACAATTTCAAAATAATCAGCAAAGTTAGCTTCTGTAACTAATTCAATATTATAATCCTTATATAATTTACTTCCGATTTCTTGACCACTTTTCATTGTAACTAACTGTGACTTAGAAGCTTCGATTCCATGGCGCTCAAACCACTCCGGACTAGCAACAACTTGTGCAAAATTATTCGTTTGCAAACATTCATATACTTCTTTATTGTCTTTTTCTATCACCAGACTATTTCCTTCATAATACCCCGGATGTTCTAAATCAAGTGTATAGTATCCAAAACTCGTTTCCTTATAACCACAAACAAATTTCGCATTAAATTTATAAATATCTTTCATAACCACTCCAATTACATATATTATAACGTTTATACACAAGTATTTGGATATAAACAAAATATTTATTGAATTGTTCACCACTTTATAATTGTGTAAAAAATAAATGAAGCATTATCTAATATTTCAGCAATTCCACAATTTCATTCTTATCTAATCTTAAGTCGGAAAATACAATCACTACATAGATGGAAGTCAAGTCTACCATAACTATCAATATCTTTAAATAATTCTGTAATATCTTAATATCCATTGCTAACATAGCTTCAACATAAGTTCCTAATCCTAGATGTTTTCATTGGCTCGGTGTACTGAATGTCAAATCTCACTGTGGATTTAACATTGATTTTCAATTTTGATTATGTGGTAATTTTTATTTGATATAAACTTTATGGGTTTAGTTTCCTAACTCTTTATCTATTATTTTCTTTATATCTATTAACTCATCTATTCTAGTATTTACATCTGATGTTGTTACACTTAGATTGATACTTTTTACCTTAGCGCTATTAGCGGCTTCTGCATCTGATGGCTTATCTCCAATATAGTATACGCTTTGGGGATCTATCTTATATCTTTCTAAAATGATAAGTATTCCTTCGGGACTCGGCTTTTTTTGCTCAACTTCATTGCTAGTAATTATATCTTCAAAAAAATGAATAATATTTAATTCCTTTAATACCTCATAGGTATTTTTTCCCTTATTTGTACAAACGTAACATTTTATTCCCAATTCACTTAAATACACTAATATTTCGTAGGCATAATTATTAAGCTTCAAATCTTTATTCCTCTTAATAAGATTTGCTGAAAAGATGCTCTTTATCTCATTTTCAGCTAGTCCGCAATTTTTTTCTAAATCTTTTATATATCGACTTATTGATTGACTTTCAAGTGTAGTTTTCAATTGTTTCTCATTGATGTTAATGTTAAAATGATTACACACACTGATTACTTCCTCTAATATAACATCAGAAGAATCAATTAATGTACCGTCTAAATCCCAAATTATGTGCATGTTCATACGCACTCACTTAGTAAATATTTTAGTCTAGAAAATGATTTATATTCAATATAATTACAAGCTGCCATATCTTTTTTGTTGGCAATTAAGTCTTCTTTATGCATAAATGGTTCCCCTGTTCTATTAACTTCAATAAGTTCATTTACTGAACTTTCTTCAATCAACACTTCATTGGTATTCACATCAAAGTATAGTGTTACGTTATTGGATATCCCCGAATTTGAGTTCACATTTATACCCTCTTTCTTATTCACAACATTTTTTAAGTCTTTTATCAATGAAATTTTATCCACCTTGTTTCTATCTACATTAATTGTTTCCATACCTTTTGCATAATTAATAATTTTACGCTTATGACTCCCAAATTTGTTAATTTCCTGCCTTTACAATTTTACTCTTAATTTAAATATGCTGTGATTTTGTTTATCTATATTATACAACTTAATTTAGTTTTTAAAAGTTAATTAATATAATACTTTCTAATAGGATATTAAATTTGTTTACTATCGTTAGAACAATAAATTATCCATTTTTTATATAAATTATTAATATAACTTGGATGATAAATATATTGATGGTATATATATCATTCCTTGCATTTACCATAACATTTCAAACGTACTAATAAATTTATAATTTGAGAAGTACCTCATGTTTTTATCTTTCTTTACTTTAAAACAATATATTATTTACAATGGTGATATTCAGCTACTGATAATTTTACTTATGTTGATACAAAAAGCCAGTTAACATCTCGATTAACTTAAATCTTTGATAAGCATAAATTTCACCTTATCGATCACATCTTAATTTAGATATTTCAAAATCCAAAATAAAGTGTTTTTCCCCATGAATTTTAGTATCAATGAAACTCATATTTTCTAGAAGTTGAAATATGAGCTTGAACATTTTCTTGTCATACCACCTTCCAATATAATACTTAGTACTTTTCCAGACTTTCAAATTAGAATCAAATACTTTACATTCTATATTTTCTTCCCCGAGATATAAGAAAGAATACAATATGCTAACTAGCATAATGTATCCTCATATTTGTGTTTTATTGTTGAAAAACTTCTTAGTGAAATACACTGTGGAGTGCACTTTACTAAAAAAAATTTTAAGATAGTACCAAATATGCTACCTGGAAAGAACTAATTCTACGTATTACAACTTAGAAATCAAAAATTTCCTTTTCTCAAACATACTCTAACTCTAACCAATACTCAATTCACATAAACAAGAGTTACAATCAAATTATCTGTGATGACATTAAACTATTTATATGGCAGATAACATGAAAGATTATCCAGTTATAATTTTAAAACTGGATGGTAACAAGCACAAGCTATCATTATATTGCTTGCACTTATTGTTATCTTAATACTTATTAGATACTAGTCTATATTAATGTTATCCTCCAATATAAAAAATAAAGACACCAGTTACAGCTGGAGTCATTTCCTATATAAATGTTATCAATTTTATTTAACGTGGTAATATCTACCATATCCAGTTTCTAAACAATTTACTATCTTACTTATTCAGCTATTCGATCTATATATTCAAAAATTAATTCCACTTGCTTATTCCCTGTGATACCCTTTATACTTTCAATATCAAATTCAGAGACTTTAATTGTTGGTCTTGTAATTAATTTTACTATTTGCTTATAATCATCTTCTACGTCAAACGTATACGTATTATCTTCGAAATCCAACTTAAGGCTATCTTCTTCTAAATAAATTTTCACTATTCCTCCATCCTAAAATTGTACTTATTAAATCTTTCTAGCATTAATTCTTTACCTCCGTCAAGAAGTTCAATTGATTCTTTTCTTATATTACTTGATGTTAAACTACCATAATTATAGTTAAAAACTAAATCATCTTGTTCTTCATCTACACTTGCTAAGATAATATTATCTGCATCACCATTCACTACTACATTTGCTGAATGACTAACAATTAACAATTGTTTTTCAAGTTTTATCATTTTGATGGTATTAACTAATACATCTCGAATTGTTTTATTATCCAAGTCGTCATCTGGTTGATCTAGCATGATTAATTTAACTGCATCATTTTTGATTTCATAATTAAGTATTAGTTTAAGTAGTAATTCTGCTCTTGTTCCAGGTGATAAATTTGCAAATTCTTTATTATTTTTTGTATCAATTAAATCAATTGAATATTCACATTGATTAGAAATTTCATCAATGTATTTTTCCACTACAGATTCTAATATTTTTTCAACTTCAAAACTTTTAGTTCCAAGGTTTTTGAACGTCTCTTTAATTTCGTTATTAAACGCAATATGTTCGTAAAATTCAATTAAATCATCGTTTGTATTTGATTTTTGAAATTTTGCAATTACATAATCATCAGTATTGGCAATACCTATTTTAACATCAAGTTTTATTCCCATATCCTCTAATGCTTGATTTGTTGGTAAACCTTCTACTTCTACATTGCTTCTTAATTCACTTTCTATCCTATTAATATTCTGAACTTCTTTATTAATTAGCTTTCTAAGGTTAAATAATTTATTCAAATATTCTTTTTCTGCTTCGTATTCTTCTAATTTTGTAGTTACTTCAGAATTATATTTGTGATTTATTTTTGTAATTGCAGCACTTAATCTATTTACATAATCAAATCTCTTAAAAGAATCATCAACCTTTACATCTAATTCATCTTCTACCAAGCTTTCATTCATACTTACGGAAAAATCGTTTAACATCTTGTTATATTTCATCATCAATTGAGCAATTTCTTTTTCTTCATCGTAATTTTCATTAACATCGATTTCAAATAATGATTTTAGCTCTTCAATTTTATCATTAAATTTTTTTTCTAAACCTTTTATAGAACTTAAATTTTGAGCTGGTTCTATAGATTTAATATTATCATCATTTGCTTCAAAATTATTTATGTAATAATATTTTTTCTTAGAGTAACTATTTAAGAAAAGTGACATAGATTTATTAATACATTTAAAACTTTTTCTAATTTCTTCTATCTTTTCTTTATGTTTTACTTCCGCTGTGTCTAAATATTTTTTTTTGATTTCTGATATTAAAGGAAGTTCTTTTAAATCAATGTTGTTCGCATCATCATATATTTTCTTTAAAGATTCTTGTTCTATATATAATAAATGCTGATTTAGGTTAGAAATTCTTGTACCATGTTTATATACTTCTAAATTCTCTAAGTTACCAATTCTTTGTTGATCTAAAGCACGCATCAAGCTACTTTTACCAGAACCACGAGAACCAACAATACAATTTAATCCAGGAGAAAGAATTATTTTTTCA
The DNA here is from genome assembly GCA_033103385.1 of Mollicutes bacterium LVI A0039. GTDB lineage: Bacteria > Bacillota_I > Bacilli_A > UBA3375 > UBA3375 > LVI-A0039. The sequence goes on from CP136953.1 coordinate 410,360, forward strand.
TCATTACCATAAGTTAATTTCTCTATATAATTATCTATATTTTTTTGTGGATTTTCATGCGATTCTTCACTAGACTTAATTCTGCTTTCAACTGATGAAAAAGCTAATATTAAGTCCTCAAATTCACCATTAAAATTGATCCAAGTATATTTATTAGATATTTCATCTAGTGTTTTATTATCAGAAAATGTGAAATATGCAATTCTTTCTTCGTATGTTTCAAATAGTACATCCGATAAGCCTTTGTTATTAAACATATCTGTCTTCAACTTTACTTTTCCATCTAGCCCAACACTTCCCATAAAATATAGTGAGTAGATAAATTTATTATTATTTCTTCTTATATCTTCATTATCTCTTGGATAATAAAACTGGTATTTTAGATTTCTCTTTTCTACTGATTTATTTTCATGCGGTATAAAATAATAGCGAATATCATTAAACTTTAGAAAGAAATCATTAATACCAACTTTTTTCACTGATATTTTCTGACTATATTCCCAAAAACTTTCATCTTCATTTTTTATTCCAAATAATTCAAATAAATATGATTGTGACTTTTGCACATCATCAGGATGAATTATTACAATCGAGTGAAAATAGTCTCTACCCGACTTTAAGGCAATTCCAAAATCATCTTTTAATTCATCTTTTAACTCTAAGTTAATCTCAAACCCTGGAAATACTATAGTACTTGATAACTCTTCCTTCACCTTCTCATACAAATCTACATCGATAATGTTATGATCTGTGATCGAAATAACATCTAATAATTTATTACTTTCGATTTCTTTTAATCTATCAATAAACTCTTTTTCATCATATTCATTTTTTCTTGAGTAATCACTTGAACTATGAATGTGTAAATCAACTTTTTTAAAACCCATTTTTCCCCTTAAATCCATTATTTATATACAGCATTATTTAAAGTATACAATATTCTACATCAATAGAAATATACATTTGATCAATACTAACTAGCAAAACTTACTAAATAATAACTGTATACCTCTTAATAGCTACACTTTAAAACTAACTCGTCTTTTCCTTTTACCCATTTAGCCTCAATGTATATACGTTAATACACTATGTTTTAATGGCATACTTGTTTTTAATTAATTTATATTTAATATCAAGCTGTTGTTTAGAAATTGTTCCTATTGCAAGTTCATGAGATAGGTCAGCCACTAATATTTCTCTTTTCTTAATTCTATTCTGTACATCTTTTTACTATTTCGCTTAAGAAAAGCTTCAATATCTTTCTCATTAACATATGGACTTACTGTTACAAAGTAATCATTATATTTTCCATATCTTCCTACTTTGTTGTCCATTTTATTTATGTTATTATAAAATCGTTAATAGGATCACTCACACAAGTACTAACAAATGGAGAAAACTGACAATATTAATGCCTGCTTTCTCTTAGGTAATGGTGCATTAATTCTAATGTTAAGCATTTCACTTCAATCAAGTGCCTAGAAAGATTTTCATCATTTTTAAATGCATTCCCATGTAAAAGTAAATTTCTAGGTCCATTTTCTCCAAAAATTTTTTTCAGTTTATTTGTTACTTTTTCATTCACAATAATATTATCATTAAGTACTGAATTAGCAGTTTTTAATCTCCTTTGACTATCAACCTCAATAGTCCACCTTGATTCTAGTGCAACAATATTTATTAGAAGCCTCTCTAATAACGGATAAAAATAATATAGTGCTTCATATGATTTCATAAGCCAAAAATAATAATCTACTTCACCGATATTAGTACTTTCACTATTAAATTCATTAATAAAATTTATAACTTTACTATTCATTTAAATCCCTTCTCTCCTCACAAACCATAATTAAAATCCAACATAAAAACACTGAGTAAAAGTGTATTAATTTTCCTTTTTGAAACATTACGTTTCCATGTGCTAAATTATTTCTTAAGTTCAATCCATTTTCATCAAAGATGGTATAATTAATGTAAAAAAATTCATCATCTGTCAAATAATTATTTTCTTTTAAGTCAACTAACACATAAAAAATTTCCTTTTTAGTATCACTAATCGTTTCATGAATTCTCAATATTTTATTTTCTAGTTGATTGATTAAAAATAGGCAACCTGCCATACTGAATACAAAATATTCATTTAATTTTATATTCATACAATCATTAATACAATCAACAATCATGCCATCTAATTTGTCAATGTCATTGTTTATCATAGTTGATTTTATAAATATTTGTAATGCTAACTGACACATAGATTTATACATTTCTAAGTAATGCAAATTAATTGTTATAGATGAAGAATTTTCAAAATAAGTTTTAGCAGCATTGTCAATGACATTTTCAATAGTTAACCCTGTTCCAATATCAATTGACGAATAACTTGCTATCATTGATAGTTGAGAAATAGGTACCTCTTTATATTTTGGAATTAATGACATATGCACTAGATTTACTAAGTCTACAGTTGCTTCTTTTGCCAACTCAATAAACTCAGGACGAATTTCAACCTCATGTCGTATTGAACTCATTTTATCTAGTGATTTTCCTGATGTAATCTCTTGGGCTCTATTATGTTTTAACTCCTCTATCTTCTTACAAATTAAAAGTAACACAACTTCATCTTCCTCAAACTGTTTCAATTTAATTAGTACAATAATAATTTTGTCAACTATAACTGATGCTAATACATTATCACTATCATATTTACACACTTCATTAATTCTATTTATTTTATCATCTTGTTGAATATGCTCTTGTAAGTAAGTATATAACTCAACTAAATCATCTGATTTTATATACAAGTGTTGGAAGAACTCTTCAACATATTCATCAATTCTACTTTTAATATTTTTATCAATTTTAGCGTATTGCAATATTCCACAATCATCATCAACTAATAATGTTAAATATTCTTCTAATAAATCACTATCGTAATTTTTCTTCGTTATTTCATAGATAAGATTTGCACAAACCTCATATTCATTTTCAACAATGTAGACTAACATCTCTCTACAATAAGTATCGTATTTACTTATATTTTGGGGTTCAAAATAGCTCAGACGCCTTAGCTCTTTTTTAAATTCCTCTCCCACATTCGAACGACTGAGAATATTACTAATAAAAAAATTAATCAAAAACTTATTCTCTAAATCATTATATAAATCTACACCGGCTTTCCTTAATAACTTCAAAAAATAACAAAAGACAAACTCACGATTATGCGTATCTCTAGAAAAATATTCATTTATATACGATAGGATCATTAAATCAACATCTGATACAATATCTTCAATTAACGGGTTGGGAATTCTTTTCATACTCCTCCTTGTTTGATACATATTATAACATGTTTTAGTATATATAATACTTACTATAAACATATGCAATCAACACTTGTTCATCGTCATTTTTCAACTGCTGATATTACATCAGCTATGTATCTTTCACTCTGAGGACTATTGATTCAATAAAATAAAAAACTATTTTCATTACCAATAACCTGTCAAGGCCATCTTCTCCTAATGCATATTTGATATAAACTGTTCATTATGTAGTTAGGATATCTTGTAACCACTTGGTCGTGATTGGTCTAATACATTAATTCATCATTTGTATTCTAACTTTATTCATCATAGTATGCTTTATCTAAGTTTTTTGTTAACTCCTAATCTAAAGCCGATTGATTTATGTTTAAATTTACCATCTAAGTTAATAGATTCATTATACAATACCATAAGTTTATCGTCTTTAATTTGAAACTTACTACCTACTATTCTATCCTGCATTGTTAATTTCATATTGAAATATTTCTTATAAAGTATTTGTAAAACAATAGTCAATACACTACAAAAAAACTTCTTAGTGAAATACACTGTGGAGTGCACTTCACTAAAAAGTTTTTAAGATGGTACCAAATATGTTATCTAGAAAGAACTAATTCTACGTACTACCATTTAGAAACAATTAATTTCCTTTTCTTAAATATAGTATAACTCTAAGCATTACTCAAGTCAAGTAAACAAGTGTTACAATCAAATTGTCCGTGATGACTTTAAACTATTTATATGGAGGATAACATGAAAGATTATCCTATGATAATTTAAAACTGGAGGGTAACAAGTGCAAGCGATCATCTTATTGCTTGAACTAATCGTTATCTTAGTACTTATTAAGTACTAGCCTATATAAATGTTATCCTCCAAGACAAAAATAAAGACACCAGTTACAGCTGGTGTCTTTTCCTATATAAATGTTATCTGAATCAATTATAACAATATATTATTTATTAGTCAACTCTAAAACTGTTTGTTAACTAGTAAACACTAATAACTTTTCTTTTGCTCGAGTGCATGAAACATAAAATAAATGGTTATCTTCTTCTGATTGTAATTGATTATAATTAGCTTCAAAAACAAGAACGTTTTCAAACTCCAAACCTTTCGATGTATGTATGTTCATAGCTTGGTACAATACATCTCCTCTATAAAACCTCTCTACATCTTGGTTTAATGCAAGACTATTAATTTCATCGATTAGATCGTCTATGTCTTCCGCTTCAACACGCATCGTTTTCATTAACTCTTCTGATATCGGATTTCCATTCAATTCATCAATTCCCTGTAATACAATATTATCATTTGAGTAATCAATGAATTCCAAAAATTGAAATGTAGAAATTATATTCCAGTAATATTTTAAAACAGTATTAATAATATTAGAATAACGGTCATTTTTAAATTGAGGTTTAATCACTTTTAAAAATCCATATTGTTCTACAAAAAAATCTACTTGTTTATTAATTCTACAAATTACAGTAAGACTAGAATAACTTTGCATTAAATTATGAATTTCATCTGCAGTAATTTGCCTAACATTCGGAGCATATAAGTGTATATTTTCAAACGACCTACTATTTGCAAACATATTTATTCGTTCATCACATCTAAAATTTCTACTTAATTCAAACTTTTGAAAATCATCACGCGTAAAATAGCTCTCAAATACATCTGGTCGCGCTCCTGTAAATCCAAAAATTGATTGATTCACATCTCCAACAATGCATACTTTTATATTTAACGAAATAAAGGTTTCAATTATTTTGGCTTTAAACTCGTTATTATCTTGTGCTTCATCAACATATACTTCTTCAAATTTTGCTTTAATGTACTCCAATATGAAATACTTCTCTTCAAGTAATTCCACTCCATATTCCAACCAAAAATCATCACGTGTTTTGCTTGATCCACATATTAGTTTTTTAACTATTAATTCCTCTTTCCACTCTTCGTATTCATTTAAGCGAATACTTGTATCTACAGAAATGTCATTCAAACCTACAAAAGGCATAACTTCTTTTAAGATAAAACTATGAAAAGTCTCAACAACAACATTTTTGTCACTAAGTCTTTCAATTAGCTCATCTCTTACAGCATTTGTGGTTGTTAGCAGCAACCTTTTTTTATGACTTTTTGATTTCAAATTTAGTTTTTTTATTCGTTCTACAATTACAGCAGTTTTTCCACTACCTGCACAAGCAGTAAGTATAATATTTTTTTCTCCACTATAGTTTACAATTTCATTTTGTTCATCAGTCATTCTCATTGCATACCCCATTAATACTTTGAATAAAATTATGTAGGCCCTCAAACTCACCTGACTGCAATATGGTTTCTAGATTTGAGGAATCAAATATTTGAGAAGCAAAGTCAGAACTCAATAAATTATGCCATTTACTTTGCTGTAGTTCCTTAATAAATTCTGATTTTTTTTCCATTTCCTCTTCTGCAAACAGAGAATCTGCTAAACTATTTTCAAAATCTACCTTAGATAAATATATGTTTTTATTTTTTAATAATGAAATTTCCTTATTGTAGTCATCAAAAACTCTCCTACTTATTCTCCACCTTGTAAGTAAATCATCTGGACTTTCATCATTTCGAGCTACAAGAGTCTCTTCTATATTTGGTAACTTAGCTTCTCCCAACAAATCTAATCCTCGATTAATACCTGATAAATTGCAGTTTTCTCCAGATTTTTTAAGATCATTATCAGTTCTTACATATACATTTATTTTTAATTCAGTTAAAAAATTATAATATGGCGCAAAGTCAGTGCCAATAATATTTAGCACATAAATATTATTGCGATCCTCACTTGTTTTAATTTTTTCATTTAAAACAAATTCCCAAAAGATTTTTTCAGAGTATCCTTCTACTAAAAAAACATTAGAACAAAACATTGCATTGACAATTTCACGTTGATATAACTGCTTCAGTTTTTGTATTTCATCAGGAACTTCAATACATGCATTTTCTGCAAAGATACTAGAACCTTTTGATTCTAACTTTATTACATTTACCCCTTCTGGTATTTCATGTAATAATTCTGCTGAGTGACTCGTTACAAAAACAATTCCTATCTCAAACATTGTCTTAGATAATTGTTTTTGTAACGAAATATGAAGATGATTTTCAGGTTCCTCTAGCAATGTAATTGGAATCTTCCTTGTTGTATTTTCAATATTATGTTTATGCATTGCGTATTCTACTACTTTTTTTCTACCATCGCCTGCCGTTGGATAATTTGTGACATTATCATCACTACCTTTTTCATTCATAAATACATCTAAATTGTCATATACTCCATTTAGTCCAATACTTGACTGTACTTTCACCTCAAAATTCATGTCAAGATTTTCAAGCTGAGCATTCAGTTTTTCATTAATTACACCAACTTCAGGTAACTCTTGTACTAAAGAATTTACATCTGTAAATTTTTGTTCAATGTCAACAAGTTCTGATAAATTATCTTTTCCAATATCACTAATAATTGTGTTTTTAAAATTCTTAAAATTCGTTTCTATTTTTATCCTTGGATCAATGTATTCTGTTGAAAATATATTATCTATTAACAATCTATTTATTCCAAATGACGGAATATTAATCCAGTCATCTTCACTAGGATAACATTTCCACTCCATTGTCGTAATATCATCTTTTCTATACGTTAATCTAATGTCTAATTGATTCTGTGTTTCATTTTTTCTAAGATCCTTTATATTACTTATTAATATATCTCTATACAAATCCTCCTCTTCAAAATTTATTCTTGCACAAATAGTTATATTATTATTAATAGATTTTTTATGAAAATCTGTATCCAATATTTCTTTATTTCTTTGTTTATAATCAAATAATTTATGAAGAGCTGTAAGTAAATTTGTTTTCCCAACATCATTTACTCCAATAATTATATTTTTTTCTTGAGTGTTAAATTGAACCCTTCTAAAGTTTCTAAAATTTTCAATCATCACTTTTTCTATATACATTCTTCCTCCGACAAATAATCTTTATTAAATTATAACATCTAAACTTTAAAATTAACTTGTCTTTTACCTTTTACCCATTTAGCCTCTATATAAATACGTTCATAAACTATGTTTTTAATAGTATACTTTTCTTTGATTAAATTGTACTTAATATCAAATTGCCATTTAGATATAGTTCCAATTGCTAACTAATGGGATAAATCTGATACAAGTTTCTCACGTTTCTTAATTCTATTCTTCACATCCTTTTTACTATTTCGTTTAAGAAACGCCTCAATATCATTTTCATTAATGTATGGACTTCCTGTTACAAAGTAATAGTTGTATTCTTTTCCATTCTTAACTTTTCGCATATGTCTTGCATTTTGTCCATTGATTATAATTTTATTTCTAAATTTATATTGATACTTATAACCAAAGTGAACTTGATTATGATGTTTACGATATTCTAATCCTTCAACTTCTTTTCTAGTTATTAGTGGTTCACAAATGTAATATTTATTGTCGCTGTCTTTTGGAACACAAACATATCCTTGGTATAACATATTACCAAGTACTATCATCGGGTTACGTCTTAGATTCCAGTTGTATTTGTCTTTAGCGTATTCATTTACATAATCTGCATGTTTAAACTCATCAACATACATATGGAATACTTCTTTAAATATGACTTTTTCTTTTTCATTAACAACTAATGTGTGATCCTCAAGTTTATGGTATCCAAATGGCACATTATTATATGGATACTGTCCTTGATTTGTTTTTTCCATCATTACTGCTAATGTACGTTCACTTATTTGTTCTCGTTCAAATTGAGCAAATATTCCAATAATATAAACAAACATATGTCCAAATGCTGTTGATCTATCTATTTTATCATCATTACTAATAAAGTTAACATCTGCATTATTACAATCATCTAGGAACTTAATTAGTTCAGATACATTTCTACTAAGTCTATCTAACTTAAATACTGCAAATGTCTGAACCCTATCCTGTTCTATCAATTCTAATATTAGTTTTATCTTCGGTCTATTCAAAGATTTACCACTAATACCGTAAGCAATCATTATCTCAAAATTTGTTATTCTCTCATTTTTAAACTGTTCCTCAATAAGTTCTTTTTGAAAATCTATTGAAAAACCATTTTGAGCTTGTTCATCAGTACTGACTCTAACATATCCAATATTTAACTTTTCTATTTCCATCTATTTCTCTTTTGTTGATTATTTTATTTTGTGTTATTATAAAATTGTTAGTAGAAGAACTAACACAAATACCAACAAATGTAAGAAGCAGACACAAGTAAGTGCCTGCTTTTTTAATTACTTTCGACAAGTTCTTTAACCTGTCTAATCTCATTCAATAAATCTTCCGTTTTAATATTCAAAATATATTGAAATGGCATATTTACTCTATTTTCAATGTGAACAAAATCATTAAGCATAACCTTTTTAGACATTAGCAGTGATCTATTTAATCCACATATTGTATTTTCAACTCCTCTAGGAAATATACAATCAATTTTTTTACCTAATGTTTTTCCATTGATTTGCACTTTTTGATCATCACTTATATTTTTATAAATAACATACTCAATATATACACGTAAAGCCAAAAACATTCTAACTTTATACTCAAAAAATTCTTTGAAACTAGTATAATCAAAACTGTCAACTTCAGGCCAATCAACAAAATCACTAATTAAACTTACTAAATGTAGGTTACTGAAAGCACCTATTGAGAATTCTCCATCAAAGTGAAATATCTTATGTCTTTCATCATCTTCACCTTGAACACGATCATTTAACATTTTTATGTATCCACAAGAAAATGTATCAGTTTCTTCAAACTTAATTGCTTTTTCAAATTTATGGTAATTAAATTCAAATAACATATTATTATTATTATATTTATCCATAATATACATATCACAAAATCCTGGATGTTGATTATCAATAATTTTTAAAGTATTAAAATTATGTGTAAAACAAATGAACTTTTTACTACTCACACCTGCAAATTGCTTCACTAACAAATAGATTAATGAATATTGGTTAATTTCATCATAACTGGTTAGTATATCATCTATAATAAGTTTTGTCTTATCAGAACCAATAAATTCATACAACTTAACATTAAACAATATATAGTTTAGTTCTCCATTAGAATAAGTTTCTACATTTCTAGAGAAGTTTAATTCTATACATTTTGATGTATCATTAAATCGAATATTTACGTCATCAACTTTATTCTTGACATCATTCTCTAGATCAACTTCATAACCTTTTAAAATTTCATACATTTGAACTTGTCCAGCGAATAAAAATTCTTTTCGTTCATTTAATTGGATTAAATCAGATACTAATTCATTTACGTTTTCAAGTTGCTCATACTCACCACCTGTTATCAAGTAATCAATAACTACATCATTGCTCATATTTTCAATCTCTTCAGTTATTTCCCTAGCACGATTTTCATGTACAGCTGTGTCTTTAAAAGATTCTATTATGTAACCCTCTACAATATCTAATTCCTCTATCTTTGTTCTTATTAATGCTTTGATGTTCTCAACTTCTGAATCACAAAATGGACAAGTAGTGCTATCATCTAATAATAAACTGTCCCCACTTGTTAACAACTTTTTTTGAAAATCTTTTTTTAACTTTTGGATTTCTTCACGTATTTCAATTACTTCAGCATTATCTAGTATTGATTTTATTATTGGATAAAACTTTGTTCCTAATTCACCATAAAAACTATTCAGTTTCTCAAAATCTTCAATTGTTGCAGTTAACATTCTTTGAATTTGCCCACTTTTAAAAATCGGTAAAAGTTCAGTAAAACATTGTCCTTGAGTTGTGATATCCCACTTTTTTAAACTTTTTTTAATTAATTTATTTTTTACTTTATCCTCTATTGAATTGTTGATACTTTCAATTTCTACAATGTTAGCTGCAATCTCAACTTTTTTTTTGGACTTTTTAAAATCATTCAACATATCGTTATAATCAATATAATGATATTCTTCATTTTTTATTAGTTCTTTATATATACTTGATTTCCCAATTCCATTTGCACCAAAAATTATATTATTTCTATCCACATCAATTAGCATTGGATTATCTGCATTAAGATAATCTGGTAAATACTCTGTTAAATTCATATACATCCCCTTAAACTTTTCCTAATATAAGTATACCATCATTTTACGCCAAATAATATTTACTATAAACGTATTCAATTTGTTTTGTATCTTTACAACAGTAAATTAATTCTCCTTTTCCTAAGTATTTAATATCACTTGGATGGTATATATATTGATGAACTTGTTTAGCTGTACCTTTATCTCCCTCAACCATTTCATTTGTTACTCTAGTTATTTGCATTTTCTCAACTGTTGCAATTACATCAGCCATATAGCTTGCAATCTGAGGGATATTTACCCTACCAAATAAAAAACTATTGCAGTTATCAATAACTCTATCTAGAAAATCTTCTCCTAGTATATATTTGATAGCTGCTGGACTTTGAGCTGTTGGATATATCTTATAACCACTAGATCGTGATTGGTTTAATACATTGGTGAATTCATCATTTGCATAAGTTCCGAACTCATAAAAGATTGCTGTGATTAAATTTGTATTACCATCTAAATAATCAAATGACTTCCTGGTGTCTAATGTTATTAATATAAATAACACTTTTGATGTTTCAGTATAATTATTCGGATTTAAATTAATAATGACTGCTTTATCCTGTTTAATTGCTTCTAAAATATCAATTCCGGTACTACTAAATAACTTTTCACCATCTCCACCAAATAATTGCATGATTCTTGATATTGAACTATTAACTACATTTTTATTATTAAGTATATTTAAGTTTGCTTTCTTGAGCCACTTATTTATCTCCTTACTTTCTTGCTGTTCTTTTAACTTGTCCTCTTCTTCAAGCAATGCAAGAAACTTATAAATATCGAACTTCTCTAAATTGATTAAATTTAAGTCAACTTGATAGTATGCACTAGCATTTGTTTTATAATGTTCTTCACTCCAATCACTTAGTTATAATAACATATCTCTAACTGTTGTTGCATTTGCATTCTTAAACGGATTATACTTAATGTTATTTTGTTCACCAATATTAATGAAGATATATTCTTTATTGATTTGCTTACACATTTCAATAACCTGCTTTCTATCTTCTAAGTTACCTTTACCATTTACATACAACAACTGATTAACATGTAACAAACTATCTTTAATAATATTCATCACTGGGTTAGTTTTATCTACTCATGTTTTAGCAAAGGTGGTTGCATTTTTATTTTAATCATCAAATTGTGATAATAATATGCAAACATTCGAAAGACTAATTTATATTTTTTGATTAGTATTTTATAAAAAAACTGAGGCATAAACCTCAGTTCTTACATATCAAATAAATCTTCAGGTGACATTATATCGCTATGATTTTTTTCTTGATTTTTTTCAAGTTCATTAATCTCTTTATCCATTCGCTCAATTTCTGCATCAAAAGCATTTCGAAGTCTTTCCTCATCTCTAACTTTCTCATTAGAAGAGGACATATAATCAACAGCAGCTGAACACAGGTTAAGTATATTTAAATTACTGTCTTTAACTGAATCCTTTTTCATTAAATGATTTTGTTCTTTTATCAACTTATTTTGTTTTTTTGTTAATTTATTTTGTTTTCTCAATCTTTTATTAGTATCTATATGAAGTAATTGGTTAAACATAAATCTCCTTCTCCACAATTCTTTAACTATATTCTCTACTTAAATTATAACATTTAAATCATACACAGAGGATACAATTAACCAACTAACTAACAGTGTCTTGTTTAATTAGATAGTACCAAATATGTTATCTGGAAAGAACTAATTCTACGTACTACCATTTAGAAATAATTCATTTCCTTTTCTTAAATATAGTATAACTCTAAGCATTACTCAAGTCAAAAAATAATTGACAATACACTATAAAAAAAACTTTTTAGTGAAATACACTGTGGAGTGCACTTCACTAAAAAGTTTTTAAGATGGTACCCGAGACCGGACTTGAACCGGTACGCGATTAACTCGCACAGGATTTTAAGTCCTGCGTGTCTGCCTATTCCACCACTCGGGCATTTTTAATACCAATTGATTATAACACAATCTAGACAACGTTGCAATTATATTTGCAGTAAATTTATGATATACTGTTTATAGGTGATAAGATGAATATTGAAAAAACAAGACAAGTACTAGAAACTATTCCTAATGATGTAACATTAATAGCTGTTACTAAGAATCAGGAAATTGATGATGTTGCTAAATTGGTCGAACTTGGTGTAACTAACCTTGGTGAAAATAAACTTCAGGAGTTGCTGAAAAAGAAAGCTATTTTCCCCGATGTTAATTGGCACTTCATTGGACGAATTCAAAGTAATAAAATCAAAGATATTGTTGCAAATGCGACACTTATTCATTCCGTTAGTGAACTTCGCTATCTTGAAAAGATTAATGTTGAGGCGGAGAAACTGGGAATCGTCCAAGACGTACTGCTTCAGTTAAATATTGCTGGTGAACAAACCAAAAAAGGCTTAAGCGATTTAGAGTTCAACTATATCAATGAACATCCGCAAGAGTTTAAACACACACGCATTCGTGGACTAATGACAATGGGTGACCATATTGACGATCAAGAGGTGATTAAATCAACTTTTAATCAAGCATTTACTGTTTATAGCGAAATTGCTAGAACCCGTGATAACTTTGATACTTTATCAATGGGAATGAGTTCTGATTATCAACTGGCCATTGAATGTGGATCAAACATGGTAAGGATTGGTACTTTATTATTTAAATAAAAACAGCATGCCGCGGCACGCTGTTTCTTTTTTATTTTGAACTAAAAATTTCTTTTACTTTTTTTGATTCATGAGTATGAAACTCTTCTTGAGGTATAGTTGAGTTCCAAATTTCAAACTTTTTATACTCTTCGTATTTTGAACTGTCAAACACTGGATTCTTTCCTTCTTTTAATTGACTTTCATAATCTTTTAATAAGAAGAATGCTTGCTTATGTAGTAATAAGATTGCAATGATATTTAAGATTGCCATTAATCCCATAAATACATCGGCCAGATTCCAAACAACTGCTGGGTCTGCTAGAGCTCCGAACATTACCATTGCTAAAACAAATACCTTAAAGATTGTTACATGCTTTGGTTTTTCTGTTAAATATTCTACATTTGATTGTGCGTAATAATAGTTACCTAAAATTGAACTAAATGCAAAGAAGAAAATTGCAACTAGTAAGAAGTAGATAGCCCACTCACCAACTACTGAACCAAGTGCGTTCATTGTAAGTGAAATACCATCTTTAGCGGTAGGGTCTAATTCAATACCAGACACTAAGATAATAAATGCAGTTGCACTACAAATAACTAACGTATCAATATATACCCCAAAGGCTTGAATAAGTCCTTGACGAACTGGGTGATCTGTATCGGCACTGGCAGCAGCATTTGGCGCTGAACCCATCCCCGCTTCATTTGAGAATAAACCACGTTTAACTCCCATGATAATAGTAATTCCGATTCCTCCACCAAATAATGCTTCTGGAGATAATGCACCAGCAAGAATCATACTAATTACTGTTGGGATTTCCGAGAATCTTAAAGCGATAACAACTGCAGCGATAATGATATAGAAAATTGCCATAAATGGAACAATTTTACTTGTAAACTCAGCAATTCGTTTCGCACCACCAAATAGAATATATCCAGCTAATAACACTAAGAATAAACCAACAAAGATTGCAAAGACATTACTTTCACCTGAAATTAAGGCGTTACCAGTTGCTTTAACAATCGTGTTTGCTTGTACGGCATTAAAGATTAATCCAAAACAAAGTGAAATTAAAATTGCAAACGCAACTCCCATTGCTTTTGAACCAAGACCATCACGCATATAGTATGCCGGTCCCCCACGATATTTAACTTCTTCATCGTGTACTTTATATAGTTGCGCTAGTGTTGATTCTACAAATGCACTAACTGATCCTAAAATTGCTACAATCCACATCCAAAAGACAGCTCCAGGACCACCTACTACAATTGCAATTGCAACCCCTGCTAAGTTACCAGTTCCAACTCGTGACGCTAATCCTACCGTAAATGCTTCAAATGAAGATACTGCATCTTCATCAACATGATCCGGTTTATGCGTAATTGACTTAAACATCTCTGGCAACATTCTAATTTGTAAGAACCTTGACTTAATTGTAAAAAATAAACCTGTAAATAATAGTAATGGTATTAAAACATATTGACTCCAAATCACATTATTTATACCATTAATAATTGCCTCTAATAATTCCATATACATCCTTCCATTGAAAACTTTTTGTAAAATATACTATATTATATCATGGTATTTATGAATAAAAAATGATATTTATCACAATATAGAGTTATAATTGCGAAAATTATTTCATCATAATAATAATTGTCAAGCGTTTAAATGGAAAAACAACCGGAAATAAAGTCATTCCAGTTGCTCAATTTATTAGTAGATTTGGCTCTCTTGTGATGTTTGTAATTCAAAGTAATAGCCTTTGGTTTCCATAAGTTCTTTATGTGTACCACTTTCTTTAATTCCTTCTTTACCAAGGACAAAGATTGTGTCTGCTTTCATAATTGTACTTAAACGGTGCGCAACAACAATCACTGTTCGTCCTTTACTAAGTTCTTCAATTTGCTCTTGAATATAACGCTCTGTTATTGTATCTAGTGCACTTGTTGCTTCATCTAAAAGGAGGATTGGTGGATTCTTTAAGAATATTCGGGCAAGGGAGATACGTTGTTTTTGTCCGCCACTAAGCACTATTCCCTTTTCACCAACTTGTGTATCTAATCCTTGGTCAAGACTTTCCACAAAATCAGCTAGTTTTGATTGCTTAACGGCATTAAGTAATTCTTCTTCAGTTGCATCAGGTTTACCATAAAGGATATTATCTCTGATTGAACCATAAAATAAGGTTACATCTTGTTGCACATACCCAATATTTTCTCGTAGTGATTCTAGTGTTGCATCTTTGATATTAACACCATCAATTGTAATTGTTCCACTAGTTATTTCATAAAACCTTGGCAATAATTGAACGATAGTACTTTTACCAATTCCACTCTCACCAACTAGGGCAACCATTTTTCCGTTAGGTATTTCTAAACATAAATTGCTAATAACAGGTTTATCACTAACATATTCAAAGTTAACTTCATCGAAAACAATATCTCCTTTAACATCCTTCAAAATTACTGGATTAGCTGCTTCGACAATACTTGGTTTAACCGCCATAACATCGTTGTAGCGATCCATACTGGTAACTCCTTGTTGAAACGACTCAATCATGTTCATAATTCGACTTATACTGTTGATTAAGATTTGGAAGAATAGGTAGAAGGCCATCAAATCCCCAAATGAAATAATTTCCTTGAAAATCCCAATAGCTCCAATTCCAATTAATAACACGTTTTGCGCTTGCAAAAAGAAGTTATTTGTCGACATCACCACTGCTAAATCTTTAAATGCCAACTTCCAAAACGAACGATAACTTTCATTGATCGTAACGTATTGTTCAATTTCTAAGGTTTCATTAGTGTAAGCACGCGTAAGTCTAATTGCTGCTAAACTACTTTCTGTCTTCGCATTTACTTCTCCAAGTTCATCACGAACTGCACGCATCGATTTTTTCATCTTACCACGGTTTCGATATAAAATCGTAAAGTGGAAAACAATTAAGATATATGAAAATATCATAAATGGAATGTTGATTGTCCCTAAGTAAAAAATCCCAATTACAACAATTACGAACGTTGAGAAAACTTCCTCAGCACCGTGGTGAGCAAACTCACTAATATAGTTTAAATCCGTAGTCAGGCGTGATAAGATTTGTCCGGTTTTATATTTATCATAATAACTAAAATCTAATGTTTGAAAATGCTTGAACATTTTAATACGCATACGCTTTTCAATATTTGCTCCTAAAACGTGACCGTAGTATGTTTTAACATAGCTTGCTAATGACAGTAAAAATGTTATAACTAATAAGATAACCGACACAATGATGATCGATTTCCCATCCTTATTAGGAATATATTCATTTAATATAAGCCTCGTACCAATCGGTGTTAGTGTTTGAAATACAACCATTACTATACATGTGAACATTACACCGCAAAACAATTTTAAATTCATTTTATAAAACCCGATTAACTGCTTTATCATAACACTCCTAAATTATATTTATTATATTATTATAGCACGTTTTTTTTACACTTTCTTAACAAGTTTATTTATTACTAAATTTACGGTTCATTCTGAATTTAGCTTAAAAAAACTTCCAATATTTAGGAAGTTTTCAATATTTCAAATTGTTTATTCAGCTTGTTTTTCTTCACTTGCTTGGAACAATTGTTGCTCTTCTCGATCAAGGAACATAATGAACGGGAACCAAATAACTCCAATTACAAGCATTTGTACTAACTGCAATAATGATCCCATAACCGATGATGTTGCTAAGAATCCTGAGATTACTACAGGAATTGTCCACGGAACTGTAACTCCTGTTGTTACTGGAACAATTCCACTAGCCATTGCTAAATACGCAACTGCTACCGATGCCATTGGCGCGATAATCCAAGGAATTGCTACTTTAACATTTAATACAACTGGAAGTCCAAATGTAACTGGTTCATTAACATTAAAGATTCCTGGGGCAATTGCCATCTTTGCAAATTGGCGGTATCTTTTACTTCTAACAAAGATTAAGATGATAATTAAAACCACTAAAGTTCCACCACTACCACCAAGTCCAACAGTAAATGTCTCCATAAATGGCTTAGTTACAATGTGCTCTGCTCCATTAACGTTTTGTAGTGCTAAACTGTTCCAAATTGGATCTAAAACACTGTTAACAATAATTTGCCCGTGTAGTCCAAAGAACCAAAGGAATTGAACAAAGAAAATTGCAATTAAAGTTGCTGGCAACGTTGAACCTAAGTTCTCTAATGGTGCTTGCACCACTTGGTAAATAAAATCGTGAACGTTTGTCCATGGTGTATACATGAAAATCCAAGCAATTATTGTCATTGATAATAATGCTACTGTTCCTGGAATAATTGCCGCAAATGATTTAGCAACTGTTGGCGGAACTTGTTCCGGCATCTTGATAGTTAAATTTTTATTAGTTATAAAACAGTAAATTTCTGATGATACAATTCCGAAAATTAAAGCTACGAACATTCCTTGTGCTCCAAATCGGTATAAATGTACTCCCATGTTGGCTGGCCAATCTTGCCCCGTTTCAAAAAACGGTGTTAAGATAAAGAAACTTGCTGCAGCAATTGCCGCTCCGAATATCGGCTCTACACCTCGTGACTTACTAATGTAGTATCCGATTCCAAAGGCAACAAATATTGTCATCATATTCATTGTTGCATCAATCGAATGTGAAAAACCTTGACTTAGAAATTGATGTAGACCCGGTGCAACATCAGCAAATCCTGGTATGTTTAAAATTATCAGTAAAATCGATCCAAACATTGTTAGTGGAAATGCTAACATAAACGCATCTCTAATTGCATTTAGGTAACGGTTACTACCAACTACTTCTGCAACCGGACCCATTATTTTCATTACTTTTTCTTCCATTTTATCTCCCTATTAAAAACCATTGTTGTTTATCATATCTTTAAACCATAGAGCGTGTTTCTTGATATAACGCTCTCTTGTTTCCAAATCTAAATAATAAAATCCATAACGACGTTTATGACTATTTAGCCACGACCAATTATCAATAAACGTCCATTGATGAACCCCAAAACAATTACTACCTGCTGTGATTGCTTGATGTAACTGAACCATGTGCTCCTTGAATAGCTCTGTACGGAAACTATCATCGACCATTCCGTTTTCATCACGCATCTGCTCTTCACCGGTAATACTAATACCGATTTCGGCTAAATACCATTTAATATTTCCATAGTTATTTTTTACATCCATCGCAATATCATATAGTGCCTTTGGATAAATCTCATTATTATCACGATGTGGATTGTTTCGACTTCCTGGCATTTGGTAGTTATCAAAATACCATTCAGGCATCCATGGTCCATCTAAGTTTGGTGCTTTACTCGGTGCACAAACTCTACGCGGAACGTAGTAGTTAAGGCCTAAGAAGTCAACCGTATTTTCTTTAATAATCGCTAACTCTTCTGCTGTTGTCTCAGGCATTAATTGATTTTCCTTGAAAATTTCAATCAATAAACTTGGGAACGTTCCATTTACTGACGGATCAACAAAACTCTTATTAAAGATAACATCACAGATCTCACTTGCACGCAAATCAGCTGGGTGCTCACTACGTGGATACGCTGGTGTTAGATTTAATGTCGTTCCGACTTCACCGGTTAAATTAAGTTTGCGATATTCACTAATTGCTAACGCTTGCGCTAAAATCGAATTATAACCAACTTGAATTCCTAATTTAGGATCTACCTTATTAGGAAAATGAAAATCGTACAGGTATCCCCCTTCAACTGGAACTATCGGTTCATTGAAAATTGTGAAATAGTGAACACGATCACCAAATAATTCAAAACATGTTTTTGCATACTGTACAAATAGTTTAACAACATGTTTAGATTCAAAACCACCGTATTTTAGTTGCAAGTCCGCTGGCATATCAAAGTGATATAAATTGATGATTGGTTCAACACCATTGGCCAACATCTCATCAATATAATCATTATAAAAGCGAACTGCATCGGGATCGACACTTCCAGTTTCTAAGTCAGCGATTAGCCTCGCCCATTGAATTGATGTTCTAAATGAATTTAAATTGATATCTTTCATTAGCTTCACATCATCTTGATAACGATTGTATGTATCGCAGGCAATGCTGCTATTTAAATTGTTATAAAAGCGATCTGGCTCACGTTCGAACCATAAGTCCCAAACATTCAAATTTGCCTTATTGGTATTTCCTTCGGTTTGTGGTCCACTACATGCAGCACCCCACAAAAACCCTTCTTTAAATTTAATCATTTTCACTCCTTGGAAAGTTTTACAATTACAGTTTAGCACAACATTTGCAACAAGTCAAGCAAAAGTACCATACTTTTAACTTTAAAGAACTGGTACCTTGATGTTTAACCGTAAATTTGCTATAATATGCTTAAGGAGAAACATGATAAAATACAAACAAGTAGCTGATAAAATTAGACAGCAAATCTTAAATGAGGAATTTGATTCAAACAGTGCCCTGCCAATTGAACGAGAATTGTGCGAAACCTATAATGTATCTAAAGATACAATGAAAAAAGCTTTATCCATTTTAGTTAATGAGGGATTAATCTACCGCCAAAGTGGAAAGGGTACTTTTATTCATGAGAACATTAAAAATAACCAACAGCAGTTTTTAGACAACTCACTAGCTGGATATAGTGCCCAACGTCAACATGATGATAATACTGTATCAACAACTGTAACATACTTAGAAGTGATTAAAGCCCCACAAGATGCTATTAAATATTTGCGAATAACCGCAGATTCTTTCGTATTTCACTACGAGCGAATTAGAAACTTAAATGATAAGAATGAGATTATTGAGGAAACTTACGTTCCAATTGAACTTATGCCAAATTTAACCGAAACTATCCTACAAGGATCAATGTTTCAATATATCGAAGACGATTTGGATTTAAAAATTAAAAGTGCTCATAAAAGCATCCATGTTACCAAGGCCAATGACTATGAAGCAACCATTTTAAATATTAATCCCGGTGACCCCTTGCCAGTAACAACTGATATAATTTATTTGAGTACCGGAACGCCAATTATTTATTCATTAGTAAAATATAATTATGAACGCTTTAATTTCGTAACGATGATTAATAAATAATGATTAACATTACCGCTTAACTAATAATTGTAAATTATGTTTACTATTATTTTATGCTAATTGATACAAAAAAACTACTTCGAAAGAAGTAGTTTCTTATTATTTAACATTACTTTTGATTATCATCTACAATGTTGAAGGTATGAAGTTTCTCGTATATTATCTTAAGGAGATACTCATCAATTTTCTCTTGATCATCAGAAAAGTAGATTTTATAGTACTTGATATATTCCACCAAATCTTTTACCGTACATTTCCACCTTTCAAATGATATAACTTTAATACAGAAGTTTATTTCTTCATCCTTTATTTTATTTCTTGAATATGAGTTATTTGTATAGTCATTAATTTTAGTAATATATTTATCATGGATACACATATAGTTATTTTTTTCAATTAAATAATTCGATAGCAGCGTGTCATCATTTACATAATGCTGAGTCATCTTCTCACGAACTCCTTTGAATTCCAAGACATCCCAGATTGTTTCAACATCTACACGATTATCCACATCCAAAAAATCAATGTGGCTATAGTCGAATTGCATATTGTTATATACATATAATATTGTTTGATATTCATTATCGGTAATATATAATTCTTCGTGTGTATATTTTTTAATTTTGTAAAAGAAGTCCAAGTTACAAATAACCTCATTTTGGAAATGACGAAATAGGATTAATTTAGAAATAAACTGTATTTCTTGTTTTTTTATCTTACTTTTACTATATGAACCTTCAACATACATTCTATTTTTTAAGACATACTTATTATTGATCATTTGATAGTCAAATTCCTTGATGATATCAATGCTCAGTTCATGATTATCTTCAATATATTTTTTACAAAGATATTCACGGTATTTTTTCTCACTTAGTAAACTAGCCATAAAATCAAGACGATTCTCATTAAACAATATTTTTAACATATTCCCTCACTCTAATTAATTTATATAAATATTTTTCTTAACGTAGAATATTAGTTTGATAATAGTTATTGAAGTTTCCAACTACATCAGTAGATTTAAAAGAATTTATCCAAACTTTATCATCTATTGCTTTAGCCATATTAACTATGACATGATATTCCGCAGCTGAAACAGTTATCATGATCATTTTTTTATCGCGCTTTTGATAAGCCCCTATCGCATTCCAATAAGTACAGCTGCGATACGAACTTTTAAATAGTGCTTCTCGAAGTTCTTCAATATTTTCGGTTATGATAATTAATGTTATTTTTTGATTAACGTTATGGACATAATCAACAATTACTTTCCAGATAAACAATAGCAGTACCATAAGAACAATTGTTTCGACATCGGCATTTATTATACCTGCTATTATTACTATTATACCATTTATTAGCATATTCAATGTCCCGACAGACTTATTCTTATACATCGAATAATAAACTGCAATTGGGTCTGTTCCCCCAGTAGATCCACCAATATTCAAAACAAAGCCGAGAGCTAAGCCCATTAGCGTCGCACTGACAAATACTGCTAAGATCGGATCACTTAGCAGTAAAATATCATCAGGAATCATCGCCGAAAATATTCCGACAAAAGTTATCATTAGTAATGTGAGAATTGAAAACCTCTTTCCGAGGCGCTTAAAACTTAGGATCATAATCGGTGCATTGATCACATAGTAAATAATTGTCGTTAGATCTCCAACATTTATAACCATATTGATGATATCTGAGATTTGTCGAGCAAAACCAGGTATGCCGATCGCATACAAATTAATTGGTGCTAAAAAGATGTTTGTTCCAATTACATACAGTAAAGCCGAGCTAATTATGATTAAAATTTCCTTTACATTTTTTCGATAGTTCATTTTCCTCCTAATCAATTTATCTTAAAACATATAAATTAGCTCTTATAAACTATTCCATCTTTCATAACAAATGTGCAATTCTTAATTCCTTCACGATGATTTATGTCACCACTAAATGCTGCAATATCTGCAACTTTACCAATTTCAATTGTTCCAATCTCATCGAGTAAATTTAAGATTCTGGCATTTTCAAAGGTTGCAGCTCGTAAGATTCTTAACGGTTCAACACCAGATTCAATCCATGACGCGTATTCGAGCCAACACTCTGCAACATGAGTTGTACCTACTATATCCGACCCGTAACCTAAACGAATCTTACTTGCAAGAATAACTTTTCGAGATTCAGCTAGTTCTTGTGCGTACTGTTTTAGTTTGGCTTGCATCGCTGGTGATAGCGACTTTAAGAAACTTTCATTTGGATAAATGATATTTGTAAATGGAAAGAACGTTGGTACAACATACGTATCGCTTGCTTCAAGCCGTCTTGCCGTTTGAGCGGTCATCAGCGCTGCATGTTCAATTCCATCAATTCCAAAATCAATTAATTTATTAATTAGCGTATCCCCATAACAATGAGCTGTACAAGTTCGATTATGGTTATGAGCCGTTTTAATAATCGCCTGAATTTCATCATCCATTAACTGACAATCATTTGGTCCATCTAGTTGAGTAAAGAATCCTCCAGAATACATTACTTTGATAAAATCTGATCCGTATTTTATTTCGTTACGCACTAGTCGAGTGAAAAAATCAGCACCCGATCCAACGGCATCTGACTTAAATGCTTCCGCAACCTTTTCATTACTTGTCATTTCCCCTGAAGCATCTGCATGTCCCCCTTCGGAACCCATAACTCTAGCGGCGATCAACCTCGATGTATCTTGAAAGTGGCCTCGCTTTTGCTGACGTGCAATCTCAAAGATACTTCGGTCTGTTCCAACTGAATTCATTCCTCTAATAGTTGTAAAACCACCAAGCAAGGTCTTCTGTAAGTTGGAATAGGCATGCAATGCACATGCTGTATTGCTTGTATGTGCAAGTTCGCTTAAGGCCATACCTTTTGGATAATCAATGTGAACATGACTATCGATAAGTCCCGGTGTCACGGTTTGCGCTGTCAAATCAAAAATTTGCGTACCTTCTGGACAGTCTAAATTAGCACCGATGTCTATAATTTTCCCTTCATGAACAAGTATTTCTTTACCACTTTGAAACTCATCATTTACACCATCGTATAATTGACCACATTTTATTAATTTATATATTGACATTTTTCTCCTTATATTGTGAGTTCCACACGTTCATTTTGTCAGTAAAAAATATCTAACCGAGGTGCATTAACACTTTTTATAATTAGATATTTTCCCTAATATTTTATTGCTAATAATCAAACTATTTTAGTCTAAATAAAGTATCAATGATGTTATTTTCTTGTTTACCATAAATAGGTAACATAACGATTGAGAAAATGTATAAAATAATTCCGACAATTGATAACGACTGATCTAAAGTATCGTAACCTAATAAGACAAAGTACGGTTTAAAAGATACTGCCATGTTGATATATGCAGAACCTGTTAGTAACGTAAATGCGATTGCAACTCGTCTTTGTTTTGCAGTAAAATCATCTTTTGCTAAAATTCTATCTACAATAAGCGATTTCAGTACGGGGACAAATAAGAACACAACAACTGCTAATACCATCATTTGAACATTGAAAACATCCCTAAGAGAAACGGCAATTCCGATTGATGCAAACATCATTGGAAAAGCAAACATTGCAGCCAATTTATTGGTTTGCATTGTAAATTGTTGAAGCCTTTTTGTTTCACCAACGTTTATGCTTAATCCAATCCCCACTGCTACTAGCAAGTATTGTCCGGCTAAAAATGGAACAAGGTTTACAATAGAAGCTGATATTACAACTAACACTACCATTATAGCGACGATATTTTCCGTAATTTTATTAGCGATTAACAACGTAATTTTTCCAGAGATAAAACCGATTAAAATAGCTAGGGCCATACCGATTATAGCGATGGATAGTTGAGTTGCAGTACTTGTAATTGTCCCATCCGCGTTCATCATCCCAACTCCAATTGTAATAGGAATTAAAATTACTAGCATTCCCGGGATTTGATCAAATAATGCACCATTTAGTATCTTTAAAACTCCGGCATCGCCTTGTTGTTCTGCTGCTAATTTATTATAGTGAATTAAGAATAATACCGGTGTCGATGTTGCTGCAATTCCTAAAAGAGCAATTAGCATCCATACCGGAACATTAAGATCTGGGAATATAAATGTTTGTGCTATAATTAGTATTACAACATTTATTAAAATCGTTAACATTATTGGCAACAGTCCCAGTTGCAAGGTCAACTTGTCTTGCTTTTTCATATTAAAGGCTTGACCGGCCAAGAAATAAATTAAGGTGATACTCACCATTTGTACATACATTTCAATGTTTATCACTAAATCTGGAAACTTATTAATTCCAGAATACTGTAAAATCCAACCGAAGATCACATAAATTAGCAACATCGGTATTTTTGTATACTTATTAATTTGCATACAAACAAAGAAGAATATAACCGATAATAGTAATATTAAACCTATATATATAAACATAACTTCCTCCATTTTCTTTATAAAATCAATTAAGTTAACTCAACTTTTTGTACTGCTTCTGATCCATCAGCATAGACTTGAACACTAATTATTTTTGATCCGGCTAAATCATAGTCATGCATATTAACTTCACGAATCGAGTTATTTTTCCAATCTTTATATTGGATAATACCATTCGTTTGATCCTGAACCATGGTGAATACTGATAAGTCGACCACTTCATCATTATCCATATCTGACCATAACCAATACTTCGAACCTGCAGTTGTCTTATGAACTGGATTCACTTTTTCACGAGAAGAACCTAGTGGAATATCAAAATTATTAGCAACTGACCACATTGCACGCATAGAATTTTCTTGGTTATCATCTAATACGATCGTACGCTGGAAGAAACATCCTCTAATAAATCTACTCATTGAATAATTGTTTCCAGGCAGGCCATTTGCACCTGTTCCTGACGACATATTCGTGTAATCTCCACCTGTCTCATTTTGAAAGTTTAAACTATTTGTTGCTTCATATGGACTTAAGTGCATATAGTTTGAAAGATTTGCGAAATGCGCTTGTTGTGTTGGCGCATTAGTTATTACATTCATGGGATTATCTACAATCTCGAAGATACCATCAATTGGTTCAATTACGATTGTTGCACCTGTTGCATCTGAAACTGCGATATGTGTAGTATTATACTGTAATCGTGTATCCATGAATATTCTTCCTTGATACTCATCAATAAAGTTGCGAACTTCATCAACTGTCTTAAAATTTGAAATGATATAATTTAGAATTTCCTCACCATCAAAATCACCTTCCTTAAAGTCTGCTGGATCCTTAATTGGGAATCTACATACATTTCTAAAGGCATTAGCACCGATTGATAAACCAGCTTCATTCATCGCTTCATGGAATGAACTTTTCGATCCATATAGTCCTAAAAAGTCACGTGCGCCCATAACTGCATATTTCGTTTTATACGTACCTAAATCAATAATGTTTTCATTATTTGTAAAATTACACTCATAATTACGTGGAATAATTGCGATTTCATATTCTAAGTCGATTGCTGCTTCCATTGTTCTCATTGAAATAATATTATTTGCTTTGTCTTTTGCTAAAATTTTTGTACACATTTTTTCCCCTTTTTTCATTTTATACTCATTTTATAACATATTTCAATTTCCCCCTTTGACACTTTTAATACTTAAAACCCACTTTTTGAAAACATTTAGAATGAACTTACCAATATTAAAAGTAACATTCAAAAGAACGTTACTGTTTGCAATGTATATAGTATTGAATGTTGATAAGAATATTAAATCAAATGTTCTTTGTAATATTTAGTTACAAACATGAATATTGCCATTACATTCGTACCGGTTACGAAAAATAATAAGAGGTCGACCGCCTCAAAAATAATTGATCCACCAAAGACAGCAAGGGTCCCAGCCATAAAAATTAAGAAAATGTACAATGCAATATTTTGGTTTTCGGTTCGATTGAGCAGTACACTTAGAAAACAGTATGAACCTAGCAAAGATGTAATACCCGATAATACTGTAAATATGGTTATGGTAATAAGTCCATAGAATCCCGCAACCTTAAAGCAAGTATCAAAGTACCCTTTTAATGCTAATAAAGAATCACCTGCTGCTAGATTGATTAAGCCGTGAGCCGATCGATATGAAGTAATATAAGATGTTATGAATATCGCAATGAATACCGTTGTAATTGCTGGAATTAAAGCTATTAACCCAGCTGAACGGGGTTCACTATCACTATCCATTGTCGCTATCGCTAGTGCCCCCAGTCCTGGTTCCGATGTTTGAGTTAGCCTTTGGACCGCTACTGTTAAACCAATTGGTAATCCAAATCCGGCGTTTATCGGATTTCTTATCCCATCCACAATATTACTAAGATACACACTTATATAATCGTTTGTTTTAGTCACAAAGATAATGACCATAATAAGATTCATAACAACGGCAAGTCCAATCATAAGCGCCATCGAGTTGATAAACACTTCATGCTTTTTTGCAAGAACAATTGCGGAGACAATTACTAATAACGGTACAACTAAAAAGATATATCTAATCATCGGGGTCGTTGCAATACCGGTGAAGTTTTCAATAATGATTGTAATAGCTGAGTTAATTCCTTAAACTTGGAACCCACCAAATCCAAACACATATTGTAAGATAAATGCATAGGCATACACTTCACCCATCTTTGGATGAAGAAATTTAGAGATATAATCTTTAGGTGATTTATCGGTAATTTTACATACAAACGTCTCGATATAACAAATTGGTATTAACACCAATGCACCAATTAATGCCCACCCGGCTATTGCCTCAAAATAAAGTTGACCATTCGTTGCTATACTCATCATACTTCCAAGTACACCGATAATCGCTCCTGTACCAATCATTGCTCCCATCGAAATTGCAGCCGGGGCGATTATGTCTTTAGGATTAATCTTACTTTTGACGGTAGTGACCTTTTGAACCTTGCTGAAATAAATAATGGTAATAAACGCAGCTAAGACAACTATTACCGGAAGAAACATCGACCATATTAACGATGATATTTCTGATATTATAGATTCTAAAAAAATGCATAACTCTCCTTAAACAAACTTGATTATAATTACTTAGAATTTAACGAGCATTTGCAAATGCTTCTCAAGTTATACACTTGTATAGCATATTGGCATTTCCCAAATTGACACATTTAGCGGCAATCATAACCTAGTATCATGTTGATAAGTTTGTCTACTTAAATATAATAATTTTTATTTATTATTGATTTCTTATGATTTCGATCCGGTTAGTAATTCACACACAATAAAGCATAAAAAAAGCTACTTCTTTCGAAGTAGTTTTTTAACATCTAGCACTTTTTCTTTTTTTACCAATTGAATTTCGCTCTATCGCCCCTTTAATAAAGCCGACATTATTACCGATTCTACGCGTTGTATCAACTGTAAAGTTTGGCTCAATAGTTTCCGCTATGGCAATCATCTCCAGTGACGCCTCAGCAATTTGCATTCCAATATAGCCAATTAGTCCATGCATTTCGATTTTGGTCAGCGGCATATTTTGGTATGCTGTTGTATTGATATGTTCGCCAATATAATACGCCGTATCAATTAGTAACTGATTATTATAGTTTGGATCGATAATAATTCTTCCAGCTAAAATCGCATAGTAGATTGATAAGTCACGATCAGCTGTTTGCTTCGCATAATAGTCAATAAAATATTGATAGTCTTCATGTTCAGCCATCGCGTATGCTAAAGAGTGAATACGAATTCGGTAATAGTTTGTATACTCACTCCATTTAATAAATAGTTGCTTGTCAATATCACTAGGATTCATCATCAAGAAGCCCAGATACATCGCATCAAAGTTTTGCGATTCAATTAATGCAATAGCCATCTCACTATTTTTATTCAACTTATACGCTTTAATTAATTGCTTAAGATCGCCAACTTTAACACCATAAGTTGGAATATCGCATCCATCTTTTAGATATTTATTTTTTGTAGTCTCATTACCTAAGTCCTCTAATTTTTGTAAGATTTCTGCTACCATATTTTAACCTCGATATTGTTTATAAATTTCTAAACCAATTAGAATAATACATACTACATATCCAATTGCTAAAATATTTACTAAGATTCCACCGACGTAGATAACACTTAAAACTGTTGTTAGTGTAACTAACCCAAGCGCTGCAAAGTTTCTAAATTCAAAATCAGTTTTAGCAGTAAACAATACACCAAGACCAGCAATAAACGTTGCAATATAAGTAACGATCCCTTTAAAGATGATTGAACTTGATACATTTAAAATTAAGTCTTGAATAAATGTTGAAGCGTAGTTTAGAACATATTGATCAGCTAAGTTATTTAGCAGTAAATCAATTTTATCTGCCGAGATTATTCCCGTACTCATTACTGCAACCGGAATAATTGCTTCCCAATCAACATTAATATAGTTCATAATATCAATCATTGATGCCAAATCGATACTTTGCACAAAGATACTTACAGCAACATACATTGTTACTTTAATGGCAACTATCGCAGCAATATAAAATACAATAATTAAACTTAATACTCTGGCAACTTCTAAACCAATTTGACCTGCTTTAAAATCATCAGCCATAACTACTTTATATAAACCATGTACACCAGCTACAAGCATAAATACACTTACACCAACAATTAGCGCTGTCGCTCCGATTAAGATTAAACTTATAATCCCGTCGAAAGTTGGGTGTAAACTGTATTGAATATACAGGTTAGCAGACGCTGCAATGATTACCCCACAGTAAGAAAAGAACGAATTGTATTTAGCTGCACGTGATGCGAAGAATTTTAGTAATCCTAAACCAATTAAACTGGCAAGGGCACTAATTGCGGCAATTGTTACTAGTAGCATCCTCACTACTAATGCTGCATTATTAGCAAAGCTAAGGATACTATCCATCGTTTGCACGTCTTGGTCGGGAATAAATCCTGAAATCATTTGAATTTGCGCAGTGATTTGCGTAAAGTCACTCGCAAATAATGACAGATTTATGATATTTACTACATAAGCAATTACTGCAAATGCGATTACCCCAATTAAGGCTTTGTTTGATTTTTGAATATTTGTCATATTAACTCCTTTATCTATATTATACTATAACAATTATTTTTTTAAGTTTTAATTAGTTAAAAAACCAACTATTTCTAGTTGGCTTAATTTTTTTGATTATGGTATCTTGCAATTTTGTATTCTAAAAACTCCAAACTTTCATTTAACGTCGTAATTTGTTCGATCACATACTGCCTTTGAGCGTTTAATATTTCTAGTCGTTCGTCATGAGTTTGCTCACCTTGGTTATATAAATCAATGTAGTTTTTTATTTGTTTTAAAGTAAGTCCGGTATTGCGCATACAAATAATAAACTTGATATGTTCAATGGCCAAATCATCATACTCCCGAACACCACTAGCGCTTTTCGGAACCGCGTAGATCAATCCCAATTTTTCATAATAACGTAACGTATCTTTTGTTAAACCTAACTGTTTGCTAACTTCATCTATTTTCATATAGCTCCATTCAATTACATTATATCATCTGGAGTAGACTCGAAGTCAACTATTATTAATAAGCTAACACACGCTTTAAGAAC
This sequence comes from Mollicutes bacterium LVI A0039, assembly GCA_033103385.1. Classification (GTDB taxonomy): domain Bacteria; phylum Bacillota_I; class Bacilli_A; order UBA3375; family UBA3375; genus LVI-A0039. The sequence continues at coordinate 440,323 of CP136953.1, forward strand.
TCTTGCGTTCTTTCGTGTTTAGGATTAGTAAACATTGTTTGCGGGTCAGTATCCTCAACAATTAATCCTTTATCCATAAAGATTACACGATCACTTACTTCTTTAGCAAACCCCATTTCATGGGTTACAACGACCATCGTCATTCCCGATTTAGCTAGATCTTTAATAACTTCTAAAACATCTCCAACTACTTCTGGATCTAAGGCACTTGTTGGCTCATCGAATAGCATATATTTTGGATTCATACATAAGGCTCTGGCGATTGCTACCCTTTGTTTTTGTCCTCCACTTAATGATGATACTTTCGTATTTTTAAACTCGCTAAGACCAACATTTGCTAAATACTCTAACGCTGTTTGCTCAGCTTCTTGCTTAGATTTTTTAAGCACCTTAATTTGCGCTAAGACACAATTTTCAAGCACATTTAGATTTTCAAATAAATTGAAGTGCTGAAATACCATTCCCATTTGGCTACGCACTAAATTTATATTTACATCACCACCGATTATCGCTTGTCCATCAACATACACTTCTCCACTAGTTGGTTCTTCAAGTAAATTCATACATCTCAGTAGGGTACTTTTACCACTACCACTTGGTCCAATAATTGTTACAACTTTCCCATCTTCTATTTCTAAATTAATATCGTCAAGTACCATTTTATTCCCGAAGTACTTCTTAATATTTTCTACCTTGATCATAGTTTAACCGCCTCTTCAATATTTTGTAAATTCATCATTTCTTCAGTGTTCTCCGACTTTAGTAGCTTACGCATCACAATATTTAAAACTCTTGTTAAAGTGATTGTTAAAACTAAATAGATTGCTGCAGAAATGAAGTACGATTCCGTATATTGGTATCCAGTTGATGCCGCTTGCTTTGTAGCATAAAATAACTCTGATACAGCAATTACACTAAGTACTGATGAATCTTTAATATTTACAATAAGTTCATTAGCTAATGCTGGAAGTGTATTTTTAAGCGTCTGTGGAACAATAATACTTACAAAAGCTTGATTATTAGTTAGTCCTAATGATCTACCAGCTTCCATTTGTCCAGGATCGATTGCATTAATCCCACTTCTTAAAATTTCGGCAATATAAGCAGCTGTGTTAAATGAAATAATTATAACCCCGGCCGTGTTTGGTTCCATGATATTTGCCGCAATACCATAGAAGAATAACATTGCTTGAACCATCATTGGTGTACCACGAATAATATCAATATACACAATTGCAAACCAATTAGCAAACTTCTTCAGCACCTTCACTACTGGTTTGTCTTTATAGTGTACCTCTTGAATTCTAAGTGAGACAATTACAAACCCAACTAGCGTTCCGAACACTGTACCGAATAATGCTAGCACTAATGTAGTTTTTAAACCTTCAATATATAAAGCTTTATTACTAACTAATAAATTCCAAACATCACCAAGGAAACTTGTTTCTTCAACATATTCACCATTAGCTTTAGAATTGGCTTCTGCCATCAATTGTTCTCTTTCAGCATCACTAATGTCAGTTAAGATTCCATCAATTTCCGTTACTAACCCTTCACTACCTTTTTTTAGACCAAGCGCTACTCCCGAGAATCCTGGATCGATATCTAAGTCTTCAAGTAAGATGTACGTTAAGTCTTCACTGCTTCCCGCTTGAGAAACTGCCGCTTCTTCTTCAGTGATATAACCGTCAATTGTTTCCGCTTTTGTTGCTTGCATCAGTACATCAACGCTCTCCATCGGGCTAACAACGTTAACACCAGGAACGTCAGGTAGTAAATCCCCGTGGAATGTTCCTAATTGTGATGATATTTCCGCACCGATAAAGTCGTCTTTACCTTTAGCATCTGCATATTCACTATTTGTATTAGTTACAATAGCCATCAGTAAGTTACTATCATAGTAATTAGATGTAAAGTCTAGTTCATTTTTACGGTCTGGTGTGGCACTCATCCCCGCAATAATCGCATCAATTTGTCCGCTGTTAACCGCGGGAATTAGTCCATCAAAAGAAATAACTTTAACTTCTAAAGTAGCATCTAATTGTTCAGCAATTTTACTGGCAATCATAATATCATATCCATCACAATATGCACTACTATCGGCAATTTGGACAGCAGTATTTGAAGCATTAGCTTCGGTTGTTGTAAAAGCGTATGGTGCGTATGCACAATCGGTACCGATAGTAAAGACACCATCTTCAAGTTGTGGGTAAGCTGATTCAGTTTCCGCTGATTTATCTTCGGCTTCTACAAATTTACCTTCGGCTTTAAGCTCTGCTTCTTCCATCATCGTATCTTTAGTTTCATCGCTAATTCCGTTAATAATTGTATTTAATTTTTCAACAAAATCGCCACTACCTTTTTTCAGACCAATTGAAACTCCCGTAAATTCCGCTGGAATTTCTAAGTCAGGTAAATCAACATATGTTAGTTTATCACTACTTTTCGCTTGCGCCTCGGCAGCGTCTGTCTCAGTCATATAACCATCGATTGTTCCCGATTCTGTTGCTTGAAGCAATGTATCAACACTTTCCATCGCATTTACAACCGTAACCCCAGGAACTTCTGTTAATAAATCACTATGGAATGTTCCAAGTTGTGATGAAATTTCCGCACCTTCGAAGTCGTTAATTGTTTTCGCCTCCGCAAATGGACTATCTTTACCCATTACAATGCTCATGATGATTTCACTATTATAGTAGTTTGTTGTAAAATCAATTTCTTTAGCACGATCTGGTGTGGCGCTCATCCCGGCAATTATCATATCAATTTGCCCACTGTTTAAAGCTGGTGTTAATCCATCAAAAGAAATTACTTTGATTTCTAATTCGACCCCTAGTTCATCAGCAATTTGACTTGCTAGCATGACGTCGTAACCATCACAATACGCTCCACTGTCAGCAATTTTAACTGCCGTGTTTGAAGCATTTTCTTCTGTTGTTGTAAAAGCATATGGCGCATATGCACAATCTGTTCCAATTGTTAGCACACCATCTTCTATTTGTGTATATGTTTCACTAGCATTGAAATTAAATCCAATTAGCGAAATCATTAGTATCATTACCGTTATTATTTTCTTCATAATTTTCTCCCATTAATATTGTTATTGTTTATTAGTGGGCTACTCCGGTATTTGAATTCTAAAATTAAAGTTTTTGTATCGTCTTTAGATGTCTTGTCGAAGACACGTTCCAACACTTACACTAGTCATACTTCCTCCTATAATTTTTCATCTTAATGTAAATCGCGTAAGTTTAAGATGAGAATTGGGTTTTAAAAAAAGCAAGTAAAAAATTTACTTGCCACCACATAAATGTTGAAACTTTAAAAAGTAAATAAAGGTGATGGTATGGCAGCTTCTCATCACTAAATTCCAGGATTATAGTCTCAATGCCGTCGGCCTTAGGCTAAACTATAAAGGGAATCCCTTCAACATATATAGTATATCACACTATTTTAGTTTGTCAATTTTATTTTACAAAAAACTTACAAGTAAAAAAACACCCTATAAAAAGGTGTCTTAGCTTATGTATTTATATTCGATTGTAACGCTGTGTTCTAATCTTGATTCAATATGTTGTGGAGCAAGTTCCGATGAAATACCTAAATCAAGTTTGTCACTTTTAAGTGTTCCTTGTCAAAATTTTGAACTGGAATCCCTAAGTGAAAATTGAATTTGTATCGATTGGGAAATATGTTACTCCATAAATTACATATAGTTTCTTACTAATGATTCATGGAATTTTTGATTCTTACATACAAATTCGATATTATCTTCTTAAAAAATAACCTGTGCTATGATAATTCAAAATACTCTTTTAACGCTTTGGAACTTTGTCTCTCCGCTACTCTTCTAGTTTTTCGCGTCTGTTGTTTCTTCGACAAGTATTTACGTTTCTTATGTTGCGGTGTGTTTTGCTTTTGAAATTCACTACGGTTCTTTTCTAAAATGCGGATATCCATGTCTTCAAGTTCAACTTTCGACCAAACATCTTTATGTTCTTTCGGGGTAACGGTTACAACTTGAATGTATAGATCACGACCACTTAGAATCTCAAATAATTCCCGCTCTGTGTATCGATTCTTTTTGGTATAAATATCCTTAGCGAACTCACGAAGAAACTTTCGCTCTTGAATTGTCATTTGACTTCCATCAAAATCAAACACTTCCTCATCTAACTCATAACTAATTTTCAGCGATTTGGGTTCGTAACGCTCGATTGTCGTAAGTCGTTCAAAATCCGATATTTCATCTTGATACTTCGAGAACAAGTTCTTATGACGTAAGATTCGATATTCATCATCAAAGCCACGCTCATATATAAATGTCTTCTTAAACTGATTCGGATGCTTTTTTAAATATTGTCTCAGTGGCATGTACGCATATTCATGATGATCCTCGGCGTGCAGCCTTTGCGCGTTTACAAATCCAACATCACTAACAATTCGTTCAATTTCCTTACGTTTAATCTCAACTTTACTATACTTCCCTTTTTTATACACATCATCATTTAAATGGATGACTTTATAGTATTCGTAATCTTGGTTGTATTTAGTTAGAAATATTTCAAACTCATCGCCATTATCATTGATAAACGTATAACTGGTAATATCTTCTTCATCAGCATATGCTTCAACTATTTGATCAACGATGCCGAGGTCTGTTAAAATGTTATTCGTATCAATAATTCCACGATCATCAATACTTGTCTTAAATGTAAAAGTACTCATCAAATCCCCTCCTTATATATATTATAACTAATAATTTTGAAATATACAATTTTTCGTTTTACATATATCATGAGTAAGTATTTAGTATTAATTTTTACACTTTGATTTTTTTCAATAAACTAGCATCAAGGCCGTCTGTTAAAAGTTTTTTGACATGCCAATCTAAACCGCCTTGCTTTACAATATTGACCATCACTAAGATAGGTTTAAATATTTGATATCTAGTTGAATACTAATTACTTATACATTGAATTAGTTCATGACTTCAACTATGTTATTTTTAATACTATTTATACTTTAAATCTTATAGCTATATAAATGTTCTAGAAAAACTTCCATGTCGAGCGTGCCAATATGTTATACTTACTGTGAGCCGATATCATTCCGTAAGACTGCCAAAACAACTTCGGTTGTTGTTCTTACGAAGAAAAAGTCCCTCGGGACATTTTTGGAGTTACTCTTTTAGAGTAGCTTCTTTTTTTTATGTCAATATTCGATAAAGAAATACTAGCACAATTGCTAGTATTTTTTCTAGTAATGTAACGATTCACCATTAGTATGAATAACCTCTTGATACCAGTGGAAACTCTTCTTCTTATAACGTTTTAAAGTCCCACTTCCATCATCATTACGATCCACATAAATGTAACCGTAACGTTTTTTAAGTTCAGCAGTTGACGCACTAACTAGATCGATACATCCCCATGATGTGTAACCGATCACCTCAACACCATCTTCAATTGCTTCTTCAACTTGTAGTAAGTGTTCTTTTAAATAATCGATTCGATAGTCATCAATAACTGTTTTCGTACCATCTTCTAGTTCAACTAATTCATCGACTGCTCCCAAACCATTTTCTACAATAAATAGTGGTAAACGGTATTTATCCCAGAAACTATTTAAGACATAACGAATTCCCTGCGGATCAATTTGCCAACCCCATTCGCTTGCCGGTAAATGCGGGTTAGATACGCCACCAAGCAAGTTACCCTGACCAGATTTAACTGTCTCATCAGCAGTTGAACAAACACTAAGGTAGTAACTAAAAGATATAAAATCGACTGTATGATCCTTTAATAGTTCTTGGTCACCATCAGCAAATTCGACAGTTATATTATTTTCTCGCATATATCGTTTCATATAACCCGGGTACTCACCACGCACGTGAATCTCTGTGAACATTTCATTCTTGTGCGTTTCAACCATGCTACTAATCACATCGTCCGGATGAGGCGTAAGTGGGTACACCGGCATACTAAGAACCATGCATCCGACTTGATAATCCGCACTTATTTCGTGAGCTATTTTGGTTGCTAAACTACTAGCTACCATCTCGTGATGGATCGCTTGATATAAATCACTTTTAGACAGTTCTTCCTTTGGGGTATTAATTCCTCCACTCATAAATGGTGCTTCCAATACAGAGTTGATTTCATTAAAAGTTAGCCAGTACTTAACTTTACCTTTGTATCTCGTAAAGACTGTTCTTACATAACGTTCGTAAAATGTAATCATCTCTCGATTTACCCATCCATTATACTTTTCAGCTAAATGCAGTGGTGTTTCATAGTGGGACAAAGTTACAAGTGGCTCAATTCCATATTTGATACACTCATCAAACACTTTATCATAGAACTCTAATCCCTTTTGATTTGGCTCTAGTTCATCGCCGTTAGGAAAAATTCGCGTCCATGCAATTGAGATACGAAATGTTTTGAAGCCCATTTCTGCCAATAGCGCAATATCCTCTTGATAACGGTTATAAAAATCAATACCAACTAACTTCATATTATCGGCAGTTGGTCCTGCGACTCGGGGAGTCATAATTCCATTTGGCATAACATCTTGAATTGATAAACCTTTGCCATCAACATTATAAGCACCCTCAAATTGGTTGGCTGCAGTTGCCCCACCCCATAAAAAATCTTTTGGAAACATAATTTACCTCGCTTTGTTTTTCTTAAATTATATCAAGATAAATTGCTTAATATTGCTCAAGATTATGAACATTTGTACAAAACGAGATTAGCGGCGCTTTAAAATAAACGCCGCCTTTTTCAGATCCGCTTCATAGTTTCTAAAAAAGCGCTTTAGTGGCTCACAATACATGTACTTTCCATCGATACGCATTCGCGTGCATCCATTGCGACAATATTTGTAAATCTCACAAGACTTACATTCTTGAGGATGATCCATACTTCTTTTAATAAATTGGGTCGATACCTGAGAGTAGACCATCTGCTCAAAACTCATCTCTAAGGCATTTCCAACAATAAACTCATCTACGGCAAAGAAGTCACAGGTAAACGTCGTTCCATCAGCTTCGATAATATTTTGACACGTACAAGCACCACGCATATCGCAAGATTCAGGTTCTGCTCCCATTATCATATTAATGATATTATCAAACCACCTAACACTTACGTATTTACCATTATTTAAATCCTCATACCACACTTTAAACAAATCACTTAAATATGTATAGTACAACTCATTCACCTGACGGATGTTTTTCACTTTATAGTCTAGTGGTGTTAGACAAGGAATGAACTGCAAGTATTGAAAGTCATTACTCGTTAAATACTTATAAATTTTCGCGATGTTTTTGGAACTCTTGTTGGTAACTACTGTTAGAATATTAAATTGGATATCATTTTCTTGAAATACCTTTGCTGTATAGATAACCTTTTGATGCGTGTTTTTATTACCAAAGTCAATGCGATTACTATCGTGAGTTGCTGCGGGTCCATCTAATGATAATCCAACTAGAACATTATATTTTTTTAATACACTTACCCATTGTTCATTTATCAGTATTCCATTGGTTTGAATAGCAAAGTTAACATTAACCTTGCCCTTTTTTAAATCAACATATTCAAAGAACTTCGTGAAAAACTCAATGCCAATTAAGGTTGGCTCTCCACCTTGAAAACCAATCGTAACTGATCTTAACTCTTGATCAGAAAAGATATTATCAATAATCTTCTGGGAATTATCTATACTCATATAATCATAGTCAGCCGTTACCCTGCTACTACTTACATCTTCATAAAATCAATACTTGCACTTTAAGTTACATTTATTACTTGACGGCTTAATTAGTACACTTAACTGTTTCATAGGAGCTCCTAGATGTATTGACTTAAGTTATAGAAATTTAATAAAATTAAAGCACTAATTGTAACATTAAAAGCCAAATGAATATGCTTTTCAGATACTTTATGACTAAGGTTCCCACCAATAATACCACCAATGATTGCGGTTGGAATCATTACTAATAACGGTAGCAATTCAATTTCTAAGAACGTTCCTGATAGTAGATAAACGATCAAATTACTAAGTTGGGCGAAAAAGATAATTAAGATTGATAGATAGGTCGCTTCCAAAATTGAAACACCAAGAAATCCGATACAAACCATCATATTAATTGGTCCTCCACCAATCCCTAAAAACGTTGCGACAATCGAAAGCATTATCCCAATTGTAAACAGCGCAGCATTTGAGGAAAACACATGTAATTTAGATACGTACAGGTGTTTAAATAATACTAAGATTAATAGTACGGTCAAAATTATCGTTTGAATGAATGATACGATATTTTCATTTGGGAATAGGATTAAAAATTCCGAAAATAATTCATTTCCAATTACCCCACCGATGATTGAACCAACTACTAAATAACCAAAACTCTTTTTATATAGTTTAGGGTTGGCTTTAGTTCGATTGTATAATGTACTCATTGCCATAAAGAACACTGTCACTGATGAGAGTATATTAATGCTTAGGGCATCTAGTGGAGATACTGCTTGAAGCAGTGGTTTCATAATTACTCCTCCACCAAGCCCCACAAGTGAACCTATTACTGTTGCAATTAATGCGATTAAAAAATATATTAACATTTACTCTCCTTATACATATATATTACCATATATTGACCTCGAGCAAATATCCAAAATAATAAAGCAAAAGTATTTGAGAATGATAACCCAAATACTTTTAAATTTTGACTATTGTTCAAATCCAAGCCCATTGGCTTCGATTACTTGTTTGTACCAATAGAAACTATCTTTAGGATAACGGTTAAGCGATCCATTACCTAAATCATCCATATCCACATAAATAAAACCGTAACGTTTTTTCATTTCCCCAGTACCGGCACTCACTAAATCGATGCATCCCCACATTGTATATCCAATTAGGTCTACACCATCCTCATCAATTGCCAACTGCATTTGTTCAATATGTTTACGTAAATAGTCAATACGATACTCATCATGAACTGTATTGTCAACAAATTCATCATTGAATCCTAGACCATTTTCCACAATCATAATTGGCACCTCATAACGTCCATACACCTCGTTTAAGTAGTAGCGAAGTCCTTGTGGATCAATTTGCCAGCCCCATTCGTTTGCCTCTAAATATGGGTTAGAAAGCCCCATAGCCAAGTTTCCACCAGTTGTTGCATATTCTGGATTTTCACTTTTACAGCTTGTTGAATAATAACTACATGAGTAAAAGTCAACAACTCCGGTGCGCAGGATTTCCTCATCACCTTCTAAAATATCAAATTAAATGTTGTTGTTTTCGAAAAATCTCAGTGCGTAACTTGGATACTTACCACGAACATGAACATCTCCACATAAGAAATTCATCATCTTAAATGAACGTTGATTTAAAATAATATCATCAGGATGACACGTTCTTGGATATGATGTCATTCCAGCAATCATACAACCAACTTGATTTTCCGGGTTTATTTCATGTGCAAGTATAACCGCTTTACTACTAGCTACAAACATGTGATGTAGCGCTTGATAGTTTAAAGATAAATCATGATCTTTAGCTCCACCAAATTTCATCTCATAATCTTTTGGCTTTCCAGCGTGCATATTGTATCCAAACGGCATAGTCATAAAGTTGATTTCGTTGAAAGTAAGCCAGTACTTAACTAAATCCTTATACTCTCTAAACAGCACTTCACAATATTTGATAAAGTGATCAATCATCTCACGAGAATCCCATGCGCCAATTGTTTCATATAAATTATATGGATTTTCAAAATGATTGATGGTAACCAATGGTTCGATACCATACTTTTTACACGTTGTAAATACATCACGATAATATTCAATTCCTGCTTGATTAGGCTCAAGATCATCCCCATTAGGAAATATTCTTGACCACGAAATACTCATCCGATAGACACCGAATCCCATTTCAGCAAACATCGCAATATCTTCTTGATAATGGCTATACATATCAATTGCTTTGTGACTTGGATAATAATATTCCGAAGTAATATCTTTAGTAAACTTTCTCGCTACAGTGTGCGACCCATTAGTTACATGATCGGAGTTAGAAGGTCCACGTCCACCTTCGTTCCATCCTCCCTCAGCTTGGTTGGCAGCAGTCGCTCCACCCCATAAGAATCCTTTTGGAAAACTCATAAATTACACCATCACTTTCAATATTTCATCATTTATTTTTACGTCATTTTCGGCAACGGCAACAACATCTAGGTAATCCTTTGTATTAGTAACAATAACTGGAGTTACGATACTGTATCCTGCTTCCTTAATTGCGGCAATGTCAAAGCTAATTAATTTATCACCTTTAGCAATTTTGTCACCTTGACTTACAAAACTTTCGAAATGTTCACCATTTAGTTTCACTGTATCCATTCCAATGTGAATTAGTAACTCACATCCTGTTTCCGAAACCAAACCAATTGCGTGTTTAGTTGGAAATAAAGATACAACAGTACCTGAGAATGGTGCATATACATTACCATTTGTTGGTTCAATTGCAATTCCTTGACCAAGTAATCCATTGGCAAAGGCACTGTCTTCAACAGTATTTAATGCTTTGGCAACCCCTTCGATTGGTGTTAACACTGATTCTGTTTGCTTAATAAGCATTTCGTTAGCCTCTTCACTTGCAGGTTCCTCATCTTTATAAACAATAAGTCCAACAATTAGCGCTGCAACTAACGCACCAAACGTAACAATTAGTGCCCAAATAAGTGAACTTGTGCTTCCATCTGGTGCGATTGAACCAGGGATTCCAAAAATTCCCATCCCAGCCATTTGATAACTTGTTAAGTTAACTGCACCAGCAAGTGCTGAGAAGATTCCAGAAATCACACATGTAATAATAAAGTATTTAACTCGTGGTAGCGTTACTCCATAAATAGCTGGTTCGGTTACTCCAAAGATTCCAGAAATCCACGCAGGAAAAGCAATATCTTTTAGTTTTCTATCTTTAGTTTTAATCCAAATTGCTAAGACCATCCCAGTTTGGGCGAAACTAGCTGATAAGATCAATGGCAAGATTGTATCAGTATTCCCTGATGTTAAGTTGATGATTGATGGTAAAATGATTAACATGTGCACACCAAACATGACGATTATTTGCCAGAAGAACCCTAAGAAGGCCCCAGCAATCATCGGACTAAATCCATAGATTGCTGCTACTACTGTTGCTAAGATATAACCGATGAAGTTGGCAGCAGGTCCAATTACCATAAATCCAACCGGGATAATTACAACCATCACAAGCATCGGCACCACAAAGGTTTTAATCACATCGGGAATTACTTTGTTTAATAATTTTTCAAGTGGCGCTGCTAGTGCAACAATGAAAATTACTGGTAAAACCGAAGAAGTATATGATGCGTTTATCGTTTTACCAAAGAACACTAAATCAACATTTTGAAGCGTTGGATACATAATTGCCGCTCCAATCATCATCCCTAAATATGGATTAGCTCCGAATTTTTTAGCAGCGTTAAATCCTAATATTACAGGGAAGAAGTAAAACATCGTATCACCAATTGCTTCAAACATCAAATACCATGAACCTTCAGGATTAATTAGTCCAAAAACCATAAATAATGATAAGAAACCTTTAATCATCCCCGAAGCACATAAGATTGCCATTGAAGGCATCATAATTCCTGAGATAATATCAACTGCTCGATCCTTAAGTGGCATTTTCTTTGGCGCTACACTCGCGTCCATCTCTCCACTAATACCTGCTTGTTTTAATAGTTCAGCATAAACGTCAGGAACGTGATTTCCAATTACTACTTGATATTGACCAGCGGTCTTCATCACCGTAACCACGCCATCCATGTTTTTTAAAACATCGTCATGAGCAATGCTTTCATCCTTCAAATTAAATCTTAATCTCGTAACACAATGTGTTACCGAGATAATGTTATCTTTACCACCAATATTTTTTAGTATGTCATTAACTAACTCTGTATATTTCGCCATGAGTCCTCCTATTTTATTGAATAGAAGGTTTAGCCACCTAAAGTGTTACTATCCTAATAATTCATACTTTTTATTTTTTTGCCTTATAGATGACATTTTCAATGTGAATTGTCAAATATATTTTTTCTTCCTTGGATAATGTATATGAATAGTTTGCCTGTAAGTATTCTTCAATTTTTTGAGTACAATTAAATGAGTTAATATAGCTTTTTTGAATCATCTCATACAATCGTTCATCATCATTTTTCGTGAACATATAATCATTGAAAAGTCGACCCGCGAAAAACTTAAGATGGGTAATAAATCGATAATAGTAAATTGAATCACTATCAAAATCAATATTAAAGAAGTATTTTACAATGTTGCTTATATCTTTAATCAACTTCGTGGTCTTATATACTTGGTCCAGATTTGAAGTATCAAGTTCACTATCGATAATATGCGTTGCAATAAAACCGGCTTCATCTTCTGGTAGTTTTATTGAAGTACATTTTTCAATTATGTCTAATGCGTACAATCCCACTTCAAATTCTGCCGTATAAAACTTTTTCAGTTCCCATAATAAATAATTGGGAATTTGTGTCCCTAGCTTAAAGCGTTCAATACTGGAGTTGATGTGATCAGCGATTGCTAAACAAACACTATCGTTTAACTTTTTGGCAGTTTTAATCTTTGCAAACTCAACAATGTCCAGCGCAAGTTCAAAACATTCAACTGGTAATGCATCAATGTACTTTTGAACTACAAGTTCATCTTCACCAGCTGGAACTACAAACGTCTTATTTATAACATCAGAATTTACTAGATCACCACTTCGTTTTCCAAAAGCAATCCCTTTTCCACCAACGATTTTTTCCTCACCTTGCTTATCGAGGATAATAACAAAATTATTATTTAACACCTTATGTATCTTCATTGTCCCCCTTAATATCAAAAAAAAACCAATAAATAAAGTATCTGCTAAGTTTAACTAGCACCCTTATTTATTGGTTTAGCTCACAAACTGTGATTACTATCCATATCATTACATAACTATAATAACACACTTTCACAATTTTTGCAAACATTTACTTTTAATTGATTGCAATTTGTCCTAAAACGCAATTACAATTTAAATATAATGTATGATCATAAGCATTAACCGCATTTGTTCGATAATCTCTAATCTCACCTAAGAAATTGCTGTCTCTAATGATTACATTCATATTTCGTGGTAATGTTACTCGTAATTCTCCCAAAACACATTCACATGTAATGTAATTATCGACACTAGCATCAAGACCACTTAAGTCGTATACTCGACTTCCTAATACAACACTAAAAGATTGACTGTTTTTACCACTTTCAGCCTTTTCCGACTCTTTCTTAAATTCAGTATTGTTTTCTGATGTGTACTCAGTTGAAGTGTTTGTATATTGGTTACTAGAATTATTTGTATATTGATTAGTCGACTCATAGTGAAAATGATTGTTGTATGATTTTGGTTTAACCAACGAAATACCAACAAGTAGTAATCCGAAGATGATGGCAACATTATAGAAGTCTACATCAAAATTAGTATTAGCACTAAATATGATATATGACCCTCCAGCGATAATCAATAATCCCATTAATCGCTCACCACGATGTTCTAGTTTTGCTATTCCTAAAAAGACAATGAATAACGCCCACCATCCCGGAAAAAATGGACTAAAGTTTTCGACAGTTACAGATAATACTCCAATTACGATCGCTAAGATAATTAGAGAAAATCCTAATAGTTTTCGAGATTTCATTATTACTCCTATTTTTAAATTTTTATATAATACAAATTATATCACGCAAGCCCCAATTAGATAAGTTATTTTACGGATATTTATGCTTTCATAAACTCGATAATTTGCGCTAGTTGATTGATTGTATCTTGACGCCCTAAGTCGTATATTGCCTGTAATTTATGTCGATTTTTTTCGGTACGTTTAACACCTAAGTCAACACTTGGTCTAATGATAAGGGTATTACCTCGCTCTTGCTGTAACTCACAATATTTGACGCTCTCATTATAAACCTTGCTACGCATCGACATCGTATTAATTAGTTTTGGATATTGTTTTAGTAATATTTTTACTAAGGTAGTATTGGCTTTGGGCTTTATATAATCATCGGGTCTCGTTAAGATAACGATATTTTTCTTAGTTTGATTGGCTTGCATCCACTTTAAAGGAATCGGATCACTCATCCCGCCATCTAAGTGCATTTCTTCACCAATCGTAACTGGTTTTGATACTGCAGGCATCGATGCTGATGCACGAATCCACTCTACATCATCCCCCGTAGCTGAGTCTAATCGTTGATAATGAGCTTCCCCAGTTTCTACATTAGTGGTAACCACATAAAATTTACTAGGATTATTTATAAATGTTTCAGTATCAAATATATCGAGTTCACTCGGTAATGTATAGTAGGCAAATTCAGCGTTATACAAATCACCAGTTTTAATTAGTGACTTGATTCCCCCAAAACGCGGATCATCACAATACTTTAGATTGTAGCGAAGTACCCGTCCGATTTGTTTTGACTTATAGTTGCAACCAAATGCGGCTCCGGCAGAAACCCCAACTATTGTTTCAAATTCAATATTATGTTCCATTAATACATCCATAACCCCGGCAGTGTACAGCCCTCGCATTGCACCACCCTCAAGTACAAGTCCATAATCTTTCATTATCGTTTTCTTCCCCTTAACTTATTATTGTTTTACACTCTTCAATATATTGCTCGATATCAACATCGAACGATAAATAGTTATATTCCTTTTTGATTTGTTGCAGTTGAACATTATATTCATTTATCATTTTATCGCTAAGTGAAAATACGACACGATTTCCCTCTTTTCGACTATTAACTAGTCCAGAATCAACTAATGTTTTAAGACTTCTAGAAGCATCCACTTGCGATAGTTTAGTTAATTCAATAATATGCATCTGACAAAAATCACTGTTTGAAAGTGAATATATTACTTTTAAGCGTTTTTCATTAGCAAGTGCTTTTAATTCGTTTAAAATCATACCTTCTCCCATCTCTATTTAATAAATTTACTACTTCCAAAAACCTTTAGCATCCTTTTTTAACTCGATACTAAAGCGCACCATTTCTGATAGTAACTCAAAATCGATATCTTGTGTATATTTAATTGTAAAAGTTTTTAAGTTAAGTCCATAACCGCATCCAACGATTCGTTCTCTAAAGAATTCTAGAGCTTCGCTATCAAAGGCCATCGTTATGTGTGCTTTAGCGACACTAACTCCACAAATGAAAGTTTCTTTATATTTGATCATTGGATTATTCCACGCATACAAGATATTCAAATCTTCATCAATTTCGACTAACTTGTTGTACATCTCCACTGTTTTTCGGCGATGTTCTTCGTCGCTCACTTTTTCAAAATAATGCTTGATTTTAGTTGCATCATCAGCATCTTCAAATTTATCTTCACGTGGCTTCTTTTTCTTCTTATAATCAAAGATGTTCTTGCATTTAAGTTCCATCGCTTCTTTGACTTCATCAATATTTTTTAAACGAGTCTTTTCAGTTTTCGCACTAAATGCATGATTTACAAAGATTTTTTTATAACTGGGCGCTAGGGAATTGAAGTGTTCTAACTCCGCCTCTGACAGTAATTCTTCTAATTCTTTAATTTGCTCTTCCATATTTCCTCTTTCATTAACCGCTTACCATATTTTGGGTTTATTATTTTGTTGTGCGACGATTTTGACATCGACATATTTCTTAAATTGAGACTTTAGTTCTTCTAGCTGGATATCATTATATAACCCTAGTTCTATCTATGGTGTACGAATTCGGAGTTTATTAGCTCCTTAGTTAACACAAACTAGTTTCACACCAGTATGCATCTTGTTGTTGTGTAAATTAGTGATAAAATATCGACAAATTACTTGATAGCAGCCAGTGTGCACAAACGTTCTATTCGGTAAGTACGATAACCTGGTTCATCAAACAGACTTATATAGCGATTTTCACTTCTTACGTTATTTTACCTGAGCTTATCTTTTAGGACCTTTCGAAAAGATAGCCAGCGAATAACTAATATAATAAAATATATAAATATATTTTAGCATATTAAAAAAGCCGAAATATATTAAATGCTGGAAGCAAGATTATTTGCTAACTTTTGTTTTTTCGTCTAACCATTGCTATGCTGATAATTAATCGATAGGATTATAGTGTTGGAATCTGATATTTTTCCAAATACTTTTTAAGTTCTAAATAGGTATAGCCATTTACGAGTCCGTGAATGATCGCTCCGTCCCGTTTATTGCGAATATATAAACTTCCATATCCGAAATTTATTAATAAGCTTTGAATCGCATTATAATCAAAATCGAGTCCTATTAAAAACTTGATAAACGTATCTCGATTGATTACACGACTACCATCCAAATACTTGTATCCAATCGACTCTGATATATCCAAAGAAGTAAATAATTGCTTTTTATTAAACTTGGAATTTTGGATGTGATATAGTAAAAATTTTGACGCCTCTTGAAACTCACGATGTTCAACTGGAACATACTCATATTGATTAGAAAGTACTTGTTCTAACAAAGTTGATGTTAATTTCAAAGTCCCTCCCGCTAGTAACTTTACTACATATAGAGTAATATACTATCGGTTTACAATTTGTACAATTTGTACAATTAAAATAGTTGGAAATTGATATACTTTTCAAGTAAAACATTTAAGGAGTATTATGGAAAACAAAAAGATTTATGAACAAAAATGGTTTATCGTGACAATGATTGTACTTATTTTCCCGATTGGGTTATTACTGATGTGGAAAAGCGATGCATTCACCGATAAGTCCAAGAAAATAATTAGCGGAGTAATCGCTGTGTTAGTGGTAATCACACTATTTGCACCGGAGCCTCCAAGTGCAGAATCTACGTATGAGGTTCAAGCAGCTGAGATAACTTATATGACTGAAGATACACCGGGAGCTGATGCAGTTTACGAAGATGCTAAAACATATACAACTGCATTATCCGGAGAGTACACAATCGGTATTGCTCCAAAAGATTTAACAAGTGGGGAGGAAACTGAGTTTACAACTGCACAGAGCGGGAATTATATCGCCGGCGAAGACTTCCCAGTTGGTATGTATGATTTAGAAGTTGTCAGTGGTAGCGGAAATGTAATGGGGACAAACTTAAATGAGATAATGGGAACTGGGGATTCATACTTTGGTGATTTATATGTTGCTAAATATGATAATCACTATTTTTCTGAGGGAGATACGCTAGAAGTTAGTGGTGTATCAATTAAATTAGTACCACAAAATAATGATGCTTTTGTCATCATGCCTAACACTTATAATGTAATTTCTAAACAAGGTAGCGGAAATGTTATTGGTACCGGAATAAATGAAATTATGGGAGAAGGTTCGGCTGGATTTGAGGATATGTATGTTGATTGCTTTGATAACTTAAAACTTAAGGAAGGTGACTCGTTTACAACAAATGGAGTTGTCGTTGAACTGCAACCAAAAGAAAGCAAAGTTTTAGTAACCGAAGCTACGGATCCAATTCCTGGACATGAACAAACTGAAACATTAAGTGTATCAACATTTGGTGAAACTTGTGAAATCGACTCAGAAACTGTCGAATGTGATAAGTTAGCAAAGTATGAAGACTTAAAAGCATCATTAGAACTTTCGAAAACTGTAACGGAAAAGGTTGTATTTGAAAACGATAACTATCGTTGTATGTCCGATGACCAAACTGTAGATTGTGATAAATTATATGACTATGATAATCTTGTTAAACAAATCGAACAAAAGAAATAGTAATTTAAAAACAAATTGCCTCCTCAACATATGAGTAGGCAGTTTCTTTTATCCTATATGGTTTATTGCAATCCGATTAGTTTATGTGCTTGTAAGTACTTTTTGATATCTGCATACGTAAAGCGATTGTATATACAATAGATTAGCGCGGCATCATTTTTATTTTTTGAATACAGCATCGGAAATCCGTATTGTTTTAAAGTTGATTGGACCTGATCAAAATCATATTCTAAATAAACCAAAATCTTGATTAATTGATCACGTTTTAGTTTTCGTTCACCACGGATGTACTTATATCCGTTTACAACATCTATATCAAGGCTTGTAAACATCTTTTTCAAATTTACGGATTGTAGTTCTTCTTTTAAGAAAGTGCTTAATTCGGTGTTTAAACGCATTTCTTGGGGGATATATGAACTACTTGCTTTTATTTCATTTAGTATTTCATCTGTTAATTTCACAATGTCCTCCAACGCAGTTTTACATGTTATAATTATACCATAGGAGATTTATGAATTTAGTTAAAATTAAAGAAATACATAACCATACATTATATGTTGATCAAGATACATTAGAGTTTATTATCAAAAAAACATACGATATGGAGGCCTTATCAATTTTATCAAGCCTCAAATCGCTCAAAAACACACTGAACATCCCACAAGTACACACGTTTAAGCAAGTTGATAATCAACTTGTATCTTACGAACAATATATTAGTGGTGAAACCCTTAGCAGCTACATTAGTAACGGAAGATTTATCACTCGTAGACAATTTAATGAATATGCAATTCAACTTACCCAAACCTTGACATGCCTTCACGAAATTAGCATTGTTCACAAAGATATTAAACCCGATAATCTAATAATTTGTGGCGAGCAAATCTATCTAATCGACTTTAATATTTCGCGCATTTATGATGCTGATAAATCACGGGATACCAAACTACTCGGCACTGATGGATATGCTTCACCCGAGCATTTTGGTTACGACCAGACTACTTCTAAATCAGATATCTTTAGTCTTGGTAGAGTATTTGCTGATTTATTGTCGATTACCTATGTTGAACCTCAAGAATACGAAGAATACAATACGTTAATCACAGAAATGACAGTATTGGATCCAGAATATCGCAGTTCTTTAAATCATGTACAAGAACAACTACTTGCATATCGAAAAGAATACGCCACTGATTTTCAATCAAGCCAAATTGATGATGCTAATGTCACGAAAATAAGGAAGTTTTACCCTTGGCAACCATTAGTTTATACTTCTCGTGGAATCGTCTTTGATATTGCCGCCTCTTTAACATTAGGTACTTTCGGATTTAGCATTGTAAAAGATACTATTGGCGAATCCTATCCTTTTACGGCAATTGTTTTTATTATAACCCAAGTATTAACAACGATATTTTTAAACCACTATCTAGTTGCAGTCTCATTACCTCGGTTTAGAACATATCGAGAAACTAAATATCAATTCTTAACTGTAATTAAATGGAGTTTCGTTAGCTTTTTGGACTTTTTAGTCTTCGCTACTGCCTTCATAATTCTTATTGGTGTATTCGAGGAAATAATCACATTTATTAATTCTGTAAAATTTTAAACATATACAATACAAAAGAAACATAAGACCTTGCTAAATATTTAGCAAAATTTTATGTTTCTTTTTCATAACTATCAGCGCCACTATTTATTCAAAGTTGGTTTATAGTTTTAGTCGTCACTTAATTTCCAAATTGTTATTTATTTAATCGATCTTCTAAATTATCCATTAACGCACCAATTAGAAGTAACATTTGAATTTGTTGCTCACGTTCGATTTCCGTTGCATTGGAATAGTCAATTTTGTGCGTAATTGATAGTCTGGATAGTTTATCTTGTGGTGTTCCCTTCTTCGTAATTGATAATAAGTCGACATCAAGCCCACGTAATACCTTATTAACATAACTATTCGTCCCAATACTCGAAACACAAATTACTGTCCCGTGGGTCAGCTTGTTTAACATATCAAGGTCGGGAATATAAACAGTGTTATAACCCTTGTTTAATAATTGTCTAAATAAAAATAAACTACTGATGTTACTAACTCCATTTCCATATACATACATCATGTCTAGTTTGTTTATTTCGGTAGCAAAAAGGTCTACTTCACGATAATCAATGTCATCTAAGATCAAGTTAATATAGCTTGTATAACGGTCTTTGGGCTGAGTTTGTTGCTCATCGATCATATGCGAAAATTTAGCAAAACTCTTAAACTCAGTGAACCCCTCAAACCCTAGTTGCTTGACCGCGCGATTAACGGCAGACGTCGAGCAAAAACATGCTTCAGCTATCATTTTAGCTGTCATTTGTTCGATTTCAAGTTCGTGTTCCTTTAAGTAAACAAGGATCGTTTTCTCTTGTTTAGTAGTTTCCTTAGTCAGTCCTAAGTTCAATTTATCATTCAGTACATTTCTCATAGTTTAAGTATAACACGTTTTAGATGCTCATCCAAAATATTGTTACATTTTTCGGATGAATTCCTAATATAATATCAAAGTATAAATAGGAGAAATTATGGAACAACTTAAATATTTTGATTATGCAGCAACAACACCAATAGACGAGAGTGTCTATGAAGTATATCGTGCAACGGGTGAGGAATGTTTCTTCAATTCAGGTTGTAATAAACTAGCAAAAGAATTAGAAACTTATGCACGAACATTGATTATGGAAAGCTTAGATTTAGACCAAACTAAACACGATTTAGTATTTACATCAGGAGGAACAGAGTCGAATAACTTAGCAATTTTAGGATTTGCAAAAACTCTAACCAAAAGTGCTCACTTTATAACTTCATGCTTTGAACATGCAAGTGTCAACAGTTGCTTTGTTGAATTAGAAAATGCTGGACATAGCGTTACATATATACCAGTTGATAGCAAAGGACACATCAATATTAGCGACGTTATCGATAGCATTAATGATGATACTGTGATGATTTCGATTATGCTGGTGAATAATGAACTGGGTACACGTCAACCAATTGAAGAACTATTTGAAATTGTTAAGCGTGATCATTCACATATTGTAACAATGACTGATTATGTCCAAGGGCTTGGAAAGCTTGCTTTCGATCATACAAACGTCGACTTGTTTACAATCTCAAGTCATAAAATTTACGGGCCTAAAGGAGTTGGAGCTTTATTGAAAACTAAGTCAACTCCGCTTCGTCCTTTACTTGTTGGAGGAACTAATGAAGGGAACATGCGTGCCGGGTTACAATCGTTACCTGCACAAGTTGCATTTGCAGCATCTGTGAAAAAAGTAGTAGATAACTTCGAAGCAAATAATCGAAAGATTGCTGAGGTTCAAGAACATTTCCATGCCTTAGTTGATCAAAGTCCGGTATTAACTTTAAACTGTAAGCCTCAAGGTAATGTTTCAAGCATTCGTTTAGATTCTAAAGAGGAAAATGATGAAATATTAGAAATGATGGAAAATGAAGGGTTCTTTTTATCAGCTCGATCTGCTGATAGTGCAGGGATCAAGTTATATAGTCGCTCACTTCTAGGAATTGGCTTAACTCATGAGCAAATCGACCGTTCGATGCGAGTTAGTTTCTCACATCACACAACCGTGACAGACGTTGAGGAATTAGTTTCAACACTTGAGAATGTTATCAAATCCAATTAATTATAACGTTAAAAAAACACATCAATCGATGTGTTTTTACTATTTTAAATTACTTATAAATTTACTTTATTTCTTATTTTTTAATATCAGCAATTTAATTATCAACAATTCTTTATCAAAGGTAGGGCAGTTATTGACATGATTCCTACAAATAACCATACTGCTGGCCAAGAATAGGTTATTAGAATATACGGAATAAAATATGGTGTTAAAAATGATATTGTAAAAACTAGCATTCCCATCATTCCCAAAGCACGTCCAGAATATTTAATTCCTGATTTTACAGCAATTTCAGTATACCCTACACCATGCCATGAGTTTGAGGCAATTCCCAGCGTGATAAATAAACAAACTATTATATAAAGATTTGATTCACTTATAATTGCTAAAAGTATTCCGCTAAATGAACAAATAATTGAAATTATACAAATAACTTGAATTCTATTTTTAAACTTATCACTAATCAAACCTGTAACAATTCTAAATATTCCACCTCCCAATTGAATAAATGCAATTATTGCTGAAATGGTTAACATTTTTATCTGAAATACATCCATTAAATATACGGCACCAAAACTCATTATCGCCATTTGTGGAATTGTTAAGGCCCCTCCAGCAAGTGCTATCTTCCAAATCGATAGTCTTTTATATGGTGATTTCAGTTCAGTAATTTCTTGTTGAGTAACCAGATTATTATTTAATTTAATTTTCAGTCCGAATGTAACTATACAAAACGTAATCAAACATAATATGGCCATAAAAAGGAATGCCGATTTAAATCCTGTCTGGTCGGCAATATAGGGAAAAACCATTGATCCAATTGCTGCACCGATTGGGACCGCCGTCTGCCTTACACTCATTGCAAAACCACGGGTATTATCATCAAACCAAGACATGACAGCATGACCAGATGAAGAATTGATACTTCCCCCAACCATCCCCGTAATTATTAGCATACCACCTAAATATCTATAATCTGGGTAATAGCCAGCAACCGGAACACACATATAAGCAATATATGCATAAGAGATAGCCATCAAGAAAAGTCCAATAAGTAAAACTGCTTTATCACCAATTTTATCAGTCACGACACCCCAGATCATTTCCGATAGCGCAACTCCTAATCCCATACATCCCAACACAAAACCCAATTGGTTCACCTCAAATTTGTAAACCTCCTGCATTATTACACTTGAAACTGCAATCCCTGAAAAACCAATTGAAAATGTAATTTGAGCCAATACTCCAATAATAAGTATTATCCACTTGTAATTATTCTTCATAAAACTCCTTTATTTTGTTAATTTGGCACCGTACAATTAATGATTCAAGATTACTACATCAATTATTAGTTCAACAAATAATCTAGTCCAGCTTTAGTAATTAAATGCTTTAACCTGCTTTGTCATGTACAAGAATAATATATCATTATTTAATCAATCAAACTATTTCAATAACTAATGATGCTTATCTGTTTTTTGAATAGCACTTAAACCACAATATACGCTATCATAATTAAGTGTAGTTAAGCAACAGACAATCTTATTTTACAAACTGGTAAAAGAAGTATTTTAAATGAATATTTACGCTCTTGATTATAGATGTTTACTCAAATTTCAAATAAAAGTATATATGCTATAATAAACAATATAAGAAAGCGAGGAACAATGGAGAGTAAAGACTTAAAATTTTTTTTAGAAGTTGCAAACACTGGCTCATTTTCCCAAGCTGCAAAAAACTTATACACTGTACAATCGAATGTTACTATTCATATAAAAAAAATCGAAAATGAATTCGATGTAAAACTATTTAATAGAAATCAAAATTCTGTCACTCTAACGCCTGATGGAGAAAAACTTCTGTTTTATGCAGAGAATATCATTCACCTTCTAAATAAAGCGCATAATGTGTTACGTAATAGTAATACAAATTTCTGCATAGGAACAACAGCATCAATTAGTTTGCTACTGCCTCCATTTATTAAAAAGTGTAGGAAAATGGATCCAACTACAATTGTGTCTGTAAAAGTATTTACAAATGAAGAACTTCAAAATAAACGCGAAACAAGTAATTTGGATTGTATAATCACTAACAGTTCATTTGACTCACCATTTACAGAGCAACTATTTCAAATAACCGAAAAATTAGTTCTTATATATCCTCAAACTGAGCGTTCATTTGAAGAACAATTAAAAGATACCATTATTGTCAGTAGTAACCCATCATGTTCTTACCGTAAAATGTTATTGGAATATTTAAACAACGACAACATTAATATTTTAGAATTTGATTCCTTATCCGGAATTATTAGCTCTGTTGAGCTTGGTATTGGCGTGTCCTTAATTCCATACAAACTAGTTCAAAGCAACAACTTGATAAATAAGATTTCCATTAGCGAAATCCAAAATAATATATTGACTATTTCAAAGAAAAGTGATACTAAAAATCCTATATTTGATTTATTAGTTAACTTCCTAGATAATATTTATTAAGCTTAATCACTTTCACATCAAATAAATATTATTACCAAAGATAATTGGCGTAAATCCATTAATTTTCAATGCCACTTACTTTATTCTCTTTAAAAAAAAACTTATTTAATACTATGGATAATGTTATCAAATCCAATTAATTATAACTTTAAAAAAAACACATCAATCGATGTGTTTTTACTATTTTATGATTCAATTGAATTTACTTTATTGCCTTTTTTAATTTTAATATAGTAAATAATTGCAACTATTGAGCCTAAAATATTTAAGGCAAATACACCAATTGCTGCTAGTATTATTCCAAAAGTTGCTGCTTGGTCAGACGGTGCTGTTTGCATTTTTTTAAGTGCCATATAATTTAATATCAATATAGGGATACAAAATGCTGCCAGTGAAAAAAAGATTGCCATTGCTTCACTATTTGATGCTCCACTGTTCCAAGCTGAAACCGGTTTGGAAATAAGATTTAGTGTAACAACAATCGCATTCCACCAAAATGCTATTTTTATCCCTTTTAAGTTTGCTTCGCTAATGTAATATTTCATATTTCTCTCCTTATCCATAATATTTTATAACATATTAACCTCTAATATAACTTTTTTTGGAATTGATATAAAGATATTTAAAAACTAAGCGAACTTTTGAATTTTCGCTTAGCTTTTGTTTTATTTTAATTACCTTAACCCTACTCGTTTAGTGATAAATTAAAATGTCGCCTCTCATTTATTTCTTTGATCAATACTCTTTATATTATTTTATTCTCAGTAAAATCGTATAAACCAATATCCGTTATTTTTATATAAGGAATTACATCTAGTGTTAAAAAACTCATTGCTAAAAAGATTTCATCAAAGTTTATGTGACTTACACTTTCTAGTAATTTTTTATATTCAACATAAGTATTTGCAATTGACTCGGTACTCATCAAACCAGCAACATCGAGCGGACAATTGTTAAGTTTATTTCCAACTAAGCTGAAGATCCCGCCATTCGAGTTTTTTATACACTTAATCAATTTTCTAATTTCTTCATCACTTTTTCCGATTATTACAACATTATGGTGATCGTGACTTATTGTACTACCAATTGTTTCATTTGATAATTCAATTCCTTTTAAATATGAAACACAGTATTTTTCTTCTCCATATCGATTTATTACTACAACTTTACACAAGTCATGCTTTTCATGTTCTTCAACTTCATGTTTTTCTGTGATTAAAGTTCCATTATTAATTCCTATTGCAATACTCTGCTTTGGTTGTAGATCGATTTGGTTCTCATCCAAAACTATGTTTATCGTATTAGCTACCATTTCATTTTGCAATTTAACTTCGTTTTCAAACCCAATATAATCATCCATAATTTTCCCTGATTTTATTACACTATTTATTTTAAACTCTTCTAAATTATCTAGGATCACAATATCTGCTACATAGCCAGGTGCAATTGCCCCAATATTATTTATGTTATATGCTCTAGCTGCGTTTAAAGTTGCCATCTTTAATAATAATTCTGGCTCATAACCTTGCTTAATCCCTTTTTTTATTATATTGTTAATACTCCCCTTTTCTATTAAATCAACAATGGAAATATCATCCGTACAAAAACTAATTTGGTTATGATTTTTTAAATTTACAGCACTCATTAATTCTGTAAAGTTTTTTGCAGCAGAACCCTCTCGAATATGTATATGCACGCCACGAGATATTCGCTCAATTAAATCAGTTGTAGTTTCACACTCATGATCTGTAGATATTCCGTGAACTCTCGACTTATCAACTTGTGATATATCTAAACCAGCCATATGCCCATCGATTGGCATATTGGCTTCAACACAGTCTTGTAACTTTTTTACATAATCTTTATCATTATTCGCAAGACGATTGTAATCCATAACTTCTGCAAGTCCATTAACTAAAGGATTTGAATAGTATTCTTGCAAATCTGATGCACAAATTTGATTACTACCTTTATTAATTCTTGAACATGGAACACTAGAAGGCAACATTAACCTAATATCCATTAACGATTTTTCAATTTCACCAAGCATAAAATCAATGCCTTTAGTACCTAGTACATTTGCAATTTCATGACAATCGGCAAATGCTGTTGTTACACCGTTCGATAACGCCACCTTTGAAAAGTCTACTGGTGTTAACATTGTTGATTCAATATGCATATGACCATCAATAAGACCTGGAACTAAGTACTTACCTGCTGCATCGATAGTTTGCGTGGCATCTAAGCGTCCAAAACCTACTATCATATTATCTTTAATCATCACATCTTCATCAATAAATTCCATAGTGAAAACATTCAACACCTTTGCATTTAAGATGTTGATATCAACTACATCAATATCAGTTTTAAATTTATCACACTTCATCTTTATCATCTCCATAGTAAATTATTGTTATAAGTATAACATAAACACATCATTAAAACATTTAAAAAAGTCGTAAATCTCGTTATTTCTCCATTTAAGTTATATTTCTTTCAACATATTAATAATTAGTTACAATGATATTTTACAATTTCTAAATATTTTAGTAACATAAAGTTAACCAAACATTTACTTTGTAAATTATTTACCAGTGTTATGATTTACGTGTAATCAAAATATTTTAGGAGAAAAATGAGAAAATTATTAATTATTTGTATTTTTCTAGTAACACTAAGTGGATGTGGAGTCGGCACTACTTCAGCTTCTGTTACTAGTACTAAACCAAAATATGTATTATTTTATATTGGGGATGGAATGGGGGTATCACAACGAACACTTGCGGAATACTACCAGGATTATATGGGTGAAGACAAGTTAGAAATGAACCACTTACCACAGATTGGTATGTATTCAACAAAATCAAACAACTCATATATACCGGATTCTGCAGCAACTGCAACTGCGATGTCTGCCGGTAAAACAACAAACAATGGGCAAGTTTCAACTCAGCCTTTAAACGACAATCAACTAACTGCTGACAATGCCGAACAAGAAGCAAAAACACTTGAGGATATCGACAATGAGGCAGATGATATGATTAATCTTGGTGATGGACTTCATGAGGCGGGAATTCCAATGGGAGTTATTACTACTACTAGAATCACCCATGCAACTCCCGCTGCCTTCACATCACACAGTAATAGTCGTAATGATGAGGCACTAATTGCTGAGCAGCAACTTGAGTTTGCTCCGGAATTAATTGCTGGTGGAGGAACTAGTTACTTAATTCCCCAAACTGAGGAAGGTTCTAAGCGAAGTGATGATCGAAATCTTATCGATGAGTACACTGATAAAGGTTACACTTACTTTAATGACTTAGAACAGTTTACTAATGATGTAGCTGCTACTGAAACTCCTGTAGTTGCAACATTCGACAATTCACATATGGATTATGAAATTGATACGCCAAATGATTCACTGGGGTTAAGTGAAATGACTGAAGCAAGTATTGACTATATGTATAACAATTATCAAGAGGGATTCTTTATGATGATTGAAGGTGGGAGAATCGACCATGCTGCTCATGCTAATGATGCACCAACATTGGTTCAAGAAACATTAGAATTTGAAGATTCAATAAAAGCTGGTCTTGAATTTTATCAAGAACATGCTGATGAAACCTTAATCGTAGTCGGTGCTGACCACGAGACAGGTGGTCTAGGACTAGGTGATGAAAGTAACTATTTTATGAATTTGGGAACACTTGATGATTATGAGGGGTCAACTGAAGTGATGTTACAAGGATACTATAAACAAGGAATGGATCATAATAGTGTATTAGATTACCTTGAAAAGGAATTTGGGTTAACTAATCTTACAGACAAAGAAAAAAAGATGTTAACAGATGTTATGACACGTATGGATAATACTACTCCCGATCCAGATAATGGTTACATCGGAATATTTTACGAGGATTATGGATCATATGATCCACTTGCAACTGTAGTAAATCAGATTACATCAGATCGTGCAAATGTTGGGTTTACAACACATGCTCATACTGGGACATTTGTTGAAGCAAGTGCCATCGGTGTTGGTGCAGAAAATTTCGATGGAATGTTTACTAATGAAGATATTGGACTAACACTTGCAGAGTTATTAGAGGTTAAAACAACAGGTACTATTGAAGGATAAGTGATAAATTCACCTAAAAAAAAGGAGCTAACAATCTAGTTAGCTCCTTTATCATTTATGTAAAATTTCATAATTTTTAAGTTAATGTATTTTAAAATAGTATGATAAAACCAAAAGAACCTTTAATGATTTATCCCATAAAGGTTGCTCTTCCCTACTATCTGGCAAGGGGTTTCCAACTTAGCTTTAAAGAGGTTTGTTATTATATAGATAACGAGGATATGTCGAAAAATAATCGCTATTCATTTAATTAGATATACTTATATCTAATTGTTTATAAAGTTTATTATTTGCTTTGCAACTTCCTTTAAGCTATTTGAGTCATCATTTAGCCCAAGGTGTGTGTAAGCCTCACCAATAACTGTTTCATTCTCACTTAGTGTTTCAAATACTTTATTTATTAAACCATCACACATTTCTTGTTCTTGCATCGGTCCAAAAGGATTAGCAAAATACGTCGTTGTAATTCCCGTTTCGTCAGTTGTACCAAGGGCCATTCTTTTCCCTTCAACAAATGGACTTTTCAGATTATCATCATCAGCTTTGAATTGTTTGATTCCACATTTATCTGTATAGTTATTTGCATATAAAAGCATATCAATTTTATGTGGCTTATTAATAAGTTCATAGCTAGCTACTGGCAGTACAACCCTAGCATTACTTTGATCCGTATTCATAAATATCGAGCGATCAATATCACGATATGGCGTTCCTTCATCTAAATCATCTAATCGAATAAACGCTCCAATTTCTGTTCCGTAACCATAACATCTACCATTTTCAACTTTAATCACTCCCATGTCATCGAAAATAATATCTATATTAGCAATTTGATCTGCAAAGTTACTTTGTAATGCTTCTATTGTCTCAGATTTACCTGCACCTGAATCACCCATTAGCATTACTGATTTATGATTACCATTTTTTAAATAAACATCTACAAATGCCCCATGAATTGGTAAGTTTCCTAGTGTCATCATTTTTAAGTTATGCAAAGTAAGACACATTTTTTTCATGTATCCAAAATAATCGATTTGTTCACTATAACTAATAGAACCAACAAATAGATCATTTTCCTCATCGTGGTAATAAACTGTTTCATCTTTGTCGTTATGAACACCAAATAAAACGATTAAGTCCGGACTAGATTGACATTCTGCGGCTGTTGCAAATTCAAATAAATTACTTAAGGCTATTGCATTACCAATAAAGTCTTGGTGAAAGTATAAATAACAAGTTAATGACCCAATCTTTGCCGGATATACATAAAATTCATCAATGTTCTCATCAAAATAGGAAATCGGATTTACATCAGTTCTTGAGAACATCCCAGTTCTTTTATTACTTTTCGAATGTAAGATTAGAGGTGTAGTAAGTACTAGTGTATCTATAAATTTAATATCTTTGATCTTTTGATATTCGCTTGGCAAGTACGTTTCTTCAACCCTAGTTAGTACCGAAGCATTTACACCAGCTTGTAGTTGACGATAAATATTATTTTTACGCCCTTTTATTTGCTCGGTTAATTTTCGATATGTTTTCAAAACTAGGTCACCAAATTCATCACCGATATTTACAAAGTTATGATAGGTTTTGCACCCTTCTACACTTGTAACTAAATATCTGTTATGTGATTTATAATAGTTATAAATTCCATCTACAACTCGCTCTAAACTTGTTAAATCCTTACAATAATAATTATCTATTTCATTTGGTGAAAATACCAATAATTTTCTTAGCGTATTATTCAGTTCTTCTACATGGTTTTCAACTTTGGTGATGTAGTTGTATAAAAAGATACTTGAATCATGCAAATCTTCAATATATAACTTTAGTAGTTTGGCAAATTCACCACTTGATAATATTTCTGAACTTGTTTTAAATTCAATTTTGTTAAAGTCAAATATAATTGTACTTTCATTGCGATACGTTGTTTTTTGCATTATGCCCCTTTAGTTTGAATGTTTATTTACTACCTGATAATTACTCTAATCACTGGCATTTTTACAGTAATTGGAGATTTTCTTGTTTTACAATTTTATTGTAGCACAAAAATATCAATAAACACTTAATTTTTTTACATTATTTTTACAAGTTGTTTTTTATGTGATACAATTAGGTAAAGGGAAAAATTAGTAGTTACAATATAATAAAGGTGGATAATGATGAAAAGAAAAGGAATTTTACAATTATTAGAGCAATACAAGGCGGATTCCAGAGAACAAAAAGTTAATTTAGTAGTTGGGATTTATATGGATAAAACTGGAAACTCTCCAATATTTAATGTAGTTAAGAAAGTTGAAGAGAACTTGATAAGCAGTGAAATTACAAAGGCAAAATTCAATATGTTAGGTTCCTGTGAATATCAAGATAGTGTGAAAAAATTACTATTCACAAATTTAGAGGAAAAAGAATTAGATAATATTTTAACAGTTCAAACATTAGGGGCTAGTGGAGCATTGAGCATAACTGCAAATATTATTGCTAATAAGTATCCAGAAGCCTCATTATGGCTTAGTAACCCAACTTGGGAAAATCACCCAGCCATTTTTGAAAACCATATCTCATCGATTAAAGAATATCAGTTTAAGCCCAAGGATGGGGTACTAGATATTGATACTATCATATCCGATTTAAGTGCTGCAAAAGCTGGAGATGTTGTCCTATTCCAAGGATGTTGCCATAATCCTACAGGAATCGTTATTACAACCGATCAATGGAATAAACTTGCTAGTCTATGCAGTGAACGACACTTACTACCAATTATTGATTTTGCATACCAAGGTCTGGAAGTTGATCTTGTTTTGGATACTGAAGTATTAAATATATTTAATGGTTACGGCATTGATTATATTGTATGTAACTCATTCTCTAAAAACATGGGACTATATGATGAACGAATTGGAGCATTGTCATTAGTATTTAATGATTCTAAGTTAACACAAGAATGGGAGCTTGCTATAAGAAATATTGTGCGTACTACTTACTCACTTCCACCAGTTCATGGTAGTCTTGTTGTTACCGAAGTATTAAGTAACCCCGAGTTTAATAGTGCATGGCGACAAGAATTAGATGAATTACGTGATTATATTGATTATCGCCGTAATTTAGTTTTCAATAAAATGAAGGAATTAGGTATTACCGATAAATATCTAAATTATACTCAGCAAAAAGGAATGTTTATTTGTTTACAATTAAGCCTTGAGCATGTTGACTTATTACGTGAGGAATATGGTATTTATATTATTGATTCAGGCCGTGTCTCAATTGCTAGCCTCGATGAAACTAAAGTTAATTACTTATGTGAGTCGCTTGCAGCTACTGCCTACATGATAGAATCTTAATCAACAAAACATTTAATATATTTTGCTTTATTAATTTCTATAAATCATTAAATTAAGACTGGAACTCAGTCTTAATTTTTTTCTATCGAATTGGCAAATTCAAGTTTAATTTCCTTTAGTAACTCGGGATCAGTAAACACTTGATAACAACTACTTGCTATTGCTTTTGTCGCAACAATCAAGCCTTTGTCCCCACTTTCAGAACGTGCTGAAATACAAAATTCTGCCGTATGACCAACTAAAGAATCTGGACCAATTTTACAAGTTGGGTGAACAGTCGGAACTACTTGTGAAATATTACCTACATCAGTTGAACCAAATGAACCAGGTGAGTTGATAATTACTTCTCCTAATGCTTCTAGTTTACTTACAAAAATATTATCTAATGTTTTGTTAGGAACTAAATTATCAACAGCATTTTGAATCTCAGTTATTTTCACGCGAGCAAATGCACCTTGAGCTGCTGCCTCACCAACAACTTTAAATTTTTCTGTAACTTCAGCGGCTGTCTGCTTAGTCTGTGCACGTACGTAAAAACGAGCTCGCGTATACTCAGGAATAATATTTGGAGCAACCCCTCCATCTAAAATAATTCCATGAATTCGTACATCGGATGTTAGTTGTTGACGAAGTGCGTTGATTTGATTATAGAAATTAATCAGTGCATCTAGTGCATTAACACCATATTCTGGTGATCCGGCGGCATGTGCCGGTGTACCAAAGAACTCTATTTCCAGGACCCGACAGGCAATAGATTCTTTAGTAGGCGAAGTGTGTGCCGAAGGATGGATAGAGCAAGAAAAATCAACATCATCTAGATATCCTTCACGAACAAAGCTCCCTTTTGAACTTCCATTAGGCCCTCCTTCTTCACCTGGAGTTCCAAATACTGTAATTTTCCCACACTCTACAATATCTTTAAGTACAACTGCCGCACCAACTGAGCTACTACCAATTATATTGTGACCACAAGCATGACCAAGTCCTGGCAGGGCATCGTACTCGGCAGTGATTGCTACATGAGGCCCACTGATTAGCGTGTCAAATGTTGCAATGAAAGCCGTCGAATGCCCACACACATCACTGGTAACCTCAAAACCATTCGTTTGTAAATAGCATGCTAATAATTGACTTGCGAAAAATTCCGTGTTGGTAACTTCTGGTTTAGCATGAATTTTATGTGATAAATCAATTAATTGATTACTGATTGCATCAACTTTATTGTTAATTTGCTGGTCTGTATATGTTCTCATCTTACCACCCAATATCACTTAATTCCACAAATGTTGGAATTGAGCTACCATTACTATCTTCAATTATTAATTCAGCATTTTCATCAGTCTGATAAACATCACAAATTTCTTTGTAAGTTTCATTATCCTTTTCACTCGCTGGTGCAGCAATAATATTTATATAGTCAGTACTTGTTTCTGGTTCAACAAAAACTGCATCTTCAACTGGAACGTATCCTGCATCTACGGCAACACCATTATTAATAACTGCATAATCAACATCAGCAATACTACGGGCAATTTGTGTAGACTCAAGTTCAATTATCTCTAGATTATATGGGTTATCAATTATATCTGCAGGCGCAAGATTTGACGCATCATAGTCAGCCGGTAAAGTAATTAATCCCGCACTTTGTAATAGTATTAATGAACGTGCTCGATTTGATTCATCGTTTGGAATTGATACTTTTGCTCCATCTGCAACTTCATCTAGAGTACTGTGCTGCTCTGAGTATATTCCCATTGGTGCTCTAACTGTTGTACAAATTGGAACTAAATCATAATCCGGCTTTTCACTTAATGTTTTTTCGAAAAAAGCAACTGTTTGAAACGCATTTAAGTCTATATCACCATTTGCTAAAGCATCATTTGGTAGTATATAGTCACTGAAATATTTTAATTCAATATTAATACCTTCGTCAGCCAAAGTATCGGCTACACTTTCCCATACAACTGAATCACTACCATTTAAACCAATAGTTATCACATCATCCTGAGCTGGTGCTCCACATCCGCTAAGACCTAAAGCGGCAATTGTTACAAAACTAAATATTTTCTTATTCATAATTTCTCCTAGTGTTTTATTTTTTTATTTATTATTAATCCTGTGTGTTGAACTGCTTGTACAATTAGTATTAAGATTACTACACAAATAATCATAACTGGTGTATTAAACTGATTATAACCACGAATTTGGGCAATTGCACCAATTCCTCCACCACCTACATATCCTGCCATTGCACTAGCCCCAATTAAACCTATATACAATGTTGTAATGTTTAGTACGATTCCGGGTAAAGCTTCTGGTAAAACAAACTTAAATATCGTTTGAGTTGGACTTGCTCCATAACTCTTTGCCAATTCAAAAATTCCTTGATCTAATTCTAGTAATGTCGCTTCAACCAATCTAGCCATATATGGTACGCTGTAGAAAACCAAAGGAATAATTACTGCTGTTGATCCAATAGTTGTTCCGACAATTAGTCTTGTTAGTGGTAATAGTAATGTTAACAAGATAATAAATGGAATTGACCTTATTATATTGACGGTTACATTTATTACTTGATTTAGCTGTTTATTGGCTATAATTCCCGTCTTGTTGGTGATGACTAGTAATACTCCTATTGCAATTCCGAATACTAAGGCAATTACTAATGCAACTGTTGACATATAAATTGTTTGCAATGCTGCAACAATATACTCATTAGCTGACACTTCAAGAATTTTTTCACTTACTGTTAATATCATTATAATTCTACCTCCCTAACAATCAAGTTATGTTGTTCTAGTTCTAAATAAATTGATTTTAGCACCTCTGGCGTGCAAATAAATTCAACTATCAAGCTTCCAAGCAACTTACCTTGAAACTCAATTACTGAACCAAAAAGAATACTAACCTCTACGTCAAAGTTTCGCGATAAGTATGAAATAAGTGGTTTTGATAACTCATCAGTATTATAAATTAATTGTCGAATATTTGTCGCTTTATCAAATGAAACTTGATCGATAACTACTTGGGGCAATTCATTATTAATTACGTTGTTAACTAATTTTTTAGTGATCGGTCTTTGTGGATTTACGAAAATATCAAATATTGGTCCCGACTCAATTATCGCTCCACTTTCCATTATTGCTACTCGATTACATATCTTACTTATAACTTCCATTTCATGAGTAATAATTAAGATCGTTATCCCTAATTCCGAATTAACTTTTTTAATAAGCTCCAAGATACTATCTGTTGTAATTGGATCTAATGCACTTGTAGGCTCATCACATAGCAATATTTTCGGTTTATTCGCTATTGCTCTAGCAATACCCACTCGTTGCTTTTGACCACCACTTAGCTGATTTGGATACTCATTTAGTTTATCACTAAGTCCAACAAAATCTAATACTTCACGGATTCTAGCATCGACTTCTGATTTTGGATAGTTACTTATATCTAGTACAATTTTTATATTATCGTAAATAGTTTTTTGATTAAGTAAATTAAATTGCTGAAATATAATTCCAATATCTTTTTGAACCTCACGTTGCTCTACTGCAGATAAAGTGTGAAAATCAACTTGGTCAACAATAACACTACCTGATGTTATCGGCTCTAATCCGTTAACACAACGGAGCAGTGTACTTTTACCGGCACCACTAAATCCAATACAACCAAATATTTCACCCGGATCAATGCGTAAGTTAATATCTTTCAATGCATGAAGTTCACCATCTTTTTGTTTATAATACTTATTAACATCCTTAAATTCAATCATCTTTTCTCCTTTGTTTGCTAAAATAAAAAAAGAACACACTATAATCTAGTGTGTTCTTCGCTTAGGCATGCACATAAATTAGTAGGAATTCTACTAATCTCAGTTTTTTAGTTTAAACTTTAATTTGTAGAAATGATATTAAGTTTTGAGTTTAACATCATTTCCATCATTTGGTTTAATCTTTGCATGATTTCTCCCTTTAGAATTTTTATTTGACTAAAGTATAGCATAGTTCTTTTCCAAATGCAAACTTTTTGTAAAAATATTTTTACATTCAATTTCTAAGCATTTTATTTTTAACTTTACATTATAACTATCATTACTGTAATTTACATTCTATACATGAAAATAAACTAGCTTTAATCATAAGAAATAAAGAATAATAAATAACGCTAAAATGTACTGGTATTATGAACTAAACATCTTGATTTTAACACTGAAATACAGTAGGTGTCAAACCCATAGATTCATAAGTTAAGTATTGATATAGTATTCCGTTTGATATTTGAAATGATCATATCATATAAAAGCCTAGTACTAACTATACTTCGAGGAAAATTTTTATTTACAACATCATCTTATTTTCCTTATCTGATTGTATTCTAAGATGAAATTCAATATCGGATAATTTTATCACTGAATACTTATAATCTACTTCTTTTCTCTTAATCGTTCATTTAATTCCCATAAGGCTGTTTTATTACTGTCCCATTTTAATATTTCTAAAGCATCCTCATATTTGACCCATCTTGCTTCTATGTGTTCATCAGATAGTTTTATCGTTTTTTTATCTAAAATTTCAATTGCAAAAGACTTTTCCTTTACTATTAATATTCTCTTATGCCACTTGTCAGCAAACTCTTTAAAAAAATGTGCTGGAATTGATGATATTGATTCCAATTCTATTACACTAGATATAGTTTTTAGTCCTAATTATTCACAAGATTCTCTATAAGCTGCAATTTTAGAATTTTCACCAAACTCCACACCTCCTGCTACCCATTGCCATACTTTTAAATCCTGTCTTTTTAATATTAAGTATTCTAAATCTCCATTTTTATTTCTATAATATGGTATTACTAAAACCTGAATCGGTAAGCGTTTTGACCTTTTTAACTCCTTAATTATTTCCTAGTGATGGTTCATAAATTCCTCGATCTTATACAAAAATATTTACAGGTGATATTCCCATCAACATCAACACGAAAACTAATAATATTTTTTTCAGAATAATCCCTCTGTTTTAATGTTTATGATAATACTTGTTGTAACCAATTAATAGCGAGCAATTTTGTTTGTATGATTTACAATATCTTGTAAGATTATAATGGTCAAAGATACAAGATGGACAACCTCCACCTGCAATCTTCCCCCAGACTTTTCCTTTTCTACATTAATATAACATATTCATTATAGCAAAAAACAGCTTAACTAAGTATCTTAGTTAAACTGTTTAATTATTTTGGCACCAGATTATTTTTATAAACTAATTTAATACTTTAACATGCTGGTCTCTTTCTAAACCATTTATATAAGAGCAAGCAACACCGGTATCAGTTAAAAAATCTACTGCAGTATGCTTTACATCCGTTAGCACTTCACTTTCTACTGCTTTCTTAGATAATCTTGCTACATCATCAATATCTGAAGCACTAAAAAAATACATCCATTTCCCACAGTTTTGTATTCTATTACCAAATGTTGATTCGCTTATATAGTATTTTCAATTAACAATTTGCACTTCTATTACTTTCATTGCATCTCCTTTTTTATTCGATCACAATAAACTAATTTAATACTCTCTATGCACAAATTATAACAAAACGAAGTAAAAAAGTATAGAGCTCAGTTAATTTTATAATACTAATAGTGCTTCATTGAAGATAAAAACTCTTATTAGTTTGTAGATTCATGATTATCAATTATTTCCTTAAGTTCTTTATAGAATAATATTTGTTGATCAAATAATCCATTTATCTCAAGAATTTCAATTTCATTATTTTTTAAGTTCGTGTATTCTATACAATTAATTTTTAACTTTGGACACTCAATGTCATGAGCTAGCGCATTTCGAAGATCTATCCATTGTTGTTTTGGCGTTTTTACGTTAAAAACGTCTTTAAAAAGTTCATTTCGTACGTTGACATTTCCCCTCAACTGCTTATCAATTTCTTTGTCCAGCTTCTTTTTCGCAAAATTACTAAGTTCCTTTTCTTCGGGAATATTACATACAATTGCGGATTTCAATAAACTTTCACTAATTATGCAAGAAGATAAAATCAGAGATTTTTTTGTCAGTTCATCAGTATTTAACTCAAATTTAGCTTTAATGCTTTTAATTGTACTAACAAATGTTTCAAACTTAACTGGGTACTTTAAATAAGTAACATATTCATTTTCATAATATTCATCGTGATAATCATCTTTCCAATATTGTAACTCGCTAGGAAGATCTTGCTCATAATCCGTCCCACTAGGAACTTCATAATAATCAAAAATAGCCGCTACTAACTCTTCATTGTGCATTGGAAATTTAATTAGTATATTTAAAATACTTTTACTGGGGTCAATGCACTCATATTCTAGGTCATTCAAATTAAATTCCTCAAGTAATGAGGTTTGAACAAAGACTTCTTGATTAATAATGTCGTTATATTCATGAAATGATAATTTTTCTCCCCATGGTAATTTGACTTCTAAAGAGACAAGTATATTATCTTCTTCTGCGCATCTAAATTCGTCCCAATTTGTATAATTACCATATATAAAATCATCCGAACCAACGTCTTCATGCGTGTAATGTTCGAAATCCCACTCGTTGTAGTTAAATTTACTCATACCATTCTCCTTATTACATTTTAGCTACTACTTTTAAGCATCATCCATTCATATTAATAAAAATACAATAGTATCAAATTTTCAATCATATCACTGGATAAATCATCACTATTAAATAGAAACTTATTAAGTATCTGTAGCAGTGTTTATAACACGTGTCATTTGAATTCGAATCAAAATGTTATATGATAACTTCTATCTCTAAGTTCCTTATACATGACTATATTATACCAAAATGAACTAACATCATGTCAGTTCATTCTTTACTGTTATTAGTACTTCCTTTGAGATAACAATTATTCATAAATGGTTTTTAAATTTTTTACCATATTAAATACCATCCTATATGTAAGCACTTGAATATCATTGTTCAGGTAATTATTATATAAGTCTAAAGACTTCTTTAATAATTCAATATCAATTTGATTATTCACTTCATGCTCTTCATCACCAATAATAAGGTAATTATTTTTTTTTATCATATTCTTAGTACTATCGTTTACATTTGACGGTGAAACATAATGCATTAATTGCATTACACCATTATGAACATCTTTTGACAAATGTATATTTTCTCTTGTCCTTTGATTTTTTTCGTACAATTTTACATCATGGCGTTTTAACTCAATTAATGTCATACTTTTATCATGTTCAATTACCTTATCTACTGTTTCAACCTTATCTTTCAGTAATTGTGGTTCAGAAACACTCACTTCATTATACATCTCACATGTTTTAAAGTTTCCGAATAAAGCTGAAAAAATAATTGAATAATCTGAGAATAATTTACTCCACTCGCTTTCTTTTAATACTCCTTTGTTTAATAAACACTCAAAATCTTCTATTAGACTATCAATAGTTTTTTTTACATTGAAGTCATTAATTTTATTTATTAATTCATTTACGTTTACATTCTCATCTAATTTTTCCATTAATTCATCAACAATACTTAAATCATATTTTTGTGGAATAATTTGGCTTCTATTTAGACGTAAATCACGTATAATACCCAATTCATCATCAGTAATTTGAAATATATCTTGATGATGAGAATTTGAAGTTACCACAACTACATTTGATGGAGCAATAATATAATTGGGTATCTGTACCTTTTTAGAATTCATTAATTGAATATAGCTTAGAAATACTACAAGTTTCATACTTTCATTTTGATCTAACCTAAACTGAGCTTCATTATGCTTTTGTGTTCCCTTTTTTATTTCATTTATCGTTTCATACAATTGTTGATCTTTTTTCTTTTGTAAAAGTTTGATTCTAATTCCATTTGATGATGAGAATAATAATTCAACAACCTTCATTGTTAACTTAGATTCACTTAATTTATAGAAATATCTATAATTATTCGTTTCATCTTTTATTCGTATTATATCTTCATTAAACTCTTCTTGAAGTATATCAATATATGATACATTATTATTTGGTAATTTTGTAAGTTCATCGATTAACCTGTTTGTGTCATTCCAGCTCGCTAAGTTAGCATCTTCTACTGTATATGAATGATTTTTTTTTGTTCTTATTAATAATTTTAGTAATTGATCTTGAGTCATTTTTCTCCCATTCAACTTATCTCTTAGTTCCTTCTTACATATATTGTACTTCATATTGTTTGATAACATAAAAAAAACAGCTTAACTAAGTATCTTAGTTAAACTGTTTAATTTTTTGGCAGGGCTAGCTGGATTCGAACCAGCGCATGACGACACCAAAAACCGTTGCCTTACCGCTTGGCTATAGCCCTATGAAATGGTGGAGGGGAAGGGATTCGAACCCCTGAACCCTAAGGAATTGAGTTACAGTCAACCGCGTTTAGCCACTTCGCTACCCCTCCACGTTATTCAATTAAATGGTACCCGAGACCGGACTTGAACCGGTACGCGATTAACTCGCACAGGATTTTAAGTCCTGCGTGTCTGCCTATTCCACCACTCGGGCATACGTAATTTTCGTACAGTATAAGTATATCATATTGCGAATAGTTTGTCAAACAATAATTTAAAAAAAACGGACAAAATTTGTCCGTTGTTAATTACTTGATTACCGCTTTTAATAAGTCACCAACTGTTTTGATTTCTGCCATCACATCATCTTCTAATGTAATCCCTAATTCATCTTCGTATTCAACAACCATTTGGTATAAATCGATCGAATCAGCCTTTAAATCATTTTTGAATTCTGTTGCATCGGTAATTGTACTACTGTCAACATCAAATCTTGATCCAATTTCTGCTATAATACTTTCTCTATTAAGTTCCATGTCATCTCCTATTTTATATTTTTTAAAAAGTCACTAGTAATTAGTTCGTCGGCTGACCTAAATGCATTTTTAAACGCTAGACTATCACTGCTACCGTGGGCTTTTAATAGTATTCCATTAACTCCAAAAACTGGAGTAGCTCCAAGTTCACGGTAATCAAATTGACCTTTCATGTCCTTTAAGCTGTTTTTTACAAGTAAACCAGCAATCTTTGTTTTAGCATTTTTAAAAAATGCTTTCTTAATTTCACTATTAAATAATGCAACCGTTCCCTCGATTGATTTTAATAAGATGTTCCCACTAAACCCATCGATAACAAGTACATCATTTTTAGTAGTTAAAACTTCACGCGCTTCCACATTTCCCACAAAGTTGATATCTTGTTCTTTTAAACCGTAAAAAGCTTCTTTATATAGTGTACTTCCCTTACCATCTTCACTACCAACGTTAATTAACGCAACCTTTGGCTCAGCAATGTCATATACACTGCTCATAAACTGCGATCCCATTGTTCCATATTGAATCAGGTGCTCAGGTTTCGATTCGACATTTGCTCCTAAATCTAAAATTAAGGTTGGTTTTTCTTTGTTGGCACTTGGCAATAAACCTGCTAAAGCCGGACGTTCAATTCCTTTGATTCTTCCAACAATAAAAATTCCTGAGGCTACAAGCGCTCCCGTACTACCACTAGATACAAAACAGTCAACTTCACCATTTTTCAAAGCATTTGCACCCACGACCATTGAAGAATCTTTTTTCTTTCTAATTGCTAAAGCTGGTTCCTCTGTGTTTTCAATTACCTCTGTCGTATGCACAACTGTGATATTATCATTAGTATCTAAGTTGAACTTCTTTAACACTGTCTTAGCCTCTTGTTCATTACCAAACAAAGTAATTTTGCTAGTTGACTTTGACTCATTTAAATATAAACTAAGCCCTTCAATCACCGCTTCCATTCCTTGGTCTGCTCCATGTAAATCAAATCCAATATTGTTACTCATTTATTTCTCCTTTTTTCCAAATTAATAAAAATAATCCAATTATAAACATTGTTAGTGATGTTAATTGCGCCACCTTAATTGGCCCTAACATCAATGCATCAGTTCGCATCATCTCAATAAACACTCTAATAAATCCATACCACATTAGATAGAAACCACTAATTATTCCGTAATTATTTCTAAATCGTGGTCTAAGTACTGTCATAATGATAATAAAGCCAATTATGTTCCAAATTGATTCATATAAAAATGTCGGTTGATAATACGTTCCATTGATATACATCCCATTGACGATAAAGTCTGGTAAATGTAATTTATCACTTAAGAACTCATACGTAGTTGGCCCACCATGAGCTTCACTATTAACAAAATTTCCCCAACGACCAATTGCTTGCCCTAAAATCAACGATGGTGCTGCAACATCAGTTAATATTAACGGGTTTAATTTACGCTTATTTGAATAGTATAATAAGTAGCTGGCCCCACCGACAATTCCTCCGTGAATTGCCAATCCACCATTCCATACTTGAATAAACTCAATTGGATTTTTTAAATGGTCAATCAAGTATCCATCAAATAACACATACCACAGTCTTGCTCCAACGAAACTAAAAATAAGCAAGTAAAATAGCATATCGTAAAAATCATCATTTTCAATGCCGTGCTTGTTCGCCTCTTTTGCTCCAATAAACGCCCCAATTAATAATCCTGTTACAATAAAAATTGCATACCATGTAATATTTACTGGCCCTAGTTCAATTGCTATTGGGTTCATATTATTCCTTTCCCTTAGTTAAACTAGTATTTAAATCACAAATAAACTGTTCTGTTTCATCTAGATTATATTCGAACTTTAACTGATAGTTGGAAACGGCAATCTCAATTAGATTAGCAATTGAACGCCCACCACTAACTGGTAATACCGTTTTCTTGACTTCAACACCTAGATAGTTTTCATGTTTCCAATCGTTCCCTAATCGATCGACAATATCTCCAGACGGAACAATTTCAACAACCACGTCAAGCTTATATTGTGGTGCGACACTGGCAATCCCAAAGTGTTGCTGAACATTAATAATTCCAATTCCCCTAATTTCCATTCTGTTTCTAAGTAATTCTGGTGCTTCTCCAATTAACTCATCATCATCAAGTTTCTTTAAAATAATTGCATCATCGGCAATTAATGAATGTCCTTGCTTAATTAATTCTAAGGCAACCTCACTCTTACCAATTCCACTAGCTCCCTTGATCATTACCCCAGTACCATTAATATTAAGCAGTACTCCATGAACTCGCGTTGTTGGCGCTAAATGATATTTTAAAACGCGGTGAATATCCCCAACTGCGCGAGTTGTATTCTTATCGTGAACCGCGATTGCGATTCCCTTAGACTCTGCTAACTCAACAAACTCAACTGTCGGCTCATAACCGTGGGCAAAAACAATTAAAGGTGTTTGCGGATTTAATATTTCATTCTTTTTAGCAATGTCAATATTGTTGCCCATTAAATATTCAACTTCTAATTTTCCGTACATTTGAATACGCTCATATGG
Source organism: Mollicutes bacterium LVI A0039 (assembly GCA_033103385.1). Taxonomy (GTDB): domain Bacteria; phylum Bacillota_I; class Bacilli_A; order UBA3375; family UBA3375; genus LVI-A0039. Next base: position 483,276 of record CP136953.1, read on the forward strand.
AAAATGTTCACTTGTCGTTACTAATGTAAGCCCGGGTCTTGCGACTTCTTCACTTGTTAAAACACGCTCGGTTGTCTTTTCGCTAGTAACTAATTTTAAACGCTCAACCTTATTTAATAGTTGCTTGACTGTCATTGTTTCAATCATAATTGCTCCTCGAATATTTTTTTAATCTTCGGTATGTAAATCTTATCGATATCTCCAGCACCTAATAGACAAATGATTTGATCATTAAGACTAGCATCAATCTCATTTATATCATTAATCAAAATCTCACTGTTAAGCTCAATCACCTTATCTTTTAAAGTATCAATCGTAATTTCACCTTTTTGCTCACGAATAGACCCGAAAATCGGTGCTAAATATAAACTATCTGCTGCAACTAGGGTCTGTGCAAACTCGTCTAAGAACTCAATTGTGCGCGAATATGTATGTGGTTGAAACAAGACTGTAACTTTACGATTGGGATATTGCTGACGAACCGCATCAATCGTTAGCTTAATTGCTGTTGGGTGATGAGCATAATCATCGATCATCGTTATATTACGTTTTTCATCTAGTGGATATTTTTCAAAACGACGCTTAGCACCGCCAAACTGGCTTAAGTCGGCAATTAACATCTCCATGTCGTGACCAATTAAATGACCGACCAGCAAACTGCTTAATGTATTTTGAATCATATGATCACCATAAAACGGTAAACTGAAGTTTCCTAATAGCTGCTTTTGGAAGTATAAGTCAAAATCAAATCCAGCAGCTGTTTTATTAATGTTTTGCATATACATATCAGCTTCAGTACTATTTATTGAGAAGTAATAAAATGTATTACCAGTTTCTTTAAGACGCATCGATGGCGCATCATCCATATTGATAATTACATTTTGCGAATTTGACGCAAACGTTTGGAACGTATTTACAACATCATCTAAGTCTTTAAAAAAGTCCGGATGGTCCATTTCCACATTGTTGATAATTGCATATTCTGGATGGTAGTTATAAAACGTATTTTTATACTCACAAGCTTCAAAGACAAAAGTATCATCATTTGCATTTCCAAACCCGTTACCATCACCAATTAAATAACTTGGCTTTTGACTTTGTAACATCGATACGATCATCGACGTCGTTGTTGTCTTCCCATTAGTTCCCGCAACTGCGATCGAATGCTGATTTGATTTCGCGAATTGGTTTAAAAAGTCGTAGTAGCGAATAACTTCAATTCCAAGTTGCTTAGCTTCAACAACTTGAGGGTGGTCATCAGCGAATGCATTTCCTAACACAATCAAATCGGCATCTTTCGGTACTGGCGCCGCTAGTGATTCGACTTTTATACCCAAGCTATTTAATTTTTCATCAGTAAAAAATACCTTTTCAACATCACTACCGCTAACAATGTTTCCACGGTCGTGCATAATTGTTGCTAAGGCACTCATTCCTGAACCTTTAATTCCTACAAAATAAATGAACATTTCTTCCCCTTATAAGTAATCTTGACCAACTTGATAGTCGTCGCCAAGTATTTCAATTCCTGGGCTTAGTTGTTCACGTCCAAGTTCACGTAATGAACAGATCATCCCATTTGATGGTACATCAATTAATTTAGAGGGAACGATACTCATCCCATTTGGCATTACTGCTCCAACTTTAGCAACAATAACTTTGATTCCACTACTTACATTAGCAGCACCACAAACAATTTGCGTAGTTCCAGAGTTTAATCGTACTTGACATACATTAAGTTTCTCTGATTTAGGATGCTTTTCTACTGATTCGATAAGTCCAACTTCAAATGGATTCTCTAACTCTTCGGCAAATAACTTTGTCAGAGAATCTGGCATTGCTTTTGAATCATTAAGTCCGGGATTTAAGTTTAAACCAAGATTGTGGGCATTAACCCCTACCGTTGCTCCTTCATTTTTTAAAACTGTAATGTTATCGATTGTTTCAACACTGTTTTGTTGTTTAGTTGTTGCCATTAAAACAGTGTCATTTTCACGATTATAATATGTTGATACGATCATTATTTTTCCTTTCTTAATAAAACGTGGACTTTAATGAAGTTAACAATATGCGAATACTGTAAACTACTTCCATGCTTTAATTCTGCAATTAATTCATTTTTATCATAAAGCTCGATAGCTGGTACCGAGTAAATTTGATGGTCAATCCCGACTTGGGGATTTTCTCCAACATCGATGGGGATAAACTCAATTTCCGGAAATTGGTCGGCTAACTGCTCATAATGAGCGGTTAACGCAAAACAATCTTTACAAGTTTTACTTGTAAAGATAATGCACCTATTAACCATTAGCTGCCTGATATGAGTTAAACATTAATGTAATATCTGAAATCCCATCAGAGATTTCGTTATCCGGATAGATTGCGACAATATAACTATCATTTTGCCCAAGTAAGATTTCTGTATGGTTCTCATCATATTTCCAAGCATAAGTATAAGTTATTACTCCATCATTGGAAATCGACTGTCCATAAAGTTTTTCAAGATCGGTATTCATTTTATCGAAGAACTCCGACTTAAGTTCCACACCTTGTCCTAAGTAAAATGTGATGATTGACTTTTTATCATATATAACAACTGTATTTCCCGACACTTCATACTCATATCCATTTGGAACATACAATGAATAATTTTCTAAGTATGTATTGGCTGGTATCGGTGGCGCTGCTAGCATATTTTGGACATGCTCAGCCGGATCAAGTTCAACTTCATCGGCGATTCCCGCTTGCCAAAGTAACCCAATAACAATAACTAGAAGTGATATGATTAATAAAAATTCTTCAATACGAACGGTATCTTTATTCATTTGTTAGTCTACTTTCAATGTATTTTTGAGCTAGTGCGATTGTTGCGTCATAATCGTTTAATGAAACCACACTGTTTTGTGTATGAAGATTACGACCAGGAACACATAAAGCACATGTTTTTACTCCACTTCCGGTAATTTGAATAACGTTTGCGTCAGTTCCTCCACTTGAGAAGAAGTCTTGAGTGGCAATCGCATTTTCATTAGCCAGTTTACGTAAATGGTGAACTTCTGATACCGTTAAGATCGTACGTGGATCTTGAACACGGATTAGCGTTCCTTTGCCGATTGTTCCATTTGTTACTTCATCAAGATCTTTAACTGGAGAAACGTCGATAATCAACGCATAATCAATTTGGTCGGGAAGACTATTAATTATTGGTGAAGCTCCACGAAGACCAACTTCCTCTTGAACACTAGCCGCTAAATATAATTTTCCAGCAGTAAGGTTGCCTGAGAATGTTTCAAATAAGTCAAGGATGGCAGCGCACCCTAGACGGTTATCAAAGGCCTTACTACTAACACGATTATTAGCAAGTTTTGTGTAATCATTTTTAAATGATACTTGCATTCCTAATTCAAAACCACACTCAAGAGCCTGCTCTTTCGATTCAAAACCAAAATCAACATTAAAGTTTTCGACTTTTAGTTCAGCTTTAGCATCATTTCCATGCGGGCTTTCTCCTAAAATAATTCCTTCGTATTCATTAAGGTCCTCAGTAATCGCAACTACATGGCTATTAACTACTGATGCTGGTACAAATCCACCAATTGGTGTTAGTTTACAAATCCCATTATCCTTAATTGTCTTTAGCATGAAACCAACTTCATCCATGTGAGCCAGGACAAGAATATTGTTTCCTGGTTTTCCCGAATCAAGGCAAGTTGCAATTCCTCCAACGTTATCTTCGATAAAATCAACTGCTCCAAAATTATCTTTCAAGTACTTCTTTACTTGATTTTCAAAACCACTTACTCCATGAATATTTACAAGTTCTTCAATTCTTTTACTCATCTTCGCTCCTATTTGCGTTTTTTAGCTTCCAAAAATTTAATTGTAAATCCTTTTTGTGAAAATTTTTCTTCATACTCAGTGATGATATTTGGTCGTTCCGAATTATGAACATCGAGTTCAATATCAACAATTTCATATCCATTTTGTGTTAAGCTCATAATTGATGATTCAAACAAGGTTTTCGAATCGGTCTTTTGATGGATACTTCCAGTTTCAGTTAATAGCTGATCATATATCGGTGTAAATCGATCCGATGTTAAACGTCTTTTCGCGTGTCTTTTCTTCGGCCACGGATCTGAGAAGTTTAAATAGATACGTTCAATTCTTCCAACCCAAAATTTGTGTTCTAAAAGTTTTGCTACATCTTGATTATACAGCCGCACATTTGCAAGCGGCTCCTCTTCAAGTTTTTTTCCGGCCATAACTTGGGCACTAGCTTGCAGCTCGACACCAATATAGTTTATTTGGGGATTTTGCTTGGCAAGTTCCATGATAAATTGCCCTTTACCCATTCCTAATTCCAGGTGAATCGGGTTGTCATTATCAAATGGATTCCCTTGGTTTAGTGTTTCCTCATCAAGGAAGAAATCCTTTTTCTCTTTAATATAATCTTTTGCCCACGGCTTATGCTTTACTCTCATTTACTTTCCTTTCAATCGAACATAGCGATATAACATGAGTTAATGCTCGTCCTGTCTTTACCCATGTAAAATAGTCAATAAAAAATAACACTAATACATATTGGTAGAATCCCATTAACATTAATTTTATATAAGCAATACCAATTGCTATTCTAATTATATGGGACATAATTTTCATTGGAAGTTTTCCTGTAGGTGTTACATGACAACCAATTACGTGATATGCTAAAATTTCTTCGCGTGCCCAAGCAATGTAGATGCAGGCGATGTAGACAATAACATCAAAATACATTGGTAGATCTCGCATTATTCCCAGCCCGATTGCGGCAATAAATAACATCAGATAACTACCAACACAAATTACTACTTTTTCAATTTGGTCCATAAATTCCCTCTTCTTCTTCTATCTTCATATTATATCATTTTTAAACACTAAATTGGTGTGTAAAATTACAATAACTAATTCACTTAATTGTTAAAAAGAGAGAACACTAAAGTATTCTCTCAAATTGATTATTATCATTTAATATTATAAAGTCTTTAAATAGGTATTTTCGAATTCTCCAACAACATCTTGAGTCTTGAATGTTGAAATAAACGCTTTATCATCAACTGATTTGATTAGTAGCGTTAGTTCTTGATACTCACTACGTTCACAAGTGATGATTAACGTATTATTAGGATTACCAGTGTAACCACCTTTAGAATCAATAATTGTAATTCCACGGCGGATTCCAGCACCAAACAAGTTTTGTTTTACAGCTGCAGAGTGCTGAGTAACGATGATCATTGTAAACTTCTCACTACTATTATGAATTCGATCGATTGTCACACTTAGGATATATACGTATATTAATAAGTATACCGCTGTTGTGATATCGTTAGTTAAGATTACCGCAATCAAAATAATAAATCCGTTGAATATAGTATTGAATGTCCCAAATGATTTTCCTTTGGCGATACTCATATACAAAGCGATGATATCCGTACCACCACTACTCGCACCTTCACGAAGTAAAATTGCTGTTCCTAATCCCGATACTAAAGCACTTGTAATTACCGCTAAAAGCGTATCCTCAATCACTAATTGAATCGGAATTATGCGAATAAAGATCGTTGTGAAGATAACAACTATTAAAGTTTTTACTGTAAACTTCTTACCGACCTTCAAGTAACCAAGGACTAAGATGGGGATATTCATAACTAGGTATGCACTGTCAGCTGATAGCGTCATCCCTAAGAATTTTTCTGCAGCAAAACTAAGTTCATACGCTAGACCCATGATTCCAATCGGGAACAAATTCGTCGGGGTTAAAAATAAATTAATTCCAAGAGTATAGATAAATACTCCAACAATACTTATAATTAGCGACTTAGGCTTTTTAGCAACGGCTGTTACTGCTTCGAAAAATTCTTTCATTTATCTCCTTTATTATACTCGCATTGGTTCCGGGTAAACTTCTCCATGAGTATCGATTGTTACACATTTGATTGTAACTGGCTTAATTGGTGTTCCTCCACCAGTACCTAATTTATTTAACTCGTCTAAAACTTCAAGTCCCTCAACAACTTGACCGAAAACTGCGTAGTCGGCATTTAGAAAGTGCGTATCTCCTAGCGTAATGTAAAATTGACTTCCCGCTGAGTTACGCGCCATGCTACGTGCCCAAGCAATTACTCCACGATCGTGGGGATGCGGATTATCAAATCCATTTGATGGGAACTCTCCATCGATTGTATATCCCGGTCCGCCCATTCCAGTTCCGTTTGGACAACCTCCTTGCGCTACAAAGTCAGGGATAATACGGTGCATTGATAACCCATCGTAGTATCCTTTTGATGCAAGTGATATAAAGTTATTAGTTGAATTAGGTGTATCTAAAAACAACTCTAATTTCACTGTTCCTAACTGTTCAAATTCTATTGTTGCAATTGGTAATTTTTTTTCCATTTTGCCTCCTAATTTTCCAATAATATTATAACATTATTTTGAAATTTAACCAGTTTTCTTTAGATTAATTAACTTAATCGATCTTCAACCATAATTATTAGTTGAAAATCTTGGTAGTTTTAAAAAATTCTTTGATATAATAGCGAGGACTTTCCAAATAAATGTTATGATTTAATGTATACTAATGGAGTGATAATGAGAAAAATTATACATATTGATATGGATGCTTTTTTTGCCCAAGTCGAAATGCGTGACAATCCGGAGTATCGAAACAAGCCAATTGTAATCGGGAGTGGACATCCCCGCTACGGGGTTGTGTCAACCTGTTCTTACGAGGCGCGTAAGTTTGGGGTAAGAAGTGCAATGCCTAATATTAAAGCTTATAAACTATGTCCACAGGCAATTTTTGTTCGTCAAGATATGAAGAAGTATAAAGCAGCTTCCAAAAAAATATTTAAAGTCTTTTATGAAGTTACCGATACGGTTGAAGGATTATCGATCGACGAAGCATATTTAGATGTTACAGAAAACAAATTGAAGCTGACAAGCGCTACTGAAGTTGCTATATATATTAAAAAAAGGATTTATGAAGAAACGAGTTTGACTTCTTCTGCGGGAGTTTCTTATAATAAACTGCTAGCAAAACTCGGTAGTGAGTACAATAAACCAAATGGGCTTACGATCATTCCCCCGAATAAGGCTGAGCAATTTTTAAAAACCCTCAAACTGCGAGATATCCCCGGAATTGGTAAGAGTGCCCAAGAGCGAATGCACGTGCTAGGAATTCATAGTATCGAAGACTTATTAGCATTCGATCGGGAACAATGTATCAAATACTTCAACAGTTCTGGCTCGACACTGTACGATTACATTCGGGGCATCGATAACCGTCCAGTTGTCAGCGAACATACACAAAAGAGCATCGCCCAAGAAACAACACTGCATAAACCGTATCAAAATATTTTTGATAGTGAAGCACTGTTGTTCAAATTTACTAAAGCTACATTATACACAATGCGCAAACAACAAACCTACGCCAAAACATTTAGTATCAAAATAAAATATGGTGACTTTACACAGTACACGCGGGCGATAACCTTAAACTATCCCTCGAACACTGATGTAGACTTTACCAAACACATTCATAGCTTACTATTAAAGTTTCCATTTCAAAATAAAGAAATTCGCTTAGTTGGAATATCTTTTAGTAACTTAGTTGACAAACAAGATTTGTCAGAGCAAAACAAACAACAAATTATTACTCAAACCAAATTATTTTAGGAGATAAATGAGATTAGATAAATTTTTAGCAAATAAAGATTTTTGTACCCGTAAAGAAGCAAGAAAATTTTTAAAACAAAACCCTATTCATGTTAACGGGGTACCAGTAAAAAACGTAACTGAAAAACTCCAAGAAAACGATGAGCTTACGATTGGTGAATACACATTTTATGTAAATGAGTTCAAGTACTTTTTATTCAATAAACCGCAAGGAGTTGTTTGTGCTAATGCCGATGATTTACACCAAACAATCTTCGATTTAATGGCATTTGAAGATTTCCAGTCAGATCTATTTACCGTAGGTCGCTTAGATTTAGACACAACCGGTTTACTGTTAATCACTAATGATGGTAAATTCGCTCATAGCTTAATGAGCCCGAAGCGTCACGTTGATAAAACATATCACGTTGTATGTCGCGATAGCATTAGTGATGAAGATTTAAAACGCTTAGAAGAGGGAGTTACGATCGAATACGATTATGAAACAATGCCCGCTAAGACGAAGCGAATTAATGAAAATGAAATCTATTTAACGATAAGTGAAGGAAAGTTCCACCAAGTTAAAAGGATGCTTGTTGCCGTTGATAATGAGGTTACTGAATTGTCACGAGTAAGTATCGGTAACTTAACAGTTCCCGAAGATTTACCAGTTGGTGAATACGAAGCGTACACGAAAAAGACTTTAGAAGAACTTATATACTAAAAAAAGACCATAAACGGTCTTTTTTTTATACGATATTTTGTACCCAGTTGTTTTTTCGATAACGATAAAATCCAATAAGCATTTTAAATATTTCAAAACTTTGAACTCCGATGAATATCAAGTAAATCGGCGCTGATGTGTAATTAACTAAGATAAACCCAACCGGGATTGATAATAGCCAAACTGTCCCAGCATCCATAATTAATACTCCAACCGTATCTCCTCCAGCTCGCAAGGTAAAGAAGAATGTTACTGTAATAATATATACTGGATACACTAATCCGATGATACGTAATAAGTTAGCACTTTGCACTTGAATTATCGGATCAACATTACCATATAATAACGGGATAATGAATGAGATAATTTGCGCGATTACTAAAAATACCAATCCCACAATCGATCCTAAAGCAAGTAATTTCTTCGAGTTTTCAATCGCTTCTTCAAAGTTCCCTTGACCTAGTTTTTGACCAATCAGTACCGATACCGCTACACCAAATCCTGCCATAGCGACAAATAACAAGTTAGCAATTGTATATGTAATTTGAATCGAAGCTAAGTCGTTGATGCTTCGTGCTCCATATAAGGCCATTAGTGTTGAGGTCCCAAGACCCCATAAACATTCGTTTAATGTCAGTGGCATCATCTTTTTAGTAATTTGTTTTACTTGGGCTAATTTAACAGTTGTAAAACTTTTTAGACCAAAAACAAAGACCGTTTGCACTCGTTTTAAAATTACAAATAAAATAGCAAATTCAATTATTCTTGAACAAACTGTGGCAAACGCCGCCCCTTCAACTCCAAATTTTGGAATTAAAATCAGGTTTAAACACGTATTGGTAATTACTGCAATCATTCCTGCAGCCATCGGGATTTTCGTGTTACCGACTGCTCTAAATGATGAACCTAATACATTATTTAACATCATAATCCAATATCCCCAAACAAGAACATTTAAATACTTCATCCCATATTCCAAAGCCGCTAGTGAGTTGCTATCTACATCATTTATAAATAATTTAATAAATTGCTCATCATATATATTGATTATCGTTAATGCGATTCCGGCGATAATTAATATAATGGTAATACTGATTGCTAAACTATTGGCAATCTTTTCTTTTTTTCCTGCTCCGTATTGCTGAGCGATGAAAATCGAAGCTCCCTCACTAATTCCGAACGAAGCCGTCATTAGCACAAAGAAAATCGAGTTTACTGCACCTACACCGGCAATCGCTTGACCGTTGATTGAACCAACCATCAAGTTATCGATCAGTTGTGCAAGTGATGATACTAGTTGTTGTAAAACAATCGGCGTTGCGATAATTAACGCTGATTTAAAAAATACCTTATCAAAATACTTTTTCATAACTTCCCCTTTTTTTAAAAAATGTAACAAGCTAAAAGCTTGCTACTTAATCATTTTACTTAATATTTGCTTTATTTTATTCTCAGTAGTTAGGTCTGAGTCAACACTATTTAAGTGCTTTTTAACTTCTTTCTCACCATATCCTAAAGCCATTAGTGCTTCGATAACATCACTGTTATTATCAGCAACTACCTTTTGCTTATTGTCAAATGCAGTTGCCTCCAGTTTATCATATTTACCACCTAGATCAATAATAATTTGACCTGCGGCTTTTTTCCCAATTTTCGGAAACTTTTGTAAATATGTTGTATCTTCACTTGCAATTGCACTTCTAATAAACATCGGTTCACTAGCTGCTAGGATTGCTAGTGCCGTTTTCGGTCCAATCCCTGTTACTGAAATCAAATCTAAGAACATTGATTTTTCATCACTCGACTTAAAACCATATAAACTAATTTCGGCTTCACGAACATGTTGATATATATATACACGATCGATTAATGGATCGTAACTATATGCGTTTGCTACATTGATTAAATAGCCAATTCCACCAACTTCGTATACTATTTGTGACGGTAGTACATTAGTTAATTTCCCTTCAAAATAACTATACATTATTTTAAATTCGAGTACACACTTTGAACATCATCATTATCTTCTAATTGTTCAATTAGCGCATATACCTTTTCGGCAGTTTCACTATCTAATTCTACTTCAACTTGCGGGAGCATCGTCACTTCTGCTTCCATAAATTCTTCGACAACATTCATCGCTTCAATATTCGCAATCACCGTTTCATAATCACCAGGCGTTGTTGTGATTTGGATAATATCTTCTTCAATTATGATATCTTCAATATCAAAGTCCAAAACTGCTAGTTCAAATTCTTCGATCGGCATCTTTAGTTTCTCACTACTAAACACAATATGGCCTTTACGGTCAAATAAATAAGCGACTGAACCATCAGTTCCTAAGTTTCCAGAGCGACGCGTAAATGTTGAACGAACCGTCGCTGCCGTTCGATTGACATTGTCAGTTAAACAATCTAACATGATTGCGACCCCACCAGCACCGTATCCTTCATAACGAACTTCTTGATAGTTTTCACCATTTTTTCCACCGACTGCTTTCATAATCGCCCGATCAATATTATCCTTCGGCATTGACTTTGATTTGGCTTTATCGATCGCCAGTCTTAGCGCAGCATTCGATTCAATGTTCTCTCCACCACTTTTAGCAGCAGTATAGATTTCCTTAGCAAGTTTTTGAAACTCCTTGCTTCGCGCTGCATCTTGACGACCTTTTCGATGTTGAATGTTCTTCCATTTACTATGTCCTGCCATGTTACTCCTTAATCATTAAATTCAAATTCGTAGTCAGCAATTCTTACGATATCTCCTGATTGTACTCCAGCTTCACGAAGTGCTTTATCGACACCCATCTTACGTAATTGATTTGCGAAACGACGTTGGTTATCATACGTACTAAAGTCGGTCATTAGGAATAATTTCTCAACACGCTCTCCAGTAACAATATACACATCGTCTTCATCTTGACGAATATAGAAGTCTTCCTCAGGCATAAATTTATATACTTTAACATGCTCAGCTTCTACAACAATGTCTTCAGCTGCATCTAGCATATCTGCCGTTTTCGTTAACATTAATTCTAACCCTGATTGTGTTAGCGCTGAAATTGTTACAACTTCTACATCTGGATATTTTTCCTTAAATCTAGCTAAGTTTTCTTCAGCCATCGGTAAGTCCATTTTATTAGCAACTACTAATTGACTTTTCTTCTCTAAGTTATAGTTATATGCGAATAACTCACTGTTAATTTGTTCGTAATCCTCGATCGGGTCACGACCTTCAAACGATCCCATATCTAAAACGTGTAAAATAACTTTAGTACGCTCAATATGTCTTAGGAATTGATGTCCTAATCCTTTACCTTGACTTGCTCCAGCAATTAAACCAGGTAAATCAGCAATTACAAAACTACGGTTATCAGTAGTTTTTGTAACCCCTAACTTTGGTACTAACGTCGTAAAGTGATATGCAGCAATTTTCGGTTTAGCTTTCGATACAACCGAGATAATGGTACTTTTTCCAACTGATGGCATTCCCACTAGTCCTACATCAGAAATTAACTTAAGTTCTAAACGGATGTTGTGTTCTTTTGCCGGTTCACCGTTTTCACGAATTTCTAAACCAGCACGTCCAGCTCTCGCTAGCTCAACGTTTCCACGTCCACCACGACCACCTTTTCCAACAATATATTGTTGGTGGTTGTGCGTTAAGTCATAGATTAATTCACCAGTGTCATCATTGTAGATACTAGTTCCTGGCGGAACTTTTAAAATTAAATCTTCAGCATTCTTACCGTGCTGTGATTTACTACGACCCTTTTCACCATCTGGGGCACTATATTTTTTATTATAACTAAAATCAAGTAGTGTACGAAGTCCTTCTTCAACTTCGAAGATTAGGTTTCCACCATCTCCACCACTACCTCCGGCTGGTCCACCAAGCGCTACATACTTCTCACGACGGAACGCAGTGATTCCATCACCACCGTCACCACCTTTTACTTTGATTCTTACTTGATCAATAAACATTTACTTCTCCTTAATATATAATTAGTATTGAAACGAGTGCAATAACAATAATGTATAGGTTGTTACGACGAACCGCCTCAACCCCTATTGCAACTACAAATAGATATAAAATAACATTAATAAATACGCTTAAAATATCTGAGTGACTTAATAATAACTCATAATTTACTACAACTTGATATATGTTTCTAAGCGAAACAATTATATAAAAAATAACGGCTACCATTCCCGCTAGAGTGGCAACTTTTTTATACGACACATTTAGGTTATTTTGATTTATATTTTTCATATCACTCCATTCCTTATTATTATAACATAATTACACATCTTATAAGTAAAAGTAATCGGGCAAATATATGAATTTTACTTATAAAAATCGCAATAAATGGCTAGTTGGATAAATAACCGATCTTTACCATAAAATAAGCATCACACTTAAATGTGCGACGCTTATTTTTCATGGCTATAAACACTTGTTAATCTATTTTGCTAAATGTGGTTTTAAGTATTTTGCTGTATAGCTTCCTTCTACCTCACATAATTTCTCCGGTGTTGTTTGGGCAACAACTTGTCCACCTTTCGCTCCACCTTCAGGACCGATATCGATGATATAGTCCGCAACTTTAATCAAGTCTAAGTTATGTTCGATAATTAGCATACTATTACCATTATCAACTAGGGTTTGTAACACCCCAATTAAACGCTTAATATCTTCAGAGTGTAATCCAGTTGTTGGTTCATCTAAGATATAAAGAGTCTTTCCTTTAGTTACTTTTTGAAGTTCTTTGGCAAGTTTGATTCGTTGCGCCTCTCCTCCACTAAGTACTGTCGCTGGCGTTCCCACACGTAAGTATCCTAAACCAACTTCTAAAAGCGTTTTAAACTTACGTTCAATTTTAGGCAGATGTTTGAAAAATTCATAAGCTTCATCAATTGACATATTTAGTACATCGGAAATATGCTTTCCTTTATATTTAATACCTAGCACTTCTTCATTATAACGCTTTCCATCACAAACATCACAAGTAACGTATACATCGGGTAAGAAGTTCATTTCAATTTTGATAATTCCATCACCTTCACAGTGTTCACAACGCCCACCACGAACGTTGAAAGAGAATCGTCCTTTTGTATAACCAAGCGCTTTTGAATCTGGAAGTTCAGCATACAAGTCACGAATGTCATCGAAAACCCCGACGTATGTTGCTGGATTTGACCTCGGTGTACGTCCAATCGGCTTTTGATCAATATCGATAACTTTTTTAATCTGCTCTAAACCTTCAACAGCCTTAACTTCACCAGCTTTACGCTTCAGTTCCGGGTTAAAGTAATTGTAGATATTTTTGTACAACACCTCATTAACTAAACTTGATTTACCACTACCACTAACACCCGTTACACAAACAAAATTTTCTAATGGAATGTTTACATTGATATTCTTAAGGTTATTCGCTTTGGCACCTTTGATTTTAATATGACCAAAATCTTGCTTACGTCTAACTTCGGGAACTTCGATTTTACGCGTTCCGGCTAGATATTGACCAGTGATACTTTTCTTGTTTTTCATAACTTGGTTTGGAGTTCCAGCGGCAACAATATTTCCTCCATATTCACCACTACCCGGACCGATATCAATTAGGTAATCAGCCGCTAGCATCGTATCTTCATCATGCTCAACGACCACTAAGGTATTACCAAGATCTCGCATTCCTTTTAAAGTGTGAATTAAACGATCATTATCACGTTGGTGCAGACCAATACTCGGTTCATCTAAAACATATAAAACTCCAGTAAGTTTGGAACCAATTTGCGTTGCCAATCGAATTCGCTGCGCTTCTCCCCCACTTAGGGTTGTCGATTGTCTCGCTAAGTCTAAATATTCTAAACCAACGTTTTTCAAGAAACTAAAACGCGCGTTAATCTCCTCTAAAACCATCTTCGCGACAATCGCTTCATTCTCAGTAAGTGTTAAGTTACCAAAGAACTCAATACTATCGACGATCGGCAATTTAGTTACTTCATAAATATTAAGTCCGTTGATACGAATTGATAATACTTGTTCACTAAGTCGTGATCCTTTACACTTACTACACGTATGGTTTGCCATTTGCCCATCTAGGTATTTTCGCATACGCATACTGCTTGTTTCAACATAACGACGAGAAATATTATTAGCAACACCTTCAAATTTGAAGTCTTTAACAAATTCCATAGTTGCCGAACTATAATTGATAGTAAGCGACTCATCACTTCCATAGAAAATAACATTAATTTCGTCTTTCGTTAATTCACTAAACGGTTTATCCATATCAATGTCAAAATGTAAACATGCATTAGTTAGCATTTGGAAATAATACGATCCATCTGGATTGAAACCATTTGAACGAATCGCCCCTTCGTTTAGTGATAATCGCTTATCTGGAACAATTAAATCAATATCCGGCTCCTTTAATTCTCCTAATCCACCACAGGCATTACAAGAACCAAACGGTGCATTAAAACTAAATAAGCGCGGTTCAATCTCTGGAACTGTAAATCCACACTTATCACAAGCAAAGTTACTTGAAAACTCTTCAAGTTTATCTTTTGTTCGAATCATAATATTTCCATTACCATGTTCGTTGGCTACCTCGATGGCTGTAAGTAATCGCGCCTTAACCCCATCTTCAACACGCATACGATCAACGATAATATCAATGTCATGCTTTTTGGTTTTGGATAAACTAATTGAATCGATTTCCTCATCAAGCTCGATGCGTTCGTGGTTAATTTCAACTTTGGTAAATCCATCTTTAAGTAATTGTTCTAACAACTTAACGTGCGTACCTTTTTGTTTGTTGACAACACGGCTAATAACTTCAATACGCTCTCCAGCATACTTTTCAATAACACTATTAGAAATATCCTTTGGTGATGAAGCTTTTATTTCCGTTCCATGATTAGGACAGATTGGTTTTCCAATACGTGCGTAAAGTAATCGAAGATAGTCATATATTTCCGTAACTGTCCCAACCGTACTACGCGGGTTGTTACTACCCGATTTTTGATCGATTGAAATTGCTGGACTAAGCCCTTCAATTGAATCAACATCTGGCTTTTCACTTCCCCCTAAAAATTGACGTGCATATGAAGATAAACTCTCTATATAACGACGTTGTCCTTCGGCATACACAGTGTCAAACGCAAGCGTACTTTTCCCACTACCACTTGGTCCAGTGATTACAACTAATTTATCTTTGGGAATCTCAACATCGATATTTTTTAAGTTGTTTTCACGTGCACCTTTAATTACGATTTTATTCTTTTTCATACATCACTCCTTAATATCTATTATAGCAAATATTTGTTCATTTCCACATTTTATGTATAAAAAAGTATAGCGCTAGCTATACTTTTCTTTATTTATTTTTCACTTTAACAACTTGATGTTTAATATGGTTATAAAAGTCGGTTGACATAATCAGTTCCTTTTGTTTACTAGATAGTCGCGAACGAACTTTTAAGTAATAACCAAGAAAATGCTCACCGATTGCACTATCGACTTCCTTACAGCACAAACTATCATTTATCAAGTGGAAGAATCGTTCATAAGCAATGATACTCGATTCAATATATCGCGGACTAATATTGTTACTTACCGAATCCGCGCGTTCATCTAAATACATCGTTGTCACTAAATTCGTTGTGCGTATCTTACTACCTACTACGTAACATCCGTATAAAAATAAGAGATCTTGACTACGGCAATCTTCAAAATAGCGAATATTATTCTTAAGGATAAAATCGCGCTTAAACAATGAACGCTGGTTACAAACATTTACGACTTGACGCCATAAAAATTTGGTGCGATCAACATCGCTATTTTTAAGGATCACTTTATCTGTAACTTTACCTTCGGGATTGCAAATGTGAAAAGAATTGACTATTACGTCATAACCTCTGTATTGCTCGTATGAGCTAACTATATTACTTCCAATATAATAGTCATCCGGATCAATAAACGCTAAATATTCACCACTAGCAGCGTCTATTCCCGCATTTCGGGGGCGACCTGCATAACCACTGGCCGTTTCAAAGTTGATTAATTGAATTGGATATTCTAAACATAGCCGATTTAATACTTCGAGTGTATTATCGGTCGAGCCATCATTGATGGCAATTATCTCAATATCGGATTGATTCATAGCAATAATACTCTCGACACATTTTCGCACATATGGCGCTGCATTGTAGCAGGGAATAATAAAACTAATTTTCATCTTCAATCTCCATAATTGCAATTTTCAAGGCGATGCGTTGTGCATACTTGCGAACTCTAAGCAAATCCAATACATTATATATCATTCTCATAAATTTCCTTTTACTCATAACAATCTCCTAACTATAATAGTATATCACTTTCTAGAAACTAATCAAGGACTATTTTAATTAATTGCAAATTTGGTTGAACAAAAAAAAGAGTGCCTAAGCACTCTTATATTTGTGGATAATAGAAATTATCTTAAGTTGTAGAAAGATCCTAAACCTTTGTATTCACTTCTACCTTCTAATTCATCTTCAATTCTTAATAATTGGTTGTATTTTGCAATACGGTCAGTTCTTGAAGCTGAACCAGTTTTAATTTGTCCTGCGTTAGTTGCAACAGCAATATCAGCGATAGTTGCATCTTCAGTTTCACCTGAACGGTGAGATACTACTGCAGTATATCCTGCTTTTTTAGCCATTTCAATTGCATCTAAAGTTTCAGTTAAAGTACCAATTTGGTTTACTTTAATTAAAATTGAGTTTGAAATTCCTTTTTCGATACCTTCAGCTAACTTAGTAGTGTTAGTAACAAATAAATCATCTCCAACTAATTGGATTTTACTTCCTAATCTTTCAGTAAGTAATTTGTGACCATCCCAGTCATTTTCGTCTAATCCATCTTCGATTGAAACGATTGGGTATTTTTCACACCAGTCAGCATATAAATCTACCATTTCAGCTGATGATAATGTTCTACCTTCACCTTTTAATTCATACATTCCAGTTTCTTTGTTGTAGAATTCACTTGAAGCAGCATCCATACCTAATCTTACTTCTTCTCCTGGCTTGTAACCAGCAGCTTCGATAGCTTCGATAATAGTTGTAATTGCTTCTTCGTTGCTTCCTAAGTTAGGAGCGAATCCACCTTCATCACCAACTGCAGTGTTGTATCCTTTAGCACTTAATACACCTTTTAATGCATGGAAAATTTCTGCACCTGTTCTAATTGCTTCCTTAAAGCTTGGAGCAGCGATTGGTAAAATCATAAATTCTTGAATATCAACGTTGTTGTCAGCGTGCTCACCACCGTTGATGATGTTCATCATTGGAACTGGCATTTCTTTAGCATTAACACCACCTAAATATTGGTATAATGGTAAGTCTAATTCATCAGCAGCAGCTCTTGCAGCAGCCATTGAAACTCCAAGAATTGCGTTTGCTCCTAATCTACCTTTGTTCTCAGTACCGTCAAGTTCGATCATTGCTTTATCAATACCAATTTGATCAAAAACATCAAATCCTACGATTAATGGTGCAATTTCATCATTAACATTAGCTACGGCTTTTAATACACCTTTACCTAAGTAACGTGATTTATCTCCATCTCTTAATTCAACTGCTTCGTGTTCACCTGTTGAAGCACCACTTGGTACTAAAGCGCGTCCGAATCCACCGAATTCTGTTTCTACCTCAACTTCAATTGTTGGGTTACCTCTAGAGTCTAATACTTCTCTTGCATATACATCTAAAATGATTGACATTTTGCCTCCTAATTTTTACATGTATATTATAACAAAATTTACTTGTCTTGTTATTTTTTTACTAGTTTTTTTATTGCTTGGAAAATATTTTCCAAAAAGAAACTAACTTTTAAGAAAAAGTTAGCCTATTTTTATTAATAATTTATTATCTGAGTAATTCGTGATCCATGTCCTTGTCCATAAATCGTTCCGGGACTATATAGATATTTAGTTGTTATTTTACCCGATTTATATCCAATTGCATAATCAATTTCTTTGTTGCTTCCTTTAAAGTAGAAGATGGTTTTAAACTGGTTTGCATGACTTCCATATTCAGTTCCACTTTGGTATTCGTAAGCTTTTGTAAATGTACCATTACTTGTCATTTCATATGCAACTTGAATCTCATTTGTCCCTGTTTTCATGTCGAAGCGGAACCTTATGTTTGAACCATGATTTCCATATTTAGTATTTTTATTATATTCATAGATATTCGTAATTTGGAACCCACTATTTTGCTTATATTTATATGTGTTTACAATATACCCAGAATTAGGGTCGATATTAAAACGATACTTCATATTAGCACCGGTAGTCGATAAGGTTGCACCTTGATAATATTCATAAGCGTAGATTAGTTGTTGCTTAGTATTATATGAAACGGCTGATGTTACATATCCATTTTTAACTGTGTAAATAGTATGCTTTTTATTACCATGTCCAGAACCATATTTAGTTCCTGACTGATAAGTGTATTTGTTGATAATATTTCCTTCTTGATCAAATCCATATGCATAGTCTATTACATTAGTACTCGCATTAACAACAAATTGAAAGCGTTTTTTACCATTTGGATAATATTCATAAATCGATTTGGTGTTAGTCGGTACAGTCTTGCCATTGACAACTGATGTATTTGACTTAGATATCCAATATTTTTGCGTACTATAACTTTCGTAATCACATGAGTAGTTGGCCATATTAGTCTCAACCGATAATCTGCTACGTCCATCGTAGTTTGGATAACTTCCGCGCATCGATTTCGTATAACTACAGTCATTGTTACCGGTACGCTTAACCGCTGCTGGAACATATATTTGATATGAGTTACCTTCTTGCAGCAAAGCAACAACATTTACCGAACTATTGTTATCTGTTTGGGGAGAAATATTATAGTAATCGTACGTTCCTGATACTCCACTACTTTTCACTTTGGTCGAAAGACTACTAGAGTTATAGACATTACTATTTCCCTTTACTTCGACAATCGCATACTTATTCTCATCTTTACTACCTAAATATTTATCTGTCATATAGGCATGATTAGAAATCTTTTTACCCCAATCCGGATCGGAAGCGTATTTCACATTCATTCCATTAGATTTGTTTCCAGCATGAGTTCCTGAATAACGCCAGTCTAATATATCAAAATAATCGTTCTGTAAAAATAGCGCTTGCGCTAAAATTCCATCTCTAGCAGTATTATAACCGTATTGTTGACAAGCTTTATCTGGATCTGAGTCAACAGCTCCTCGACCAAAGAAATTATAACACGCTCGTGCATAAGTGCTCGTACCATAACCTGATTCATGATTTGCCATTGAAAATAACATTAGCGAGTTGACACTTTCTAAATCTTGAGAATCGATAAATGCTGATGTAGAGTTATAGTATGACGAATTTGTATAACCTTTGGCTGCTAAGTAACTCTTGTAGTTTGCTGCACTATAGTTACTTACCGATCTAAATGGTAGATTCAGAAAGTATGAATTATACGAAACGCTGGCAGTAGCTTGCGGAGTAATTATTGGCGTCGTTGAGTAAGTTTCATCATCATCTGAGTAGTACTTAACTTCAGGCTCTGCATCCGCAGGAGCTTCCCCTAATTCCATGCGATCATATTCAGTTGAGTTTAGGGCGTCCATTGACGAGTAATAAACCCAATCACCATTTTCGGCAACATAGTATGAACGAGACTTGATTAATTCTTCAGGAACAATTTGCATGTGCTCTGATGCAACAAATCCTTCGTATCCACTAATTTTAACTTGATAGTAATATTTACCATCCTCTTCAATTGTATCAATATAAGTAGCATCAAAACCACCACCACTGATTGGTACTCCATTTGTATTAGATTTTAAATCATCTAAACTTTCATAAATGTAAAATGATGTTTCATAACCACCACTAGTACGCGCAACGGCACTGTCCGCTTCGACAATTGTCCCATTATAAACTTTAATCATATTCCCGTTATAACTACGAGGCTGACGAAGTGATCCGGAAATAATATTTCCCGACTCATCTAATGTATAATAAACTTCATTGTCACCAATTGCCTTCGCACTTTTAGCACTTGGTTGGATGGTAATTGTCGATTCACCACTGTGGTTATCAAGACGTGCTTGGTTAACGTATGTTGTTTCGTTTTCCCCCTCTTTTAAAGTTGGTTCAAGTGAGATAGATCGCGCTGATCTTGCTTGTTTGGTAACCGCACCATCTTCATCAATGATGATTTCTGCAGTTATTGAATCATCACTTTCCACAGATTCAACTTCACTGGCAACCGTTGACTGAACTTCAACTTCAGGCTCAGATATTTCTGACAGTTCCTCACTGACTACCTCGCTGACTTGAGCAACTTCTGATTCAACCTCGCTTTCCTCAGCTTTACTCGATACCTCACTAGCATAAAAGTTTATACTTGTAAAAATTCCAGAAAATTGCGAAGCAATCAAAGTTGTAAGCACTAATATTTGTATTTTCTTGTTCATTTGTCTCCTAATATGATTAATTTTGCATTAATTATGCGTCCTTCCTATTATACTACATTTTGTATAGAAATAGGTTAATGAATAGAAAAAGATAATGGTTTCCCATTATCTCTATATGTATTAGAAAGTAATAATACCGTACTCTCCATCTTTTCTCTTATATAAAAGCTTAGTATCACTTGTTCTTCCGTCTAAGAAAACAAAGAAGTCATGTCCAATAATTTCAAATTGTAAAACTGCTTCTTCTTCACTCATTGGTTTCAGTTCTAGTTCTTTACGCTTAGTAATTTTTGTAACATCTTCATTAGATTCGAAATCTGCAAAGTAATCTAGTAATACTTGGCGCTCATTTTGATGGTCAGCCGCTCTATTTTTTACTTTTCTAATTTGTTTTTCTAACTTATCAGTTGCAACATTAATCGCTTGGTATAAGTCTCTTTCTACTGTTTCTTGTCTTAAGACGTGTTTATCATCAATTGGTAATTCAATTTCAATTTTTTGTCCAACTGAATACGTTTTAATAGTTACCTTAGCTGTTAATTCTCCGTCTTTGAAATATTTATCTAATCCTGATAATGAAGATTTTACATTTTCCTCAATACCTTCTGTAATTTCGACATTTTTTGTAAATAGTTCAACTTTCATGTTGCCTCCCTGATTCTTTTATTATAAAAAGATTATAGCATAGTGGCATTTAGATTGCACAAAAACATACCAATGGTTGGTCTCTTGTTATTTACATCCGTTATTTTAGAATGAATAAGTATAAAATGACAATAATCATTGTCATTGAAACTAACATTGCCACAAAACTAAAATTAAATAAACTGATTTTTTTCGGGAAAAAATCAACCGGATCGTGCACATCAATGTTCAAATCATTATCTTCACGAGTCTCCGCAAGTTTAAACTTAATATTTTCTCGAGATTCAACTGCTAATTCTTCATACTGATCTTTTAACTCGGAAATAACCGTGCGATGATTATCTACAACTCGTAATTTTAACTGTTCGAATTGCTCGGGATCTAAATCTTTGTATTTATCTAAATACTTAATATTTATTTGCTTAACAAACTCGTTATCAATTTTTATTTTTCCCTCAATTAACTTAATCGTACTATTTTGATAGTCAATATAAAAGTCAGCTGCAGTCTTTTCTTCCGATTGTGTTGTACTTAGCGTAATGATATTTTGTTCTAAATCTACGAGGTGACCTTGATATACATCAAGTGCTTTTGCCTTATAATCATTGATTTCCTGCTTATAAGTCATATTAATTTACAAACTCCATCAACTTTTCACAAATAGTATTACAAGTATCAAGGTCCTTTGCTTCGACCATTACACGAACAAGTTCCTCAGTTCCACTTAATCGCACTAAGATACGTCCGCTATCACCTAACTGCGCTTCATATTTTTCAATTTCACTCAGTAGCTTTGGACATTTCATTGCCGCATGTTTGTCAGCTACTTTTTTATTAATTAATACTTGCGGGAATTTTTGCATATGATTTGCTAAATGCAATAAATCTTCATCACTATTAACAATTAAGTTAGCAAGAAAGACACTTACTAAGATTCCATCACCAGTTGGTAAAAACTCCGGTAAAATAATGTGCCCTGATTGCTCTCCACCAACAGTTGCATCATGTTCATTGATTGCTTGCATTACAAAACGATCTCCAACATCGGTTTTAACAACATCGATACCTTCGGCTGCTAATCCCTCTATAAAACCAAGGTTAGCCATCACTGTTGAGATAACAACATTATTTTTTAGTTGATTGTTTTGCTTGAAGTATTTTCCAAGTAAATATAAGATGTAATCACCATCAAGAATTGTTCCATCGTTTGCTAGTAAAATGATTCGGTCCGCATCTCCATCATAAGCAAATCCAAAGTCAAATTCACCAGATTTCATCAGTTCTGATAACTTCTCAGGGTGAGTTGACCCAATTTGGTCGTTGATATTCACACCATCTGGAGCGTCTCCAATAACTGTAACTGTTGCCCCTAATTTAGTAAATACTGACTTTGCTAATTTATAACTAGACCCATTAGCACTATCTAAACAGATATTCACCCCATTCATTGATGTTCCTAACGAAACTAGATATTGTTCATATGCATCAACTGGTTCGTGATTGAAACGGTGACTTCCTAAGTCTTTAGTGTCCACTAAACGATAGTCCTTAGAATCAATTAAGTCGCTAATTTTTGTTTCTAACTCATCTGATAGTTTGCTTCCGTTAGCTCCAAAGAATTTAATTCCGTTATCATAATAAGGATTATGTGAAGCGGAAATCATAATTCCTGATTGGTAGTTTTTATGAATAATACTGTAAGATACACATGGTGTTGAAGTAACACCAAGACTATCAACATTTACACCTGTCGCTAACAAACCACTAATTAATGCAAACTCGATGCTGCTTGAAGATTTACGTGGGTCTTGTCCGATACAAATTGTACTTCCAATTGGGTAAACACTCCCTGCGGCCTTTCCAATTTCAAACGCTAAATCAATTGTTAATTTGACGTTATATTCTCCTCTAATTCCATCTGTTCCAAAATACTTTGACATATTGCTCCTATTCTTCTGTTATTGCGATTTCTACCGTTTCCTGAGTTGGCTCAGCTGTAACATAATCCGCAACTTTTACCTGTAGTGGGACAACTGCTGTATCACCAGCCTTGTATCCTTCTAAATTAACCATAATCGTAATGTTGCTACCATCGATATTATTAATTGTTGATTCAGCACCGGTAATTTTTACATCGATAAATGCATCTTTACTATTAACTACTTTAGCAACTAAACCATCACCTAAGTTTTGCTCCACAACTGGTACATCCTTAAGTGTTTTCGACACACCTGGCTCCAATGTAAGCGTTACATTTTGCGTTACATTTCGCGTATATACCCCTTCCGGTAACACTGCTGTCGCCTCAACTTGATAATTGTTCATATTTAAGTTTGCTAAGTTGATACGATACTCAACACCATTGGTCATCTCTTCGATTTTATCTTTATTCCCGAATACTTCAACCTTCGCTTTATATTGCGATCCATCTGTTTCTTTACACGCTTCAACATCTTCTTTATCACAAACTAAAGATACATATTGATCCGGTATTTTATTTGCAAAAGTATAGTTGATTGGTACAGTTACACTGTTTACTGAATACTTTTGAGTAACAGTAATCATCGTACTACTTAAGGTAATATTCTCAATTTGTGCACCTTGATCATCATAAGCGTTAACTTTCGCTTCAATCT
>CP136953.1:512500-840000 GCA_033103385.1 Mollicutes bacterium LVI A0039
AGATAGGAAACCATACAACTTTATTATTGTGTTTGGTTGAATTTTTTATAAGTATTCTTCTTAGTAAGGCTAACGGCCTTTACTTCGCTCTTTTAAGATGTTTGTCAAATAGTTAAACTATAAGTCCATCATTCCCTAGAAAGGAGGTGATCCATCCCCACGTTCCCGTAGAGATACCTTGTTACGACTTCACCCCAATTATCAATCCCACCTTAGGCGCGTATCTCCATAAAGGTTAATACAACGACTTTGGGTGTTACCAACTTTCGTGGTGTGACGGGCGGTGTGTACAAGACCCGAGAACGTATTCACCGTAGCATTCTGATCTACGATTACTAGTGATTCCGGCTTCATGGAGTCGAGTTGCAGACTCCAATCCGAACTTAGACTGGCTTTATCTGATTCGCTTACTCTCGCGAGTTCGCAGCAGTTTGTACCAGCCATTGTAGCACGTGTGTAGCCCAAGACATAAAGAGCATGATGATTTGACGTCATCCCCGCCTTCCTCTATCTTACAATAGCAGTCTCCCTAAAGTCCTCAACTTAATGTTAGCAATTAGGGATAGGGGTTGCGCTCGTTGCGGGACTTAACCCAACATCTCACGACACGAGCTGACGACAACCATGCACCACCTGTCACCGGGATAACCTCCACTATATCTCTATAGCTTTGCCCAGGATGTCAAGTCTTGGTAAGGTTCTTCGCGTTGCATCGAATTAAACCACATGCTCCACCACTTGTGCGGGTCCCCGTCAATTCCTTTGAGTTTCAGCCTTGCGACCGTACTCCCCAGGCGGAGTGCTTAATGCGTTAACTTCGGCACTGAGTTATCCCAATACCTAGCACTCATCGTTTACGGTGTGGACTACCAGGGTATCTAATCCTGTTTGCTACCCACACTTTCGCATCTCAGCGTCAATACTTGTCCAGTAAGCTGCCTTCGCCATTGGTGTTCCTTCATATATCTACGCATTCCACCGCTACACATGAAATTCCACTTACCTCTCCAAGATTCTAGCTCTCCAGTATCCAATGCAATTCAGTGGTTGAGCCACTGGCTTTCACATCAGACTTAAAGAGCCGCCTACATGCGCTTTACGCCCAATAATTCCGGATAACGCTTGCCACCTACGTATTACCGCGGCTGCTGGCACGTAGTTAGCCGTGGCTTTCTGGTAAGGTACCGTCACACACTAGTCATTTCCTACTAGTGCTGTTCTTCCCTTACAACAGAGCTTTACGATTCGAAAACCTTCATCACTCACGCGGCATTGCTCCGTCAGACTTTCGTCCATTGCGGAAAATTCCCTACTGCTGCCTCCCGTAGAAGTTTGGGCCGTGTCTCAGTCCCAATGTGGCCGATCGACCTCTCAGTCCGGCTACGCATCGTCGCCTTGGTAAGCCTTTACCTTACCAACTAGCTAATGCGCCGCAGGCCCATCACACAGCGAGGCAAACGCCCCTTTCAACCCGAAGGTCATATACGGTATTAGCTATCGTTTCCAATAGTTATTCCATTCTGTGTGGCAGGTAACCCACGTGTTACTCACCCGTCCGCCACTAACTACAAATTCTAATCACAATCCAGTGCAAGCACTTTCAAGGTCATAGAGGTAGTTCGTTCGACTTGCATGTATTAGGCATGCCGCCAGCGTTCATCCTGAGCCAGGATCAAACTCTCAGTATTAAAGTTGTATTCTGTCTCAATTAAATCTTGATTTTATTGATTTTGTTTCTGTCAATTCCTTGACAGGGTTCCTATCTATTTAGTTTTCAAAGTTCTTCATAATTCATCCTTTTCGGACAGTATTAATTGTACAACATTGGCACGCCTTTGTCAATTTTTTTTAACGATAAACAAAGTTTTTTTTAAGATTTATTTAAAAACGTTAATTTATAGGCGATATCTACCATATAAAAAATAAAAAAATCAGATAATAATCTGATTTTTTATCTTTGAATTATCGCGAATGCATTTCCTTCTAAATCAATTATTGACATTGATTCGATTCCGGCCATATCGTTGATCTCGCTAACATTAGCTCCAAGCTTTGTTAATCTTGCATGTTCTTGCTGCAAATTATCTACATGCAAACAAATTGAAGGAATACCTAAATTTAAGTTATATGGATTATCACTCATTAAACTAAGTGGGACTAGTTCAAAATTAGTCTGACTGTTGCTAGCCCCAACTGTAATTACTTGCTTTGTTCCAACTTTCACTGTCTTCTTTATTTCAAAACCAAAAGTTTCTGTCCAAAACTTTGCGGCTTGCTTTGTATCATTCATATACAATACAACATATCCGATTCCTACGTTCATAATTCTCCTTTAAATAATTTTATTTTTTTAAAACTTCTTTTAAAATCAAACTACTTGCACGGGCTTCTTTTTCTAGAACCATTTGGTTTCTAAATTCCATAAGTTCTTCAGCCCATACCGCTTTATATGAATTTAAATTTTGAGCAATTTCAATTAAACGATTTGTATCATCGATTTGCTCTGCTGGTAATAAGTTATAGTCCATATATAATTGTTGTGTTTTAATATGTGCTTGTAAAAACCTCGGCAATAACACTATGGGCTTATCTACCACCAAATATTCAAATATTTTAGAACTATAATCACTTACAAGTAAATCACTTATAATAAATAGTTCCATAAGTTCTTGTAAATCTTGGACTTTTACAATGCTTTCGTATTGATGATATTTGATCATTTTTTCAACATCAAAATTCTTACTATATATATAAGTCTTAATTCCTGGGGTACTTTCCAATAATTCCCAGTCCAATTGCTTACTCTCATTTGTCGATGATTCTGCAGCTACATATAAAATAGCTTTATCGACATTCGGATCTACTTGATGTTTATATAGGTACTCAAAAACTTCATCTTCACTTACATGATGCAAGTGTTGATTTCGCGGAAGTCCTAATTCCAACACTTGACCATTATAACCATAGGCACTTCTTAAGCATCGCGATGCATATCGATTAGGACTTACTAAGTAATCCCAGTGCTTAACTTGCTGCTTTATCTTTTTCTTATCTATTTGTTCGATATAAGGATCATCGAGAAAAGTTTTATTTAAAAACGTCGCACTTAAAGTTTGGACATAAATTTGATTAGGTCGCTTACTAAAAAATGGCAGAGAATCACCACAGACAAATAAGTACTTCGCACGCGCTAGCATGCGGATATGATTTTCGGAATTCAATAACACTTCATCTTCTTCCATCAAATCCTCATCTTCATCACAAATATATATACATTCATAGTTTGGATAGTTTTTTTTTACTTCCGTAAATAATGTTAATAAATCTCTATCATTCTCATATTGACCACTTCCCTCAAAAACAATTAAATTATCTTTTAGTGGAAACACTTTAAATAGTACATACAAAAGTTTGTAATAATACAATATTAAAATATTATTTTCCCTCACAATTACAACTCCCTTTTCAATATTAAACTGACTATTGCATCGCAACAGTTTGTTCTTTTTGCATTAGTCCAAATGCATAATTATCTCCATACGGATAACTAGGCACTTCAACATCATCCTCTTCTAACTCTAAGTTCTTGCGCAGTTCGTTAGAAATTTCATATAGTTGGTCATATTCCACATTATAGTGTCCATCATATGCACTGTTATATAATTGATGATTTTTCATCATCTCTTCTTTTAGTTCTTGCTGATCTACAGCATCAGATTGCATATAAGCTACAAACTCATCAATCTCTTTTTCTCGTTGGTTCGGTGTTCCGATTAAATTACCATCAAATCCCGTAAAGTCATATAAGTTCAGCCACGCACTATCTGGCAATTCATCAACACTTACTTCGTTTTTACCACCAGCTAAGTCTAGTACTGTCTTTACAGACATTAAATATTGTGCATAATCATAGATTAATTTAACTGGCATATCAGTATCAACCATCGCCAATACCGAGTTTATAACATCTAAGTTAAATCCAGAACCTAATAATTTCGATGCAATTGCCCCAATTACTTGCTGTTGCCTAATTCCACGTCCATAATCTTTTTCGGAATCGTGACGTGCCCTTGCATACGTAAGTGCTTCATCACCTTGCATTGTGACAGTTTCACCAGCAGTCCAAGAATATGTTACTGTCATATCAACATTTTCTTGTGACAGGTAATAATCTGGAGCATAAATTGGAATTTCAACTCCTCCTATAGCATCAACTATATTTGAAAGTTGGTCCATATCCACCTTAACATAATAGTCCACTGGTACATTAAATAACTTCGATACACTGTCTGTTAAACATGACATTGTTTCTCCAGACACTTGATATAATTCATTAACTTGATCTTGGTATGGTTCTCCTTGATATGGCGCGCCCGTATAATCTTGGATCGAATCACATACGTAATCAATCGAAGTATCTCGAGGAATCGATGCCATCTCAAAAGTATAGGTTGTTGGGTTAAACGTTAGCAAAATCAATGAATCAGTTTTTTCTGGCTTAGTATTATTAAAATACACATCACGGAACTCACTAACATCACTACCAACTAGTAAAATCGATAACGGACGCTTTGATTCACGATTCGGTATTATCATTTGCGTATAAAAGAAATATGACGCTGCTGCCACTAATAGTAAGATTATAAGGATAATTGTTCGCATAACGCGTCTTGAACGACCGCTTTTATTTTTGGAATTTTTAGGCTTATATTCTTTCCCCTTGGATTTTGCATTTTTTTCCAATTGGACTTCTCTTCTTTTCTTGGCCATGTTGCCTCCTTCTTTTTACTCAATAAATAATAGCATATTATTAAATCAAGTTCACTACTTATTTAAAGAATAGACTCATAGTATTGTTCTAAATACTTGGCAACACCATCTTCTGAGTTAGCTAAACAGACTTCATCGCTACAAGCTTTCACCGTATCAAATCCGTTTGCCATTGCAACTGAACGACCAGCAACTTCAAACATCGAAATATCATTCTCTCCATCACCAAATACAATCAGATCTTTTAAGTCCCAACCTTGCTTTTCAAATACTAGTTCCAGCCCTTGACCTTTAGTTGACCCTTCCGGAGTAACTTCGATTAATGTTGGTACACTACGAAATACATTTAGATGCGGAAATTCATTTAAGATATCATTTTTCGTTTCCTCATATACTTTTTCGATTTTCTCTCGCGTATCGATTAATAAAATTTTACTTGCTTGATTTGGCAACCCAATGATCGAACGCTCTTTAAATCGAAAATAAGCACGAAGCATTTCAAATAAATAGAATTTTGCTAAATAACGTTTTCCATCATTAAAGGCACTAATTACTTTGGTACGACGGTGTACGAGTTTAAGAATTTCCGCAAGTTCATTATCACGGAATTTCGCGTTACGTAAAACTGTTCGCTTTCCATCTTTAACTTCGGTAACGACACCACCATTATCAGAAATAATAAATGTTTCATATTTCTCAGTTCCAATCTTAGCAGCAACAAAGTCCATCTGTGTTACGTTTCTACCAGAACATAATATTACCACAATACCTTTTTCTTGTAACTTTTTTAAAACAGCAACACTACGATCCGAAATTTTATGATCAACTCCCAATAATGTCCCATCAAAATCCAATGCAATATACTTAAACATTTATCCTCCTAGTTCTCTAAATATTATAGCAAATGATTGAATTAGAGGTTCACCTATTTATAATTATTTGCTTGCCGGGTGATTACATATGGTAAAATAAACTGCAAAGGGGCTATATTATGTTGAAATTATCAATCTTATTATTATGTATTTACTTATTTGGTTCAATTCCATTTTCACTTCTTGTCGGATTTATGTTCGGTAAAGACATCCGCACCGAAGGTAGTGGTAATGTCGGTGGATCAAACTTAGGAAGAACTTGTGGAAAGAAAGCGTTTGTATTAGGTTTCTTATTAGATTTTTCTAAAGGAGCAATAGCGGTATTAGTTGCCAATTATTTTGGGATTAATCCGTTGTTAGCTGGAGCGATAGCAATCTTAGGACATACATTCCCAATCTTCTTGAAATTCAAAGGTGGTAAAGGAGTTGCAACGGCATTTGGATTTGTATGTGCTTACAGTTTTTGGGGAGCGATGTTTGCGATAACAATTTTCTTAATCGTTCTAAAGATTAGCAAATATGTGTCACTATCATCAATCGTTGCGATTGGATCGTACTTCTTATACACTTTATTTTTCCAACCAGCGTTTTACTCATTAGCAATCTTTGGAATCTTCATGTTTGTTACATTTATGCATAGAACTAATATTCAAAGAATTAAAGCAGGAAACGAAACTAAAATTACCTGGATGTAAAAAAAGGACCTTCGGGCCCTTTTTTTTTTTATAGCATCGCAAAGTAGAAAATGAAGAATACTGATAATACATACAAGATTGGGTGAAGCTCATCATGTTCTTTTTGTGCAATTTTTAATACTGTATAAGTAATAATTCCTGTTGCTAAACCTGTGGCAATTGAATAACTAACAACCATCATTAACATTGTTAAAAACGAAGCTGCAGTATCGGCATAGTTCTCATAATTAATTTTACCTTTATTAACAGCCATCAGTGTCCCAACTGTAATTAATGCAGGAGCTGTTACTGAACTTGTTACAATTGCTAAGATTGGTGAGAAGAATAATGCGATAGCAAAACACGCTGCGACTACTACAGCAGTTAATCCCGTACGTCCACCAGCTTTTACCCCAGATAAACTTTCAACATAAGCAGTTACCGAACTTGTCCCAACTACTGCACCAATAGTTGTAGCCGTTGCATCGGCCATCAGTGCACGTTCTGCACCATCTAAACTTCCATCTTCACCGATGAATCCCGCTTCACTACCAACTGCAACTAAAGTTCCAGCAGTATCGAAGAAATCAACGAATAAGAATGAAATTACAACTGCCCAAAAACGGAAGTCAACTAATAATCCACCAATTTCAACATCTAAAAACAGACGTCCGAATACTGGTTCTAAACTTGGGGGAACTGCGAATACTGCTTCTGGCATTACTATTCCTGAATCTAATCCAAATAGTTGCATCAAAATTCCAATAACTGTTGTAATTGCCATTCCGACAAAGATTGCCGCTGGAGTATCTCTAGCTACTAAGAACATTGTAATAAACGTTCCGATAATCGCAAGCATTACTGTGGGAACTGTTAAATCTCCCAAACTTACTAGGATCCCCGGGTTATCAACAATAATTCCTGCATTTTGCATTCCAATGAATGCGATGAATAAACCAACCCCAGCACTTGTTGCATATTTAATCGAACGAGGAATAGCGTTGATGATTGTAGCACGCAAACCAGTTGCTGATAATAAAATAAATAGCAAACCTGAGATGAAAATTGCAAATAGTCCTTCTTGCCATGTATATCCCATTCCCATAACTACTGAGTACGTTAAGAAACTATTTGTTCCCATCCCCGCAGCTAGTGCCACCGGGAAGTTGGCATATAGCCCCATGATTAAAGTGGCGATAATTGCTGATAAGGCAGTTGCTGTAAATACTGCTCCCGCATCCATGCCTCCATCTGCAAGTGTAAGTGGGTTTACCACTAAAATATAAGCCATCGATAAGAATGTTGTGATTCCGGCAATAACTTCAATTTTTACCGTTGTCTTGTGATCTGTTAGTTTAAAAAACTTGTCCATAAAAAATTAATCTCCCTTAGTTAATAACACTTATTTTAATTTCACCTATATTATACCTCACTTTCAACTTTATTTTACATTTTTTTTACAAATAAAAACAACTATTGAACTTAATCAATAGTTGCTTTCGTCTATTTATTATACGTATAGTGCAAAGTGGACAGCAAAGAAAAAGGAAATCGCTGCTACTAATACAAATACATGCCATAGTGCATGATGAAATTCAAATTTAGTAAAGGCATACACTAACGCTCCTAGGGAATAGACAATCCCACCGGTAACAATTAAATACATGACGATTGGATCAAGGATTAAATACATATCTTTAATCATAAACACCGCTAACCAACCGACAATTAAGTAGATGGCTATTGACACACTACTACGGACATTAATATATTTTACTTTTAGCGCTATTCCGATTAATGACAAAATATACACTAATCCCAAAATAATATAACTACTCGTTGTTCCCATCACCAAGCATAGTGGTGCATACGTTCCGGAAATCATCACTAAGATCATCGCATGATCCAAACGCTTAAATAGTGCACGTCGCTCCGGATTTTGTTCATAATGATACAAACTACTTGCTGTAAATAAGGCAAACATACTCAATCCATAAACAACTACTCCAATTTTAATTACCAAACTCGCATCTTGATGGTTGATTAGTAAAAAGCCAATTCCCAGTAATGCTAATAGCGCACCGATAGCGTGAGTTATAAAGTTTAAATTATCTTCTCTCTTTGAATATTTAAATAATGTATCTTGATCTACTTTTTCCATTTCTCTCCGTACTATACGCGGCCGTGTCCAATATCGTTTCGATAAAACAGCTTATCATTTTTGAATGTAGCTAGCTTTTGATAAACGTGATTACGAGCAGCTTCAACAGTCTCTCCACCACTTGTCACCATCATTACGCGGCCACCAGTAGAATATAAGGTTCCGCCGATGTTCTTAGTGCCCATATGAAAAGTCGGACGCATACTTTCATTTAATTCAAGTATAACATCTTTTTCGTATTGGTTTGGATAATCACTTGCAGCAATTACTACCCCAACATATTCTTCAGTTTTAAATTCAGGAATAAAGTTTTCACCACCGTAAACTTTCTCAATAACTTCTAGTAAACTACTGTCGAGTTTTTGCATGACGATTTGCGTTTCCGGATCTCCCATACGCACATTAAATTCGATTACTTTTGGTCCATCGATTGTCTGCATTAAACCGATATATAAAAACCCTGTATACTTATAACCACGCTCGATAAACTCCGATAATAATGGTTTTAAAATGCGGTCTTCAATAAACGGTAGTTGATCATCGTACTTCGATGTTGTATTAGCGCCCATTCCTCCCGTATTCGGTCCTAAGTCGTTATCGTACGCTCGCTTATAATCTTGGGCCACTGGCAAGATTGAATAGTTATTTCCCGATACTACAGCAAAAACACTGTACTCTTCGCCAACTAAACATTCTTCGATGACGATGCCCCCTTTACCAAAACAGCGTTTGTTTAAGACATTGTCAAAATATCGCTCAGCATCTGCTGGGCTTTCACATACAAGCACCCCTTTACCGGCAGCTAAACCATCGAATTTTAAAACAACGGGATAACCAAACTCCAAGCAAACCTCAAGTCCCACCGTTGGATCTGTAACATATTTATATTTAGCAGTGGGGATGTGGGCCGTGGCCATAATCTCTTTAGCAAACTTTTTAGAACTTTCAAGCTGAGCGCAGTATTTATCAGTTCCAATAACCGGGCAACCATGTGCGCGTAAATAATCAACAATTCCAGCTTCCAAATAAATTTCTGGACCAACGATTGTCATGGCAATCTCTTTTTTACAAATTATATCGTAGACTTGTTTAAAATCAAGACCGTCAACATCTTTGATTAAAAAGGTCGGATCAATTGCCCCATTTTCGCCTAACATAAATACTTGATTAACACGTGGGTCGAGTTTTACCTTTGTAAATAAACTATGTTCGCGACCACCGCTACCAATTATTAATATATTCATCTTTTCTCCTAGTGTTTAAAATGTCTTGTTTTTGTAAATACCATCGTAATACCTAGTTCATTACATTTGTCAATTGAATCTTGATCACGCATCGATCCACCGGGTTGAACAATTGCCGTAACCCCATATTCGTGAGCTAACTGAACAACATCATCAAATGGGAAGAAGGCATCGGATGCCAAAATTAAGTCGTTTGTTGCTCCGGCGGCTCTAGCTTGCTTAAGGGCAATTTCACTACTGGCAATTCGACTTGTTTGTCCGCCACCGATTCCCACTGTTTGATTATCTTTAACGATGGCAATCGCATTTGATTTAACGTGTTTTACAACAGATTGTCCAAAACGCATTTGCTCCAGTTGCTCATCAGTTACTGGTTTTTTCGTCACACATTCAAAATCTAAGTCGTAGTTATTAACATTATCGACATCTTGAACTAACAGCGCATTACCAACTGATTTATACATCTTGGCTACCGGCTTAGCATTTTCCACTAATTTTAAAATACGGACATTTTTCTTTTGACTTAAGATTGCAAAAGCTTCAGCGCTATAACTTGGGGCGATAATCACCTCTAAAAAGATTTCACTCATTTTTGTGGCAACCGCTGCATTAATCTCTTGATTAGTAACAACGATTCCGCCAAAGATACTTACCGGGTCACTAGCGTACGCTTTGTCCCAAGCCGTATCGATAGTCGCACCGATTCCCACTCCACATGGACTCATATGCTTGATTGCACAAACTGTTGGTGCTGTAAATTCCGATAATAAATCCAAGGCTGCTTGCGCATCTTGAATATTATTGTATGATAATTGTTTACCATGTAAGACTTCACAACATTCAACCGTGTTAGTTCCGCCAATTCGCGTATAAAAACTAGCTTGTTGATGTGGGTTTTCTCCATAACGAAGCTGTTCGTTTAAGTCGTATGTTAAAGTGATACTTTCAGCTTCCTCATCACCGATATGCTCAGTTAAGTAGTTACTAATAATCGCATCGTAGCGCGCGGTCATTCTAAATGCTTTAGCTCCGAGATTGGCTTTTAAACTAGCCGTTACATTATCAGTTTCAATCGCAGTGATTACGCGTGAATAATCACTTGGTGAGGTTACAACAATAACATCTTTATAGTTTTTGGCACTACTACGAATCATTGATGGCCCACCGATATCAATATTTTCAATCGCCATCTCCAAATCTCCTGACGCACTCGCCGCTTCAAATGGATATAAGTTAACACATACTAAGTCGATCGCCTGAATATTGTGCTCAGCAATTTGGGCTTTATGACTATCTAGATCACGACGGTATAACAACCCACCGTGCACATAGGGACTTAAAGTTTTAACGCGTCCATCTAAGATTTCTGGAAATCCGGTAACTTCCGTAATATCCACGGCATCAACACCACTTGAAACAAGCTCGTTTAGCGTTCCTCCCGTAGAGATGATTTGATATCCATTTTCATTTAACTTTTGACAAAATTCAACAATTCCACTTTTGTCACTAACACTTACCAATGCTCTTTTCATTTAGCTCCTTGATTACTTTTTTTACTGCGAGATGAAAGATTTCATACTCGGCTTCGTGAATACGCATCTCAAATGTTTCTAACGTATCATCATCGCAAATTGCTACTGGCTTTTGCATAATAATTGTTCCACTATCAAGTTCACTATCTATATAATGAACTGTTACTCCACTCACACGTACTCCAAAATTAAATGCGTCGGCAATCGCATGGGCACCTTTAAATGACGGAAGCAGCGATGGATGAATATTGATGATTCGATCTTGATATTCATCGAGTAATGTCGCACCGATAAGCTTCATATATCCAGCTAAGACTACTAACTCAATGTTATGTAGCTGTAACGCTTCTAACATTAATCGTTCATATGTTTCTTGCTCTTGATTTTTCGTTGGAATTACAATACACTTAATATTCATTTGCTTAGCACGCTCAATGATATATGCATTGGGGTTATTACAAATGATTAGTTCAATGGCAACACCATTTAAAACTAGTTGCGAAATATTACTACCGTTACCCGATGCGAACGCTGCAATTCTCATCTTGCTCCTTTACGCTACCGATAATATACGCTTGCTCGCCGTTTTTATTTAAAAACTCGACCAAATCGTGTTTTTGACTATCTGGACAAATCAAACACATTCCGATTCCCATATTGAAAATACCGTGCATCTCTTGCTCATCGATTTGATTTATTTCGGCAATCAACTCAAAGATTGGCGGAACTGGGTATGAACCACTTTGAATATCTGCCATCAGTCCTTTTGGTAATCCACGCTCGATGTTTTCAAAGAATCCTCCACCAGTTATGTGCGTTGCACTATGTAAATCGAATTGGTCATTGGCCGCCAAGATACTATTAACGTAAATCTTCGTTGGCTTAAGTAATTCTTCACCTAGTGTTGTTCCTAAAACATCAACGTAATCAGTTAACTGATACTCACTTCCTGCAAATGTTTTTCGCACTAATGTATAACCATTTGAGTGAATACCATTTGAAGCTAAACCGATGATCGCATCACCACTTTGTACTTTGCTAATATCAATCATCTTACTTTTACTAACAACTCCGGTTACAAATCCTGCTAAATCAAAGTCACCCTTTTGGTATAAACTTCCCATTTCTGCTGTCTCTCCACCAACTAAACTACAATTACATAGCACGAGTCCATCACAAATTGATTTTACTATTTCCCCAACTACTTTGGGATCGATTTGATTAACTGCAATATAGTCTAGAAAGTATAGAGGTTTAGCACCAATTGTAACAATGTCATTAACGCTCATCGCCACTAAGTCTTGACCGATTGTTGAATAGTCTTCAAGCTCAATTGCTAGCATCAGTTTACTACCAACACCATCAGTTCCACTAACTAATACCGGGTCACTAATATTTAAATTAGAAAGATCGTAAAGTCCTCCGAAACTTCCAAAGTTATTTATTACATTAACATCATGTGTACGAAGTACATCTTCTTTAATTGTTTCTACTGCCGCATAACCACGGTTTACATCTACTCCACTTTTTGCATAAGCATCCATATCGCTCCTATTTAATTACTGTATTTGCACTATCTGTATCTTTGTATAATTTTGTTGGATAATCTCCGGTAAAACATGCTAAACATAATTCTTTACTACTATCGGTATTACATGCAGCTTGTAAGTTTTCGACACTTAAGAAATCGACACTAGTTGCATGAATAAACTCAGCAAGTTGCACCGGATCCATCTTGTTGGAAATCAGTTCGGCTTCGGTTGAGAAATCAACACCATAAAAACATGGTTTAACAATCGCTGGTGAGGCAATTTTAACATCGACACTAACCGCACCGGCGCTCCATAGCATATCAACAATTTTTTGCATCGTGAATCCACGAACAATCGAGTCATCAATTACCACAACACGTTTACCGCGAACTAACTCTTCAACAACTGTCAGTTTCAACTTAATTCCCAGTTTACGAAGTTCATTAGTTGGTTGAATAAAAGTTCTACCAGAATATTTATTTTTAAGTAATCCTTGTTCATAAATAATTCCTGCTTCTTTGGCATAACCGCGCGCTGCTGGAAGACCACTATCAGGAACGCCAATTACAACGTCGGCTTCACACTTCGCTTGCTTCGCTAAATAGCGTCCAGTTTGTTCACGAACTTTATACACACTATCTTGACGCAGGTAACTATCCGGTCTTGAGAAATAAATGTACTCCATTGCACACATCTTATTTTGAATTTTCGTTCCAAACGTTGCACTGGTAACCCCATCTTTATCAATCTTAATAATCTCACCCGGGTTAATGTCACGAATATATTCAGCATCAACTAAAGTGAATCCACAAGTTTCACTACTAAGAACGTAACCATCTCCAAGCTTCGCTAAACTAAGTGGACGAAGTCCATTCGGGTCTAATGCTGCATACATTTCTTCTTCAAAAATAAATAGGAAGGCAAATGCTCCGACTAGTTTGGGTAAAGCCGCTTGCAGGCGGGAAGTAAAATCACCACTTTGACGTTTAAGTAAGTGAGCAATAATTTCTGAATCTGATGTAGTTTGGAAGATTGATCCAGTATTTTCTAGCTCTAAGCGTAGCTCATCGGCGTTTACTATATTTCCATTGTGGCAAAGTCCAAAATCTTCTTCAAAAGAACGGAAGATAAACGGTTGAACATTAAGCAACTGACTTTCACCAGTCGTTGAGTAACGAACATGACCGATCGCATGATCACCAGTTAGTTTAGCAATATTATCACGATCAAAAACCTTAGATACTAAACCTTCTCCTTTATGGATGTGTAAACTACCATTGGATGTTACAATTCCACATCCTTCTTGACCACGGTGTTGTAGTGATTGTAATCCAAAATACGTAAGTTCACTGGCGTTCTCACAATTAAATACACCAAATACACCACATTCTTCATTTATACTATTAAACATTTAGCTCCTTAAGTCGCTTTAATACTTCACTATAATTTTCTACTAAGTCTCCAAGATCACGACGGAAGTTATCTTTATCTAGCTTTTGACCAGTAGTTGCATCCCAAAGACGCATCGTATCTGGACTAATTTCATCAATTAAAACAACGCTACCATCTGCTGTTCTTCCATATTCTAATTTGAAATCTACCACGGTAATATTCGCTTCTAAAAATAAATCAATTAGTAATTGGTTAATACTTAATGCACTAGCTTTAATCTCACTTAGTTCTTCAGCACTACATATTTCTAAAGCCGTGGCATAGTCGCTATTAATAAATGGATCACCCAAACTATCATCTTTATACGATAGTTCAAAAATTGGATGCGAAAGTTTAATTCCTTCTTCGATTCCCATCTTCTTCGCCATGCTTCCAGCACTTATATTACGAATGATTACTTCAAGCGGAATCAATTGGCAATGATGACAAATTTGCATATTTTCTTCAAGACGATTTTCAATTAAGTGCGTAGCAATTCCTTTGCTTTCTAAATACTTATAAATTAAACTTGAGATTTCAACATTAAGTTTACCT
This sequence comes from Mollicutes bacterium LVI A0039, assembly GCA_033103385.1. Taxonomy (GTDB): domain Bacteria; phylum Bacillota_I; class Bacilli_A; order UBA3375; family UBA3375; genus LVI-A0039. The sequence goes on from CP136953.1 coordinate 527,272, forward strand.
TTGTTGGCAAATGAATCAGCTTTTTCACCATTTCCAGCTGTTGCATTGTCCGTATAAACAATCGCAATTTGTCCATCTGTTTCCAACTTGTATATTTCTTTAGCTTTACCAGTGTATAATAGTTCCATTATTTTCCCCTTATATAGTCAACTGCATTTTTAAACAACATCGTATCGTAGTTTCCGACCGTGTTAATTAATGTGTTTTCTGTGTATCGTTCATTATGTCCCATTTTTCCTAAAATTAAACCACAACTACTAACGATCCCTTCAATTGCGTACGTACTTCCATTTGGATTAAACTGCGGATCCATCACCGCTTGTCCTTCTGGACTCACATATTGAGAGAAGATTTGACCATTGGCAATCAACGTATCTAACGTTTGTCTATCACATACAAATTTTCCTTCTCCGTGTGAAATTGGTAATTTGTATTGACTACCTACAACATGTGATGCTAGCCACGGTGAGTTATTACTAACAATTTTTACATCAACGATATTTGAGACGTGTTCATTCAAATCGTTTCTAAATAAAATTGGGCTATCTTCGTTTAGCGTTCCAATTTGATTAAATGGTAATAATCCACTTTCGATTAATCCTTGGAACCCATTACAGATTCCGATAATTAGTTTCTTTGATTGTAAGTGAGTCTCGATTGCTGCTTTCACTTGTGGCGCCTTAATAATATTGGCAATAAACTTACCACTACCATCTGGTTCATCACCGAGACTAAAACCACCACTAAAGGCGACAATATCAGCCTTTGATATTTCCACAGCAAATTGTTCAATGGATTGAGTTAACTGTTCACTGCTTAAATTGTTAATTACAATCTCCGTTACCGTTGCTCCTTCGCTAGCGAAGGCACGCGCCATATCACGTTCACAGTTAGTTCCCGGAAATACTGGAATTACAACCTTAACTTCCGATGATGACTGTGGATATTTAAACTGATTCGCAGTTTCAAAGTTTAACGTTTCGATATCGTTACCTTGAGTAGATGCCGTTTGCGGATATAGATTACTAAACACCTCTTCACTAACAGCAAGTAACTTAGTAAGAGCGTATGCTTGAGCGTTAATTGTTAATACTTGACTTGAATTTGTTTCACCAAGTTTAGTAAACGGCAAGTCTTCTGTTGACTCGATAATAATTTGACCGTAGTTCTCCAGCATCGGATCAAATTCAGTAACAACTGTACTACCAATTAAATTACCAAATCCCATTTCTGCTAAACTATGAGCGACACCAAATGCGCCAACCGCTTTCATACTTAAAACCTTACCATACTGAACTAGTTCATGAAGTGTTTCGTACTCTGCTTTTAAACTAGCAAAATCAAACTCTCCGTTATCCAAACGTTTAACATTAGTAATAAATAATTTACTGTCAGTTGATTTTAGTTCATTACTAATTGCCATACGTGCATCAATCGTGTTGATCGCAAAAGCAACTAATGTTGGTGGGACATCGATATCTTTAAATGTTCCACTCATTGAATCTTTTCCACCGATTGAAGGCAATCCCAGTGCTCGTTGAACTTTGAAAGCTCCAAGTAAACTTGCTAATGGTTTCCCCCACTTTTGCTTATCATCTTTAAGACGCTCAAAGTACTCTTGATATGTAAATTTAATATCTTCTAAATTGGTCCCAGCTGCGATTAACTTACTAATCGCTTCAACGTTGGCATACATCGCACCTAAATACTGGTTTTCACTACTAATTTTCGGATTGTATCCGTATGCTAAAACACTAGCTGTATTAGTTTGAGTCTTAACCGGAAACTTAATTGCACTTACATCACTTGGTGACTTTTGATACTTTCCACCAAATGGGGCGAAGACCGTTGCGCTTCCAATTGTGGAATCGAACATTTGGTTAAGCCCAGCTTGACTAGCACCATTTAAACTAGCAAAACTTTCAAGTAAATCATTGGCAAACTTACGGTTCGGTACAGGCTTTGATTCAATCACAACACTTTGATATGCTGGCGCTCCATTGGTGTCTAAAAACTCACGTGATAAGGAAACGATTGTGCTCTCGTTATATTTCATTTCCAAACGACCGCTATCAGTAACGTGGGCTACGACCGTCGCTTCTAAATTCTCCTTAGCAGCTTGCTTAGTAAATTCGGCTACATCTTCCGGTGCAACAACAACTGCCATTCGTTCTTGTGATTCACTTAATGCAATTTCAAAACTACTTAGACCTTGATACTTTAAGGGTATAGCATTTAAATTGATTTCAATCGAGTCGGCAATTTCACCGATTGCAACACTTACTCCACCCGCTCCAAAGTCATTACTCTTTTTAATTAATCTCGCCACTTCATATTTAGCAAATAAACGTTGTAACTTACGCTCTTCAACGGGATTTCCTTTTTGCACTTCAGCCATCTTACTCGCTAAGGTATCAGCAGTATGTTCTTTGGAACTACCACTTGCACCTCCAATTCCATCTTTACCAGTGCGTCCTCCAACTAAGATAATTTGATCACCAACAGCAGGTGCTTCGCGTCGAACATGACTTGCCGGTGTTGCTCCAACTACAGCTCCTAGTTCCATGTGTTTGGCCATATATCCGGGATCGAAGATTTCGCGAACATAACTTGTTGTAAGTCCAATTTGATTTCCATACGAACTATTTCCTTTAGCCGATACTTTCGATATTTTCGACTGGGGTAATTTTCCAGGCAATGTATTAGTTACTGGTTCTAACGGATTGCTACTCCCACTGATGCGCATCGCTTGGTAAACGTAGCTTCGACCACTAAGCGGATCACGAATTGCTCCACCAATACACGTTGCCGCCCCACCGAATGGTTCAATTTCAGTTGGGTGATTATGCGTCTCATTTTTAAACATCATTAGCCACTTTTCAAACTTACCATCAACATCGACATCAACATATACACTACATGCATTTATTTCATCTGAAACTTCAATATCTGTAACTATTCCTTCAGTTGTTACATATCGTCCAAATAAGCTAGCAACATCCATAAGTGTTACTGGTTTAGTTCGACCAATTAAATCTCTCACTGCTAAGTAGTCTTCGTATACTTCGCGAACATTATCATCAGCAATTTGCTCAACATCTAAAATTGTTTCAAACGTCGAGTGACGACAATGATCTGACCAGTATGTTTCAAGCATTCCTAATTCCAAGTGGGTTGGGTCACGTTTTTCGGTGTCGCGAAAATACTCTTGAATCCATTTTAAGTCATTGATGTTTAAACTTAAATCATGTTCACTAATGTGCGCTAATAATTCAGTTTCACTAAATCCAATAAATCCACTGTGCGTATAATCTTCCGTTAGTAGATAATTATTATTTTCAGCTAAGACTTCAATATTAAATTTTTGCTTTTCAATCGGGTTGATTAAGTAACCAGCTAGGACCTCCAAATGCTGATCATCCTCTAAAAGATATACTTCTCCGGTATATACTCTTGCTTGTGACGCAAATTTGATTTGCAAACAGTCAATACATGCCGCTGCACGGTTATCATATGTTCCCGGTAATAATTGACTGCTGATATAATTAGCATTTAAATCAAATTCAAAGCTAACTATGTCTTTGTTGGATGTAGCAATTACATCGGAAACTAAAAAGTTAACTTCCTCTTCAGTAGTATCAAAAATATCATATACTTTAAAATAACGAAGATTTACATCAATTCCCAAATCATAATTTATACTTTTCTTAAGACTTTCGGCTTCCGTTGCAAATGCCGCCTTCTTTTCAACAAATATTCTTTTATTCATTATTCTCCTTAGCTTGGTAGTTTTTTAATAATCCAATTGCCGATGCTCCCACTGCCGTAATATGCGCCATCTTGCGGTTCGTAATTGCCGCCTCTTTGAAATAATCGTGGAAGTGGATATTAGGTGATAAGTTATTATTGACAAAATCTTTAGCACTTTGATAGTCTTGTCCTAAGACATTGACCATTAGCGTTTGATCAAGCAACTTAACTTCAGGTAACGGTTGATCGGTAATAGCCAGCAGATGCATCTCAAATTGACTATGGTTGCACCCTTCAATTGAATAGTGTCCACTGTTATGCGGCCTTGGGGCAATTTCATTAAAATAGACTGTTCCATCACGGCTAATAAAAACCTCAACCGTAATAATTCCAATTAAATTATGATAGTCTAAATACTTAGTGACTAACTCGTAGATGTGCGGATCTAAGTTGTCAGTAAGTGTCTGGCTTGTACTTAAGATATTATTGACATGAGTATTAATCGTACTCGGAATAAACTGACATTCACCACTCGCACTGCGAATGGCAATAACACTTGTTTCAAACTCCAAATCAATCATTTGCTCGGCTATTGCCCCGCTGCTAATAATTTCGCGGGCAGCATCACATTCAAGTTCTTGCTCACTTTTTATAACAACTTGGCCTTTTCCATCGTATCCAAACTTACGGGTTTTAAGGACGATGGGATATCCAACGTTACTGGCAAAATCTCGAACCTCGTTTACCGATGATACCGGAGCAAATGGAGCCGGAGCAAATCCACTTTCCAGCGCCGCTTGTTTTTCGATTAGACGATCATTACTAAGTATTAGCGGTTTGCTTGTTTGAACAACATTTCCGTATAATTTTTGAATGTGATCGATTCCCGCTACTGAGACATTTTCAAATTCGTATGTTACGACGTCAGCAGTTTGGGCTAACTGCTCAAGACCGCTTAAGTCATCGTATGCTGAGCAAATTAATTGGTTGCAAAACTGTTTAGCACTACAATTCGGATTTGGATCTAAAACTATCGTGCTGTAACCAAGTTTGCTAGCAGCCTCACAAAGCATCATCGCTAGCTGACCTCCACCTATTATTCCTATTTGCATATTGCCTCATTATGATTTTTTATAACATCTTCTTTCATTTCTAACTTAAATTGATCTAACTTAGCGCGTAATTCACCATCGCTGATCGCCAGCATTTGCGCAGCTAGTAATCCCGCGTTCATTCCCCCGTTAATTGCTACTGTAGAAACCGGAACTCCTGGAGGCATTTGCACGATTGATAAAAGTGAATCAACCCCATTTAATGCTTTGGATTTAATCGGCAGGCCAATTACTGGTACATTTGTAAATGCGGCAACCATTCCCGGTAAATGAGCACTACCACCAGCAGCGGCAATGACCACATCATATTTACCGCTCGCTTCAATACCAAATGCACTTAAGCGCTCAGGTGTGCGGTGGGCACTAACTACTTCCTTATAGACATTTACTCCTAAATCAGTTAATACCTTAATTGCTTGTTGACATACTTCATAATCTGATTTTGAACCCATAATAACTGCAACTGTTTTCATTAGCTTCTCCTTGAATTTAAGTTATTGAAAATAAAAAAAGAGAGTGTCATGAGACACTCTCCTAGCATGCAAAAGCTTGCTAAAAATGTTCTCATAGTCCCACATTTACGGTGCGGGGTAGAAACGATAGTCCGTATTACTATCATATATGATTTACTTTCATACATATGATAACACAAATGTAAAATTATTGTAAAATAATTGGCGAAGTGTTAAAAAAAATACACATAAATTATGTGGGTAATAACACAGGTGAACGCGAGCCAACAATTTACTTGGTATTTGCTCGTTCTTTATTTACTAGAATCTTGATCGGTTGAAAGCTAAGCCACGCAAATTTTAAATGTGTATTGTAGTTTTTTATAGTATAATGGTGATGTATCAAATAATATTATAGTAAAGAGGAATTTATGAAAAAGTTTTTTAAAGTAGTGGCACTATTTGTTTTAGCAATTTCCCTAGTTGGTTGCTCAAGTGAAAAGACAAATACTTACCAAATTGAAAATGAAGGAATTAAAAGCACCTTAATTTATACATATAAAGGCGATACAGTGATTCGTCAAGAAACTGTCAATGAAATGGAATATGCTTCTGTTGGAATAAATAATAAAGAAGATGCCAAACTTTTATTCGACTCATATGCAGCCGATCTAGCAAGTATCGAAGGAATTGAGCATGCAATTGATTACCAAGATGATTTGCTTGTTGAAAAGATGTCTATCGACTATGAGACGATTGACATGGAAGTCGCTGCTGATGTAGCCGGAATTATTTCTGAAGGTAATACTGAAAAAATTAGTATGAAACAAAGTGAAGAAAAATTATTGGAAATGGGTTACGAAAAAATTTAATTTAACTGTTTGGGACAGGTCAAATAATATTAAAAAAGAGCTAATAAATAGCTCTTCTTTTTATTTATAATTCGATTTTAGTGTGTTCAATTGAACCGTAAAGTTTTTTCAAGTATTCCATATCGATGTCACTTGTGTATAAAACTTCAGTTGTACCAATTTTATTTTTAGGTTGTAAAATGATTCGGTTTAAAATTTGCTCAAACGCTTCGACCACAACTTCAGTTGAATCGATTACATTAACATCACCGAATGACTTATTGATCAGCGCTCTAACTTTAGCATAGTGCGTACATCCTAAAATTATTGTATCAAATTTTTCATTTGCTAAACCAGCAGTTTCTAATTTGAATGTTTGTTTAATATCTTTGTGATTTTCAATAGCTGAAGCTAAGTCATCACATGAAACTCCAATTACATTAGTATTTGGGTAATATAAACCACTATTAAATAAATAACTTTGTGATTCAATTGTATTTGGTGTTGCTAATACTGCTATCGATTTAGTCTTACTAACTTCTACTGCTTTCTTACATGTCGGTGCAACAATTTGCACGATCGGCATATCCGGGTAAGTTGTGAAGATTACATCCATCGCTAATGAGTCGATTGTATTACATGCTATAATTAAGGCTTTAGGATCTAATTCTTCAATGTGACGCATTACCTTTTTAATTCGGTTACGCACATCTCTTTTTTCCTTATTTCCGTAAGGCATGAATGCATTATCAACAAATAACACAGTATTTTCATGTGGATATTTCTCTTTGAAACGTTTTTCAACAATTGCCCCACCAAGTCCTGAATCTAAAATCACTATTGGTCGCGTACTATCTACATATCCGTGTTTTTTTATCATAAAATCACTCTCCTTATATCCTTATTATTATACCACATTAAAACACTAAGTACTGCATTTTACGATGAGGAATCCCGCAATCGTCAAATTCTTCACCATATGCTTTGAAACCTATTTTTTCATAAAACGGAATTGCTTGAACTTGGCTCTCAACATAGAAATACTTATTGCGGACATTATATACGTTTTCTTCTAAACATAAATCGATGATAAAGTTCATCATTTTTGTTCCTACTCCACGTCCTCTAAATTCTTCAGCAACTGCTACTCGACCAATCTTTACATAGTCTGTTGCATTTACTGCACGTAGCGTTCCAATTACTTTTCCTTTTTCGGTTACGATAATGTGAATTGAACGTTTGTGATTTAAATCATCAAATACGTCCAGTTCCTCTTTTAAAGGAACTCCTTGTTCCTCACAAAATACTGCTTTTCTTAATTCAAATGTTGATTGCAATTGTTTTTCTGTTTCTACTTTTTGTATATACATGCTATCATCCTTCCTGTTTGGTTATTTTGTCTAAATGAAAATAAATCATCATTTTCATATGTACAAATATTACTTACGTAAATATTTGACTCGGGCACTCCGCTAACTTTAGCTTGTAGTTTGTTTATAAGTTTTACATCAGCCTTATATTTTATATCATTTATTCGCTTATAGCATGAGTTTGTTTCAATCATATCCAATTTATTAATTTGCTCAATTACATCAGCTTCGACTTCAAAGTTTTCCTGGCTGATGCTCGGACCGATCACAACCGTTAAATCTTCCGGGGCAATTCCTAGCGTTTTAAAGTGCTCAATTGCCTTGAAGACAATCGCTTTAACCGTTCCTTGCCATCCAGCATGAATAACGCAAGTTAAGTTGTGCTTAGCACTGGTAATATACACCGGTGTACAGTCAGCATAAAAAGCGCACAATGCAATATTCGAGTCAAATGTGTATAGCGCATCACAATCCGTTATTCCATCTTCAAACGATAAAACTCCGCGACCCTTATCGCTTGCGGTAACTTCGCTGATATTACTGGAGTGACACTGCTGAGCAAATACCATATCAGCAGTTGTAACGCCAATCAGCGTTGCTACTCGTTCACGATTAGCCAGAACATTATCACCAGTTGCTTGATAAGCCATGTTTCCAGCTTCGCTGTTTGTAAAGATAATTTTATAGTCGGGATGCTCATACTCATAGACAATTCCGTTTTTAATAAATTTTTCCATTATAGTCCTTTCGATCGTTTGATGTAATTTTGATGCAGTGCTTGTTCATATTTAGAAGCATCTTTTGATAAATAGTAACGCTTATCTTTAATACTCTCAGGTAGTAAGTTTAGTTTTCTGGCGCGTTCAGGCGTATATTTAAACTCGTCCTTTTGATTATACTTAATATTTTCATTAACATCCGTGACGTTATAACGATGAATATCTTCAAGGGCACTATCAATCATTTGATAAGCGGCGTTCGATTTGGGACTTAAAGCTAAATCAACGACAATATCTGCAATAATGATTCGTCCCTCGGGCATTCCTACTCGTTCAAACGATTCGATGGCATTGATAACTCGTCCACATAATTGGGGATTGGCATTTCCCACATCTTCATACGCAATTACTAACAGACGACGACATAAACTTTTTACATCTCCAACTAACAGCAATCTGGCAGCGTAGTGAATCGCCGCATCGGCATCACTACCACGAATCGACTTTTGTAATGCTGATAGTAGGTTGTGATGATTGTCACCAGTTTTATCATGAACAATATTATTAGGAAATAACTCTTTTAACAGTTCACTGGTAATTTCCTCAGGATTGTAATTACGAATAAAGAAGTTAGTCAAATTTAAACTTTGACGCACATCACCATTACAAATCCGTACCAAATGCATGATAATCGCTTCGTCTAGCACAAAATCAGCTTTGGCAAATTCCGATTTTATCTTCGTGCTCAACTCTTGCTCGTTTATTGGCAGCAGTTCAAAGATAATACAACGCGAACGTATCGCACTCGTCACATCATAATAGGGATTTTCTGTTGTCGTTCCAATTATAATAAAGTTTTTTCGCTCTAAATAGGGCAGCAAGAAATCCTGCTTAATCTTATCTAAACGGTGAATCTCATCAATGATTACCACGACTTTATCATATCCTCGTAATAGTTCCGTCGCTTCCTTGTACTCTGCTTTAGTGGAAGTTGCCCCATTTAAGTTTACCGTGATGGCACTGCAAGAGTCGGCTAAAATATTAGCGATGGTTGTCTTCCCAATTCCTGGTGGACCGTGCAAGATTATCGATGATAAACTATCGTTGGCCACCATCTTGTATAAGGGGGCTTTTTCATTAATTAAGTGACTCTGTCCAATGACATCGTCTAGTGTTAGTTTATTCATTTAATTTAAACTCCTTTATCAAGCTTCCATTGTTGGCATACTTTAATTGTACTCGCCACTGGTCGTCTTTAATTTCAACAGTCATGTAACTGTTTGGGTAGTTTGTGCGACTACGCGCAAAACTTCCCGGGTTAAGAATTATTACTCCATCGACCTTGCTATAGACCGGAACGTGGGTGTGTCCATAACAAACGACTTGGCATTTAAAAGTTTTAGCGTAGGCTGCAATCGCCTCTAAATCGTGAGCATTATAAACTTGATATCCATGAAATAATAACCAATGATCATTTCCGACTTCGCAAATTTGATGTTCAGGATACTTTTCAAAATCACAGTTTCCTTGAATTGCATAGTCAAATCCAATCATCTCTTTATTGTCCTTTTTAAATTGACTATCTCCCATATGTAAACTTAAGTCCGCTTGTTCACGTTCCATCGCTTTAGCAAGTCCCGGAGTTAGGTGGTTATCGCTTATTAATAAAATTTTCATTTAGTCTCCTTTAAAATGTATTTGCGAGTAGTTTCGCCAAATAGTCTTCCATCTCCGGCTTAGCCAGGTTATTTTCAACTATTTGTGGTTTAGCACTTAACACTAATATCTTCGTACCGATTGATGCCGCCTCGTGTAAATCGTGGGTTATATACACTAGACCATAGTCACTAGTAATATGCTTCATAAAGTAATCGAGCATTCGCTGCTTATTAATTTGATCGAGTTTACTTAGTGGCTCATCGAAGAGCAGTAAACTTCCACCACTATTTAAAGCGCGCATTAGTGCTACTCGTTGGCGCTGTCCTCCACTTAAATTACTAACATACTTATCAAGATGCTGCTCCAAACCAAACTTTTGATAATCGCTCGCAAGTGGTTTAGGAATCTCGGTGCTGATGATTGCCGGCAACTCCACATTTTGTTTCACTGTCTTATGATCAAGTAGCGCTAAGTCTTGCGGCATATAGCTAAGTTTAGAATTAACTTGAATATTTCCCGCAAAATCAATCGCTCCGAGAATTGCTTTTAAAATACTACTTTTACCGCTGCCACTCTCACCAATAATGACTAATCGTTCACCTGTGCTAACAGCAAAACTAAGGTCTTTAAACAAGTATTGATTTTGATAAGTGATAGCTAAATCATTAATTTGTAATAAGTTCATCAGCGCTCCATTTAATTACTTTCTTTTCGATTAGTGCCACCGTTTTTAACATTCCCAACGTTACGATAATAATCACCACAATAATGGCGAAGACATTGGCTGTACTAAAACTAGCAGCAGCGCGATTTAAGTACACTCCAAGTCCATATTTAGCGCCCATATACTCCGCGAAAATGGCATTGACAAAGGCGTATGTTGTACTTATTTTTATACTTGCAAAAATTGACTTGGCCGCGCTTGGCACATATAAATGCACAAATAATTGATAGTTGTTTGCTCCGAGCGTTTTCAAGTATAAAACTTGATCGCTGGGAACTTGTTTGAAACTCGCAATAGTGCTGACGATAATCGGAAACGAACAAAATATCACAATTAATAATACTTTAGGAAATAATCCAAATCCAAACCACATCGCAAATAACGGAGCAATGACAATCGCTGGAATAGTTTGCAGAATATTAATATACGGCATGAAAATCCGCTCGATAGTCGCAAACTTAAACAGCACGATTGAAACAAAAATTCCCAAAATGATTGCCACTGTAATCCCGATGATCGCTTCAAACAAGGTAAAGCTCGTATGGATTAAAATAATCTTAAAATTTTCAATTAGGGTTTTGATAATTTCACTTGGAGCTGGAGCGATATATTTGGGAACCTCAAAAGCTTTAATACATAGCTCCCAAACAATTAGTAAAACAACAAATGAAACCTGGCTTATGTGCTTATTAATATAGTTCATCTTCAGCTCCTTTACTATATTATAACCGATATATTAAACTAGTTTGGGGTTTGTCTTATTCCTAATAATAATCTATTTATAAAATTCTTAGGAAATATTACTAATTAGACTTGACAACACGTGTAAATTATTATATAATTAAGAAGTAATAACAAGATGGCGCTCGTGGCGAAGTGGTTAACGCACATGATTGTGGTTCTTGCATTCGGGGGTTCGATTCCCCTCGGGCGCCCCATTTAGAATATTCAAATAAGCTAATGTTTATTTGAGTATTTTTTTTATGCAAAAAATCAATTAACTCCAAGTGAAAACACGGGTTAATTGATTTAATTCTATATAGTATTAATTATTTTGACTGTCTGCAATTAATTCTTGGATATACTCATCAATTAAGTAGAGCGGAACATTAACTAGATTACCTACTTTAGATAGATTGTTTCTTGATGTCTTAATCATAAGTTTTGGATCATACTTTTGATTATAGACTTGCAAAGACTTGGCTTTAGTATTATTTCCCGATTTTACCTCTAAAGGTATAGGTTTATTATTCACCTCTAGTATATAATCAATTTCTGCAGTATTTTTTTGATAATAGTATAATTCATCAACATATTTATTGATCACGTTACCCACGTAATTTTCGATTATTAGTCCGTAATATATTCGGTCATTTTCAAATCGCATCGATAATCCCGAATATCCCGATTGTCTTTGTAATAAACCAACATCATTTAATAATAGTTTAAAACTATTTGGTTTTATGTGACTTTTCAACGGTAATACAGTAGTTTCAACACGGTACACAGGCATAACCATTTCGGCGCCGATTAACCAATGTAGCGGATATTCAAGGTTTGAGTAACCTCTACTATCAATCTTAGTAAATTTAAATTTTTGGTTATCAGTTGCTAACATTGTTGATATCGAGTCATATAACAGTTGTAACCTCGAGGTCATATTAGGTTGCGCATACTTACTTATGTCAATACGATACGCCTCTAATATTTGCTTAGATTCTCTTATCGCATCATGCATGCCATTTTTAATATAGCAATTAATGACTGCTGGATACCCACCTAGTTCAATATAATTATCAAATTCTTGCAATAATTTTTCATGGATAGCCATAGCAATTGATTCGTTAAACACTTGTTTTCTTAAAAAGGACGCAAGATTTTCTTTATTTGTCGCCCGTAAATATTCATAAAAACTTAATGGGTACATCTTTACAAGATTAACTTTACCAACCGGAAAAGAACTTTTATCCGTAAACATTGTAACTCCTAAGTTACTTCCTGTTGCAATTACTTTATAATTACTTGTTTCAGCAAAATATTTTAATGCAGTTATTGCACGTGGATTTTGTTGAACTTCATCAAATATAAGTAGCGTCTCTGTTGTAATATTTATATCATTTAGTAATGATAGTTGATTGACAAGTTCCTCGATTATAAGGTCATCATTAAATAAGTTACTCACACTTGGATTTTGTTCGAAATTAACATAAAGATAGTTATTGTAGGATTCACCTATTTCCTTTACTATTGTAGTTTTACCTACCTGTCTAGCACCTAAAAGTAATATAGGTTTATCGTAATTATGTAGTAATTTAAGCAAAGTCTCTTTTATCTCACGTTCAAAAATCATATTACCTCCTGCTTATAGTATAACACTTTACAAGTTTTTCATAGGAATAATTTGCAAAGTCTACAAGTTTTTCATAGGAATAATTTGCATGACATTACTTATAAAGATTCCTCATCTACCTTAGCCATTATTATTTTAACCGTAATTCCCGGCTCATCATGATTACTAACAATCTCGATATTAGCATTCATCTTATCGATTACTTGCTTGACATAATAAAGTCCATAACCACTTGCTAGATGGGATTGTTTGGCATTAGTTCCGCGATATCCACGGTTAAAAATATTTTTCAGATCATTTGTTTCAATGCCAATTCCATTATCTTTTAGTTCCAAACTTATCGACTCATTTGTAACTTTAGAATTAAACTCCAACTGCAACTGCTGACTAGACTTATATTTTATACTATTTGCAATTAACTGTTCTAAGACAAATTGAAACCAAATTTTATCGGTAAATATCATCTGCTCTTTGCTCGTATTTATTTTAATACTGGCATCCAATTCGATTAATTCATACGAATACTGCTTCAAGGTTTCATTGATTAATTGACTGAGATTAACATAATCAAAAGCTAAATCCGATCCGATACTTTCAACCTTCTCATAATTTAAAACCCAGTTTAGCTTCCGGTTGATGCGATTGACGATTTTCTTTCGCTCAAAACTACTCATCTCTTCACCATTAAGAACTGCTAGCGGTTGCTTAATTTCATGAACTAGCATTACCTTAGATTCTTGTTCCAGTTTCAATTGTTGCTTTAAGCTTTTAAGCTGTGCATATTGCGCCTTACTAATACGCTCGATAACCTCAAAAATCAACCTATCTTCATATTCTAATTTGCTTTGAACTTCCTTAATCAAAAACTTTTGATCAAGATTGCGCTCGGTAATAATTAAATTATTAATTATCCGTTTCAAACTAACATAATACATAATAAAGTAAATTAGAAACACGGTGTTGAGCCATAAAACCACTTGGATAATCATTGATTTTGAATTACCAATCACTAGCATGGCGTAGATGATAATCGCACTTAGTAACGCTTGACTAAGCAGGATCAATTTCTTGCTGATGATATATTCTTTAAATTTCATATAGTGCATATCCCTTACCTTTTTCTGAACTGATCATCGCATTAATCTGATGCTTTCGTAGTTTTTCTCTTAAGCGTTTAATTGCGACAACCAAGGTATTCCGTTCAATAAATAAGTCCTCATTCCAAATACTTAACATCAATGTTTCAACCGCGACATGTTGGGAATTACCTTTAATTAGGGCAATCATAATCTGATACTCGTTGTCAGTTAACTTAACTTCATCATTAATTTTCTTTGTTTCCATGTCTAAAGTATTTCCCCAAAAGCTATAATGCGGCTTAAGACCACAAGCTAATTTAGTGATCTTCGTTTCAATAATCTCTAGTGGTTTTAGTTTAGAAATGTAATCTTCTGCACCTTGTTTAAGTAAAGTTGCTTCCGTTTGCAAGTTATCGTTACTTGTTAAATAAATAATTGGTATACCAGTATTCTTAAGTGCAGCAAAAGCATTGGACGTATCCTCAGAACCGAGGAAAAAATCCAAAACAATTACGTTTGGACTTTCTTTTGTTGCCTCAGTTATTTTATTCATATCCAATTGATTGATATGAATAACTTCAATCGACTTGCTCGCCATATATTTAATAAAGTACTCAGCGTAGTCGGGATCATCTTCGACAAATAAAACTTTGATCATCATACTCCTACAATTTTATAATAAATACTCTTAACTAATTCAATGTATATTGTGTATATTATAACTAATATTACAACAATAAAAATTATTTCGGTATTCAGCATCTGACTAAACGCTGTTTTTTCAATTGTTTGATAAATATATTTATCAATGCATATTAAAATTCCAATTGTATTAGTGATGGCCAAGACTAATGGAAATACAAAATAAGATATTGTATTACGGTTGATAATTCGCTTAATATCACGGACATTTAAACCTAATACACGTAATTTATTATATTCGCGCTGGTTATCGATAGCATCCATAATTTGCTGAATGGCTAAGATTGCTAAAGCAATAATTACTAACATAAAGGAAATGTACATTGTTATAAAGAGCATCGAAACTTGAAACACCATTACGCTATTGATAATTTGCATTCGAGTATTCCCTAGCGCTTCCCGCTTTTCAACATCGCTGATTAAACTTAGAGCATTTTCTTCAAGTTCTTGATCTCCCCGATAGTTAAACATCATAAACTGATAGTCAAATCCTTCAGAATATAGACTTTTATTGTCGTTTTGAAAACTTGGAAAAATACTATCTGCTACAACTAAGATTCCACTAGTAAATAACTGTATAACATCTTGATTGGAACTTACCTCAACATTTGTCGGACTGCTAATAGCTAGTTTATCAAGACCGGATGCTTTATTTAGTTGAGTCTTTGGTGAATCAAAATCTCCGGACAATGAACTATTATTGTCATATAAAACTACATCAGCACTAGATTCGATTTCCTTGTTTTCAATAACTTTCATAACATTATCAAATTCTGACTTGCGAACTACTGAAAATTCATATTCTTCATAGCGATAGGTATAAGCAGTATATAACGCTTCATGACCATCTAGACCATACGCTTCTAAATTGATATTTTCCAGATTGTAAATGTCGGGATCGTATTGAACAATAGCAGCGTCACCGGGGATGATATTAGCAGTATTAAAGTAATCGATCATCGCATTAGTTCCAAACAGCGTAGAAATAATTAATGTAAACGCAATTGAAATCATTCCTATCGCCAGTTTATTTTTTTGTAAGCGATTATACAGTAGTGAGTTTTGTAAGGTCTTTTCATTGTGTGATTGTTTGGAAAATCTAATAACTAATAAATTAATTATCCCCCAGTACGTTAGAATTGTTCCACCTAATAGTGCACAACTTGCTATTAAAAACTCGTAACTGGTGGGATCGAAATTCGAATTATAGCTAAAGTAGAATCCAGTCAATAGGGTAACAATTCCTAACACTAGGACGATGATACTAATAATTTTCGTGTGTACCTTTCGGACAACTTGCGCTTGGAAATACTTGAGTTCAATTAATGATTTTTTACTAACTTTAATCGCACTGAAAACACTGGTAATTGCTAAGATAATCCAAAAGTATATAGCGGTTGTAATTAATGCTTCAAGACTAAAATCAATACTAAACTTTGCCCCATCAATATTAATATAGGCAACTAATAATTTACATAACCCTTGATTAATAAACATCCCTATCAGTGTTCCTAAAACTAAACTACACACACCAATGAAGATGTTTTCAGTGAAGATTAATTTTCGCAGTTCACGTTTACTCATTCCAAGTGTTTTATACATAAAGTACTCACGGCTGCGTACATTAAAGAAAAAATTACTTGAGTACACCATTAGAAAGATGACAAAGATACTAACAAAGTATGATGTGGCTTTTACAAGCGTTATAAACGCATCTGAAAAAGTTTTATTTTCATTACTTAAATTGGTAATAACATCAGAATATTCAAGAGCAATAAATCCATAAAAAAGAGCGATACTTAAAGTTAGGGTAAAAATATACACTAGGTAGATGGGAAACGATTTTTTTAGATTATTATACGCGAGTTTGAGGATCATTAGCGCTCCTCACATATCAGTACATACACATCGTTGATACGCATACGAAACTGTTCTTGCGTTTCATGTTCCAAACGAATTATCTTATTATATATTTTCCCATCTTTTAAAAATACAACTTCACGTGCAAAACTCGCACTTTGCAAATCGTGCGTTACCATCACAATCGTCGTACCTAACTGCTCGTTGATTTGACAGAAATTATCAAGTAAGTCGCGACTTGTTTTTGTATCTAAACTTCCTGTGGGTTCATCTGCAAATAATATTTTCGGATTTTTTATTAGTGCCCTTGCTGCAGCAACTCGCTGTTTTTGACCACCTGAAAGCTCATCTTCATATTTTAATAAATCATCACCGATACTTAAAACCTGAGCAATTTCATTGATTTTAGCAGAATCGACCTGCTGTCCGGCTAGCGTTTGCGCAAGGGCAATATTATCGTAACCATTTAATGTACTAATTAAACTAAAATCCTGGAAGATGAAGCCGATATCTTGCTTACGAATTTTATCAATATGCTTTTGTTTCATATTAACCAATGATTGACCAGCAAGTTTCACTTCACCACTACTGGCATTGTCGATTGTCGACATGCAATTAAGTAGAGTACTTTTTCCACCTCCACTGGGACCCATTATCGCAATAAAGTCACCTTCATTCACAAGTAGTGACACATCATCTAACGCCTTAACAACATTACTGCTCGTTCCAAAGTATTTTTCGATATTTTTTACTTCTAGTATTGTATTCATAGTTTCTCCTTTAACTTAAATTGTTATTAGTATACTTATTAACACTTAAAGTATAACAAGATATCCTTCTTACGAAAATGACAAATATGTCACTAATAATTATTCCACTATAATAGTATGCGAATTAGATTAAATGATATAATAGCACATAAGGAGATTACATGGAACCATTATTAATGAAAGCAGTAATATTTATTACCCTAGCACTAGTCTTTTATACAGTCGGAGTTTGGAGTGAGAAAATCCAAGGACATTTAAAACCGTGGCATTTAGTCTTATTTTATATAGGACTAGTTTGTGATACAATTGGAACAACACTAATGAGCAAATTAAGTGATGCCAGCTATTTATCACTGCATGGTATTACCGGATTAATCGCAATCATTCTTATGCTTGTTCACGCAGTTTGGGGAACATATGTATTAATCAAAAACGACACAGAAAAGATTCACAAGTTTCACAAGTTTAGTATCTTTGTTTGGTGCGTATGGTTAGTTCCATACATTTTAGGAATGGTAATCGGGATGATGTAAGTTAAGTATTTATCATCTATATCATTATCAAGTGAAAAAGGAAGCGCTTTAAGCTTCCTTTTCCTTATTTTTCACTGTTTAAGTTTTAAATATAAAATTATGCTTGAAGCATCGCTTGGGATTTGTTTGCTAAAATAAACGCAGCCACAACTGATATAATCAAACCACACGCTTCCCAGCTTATCATAATTTTCATAAGTAACGGTATTGATACCTCATCTACTAACTGATTACCGATAAGAGGCCAATAGATCATCGGTATCACAAAGATATTTAAAACTGTCACTATTGCCATCATCATTAAAATCATCGTTAACTTACTATCGCTAATGTTCTTGATACTGTGCATAGCCATCCCTTTACAAATTATTTTGATTACAGTCTTCCAACGATCATTTTAAACATTTCATAATTACTCGACCTTAATTTTTTGGATACTGCTACTTGCGATATATTATACTTTTCAGCAATTTGTATTTGCGTGAGCTTTAAATAGTATTTATCATTCAACAGTTCCAGGTTTCGCTCATGTTTAAAGCATAGGACTGACAGTGAATACAAAATACTATCCAGCATCGGATGGTTAGCTCTGATCGCAAAACTGCTACTCTTTCTAAATGTCTTATTACGAAGACATTCTTTTCTTAATTTGGTATTTAATTTAAAAACTTGATACTTATTATTCAACACATCCAAATTGTTTAGCTCTACATGCTCATTTGATTGTGAAATATATAATCTTGCGGTTAACGCCTCACTGTTAATTGCTAAAATAATCATATAACATATTTTAAAATAATCCTCATCATTATCCACTAATACATATATACGATTCTCACTAAAAGTTACAAAGTAATGCTGTTGTAACTTAGTTGCTAGTTTATACACCTTCTCATAGTCGTTTAATTTCCTCGGTAGTTCTTCCTTTATAATATCTACTGTAATTAATATCATTTTTCCCTCTCTTTAAAATAATATAACATCAATATGTAATTATTTCCACTATTTAACTGAATTTTTAAAATTATAGACCAATAATGGCACAAAGGCAGCTATTTGTAAGCAAATAATTAGCCAAAATATCGGAATTGTTGAATTTGCAGCAACATATATCGGACGAATAACAACAGTGTTAAACACCCCGACAAAGATCGACATCATAGTCATATTCATAATAAATCCAAACGAAGAGTTTTTAGGTCCAAGACTTTTTTGGAGCAGTCCAAAGTAAGTTGGAAAGAAAATCATGATTTGAAACCCATTGAATAAGCTACCAAATAATAGTAATCCTGGACTATTGGTAAACGCGATATACATAAGAATTTGTAAAATTCCGATTATTAAGGAAATACATAATAATAACACCTTATTATACTTAGCAAAAAAGCGATTATACAGCGGCAGGAATATTATCTCCGGGATAACCATAAAGAACGTGGTTAAGGAAATAAAACTATTCGAGTAACCGAATTCGATGTAATACATTGAAAGATAACTTAAGCGGATGTTCAACGCTCCAAAGTACAGCATAAACATCGATATTAGCAGCACACTCATAATTAGTGATGACTGCTCACTACCAATACTTTGAAGTTGCTGTTTTGTATCTTCGTGGGGCAATGCAGCGATTATCACCAGACCAATCATCAGTAAGATGCTTGCAAATACAAACGATGCCGAGTTACCAAAACCAAATATATTAGCAATGATTGTATAAATTGCCATTCCCGTTCCAAACCCAAGTGAAGCTCCAGAACGGATTAATCCATAGTTAACACCATGAGTGGTTGCAGCCATCGTCGTATAACTGTCATAAATCGGCGAGATTGATGTACGAGCAATTGAAAGTAATAGCACTATAAATAACATTGGAATAAATTTAGTTGTTGCGAAAATTACCAAAGTCATAATCGCCATGACTGTTAATAAAAATTGGATCATCCGCTTACTACCAAACTTCGATTTTGTTAAATAACCAATAACTGGTTGAAATAAGGCGGCTAAGAACACGACACTTAACGCCATTGTTACTTGGTTAGCATCAAAACTTTTTTCCGTTAAAATCAACGGTAACATTTGGATCGCAATGGCATTTGCTGAACCAATAATAAAATACAGCAAGTATAATCTTTTGGTGCTCATAACTTCCCCCTCATTTAAACATCAAACCACATCTAGTGCCTTAATATTTGCTTAGTTTCTAGTAACTAACTACTACATCATTATCGCAAAAACTTGAATAATTATCGATATTTTTGCTAAGATTACACTAGCCACTACTTTATTCTAAATAGCTTATATTAATTTCATCTGTACTTTGTCAAACTACACATATACATATCATAGCAAATATATATTAAACTAAGGATAAATTTAAAACGCAAATGGACGATGAGGCAGAGAAAAAACCAGGTTTTTTACCCTGGCTTTAAACAATAAAATCAATGTGAAATCCATTTCCATCACTGTGAATAATTGAGTCTATATCAAAAACTTCCTTGACACTCTTGACCGTTATAACTTCACTCGTAATTCCGCTATCATACACTTTACCATCTTTTAAGACAACCGTGTAATCGGCATACTTTAGCACTTGATTGAAATCGTGTAAAATACAAATAATTGTTAAGTTCTTTTGATCCATAATATTTCGAATCAAAGATAACAACTGAAACTGATATTTAATATCTAAGTGGTTAGTTGGTTCATCTAAAACGATGATTTCTGGCTCTTGAGCTAAGGTCATCGCTAAATATACCCGTTGACGCTCACCACCACTAAGTGATGTAAGTTCGCGATTTTTAAACTCAACTAAATCACATTTGATGATTGCATCTTCAATAATCGCAAGGTCGTTAGCATCAAGACTTTGATATAGTTTCTTGTGTGCACTACGACCGTATGATACCATTTGTAAAACGGTGATATCTGCAGTATTATCATTAAACTGAAAAAAGAACGATACGTTTTTCGCAAAATCTTTACGTTTCACTTTCTCTAGCTCCTGGTTTAAATATAGGATTTTCCCAGAACTTTGCTTATTTATTTTCGCAAACAATTTAATTAGACTACTTTTTCCGCAACCGTTAGGTCCAATGATAGCATTAAATTTATGTTTATGAAAATCTACATTTATATCCGATAGTATTTGTTTGCCATCCATTTTCAAACAAACATCTTTAACACTAAACACCATGTTTTGCCCCCCTTAGTAAGTATAAGAATAGTGGTGCTCCCAGGACACCAATCAGTGCACCAACAGGAATTTCATTGACAAAGACGATTCGACTAAATAAATCAACTCCGACAACTAAAATTCCACCTCCGACCACTGTCATTGGGAACACATGTTTCATTTTTGAGCCAACCAGCATTTGACTAACGTGAGGAACAATGATTCCCGCAAAGGCAATTACTCCAACAAAGGCCAGCGAGATACTCGCAAGCATCACTGCTGTGACACTGGCAATAAAGCGATATAGATTGGGATTTTTACCAAGTGATATTAGCATATTATCTTCTAGTTTTAAAAGTTCAAGCATCGGGATTAGTAGCGCAGCAATTCCAATCGCAATCACTGAGTAGATTAGCATTGCCTGTGATTGACTATTACTAATTCCCACTAAGCTTCCACTCGTCCATTGCACACTGTTTTTAATCTCATTAATGTGATTAATCGTAATAACGCTTGTTACTGCTGTGAAAAATGAATTGACTGCAACTCCACTTAAAACTAAGCGCATCGGACTAAACCCATTTTGGTAGGAGAAACCAATCACGATAATAAACGCAAGTAAACCACCGATAAAGGCAAATAATGGTAGGAAACTAGCCATTGCCGGAAATACTAGTAGTGATATTAGCGCCATCACTGAGGCTCCACTTTGAATCCCTAAAATTGAACTATCAGCAAGTGGGTTTTTAAGCGCGACCCTCGTATATAAACCACTTAAACCAAGGGTACTACCGGCCAAAATAGCGGCAGTAACCCTTGGTAATCTGATATTTTGAACAATTGTAATTGCAGATTTTTCACCAATACCAAACAATGCTTGTAATGATGGCACTAAGCCAATGCGACTTTCGCCATAACTAATCGAAATTAGTGATAGTAAAAATAATAGGCCAATTGCAATTGTTATTTTAAGCGTAAACTTATAGTTCTTCTGATCCATAAATTTCCGTTAGTGCTTCTACTTGAGCGTTTAATGAATATGGGTCGTCATATAAGAAAGTATCGTAATCTACTACAATAACTTCTGCTCCTAAATCATCATATGTTGGTAGACTCTTAATCGCCTCCACACCTTCGTCAGGTGCACAGATGAACAAGATATCTCCAGCATAATTAGTTAAACTTTCTCCATCAACAGTTAAGTATGAGTTTGCTTCACGTACATACTCGGCTTCTGCTTGCTCAGTACCTTTTAATCCTAGTTTATTATATAAAATATAACCACCACGACCAAAGTTTGCACCGTACATATACATAGCATCTCCCCAGCTGTCAATTATTCCAATCGTTTGCTCAGGACTATCAATTTCCGTTTTTAAAGTTTCAATGCTTTGGTTGAAATCTTCAACCCATTTATTTGCTTCGTCTTCTTTACCTAAGGCAATTCCTAATTCAATAACAATTTGCTCTTGATCAAACGTTCCATAAGGAATTAAGATAGTTGGAGCAATGGCTGAATATTGGTCATAAAATTCTTCATTCATCGTTACAATCAGTTCCGGAGCAAGTGCAGCAATTGCTTCCATATCACCACTAATGTTTTGAACGCCCTTATCTTCGGCCACACTTGTCCAAGGTTCAGCTGGCCAAGTCATATCTGCACCAATTACATCGGCACCTAAATATAATAGTTGTCCAACATAGTAGTCAGCATAAATTGTGGGATTCTCTGGATATTCAATAATACCCTTACTTGTTTCGTAGCTCATTGTTGCTCCATCTGAACTAGATGTGTCACTGCTACATCCACTTAAAACTAATCCAAAAATAAATAGTATACTTAATAGTCTTTTCATTGTTCCTCTTTTCGTTATTTATAATCAATATAAATTGTAACATAAAGCTAATTTCAATGTCAAATTATTTATAAAAAAAATAAATAAGAAAATGAAGCATATATAGGCCTCATCCTAATTATTTTTTACTACCAACCTAAACATATTAGTACATGATTACTTAAAATGATAAGAGAAAAGTATCAATATATAAGTAAATGCAATGAACCTAGAACACTAAACATGAAAGAGTATTTAAATACTAAGTGTCAATTTATTAGTAAATGCAATGGATCTAGAACCCTCCCTAACTTTTGTAAATCTAATTCTTAGTGTTAATTTATTAGTAAATGCAATGGTTCTAGAACCTAAAAGAAGATGTATTGACTGTGGTAAGAGTGTTAATTTATTAGTAAATGCAATGGTTCTAGAACTTAACCCTTGTGGTTTGTCATTATAAAAAGGTGTTAATTTATTAGTAAATGCAATGGATCTAGAACGAAGTAAGTAGTTTCCTATCAGTAGGTCTAGTGTTAATTTATTAGTAAATGCAATGGATCTAGAACCCAAGTCTACTTCTTCTATTCATTTTTTGTGTGTTAATTTATTAGTAAATGCAATGGATCTAGAACTCTCCATAGTTGCCATAGCGTTATTAAATCGTGTTAATTTATTAGTAAATGCAATGGATCTAGAACTTGCAATTGCTTCATTAGTTTTTTTAGCAGGTGTTAATTTATTAGTAAATGCAATGGATCTAGAACTCTCCATAGTTGCCATAGCGTTATTAAATCGTGTTAATTTATTAGTAAATGCAATGGATCTAGAACATATTGAATATCACCCAGCGCATTCTTAAAGTGTTAATTTATTAGTAAATGCAATGGATCTAGAACTTTAAGTACTACTTCTATTCTTTCTTTAAGGTGTTAATTTATTAGTAAATGCAATGGATCTAGAACTGGGGATATGAGTAATAGACTAGAATTTAGGTGTTAATTTATTAGTAAATGCAATGGATCTAGAACATATCTTTTAGTAGAAAACACTTTAAAGTTGTGTTAATTTATTAGTAAATGCAATGGATCTAGAACCACTGCATTAATATTATAGCAAAAAGCCTATTTATATAGGCTTAATTTAAAGTTTATTCAGTTATTTTTTCAATTATTTTCAAACAATTGTCTTTCAAATGTTTTTCATAGTCATTTTTTTCATAAAACTTTTCATTTAGCATTATGTATTTATCCAATGAAGTGTTAACTTCTTCTTTTTCTAAAAACACTCTAAACATCTCCTCTTTAGCAAATGGAACTAAATCTACAACATTTAAATTAGGGTCAATATATTTTGTCAAGATAAGATCATTAATTAAATACTTATTCTTTGAGGTTATAAGTATCGTTAGATTTTCAAATGACGAAACATGTTTAATAAATTTTGCTAGGACATTGCTATCTAGATATCTATCAACGTCATCAATTACCAAAATATTCTGCATTCCATCCTTAACTTGATCCAAGCACTGGTAAAAATAAAACTCTTCTTTACTCGACATTGAATGCTGATCAAGTGATATTAATTCAAATAATATCGTTTCGAGTTTTTCAAGTTTTTTAGAATTTATAGAAATCTTGTTATCGCTTAGAGCATATTTATACTGATTTGGTTCAAAATGAACTAAGGCTTCGTTGACTTCGCCAGCAAAATTTTGAGTCAACTTTTTCAACAAATCATACTCCTCATTAATAAATCTCTTTACAATATAATTATGAAAATTAGATTTTGCTTTTAAACCAACTTCTGCATCAATATCCCTTGTGTCCTCAATAAATATAACATTAAACATACCATGAGGGATGTCCATTCCATTTATTAATGAATAGTTTAAATTTCCTTTAAATGATTCAACAAGTAACTTTAACGCTTCTGTTTTACCTGTTTTATTCCGACCATAGATAAGATTGATTTTATCCAAATTTACTGTAGATACTTTCCCTTTGTATTCTAACCTTAATTCCATTATAGCTCCAGAAGTGGCTCGGCACTTATTGTTCGTTCATGCAATGTAAATTCACCATTTAAAATAATCATAGATGAATATTGCTTGTCAGTGATTACTATAAATCTGACTCTCCATTACATGGCTTATTTTCTTCTAATCTTTGCTTGTGTTTTGCTACTGCTGCATAGTTTCGACAAAATCTGCTGTATACCGAGTATTGAATCATTATATAACCATCATTTATTAAAAACTTTCTAAACTTTGTATATTCCTTCTTATCATTATGTGTTTTAGTTGGCAAATCAAAAAACAATATCATTCTCATATCTCTATATAGACTAGATTTCATAAAAATTAATTTTTATAATCTCTACTTCCAATAATTCCTGTTCTGTTCCATCTACAATTTTCATAAATTGTGCACAGTATTTCTCAATTGCATTTTGTAATCTCATTTTTTCTTCTCCAACTTTTACTCTTGCATTTAATAAGGAAACTAAACCACGCTTATTATGTGGGGATAATTCCTCTGTAATAAACTCTAAATTTTGACTTACATAATAATCTATTACAGGCCTAAATGGCTCTACTAAATCGTACGATAAGTTAAGGGCATTACTTTTAGAACTATGCCATATCCCAAACTTAGGATCTAAGCCATATGATACTAATTCTCTTGATATTGCACTAACTAGTATTGAATATCCATAATTTAAACAACTATTAATTTTATCATCGACAAAACGTTTGAATTGTGTTCCATATAATGTTCCAAAAAACTTCTTGGCTGCAACTGCTTCTCGATTAGTTTTGTCATTTCTCTCTACTTGTTTTGTAATATTCATTAAATATTCATAAGTTGCTTCTTGTTCACAAAGTAAAGAAACCCTACTTTGATTGTGGATTTTTTGAATTATTATTTCTCTCCACAAATTTTGCTTTTTTACAGTTTTCAAAGAAAGTTGTTTATATGTCATCTCTAATTGACGATAATGTCCTCCAAAGGGCATTATAATCCCATTTGGTAAATGCTTGTTATTACATACAACAATCATTATATGTTCATCCATACAAGAATTTATTGCATTAACGGTTATTGTAAGTTCTGTGTTGTCGATAATAATTATTGCAACGTCTTCTATTGGCACACGAACAGTTGAGTCTCCATTTTGAAAATTTAACTGACTATGTTCCACATTAATATATTTAGATTCAGAAACAATGATTTGTCTAAAACTCATTATTTAACAACTCCACGAATTGTAACTTTTTTCTTTTTAATACTCTTTATTGTTGATACTGTTATTTTTTGTCGCTTAGTATCTATCTTCATTTCAAAAAACGTATTCAAATCATAGTTATCACCCATTAAACTTTTCACTTCTAACTCTCCACCTGTAAAACCATTTATATAACAATAACCATCTTTATACTCTTTTTTAACTTTTTTTGTTATCTCAACTAACTCTCCTGGATGGAGTGAAACCACCTTTGTATAATTTGCTTCTATTTGTTTATTCGTAGTTACTATATAATTTTTTCCTTGGCCAAACCAAATTGTTTGCTTGAATTCTTTATCTTGATTGTTTTGTGCTATACTCATTGCATTTTGTGCTAAAAAGTATAATCTGTCATCATTCTCTTGCTTATATACATCAATTCTTACAACATTATCACTTGCAACAAATCCTCGACCTACATCAATCGCTTTATTTATATCACCATCAAAAATCTTAACCTTTTTTATTAGTCTTCCATTTTCTAGCATTGGGTATTCAGCTTGTTTACCAGAAGCAATCCACTTAATACACGCCTCATATACTTTGATATTTGATGTATCTTTTAAAACTATTTTTTCGGCTTTTTCTTTTGTTAGGTCTTTAACAGAGATACGTTTAGTTAGTTGATTATCTAGCTCACCATAAACAGTTTCTTTATGTAGTGACGATATTCTTGTGTCACTTTCTGTATTATTATATCTAAGTTTTTGTGTTTGAACGGGGATTAGCGGTCGAATACTTCGATATTTACCATCGTCTAGCATTGCCTTCTTCTTATCCATATCTTGTTCATAAACAAATGCTTTTACTTCTGTAACAAAGTTTTCAAACGGAAGTGGAGCATAATTTCTTAGAAATTCGTTTTCAATTTCAAAAAATTCATCTATATTTGTAAGAACGACTTCAACTTCCTGCTGTTTCCAATTGAGATATTTTAAATTAATTGCTCCTGTTTTCTTTATTGCATTTATTATATCATCACGCTTTTTATCATAGTCAGATAATTTTTGTTGTGTTGACCTTGTTAGTGAAGCAGTTACAATTGCATCAAGGGCATGATGAAGATGATTATCTCTATTCTTTTTAAATATACTTTTCATTATGTTTATTTTAAGCGTAGAAAAAACTCGATGGAATGATTGTGCAATATGCTTTTCTGTAATTTGATTTTCAATTTCATCGAATAAATCATATACGATTATCCCATGCTTTTCAAGTGGTAGACCAAGTATTGAATCAATATCAAAAAGGTGATTATTCATATGATAATCTTCGATAGCTTGATTTAACATTTTAATATATTCTGGACTTTTATCACTTGTTTTTACTATCTTGATAGTCTCTTCGTAAACCTTATTTGATATTAAGTCTTCTACTTTTAAAGTTATTGCTTTGTCTTTTGAAGCATGACTTAAATTGACAATATTTAATTGAACTTTTCGTTTATATTCTGGATTTTCAAGTGAATGCGTAAAATTATTAACTCTACATGCTTTTTTAAAGTAATTTACATAACCTGCTTTATGAGAAACAACACGCTTTTTATCATCATTTCCTTCTTGACTAAAAACTAGATTATTCTCTAATATTTTGACTAAATATTTTGTAATAAACCTTGTGTCCTCTAGACTTCCATCAGTCATAATGTCACCTAAATCTGCAAGTGATTTCATTAAGTAATATTCTTTTTTCTTATCTGATAATTTGTAGTTGCCTTCAATGTTTTTGCGATATTGAGAAACCTTATCAGGATACATTTGACTTAAATATTCTAATGGGACTCTATCTCCTTTTTCTTGATTTGCTTTTTTGGTAACTAGAGTTTTATTAGTAAAACTATTTAACTTACTTTTTGAATATGGGATTATGTGATCTATTTCATATTCACTTGTTAGTAGCCAACCTTCTTTTATTATATCCCCTGTATATGCACATCGTCCATCTTGTTCCATAAATAACTTATATTTTTCAATATCATACTTGCTGATGCTTGAATAATTAATACTTGGATTATTTTCACAAATTAATGCCTTAACGTGCTCATTTTTATTCAAGTTCTCTAATTGTTCATTCTCAATTTGTCTTCTACCATTTGCTTTTAAGTTTATATCTCTAGCAACTTCAATATTAATGAAATATGGCGATCCATACTGAGTTATAACAGAGTTTATTAGACTACCAGATTTATTTAAAACTCGAATTACACGTGGGTTTGATATTTCATTTGGATATTGTTCATCTAGTATTTTACGAATTTCACGTAGGAATATTTTCTTCTCAGCATTTTGCTCTAATACACTGTGCTGATATCCAAGAGCTTCCATTGCCCCCACATAATCAAGTCCTGTTAGCATAAGTTCATTTAGTCTACGTAATAAGGTCAAACTTAAAGAAGCAGCTTCTTTAAAAATGTTATCTGGGATGTTCGGGATTACATCTTTAACTACCTCGGGATATAAGTCCCAATCTAAGTCAGTAACGACAGAATTATTTTCGCTTTCAACACCTTCAAAATATGCTTTAATTCTTTCATCTGTTTTATAAAATGTCAGTCCCACTGCTAAATCATCTTTATACTCTGTTGGTAGGTTATCAAATAACTCAACGCCACCATGATTCTTAAATGTATTTCTTACTATGTGGTAAGCTTTCATTTCAACTAACTTTGTTGCGTATTCTTCCTTTAGTAGCAACGTTTTAAATTCGATACTATTTGTGTCTACTTCAGATACTCCTTTGGCTTCACGGTATTTATTTATACACTTTATATACCTATCACGAGAAATCCTATTTCCTTTAAATTTAATATTTCCACTCTTTAGATATTTAGCTACATCGCCAAGCTTTAATTCTTTTTTGGTTTTAGCAATTGCTAATAAATCAACTATTTGATTGCTTTCTAGTTGTACATAATCGTGTTCACCTTCACGTTTGTATCGCAAATTACTAAGTTTTCCTAATACTGTATTTACCTCTTGACTGTATGCATAACGTGGGGCACGAAACTCTTCACGTTCAAAAGTACATTTTCCAAATACATTGGCAAAATCAACTTTATAATTTGATTCCCCACCTGGCCCATCAGAAAAATCTCTCTGGCTAGACCAAATTTTTAATGCGTTATCTTTAAAATTATCGTCTATTACATTGAATTCAATTTGTTTGTCTAAAAAAGCATTTAGTTCCTTTTCATATAGTTCACGATCAAATGAATAGTTATAACCATCATCACCATTTTTTATCTTAGTTTTACCATCTAACTCTTTAAAAAGCAGTTCGGAAACGTGCATTTCACCAAGACGTTCCTTATTTTCTAAAATAGCCTTCAAGATTTTTCCATCTTCAGCACTCGTACTTCCTTTTTTACGATTTGACTTGAACCCACGGTGCTTACAGTAGTGAATTAAACATTTTGAGATTTCCGCATCTGTCAACTTTGACTGTAAACCATTTACCTTTAATTCATAAACATTTGTGTTAGAATTTTCATAAATGTCAGTAATTGAGCTAAAACCAAACTCTGTTTTTAATAAGTTTTTCATACGTAAAACTCGGTGTTGACGTCTTCTAAGTGTACGCCTTGAACCACGATTTGCTCGACGCGAAGCATTAATAAGATTTCCTTTGTCATCTTCCATACTTTGTACTTTTATTACACCAGTATCCACAATATGTGTAGGATGATTCTTGTCATCTAAATTAATAACTGCCCATCCAACAGATGCGACTCCTATATCTAAACCTAGGGTATATTTTATTTCTTTTCCATTTACATTCATCTTTCCTCCAATTTTTGCTATAAAAAAAAGGAGCAATGCTCCTATTTACGGCACCAATTAAGGGCCTTATCCTAGAGTCATTGCATCCACTAATAAATTAACAAATATATTATACTATAAAAATTCTAGCATGTCAAACTATTATTTATTCTTCAAAACTATTCTCTAAATGTAGTAATCTAGTTTGTCGCTCGATTAACGTTTTACGTTTCAATAGATAGTATATAAAAATTGCAACTGCGATTAGATATAAAATTTTTGCGAAAATAGCTCCTGCAATTATAAAGATTACAGTTAATAAAATAAATGCAATATCGATATTTACCTTCATATAATAGATTGCAATTCCAATCGAGATGAAGAATGTTAGTCCACCAAGGGAAACCATTAACCACACTAAACGTTCTGTGCTATCGACTATTGTTAAATCGAAGCATGAGAAGACAATTGCCACAATTGTTACTAGTAAAATAACAACTCCTAAGCCTAAGGCTAGTTTATCATTTTTCACCATCTTAAATGGTGCATCGTTGATTTTCAATTTATAAACTACATATGATAAAGCAATTAGCACATAAGGGACAATCACCGAGATCGTCGACATATTATAAAGTGTTTTATAAATATTACTACTTGTACCTGCGTTAGAGATAATGACAACAATTGCAATCATTAGACCAGTAAATAGTAATCCGAATAATGGCAGTCCATTGATTTGTGCGTTACGGACTTTTTCACTTAGTATTCCCTCGGGGAAGTTTTCAAATACAACTGTAACTGTACTCGTTAACCATAGCACCAAGGCAGTGATGGTAATAAGTGAATAGATTAACATAATAGCGCGTAGTACCCACGGTCCAAATCCCCATAAATTAAATACTTGAGCATACATAATTTGAATCATATTTTCTAAATGGTCAACAGGAATTTGCTCTGGAGTCAGAATAAATGACATTGAAACAAAACCAATTACATAAGCTCCAATAATTAAGATTGCTGCGACAATAATTCCCTTGGGAATTTTTCGTTTAGCATTTTCTGTTAAGCCCACGTACGCACCAATTGTTTCAATCCCCGAAATTGCGAATAATATCCAAGCAAATGTCGATAATGCTTCTTTGTTTAAGACCGGTCTTGCATTAGCAAAAGTAATTGGGTTTGCAACTTCAAGTCCATTTACTGGGATTGCTAATAGGGCAAAAACAATAAATACTGCTGTTACAAATAAACTTAACCATCCAACAATCTTACCAAGTTTACTAAAGATTTTATCAAACATTGCTGCTAAGACTAAAGCAAGGGCAACAACGATTAAGGCCATCAACAAATACATTGCTTGGTTGTTAGTAGCATTAATTACTCCGGGTATCTGTCCACTAGTATCAACCACTTGAGCGAGACTATCAATCTCAGCGGTGAAAACCCATGAAAACATCACTGGAATTCGACTAGCTAACATCGGAATATAAAAGATGTTCGCAATAAAGTACGACCATGCCCCGATAAACGCCCAGCGTTCACCTAAACCTTCACCAATCCACGCACTCATCCCAGAGCGAGTATCAGCATTCTTACTAGTAAGCTCGGCGATAATCAACGCTAACGGAATAAAGTAAATCGCTAACATGATAAACCACCCAATTGCATTGTTACCAAGTGAACCGTAATTATTAGGAACATTACTTATTCCAAACACAGTTACAAATAACAGCAGGGCAAGGGTCATTACTGAAATTTTTTGTTTCTCCATTTTACCTCCAAATTAATCCATAAGATTTATATTAAATATTTTTATTTTCTTTATCGTTAATGCATTTTATAGCAAATACGTGTTAAGAAACACAGCCTATAAATTATACTAAAAATTTTAAATGTTATGTATTAAATTCTCGAGATATAGCTTGATTATATTTAGTTGCTCGCTCCAAAGTGAATTTGACAAAAAAATAAAGTGCACAAAGTGCACTCTTTTAAATTAATCTAATGAAACGTGGTACGATTTACCATTTATTTCTAATTCATTTTCAGCTTTTAATTTATTATCAGGTTCTGCAACAATTATTTCTTGCTGTTCATTATCTAATAAATCATCATTGTTTGGATCAATCGTATTTGGATTATAAAGTGAATCAAAAATTAAATCAGTTTTTTGTGCCATATTCGCTCCTTTTTTTTATATTATACCATTTTAAATAGCGATTAATATATTATTTTAAAAACCTCTTGAAGCTATTTCTAACTTTCAAGAGGTCTATTAATATGTAATAAAAGCGTACTTACAGCATCTAAACTACAATTATTAAATGTAATCGTTCGTATAAAACTTAGTGCTGTCCGCTTCAGTAATAATCTCATTATCTACTAACCATTTAGTAAACTCACTCCAAATTTGTGGCGATTGATAACCGAAGTCTTCATCACCTGTGCGGTAGTATGGAGATAAAAAGTCTTGAGATTTTTTGACTAAATCACTATCGAGTTCCGGAGCAGCCTCTAGTAAAATATCGGCACTTTCTTGTGGATTTTCTAAAGCGTACTCATAACCTTTTTGCGTTGCTTCAATAAAAGCTTTGACCGTCTCTTCATTAGTTGCGATATAATCATTACTCGTAATAATTACCGGTGTATACCAATCGACACCATAGTCACTAAATGGGATATAATTAACTTCCAAGCCATTCGACTCTAAATTAATTTTATCCCAACCAGCATAGGCCCAAACGAAATCACACTCATCATCTTTATTCATTAAGTTACTCGATGCTGTTATAATATTTACTTTCGATGGATCGCCACCATCTTCTTTAACTAATGTATTGATCAAACTAGTCTCGATTGCACTACCCCAACCACAGTATGTTTTTCCAACAAAATCACTTGGCTTGGTAATGTTACGATCTTTTCGTGATAAAAATCCGCTAGTGTTAGTGTTTAAAATTCCATAGATTGATCTAAGACTGTCATCTTCACTATTAAACATCGCCACATTCTCACCGTAGCTAATTCCAAATTGACTACTACCACTTGCTACCACTGCTTCGGTGGCAACATCACTTGGTTGAATGATCTCAAGATCAATCCCTTGTTGTTCAAAGTAACCTAATTTATCAGCGACGTAGATTCCGGTATGATTCGTGTTCGGTGTATAATCTAACATTAATGTTACTTTTTCTAATTGTTCATTAGAGCTAGTGCAACCAGATAATACTAATAACAATGTGAACAGTAATGATATTTTAATTTTCATCGCTCACACCTCGATTAAGATAATTATTAACATTTTCCAGCTTACCTTCAATATACGTGTTTTCCACATTGTAATCAGTGATGATTATCATTGTAATTTGACGAAGTTGATCATCGACTAATTTAGTATGAATCGCTTCAACTAAATTAAAGATATCTTTGTACTCTCCTTCGACTGTTGTTTCACTGCTTCCAACTTGATACTTTAAATTGCTGTTATCAATCATTTCGATAACTTCATTTACCTTATCGTAAACTTCCTTTTGGTTTGCTCCTGATGGCATAACCTTTAAACTTGCTTGTATTAGCATCACTACCTCCTATATTCGATAAATCACGGAAAGTAGTATTATAGTCTCCCTACGCTAGTCTTAACTAGATCAGGTTTAAACGGTATTTCTCAACCCTAATGGGTACCCGTGACTTATCACCTATTATTATACCAAATTTAACTTAGGCAATTTCTTTTTTAAATGTATGTAAGTATGAAAAGATTAAAATTGTTAAGATGACGATGATAATTGACACAAGCGCTGTATAAAATCCCAGCCCATTTCTAACTGCAAAATATCCGACTGTAACTTGACTTAAAAAGATTGACAAGTACATCGTACTAATTTGTTTACCAATATAAAACGCGGTATTCTCCTTGTTCACACGCTCAGTGTAATGCACAAATGTCGGAAATATTGGTCCAAAACAATATCCAATTATTATATATGTTATCGTTAGAACCAAGAAATTATCAATGTTGATTAAAACGCTACACACAAGTAGTAATAAACAGTGGATTTTCAATAGTTTCGACGTATCAATATACTTGAATAAAATCGGCATTATTAAACGGGAAACCATCAGCCCACCCCAATAACAAGATACGACAAAGGCAGCCGAGGCCTCATCAACATTTACGACAGTAACTAGATAAGTTGCTAAGAACGTACCAATTAAGAATTCAACTCCATAGAAAAAGTAAATACCAATCCCAAGCATGTCGCGCTTTTTCAATTTGACCTTTTCCTTACTTTCTGATTCTGCGATAATTTCAATATTTAATAAACTGCGGTTAATATAACCGTAACTAATCAAGATGATAAACAGTAACGCTAAAATCGTAAATACCATCCATTGATTATAGCCAAGGCGATATACGATCGCCGTAATTAATGGTGTTAAAGTTATTCCTACACCCCAAAACCCGTGAAGTAAATTCATCTCACCAACTTTTAAGTTTTGACTGGCAATAAAGTTAACATTCGAATCGATTGCTCCGGCACCAAGACCCATAATAATCTGAACAACGATTAAGCTGGCGAATGATTTAAAAGTGATAAAGATAATTAAACCAATTAAACAAAACATCATCGACATTAGAATTACGCGTGTCGGACCAAATAGCTTATTTAAAGCATATGTATAGGTACTACTAATCATTGAACTAAAAATCGCAATCATACTGAAAATTGAGATAAAACCAATGCTAATATCTAACTCTTGACTAATACTTGGCCAAGTCGTTGACAAAAGCGAATCCGGTAAACCGAGTCCGATATATAAAATTAGTAGTAAGATAAATAATCTTGTGTGCTTACTCATTAGTATCACCGCTTTTTGTTTCACTTGCTACTTCGCTATCGTCTTCACTTTTAGCGTCGGGACTGATACTTTGAATAACAGTACTAGTGATCGAATCTTTAAACGAGTTTTGAACAATATTAATTGAGTAATCTTGCAGCCCATATTCAGGAAGAGAACTTTCAATTTCTGATAGGTGACTCTCGGAAATATGATCTCCAACGATGATTAGGGTAATTTTTTCTCCAAGATAATCCAACTCTGTACTAACTACTTTTCGGGTATCCGTTTCAATCTCAACCGCTACAAGTTCATTTAAACTACCCGTGATAATCTCTTTATCAATTTGCAGTATCGATGTAATCATACTCGGGATTACTAAGATTGTTAATAATATATACAGCTGTTTACGACTTTTACGTTCACTTTTGAAACCTTCTACATCTAATTTACGCATTCCGATTAAACTGACTCCAATTACCGAAGCAATGGCAATGAATGTCGCGTTGATGGCAAATAAATATAGCGCTCCTAAGGCGTAAATCATGTTTGATTGAGCAATCCCAAAACCAACTGTAGCTAGTGGGGGCATTAAGGCCGTCGCAATCGCAACTCCAGGAATAACATTGGTTTTTTCGGCACGTGTTACACCAATGATCCCGGCAAGTCCACCGAATATCGCAATTAACACATCCCAAAACGTTGGACTAGTACGCGCTAAAATCTCACTACTCGGTTGATTCAACGGAGAAATCCAAAAATAGATTGTCGAACTGACAATCGCAATTATCACTTGTTTGAAAAATAACACAAACGCCTTTTTCAACATATCCTTATTTCCGGTTGCAATACTAAACCCAATCGTCTGTATTGGCCCCATAATTGGCGATATTAGCATCGCTCCAATCACTACTGCAGTTGAACCTACATTAAGTCCAACCGATGCTATAACGATAGCACACATTAAAATTACTGCTTCAGGGGGATTAAATACTAAATTTGCTTTCATATCCCCATATACTTTTTGCGGGCTAGCACTACCTTTACGCATACTAAAAAAATGGTTTTCATTCATAAATTACACTCCTATTATATTAAGTATATCAACATTAGATAATTAAAGGTTAATTTTTGTTATACTAGTACTAGGGGGACTATGAAAAAATACGAAAAACACTTTAAGTCACTTTTCTTTGGCAAGGCCAATATGATTATGACCTTCTTTGCACTACTACCACTTTTAACGGTTAGGAATCCTTATGACTTCACAGTTGTCGGCTATAACTTCAGTTTAGATATTCTGTTCTTCACATACTTTTTAATCGAGTTTATTATTAGATTTAAGGATCGAACACTGCATGGAATATACATGTATTTTGATATCATCGCCTTAATCTCATTTTTGCCGTTCTTTAATATCTTTAGACTATTACTTTTAGCAAGATTATTTTCTGCTGCATTTCGAGTTAAGGGGATTGCCTTACTTGCCCGAATCATTAAGGAAAATGCCTTTTTGTTTCAAAGTATGATTTACATTGCCCTTATCTATATGTTTGTAACTAGTGCGATTGTCTTTAACGTTGAACCCGAAACTTTTCATAATAATTACTTATATGCCTTTTATTGGTCAGGAATTACCTTGACTACCGTAGGTTACGGTGATATTTATCCGGTAACGCCAATTGGACAAGCCGTGTCGCTTATTTCCTCATTTTTAGGAATCGGAATAATTGCACTTCCAGGTGGAGTTATTAGTTCCAACTTTATCTTGAAAATGAAGGCACTAGAAGCTGAACAAAATAAAGAATAATTTTACAGTTGTCAAATATTATAAAAACCAAGTACTTTAATCTAAGTACTTGGTTTTCTTATCGAGTTTCTACTGCCTAATCATTACTAGTCTAGAATATACAGCTGTTACGATACTCGGGGCACTTCAATTAATAAGAAATGTGAATTGGTGCTAGCAGTTAGTTCCAAATCTTCACCAATAATCTCAAGTCCATCACCTTGATTCATTTGAACGTCATTGATGCGCGAACTCCCTTCTACTTGAATTAAATATGCTTGACGATCACTGTCGACTGCATAACCTTCTGTGTTACCTGCTTCTAAAGTTAGGATGTTAATACTAATATCTTGATTAATTCGAACTTCAGCCTCGCCAATTTCACTTGAGACAATTTCATGCCATGCATTGGCGTGCAGTTTCCACTTGTATTTAAAATCATTGTAATGTGGTTTGAGTGCTGGTGCATTCGGCTTAACCCACAATTGTAAAATCCTTAAATCCTTATCGCTATGATTGTATTCGCTGTGCTCAATACCAACTCCTGCACTCATTGCTAAGACGTGACCACGAGTTAGTGTTCGCTCATTACCAAGACTATCCTTATGCGTAAGTTCTCCATTCACAACATAAGTAATGATCTCCATATCATTGTGTGGATGCAGATCAAATCCTTGATTTGCGGCAATTATGTCATCATTTAAGACACGAAGGACACCAAACTCCATATTCTCCGGATTATAATAATCTGCAAATGAGAAATGAAACCTACTTTGTAACCACCCATGATTACTACTCCCCATTTTACTTGCTTCCTTTTTAAACAGCATCGTTCCTCCATATTAAGTATTTATATATACATAACTATAACATATAATCTTATTAGTTATTGCATAAAAAAAGCCAGCATCACCTGACTTTTAATCAAAATTTTTCATTATACTACTAATCAATATCTTTTTCATTTCTAATTCAACTGTTTCTTGCATGGTATGGTAGATTGTATCCATTGTTCCTTCGATTTTACTTCCAACTGGACATTCGGAATTACAGTTACTATGCGAAAATAATAATTGACCATTGCTATCGACAGCTTGTTGAATATCATACAACTTTAACTGCCCAAAATAATTTATCTGATAACCGTTATCAGCATAAACTATCCCGGTTTTGATAACAGACGAACTATGCGCCTAATTGCTGCTGGATTAGTATTGACACTTCCGGCAATAAAACTGGAGTTAACTTCATATCCTAATTTTGTAAACTTCTCAATTAAACAAATAATATGAACTGCTACTGATAATTCATTATTGCGCATATCCACCCTATAGATAGTTTTTGCTGAGCAAATACTTTTGAAACTTCTTCAATAGAAAATGCACTACAAATAAAATAAGCGTGTAACTTTTATTGTTACACACCTTTTCAAGTATTCTATTTAATATAAAATCCAACAATTTGGTAGTCTTGATTGACTG
This sequence comes from Mollicutes bacterium LVI A0039, assembly GCA_033103385.1. Taxonomy (GTDB): domain Bacteria; phylum Bacillota_I; class Bacilli_A; order UBA3375; family UBA3375; genus LVI-A0039. The sequence goes on from CP136953.1 coordinate 565,368, forward strand.
TTATCGTGTATGATAACTTTGAGTTTTCATACTCACAGATTAAAACTACTGTCGCAAAATCTTCACCGGTTTGATCATCTACACCACCGAACACATCGATACGTTTATAGTCGACAAACGTCCCTCCGTTGTCCAATAGCGGAGTAATAACCTCTTCAAGCACTTGAGCGCTAAGCGCATCCTTAAGATCATCTCGAGCTCGATCGTTTATTGCTTGATAATCTTTGTCATTAGCCAACTCCACAATTTCCTTACCAAATTCTTCAACTTCAGTTCCAACGTAGATATCTGCTAATTCCGGAGCACTACAACCACTTAAAACTACTGCTAACACCAAGGTAATAACTACTAGATATAATTTTTTCATACAGTCTCCTTTTCATTTGAATATTGTTTTTTCACAAATACGAGTCCGATCATTCCCAAGCATATTAATACTAACTCAATAATTGCAACTGAGCTACCTATTGTTGATAGATATATAGCGACGAAATTAAATAACGTATGAAGCAAAATAGCGCTTATTAGAAAAACTTTCCGGCGATTTACCACACCTTTCATTACAATCACTGACAGCGTGATATGAATCGCAATCGCGCTTAACCGCTCAACACCACTCGCAATAATCATTTGTGGAGCGACACTAGGAATATACATAAATAGCATCACTATCGCATTTATTCCAACCAAGAGGATTGCCTCGATTCCTCCATGACCAATCCCAAAAGCAATTGCTTGTTTAGTTCCTCGACGATTTTTTAAAATATACGTCATCGCTATATAACGTGCAACTTCTTCAAATACACCGGCACTCAAACTTAAAAACAAGCCAAATACTAACGGACTAGTAATGCTTAAGCTAATCGCCCAAACACTTTGCGTTTGAATCGCTCCTAGCAATGGAATTCGGATTACAACTTGTGAAATAAAAAACGTTAGGGCTCCTACTAACACCGTTTTCAAGTAAATTTGATCCTTCTTAATAACGTAAACAGATAACCCAATTGGGACAACTACACTACAAAGTACGGCAATTATTATACTCAAATAATACATAACACTCCTTTGGCAGCTTAATTTATAAATATTGGTTCTTATTTATATTATAGCAAAAAGGAGAGTTATATTGAGTTAGTTCATAATTTACCATTATTAGATCCTCAACAATGCGTTGATTTATTTTCATATCATCACTTCATCAAAAAAATGTTATAATTATATTATGCTCGCATAAAATGTTAACGATTTCAATGTGATCAAATATTTGAAACTTAGAAAGGGTTATTATGATTAATTCTTATACTCCACCTAAATACAATGCGGTTTTAACACTGCTTACATTTATTGGTTGTTTCACAATTGCAGCATTTACATATCTATACGATATTGAGACAGCTCCAATAATTTTAGCTCTAGCATTTATTGGATCGGCAACAATATTTTTCATCCTGCATGTTAATAATTTAAGCATGGACATCTCAAATTCTGAAGTTATTATATACAAAGGTAAGAAAGAAACTGCTAGATATACAAGAAGTCAAAACAACTTTAATCTTGTTAAACGCCGTTACCCGGGGAAAAAATCTCCAGTAATTTTCCTGGTTGTTAGTAACGAAACCGAAAAAAAGGAATACGATATTTCAATTCTTGGACTTAAAAACTTTAGACGTATTGCAGAAGATTTAGAATGTGATGCACCAGACTTAATTGGAAATAGAATTATTAGTTAGTTAAACAAAAAAGAAGCCTGAAATCAGGGCTTCTTTTCTCTTATATTTCCTCACTACTTTTCACAGTTCATTAAGTAAATTTCAATAACCTATGACCTTCTGCAATTGAGAAATAGTAAATTAAAAGCGTTTAATACCATCTTTAAATTATTATTTACCTTACAAATTTATGTGAACTTTTTGATTTGTTTTTTAGGTATTATTATCTCGTTTCGATTAAAAAATATAATCATTTTATCTTGATGCTTATTTATAGTTTTTTTATAATTATTATTAGCATTTGAGTAAACAATATCAGCGTTATTAACAATAAGGTCTCTTAATGTCGCTTCTAAATTTACTTTTCCATCTAATTCAATCGCTATGCGTTGTGACTTAATCATTGTGTTAACCTTTGAAAAGACTTTAGTATTTTTTACCATGTAACTTTCATTACTTAGTTTTCGCATATGACCAGGTGTAAAAAACTTATAAGATGATTTTTTCACCGGCTTGCTAGTTTTTTCAACAACGACTTTACTCTCGCTTTTAATTTCTTGTTGAAGTTTTTCGTTATTGCTTTCCAGCTCACGCTTGACTTTCACATTTATTTGTTGAGGAACTACTGTACCTGAATGAAGCATTGGTGCCCTTGGATTTATAAAACTTACACCAATATATTTTAAAAACATTAAATACGATATTTCCGATATTAAATCAAAGTATTGAAAATTAATACATTGTGAATTTCCACCATTGATATGAGCAATTCCGTTTCGCAGCTGAATTATTTCATTGGCGATATGATCAATAACGCTTTCATCTATGTCATTAATTATACTACTGAATTTTTTAAACAAACCATTGTCGTATTCACCGTTATTATAAAAATGTAATACATATGTGATAATCTCTAGATTTGATAAATTATCTTTGCCGATTGTTATATTGTATTTGTTAAACAACTTTAATTGATTAACATCTTCTTTAAAGAAATAAAGGACATATTCCACTTGTCGTAAAAAGATTATTTTTCGTTCTTGGATTATTCCAAGTTTCTCTTTTGTTCCGAAGTAAATAAATTCATCAAACATTGGTCTGTTAGCTTGGTTACTATATTTTTCATCAAACTCAGCATATGTATAATTCGTAAAGTTACTACAACCGTTATATACACCTTTTACATGTTCCAGTTTATTGGCATAAAATTTGTAATATTTTTTTTCTTGGACTTCATAAATAACTATATCATCTTTGTAAGATTGACCCTGAATTAAGTGATTATAGGCTTTGCTGCTATATTCATACTGAATGGCATTGTCCGCAACTATATCACAGCATTCATATTTATGCCATAAATCTTCCGTAATTGGTAAATATAGTTCACGGTTATTAAACTCCGGAAAATCTTCATCGATAATAATGTCGGATTCCGAAGCCATTTCACTAACCTCACCAACATATGAACCATATGTAATTTTAGTAATGCTTTGATAAAAATCTTCACTGATTTTTTCACTACCGACAATAAAGGAATCGACGACATAACAGAACATCTCTCCTACAATTTCATAGTGAGACTTTTTAATCATAAATGATAGTGTATCACTATTCAAATATGGCAATTTAACATCCACTTCATCTAGTTCAATTACTTGATTATGAAGAGTTTGCTTCTTTTTTGTGTACAAGCAAAAACTCCATACACCATTTATGCAAGTTATCTCAACTTTTGCAACATTATCGTTAATCTCAATTTCTTTATTTATAGTAAATTTTCCCAATTGTTCTCCTACTCATGCTTTTCTTTATTACTTAACCTAAAGTTTTGCTTATAGATAATAATATTATATTATTTTTTGACATTTTAAAAATTATAAAACAACCCACTACATAACGCCTTTATCAATAAATTTTAATGGTCCCAATTTGCTTCTTACATTGATTATATCATATCCTATATAGAGCAACTTAACATTTTATAAGCACTTATACAAACTAAATTGAGTAATTTTTATATTTGCATTTAATAATATGTACAAAACTGTTATCAAAAATTTATCATCTACTGCATAAAAAAGAAACAAAAACCAAAAGTGGTTTCTGTTTTCCTTCTATTTTTCCATTAAATTTTTTAAGTTATTTTCAAACATTTTATGCGCATTTACATTTAAAGCAAGTGGCGTCAGATCCAAGTTTGGTGTATAACCTAACTCTTCACACAACTGCTTGATATTTAACTCGATATCACGCTTAGCATGATACGCGCTCGTAATCATTAGTGGTTTTAAACATACGTTTTTATCTGGGAAATTATTTTCAAGGATTTCCGCAATGTTTGCTTTTAAAGTTGTAACATAGTTATGGTCAACCTTTAAAATATCGTTTAATAACTTGTAGTCGCTATTGTCGATATCATTACCATGACCAATAAATAAAGTCGGTTGTGATTTATCAACTACAGCGCTAGCTAAGCTACTAATATTATCGGGGGATAATAAAAAGTTAGTATGCTTTACTTTTTGCTCAACATCAATACTATCAACCGTTTTAAGAATATTCTGAAATTCTTCGCCATTCATTAAATTGGTAATTAAGACATATATTTCGCTATTATGATAGTTACTTGTTAATGCTTGTTTAAAACTTAGTAACGGCGTTTGGCGACGCTCCATAGTTTTTAAAACATGTGACGAGTAATAACACTCAATAACTTCTTGTTCGGGAAACTGCGCTGTTATATGCGCAGTAATCTTCGCTGTTTGTGACTCATTAACTTCTTTGAATGAAGAACCATGATATACACAAATAATCATTATTGACACCCGCGGTTCGATTGGTTAGCTTTCTCACGTTTTGGATAGTGTACACCACTCCAGTTGATATTTTCACGAACAATTGTATCTTCGCTTAGTTCAACATCCTTAAGTGCCCACTTCTTAAATTCTTCAAATCCAGTACGGTCAACAATATACCCAATATGTTCCTTTGGTAAAGTACGATCAATATACTCGTTTACATAATCATAGGTATTCTCAATAATTTTAATAACCGACGCTTCATCCGTCCAAATTAAAAAGTCTTCTGCTAAACGGGGATTCTTTTTACCAGTACGTCCCATCAGTGATAAACGGTAATACTTTTTCGGATCACGTTGCCATGCACCGGCTGGACAAACACGAACGCATTCTCCACATCCGATACATAAACTTGCATCACGCTTAGGCTTACCGTTTTCCATCTGTAAGGCTCCTGTACTAACACGTGTACAACGATTAACACAGCGCTGACATGAAATACAACGTTCTGATTTTAACTCTGGCTTTGCCATTCCAGTAATTCCAAAGTCATGCATTCTAATTTTCTGACAGTCATTTGGACAACCTGTTATTGCAATTTTAAAGTGAAAATCATTTGGATATACTGCATTTTCAATTTTTCTAGCTAAGCTAGTTGTATCAAATGCAGCGTTTGGACAAACTTGGTTACCGATACATGAGGCAATATTACGTGTCCCCGCTGATGTATAACCACGATCTCCATCGTTTTGATTAATTTCTAATCCTTCAATTAATGTTTGAACTTCATCGTTACACGCATCCATGTTTTCCCATGGAATTTCAAGAATCTCAAAACCTTGTCTTGTTGTAATGTGAATTTCTCCACTACCATATTTATCAGCAATTTCCGCCACTTTAACTAGTAAGTTTGCTGGAATTTTCCCTCCAGGAACGCGGACACGAAGAGCTGTCAAATTACGATCTTTAGTAACACGAAAAGCATTTTTGGTAACTTTTTTTCTATTTATATCTACACTCATTATCGCTCCTTAATCTAATAATTTCTTTCCTTTAGTATAGCTGAAAACTGGTCCTTCTAAACAAACATATGTTTCATCTATCTTACAGTGACCACATTTTCCAACAGCACAACTCATATTACGTTCAAAACTAACAATGATACTCTCATCAGCTACGCCGTGTTTTGCAAGTTCTAAGCATGCAAAGTGCATCATAATTGGTGGACCAACCACAACTACAACCAAGTTATTTAAATCAACTTTACTTAATGTTGATTCAATATACTTAGTAACTAATCCTTCGTGCATCGTTGCGTCAGCTTCAACATTTTTGTCTAGTGTTATAATAACATCTGACTTACTTTGTTGCCAAGCTTTTACTTCATCTAAAAATAAAACTCCTTGGTTATCACGGAATCCCGAAATTAAGTGGAAGTTTTCATTGCCGATAAACTCTTGAACAATTGGACGAACTGGCGCTAAACCACTTCCACCAGAGATTACAATTAAGTCTTTACCACGGTAACTATCTAGATCAAAAGTTGTTCCAAATGGACCACGTAGGAAGAAGAAATCACCAACTTCAAGTTCAAATAACTGATTAGTTACCTTCCCTACTTTACGAATTAAAAACTCAATTGTTTGTTCTTCTTTATTAATTTTTGTAATCGATAGTGGCGCTTCTCCAACCATCGGAATTGATATTTGAATGAATTGTCCAGGACTACATTCGCTAGCACGATCAAATTCAACTTCAAATAACCACTCAATATCCTGCAACTTTGTGATTTTTTTAATCGCATGCTTTGTTGGCATATAAATATTATTCATCACGACCACCTACTTCATTACTTAGTTTATTAATTTGGTTTGAGAATGAAATAAGTTCCGGACACACATCATCACAACGTCCACAACCAACACACATATCATAACCAAAACGCTTATTAAAGTCGTTTACTTTATGCATTAATTTAAAACGCATACGTTCACCTTTTTTCTCACGGAAGGTATGACCTCCAGCCATATCACTAAAACCATCAACCATACAACTAGCCATTACACGTTTACGCTCACCTTTAGTGTTTTGCTCATCATAGCTAATATCTTGCGTTGTAAAACATGAACATGTTGGACACACAAAGTTACATGCTCCACATCCAATACAACGAGTATTATACTCTTCCCAAATATCTGAATCAATTACTTGACTAAGCTCGACAAGTTTTGGTAAAGTAACCTTGTTTTTATTTTCTAGCACATGGTCTAGGACAAAGTTTTCCGAGTTCTCGCCAAAGACATTGAAACGCTCATCTTTAACATCAACGCTTACTTCATCAACCCCTAGATTAATTCCGATGTGATAGTCATCTGTTTTGTTTGTCCCAAATGTCGTACAAAAACAGCTATCAAATTCACTACTACATCCAATTACAGCAAATGATAGTAATGAACGTAAACGTGCGTAATAGTTATCTAAGTACTTATTGTTTAAATATATTTCATCTAATCTTTTAAAAGCGTGTAAATCACAACTTCTTAAAAAGACGATAACTGGACGATTGTCGTAATCCGCCTCAATTAACTCTCCATTGGCAAAGTGAAATAATGTTTGATTTAGTGGTGTAGCAATTTCCTTCGCACTAAAATCACTTTTCACTGAAAAATCTAGTTGATTAAAGTCATCAACCACCTCATAGTATACTAAGTCCGTATCTGAGTAACGACCACGTTTTTCATGACGTACTGGTCCAAAGAAACGAAAATCTTTGTTTAATGTATTAATATTTGATACAAATTGATTATAACTTAACTTCATAACCCTCCTTTTTAGGTAAATTATTTACCTATTAATTTTAGCAAATATACGCGTCTAATAGGAAAATAATTGCCATTTAAACATCATTTTTTTATTTTCACATATTCATATGATATAATTTACTTATGCAAATTAAAATGAAAACACACTATACGATGAAAGTTTTAATTCACTTGGCGTTACATGAACTAGAAGATGATAGTTTACTAGATATTCGTAACGTATCAGATGAATTAGAATTACCGTATGAACATGTGCGTAAAATCGTTCAAGATTTAGTCAAACTAGAAGCTATTACAAGTATTCGTGGGAGAAATGGAGGTATTAAACTTGCGAAAAAGACAACAGACATCCACTTGTTTGATCTAATTATGGCAATTGAAGAAGTTAGCTTAGATGATTTTAAACATGACTGTAAAAACTGTAATATGCCGCTTGATTGTAAGTTTAGACACATGCTCAAAGAACAATATAAAACCTTTTACATGTCATTTAAAGACGTGTACTTATCGGATATAATGTAGTATAGTAATATAGACGATCAACATTATCAAAATTAATTGGTTTATGTTGATCGTCTTTTTTATAGTATTTTACAACTGGAATAATTATTTTGCAATTACAATGAAAATCTACAGTTTATAAAGTTCATCACATAGTATTTCTACATGATTCTTTAAAACATCTTCATGTCTATCTTCACATTTTATGAAACACTCCTTGCTCATATCAAAGTCATTTGTAAGGTCACAGTTACTCTCTACATCTATATTTGAATACACATATTGCAACAAATTACATTCAATCAAAGTATTTATGTAATCTTTTATTGCAAAACTTGGAATATTATAATATCTATGATACTCCAAAATTGTTACAGCTTTATTCTTTATCATCTCAGCATAAGTTTCTATGTTATATTGTGGTGCAAAAACAAGTGTTTTTAACTTAAGACTTGCTCCCATTTTTAAAGCAAAACTTCCACCGGCACTAGAACCACAAAGTAAAATACGATTTGTTTTATTCTTTTTTGCTAAATAGTTTACTAATGCAATGTGCTCATGAAATAAACTTTTACCTTCAAACAACGAATAATATGTTCCGTTTGGTAAATGATGATCATATAAACTAATAAATAATGTATCAGGATAATTACTTTGAATTTGCTTTAACAATAATGGTTTATTGGAATTAGTTCCATATTCTTGTTGCATACCATTATATAAAAAAACTATCTTTTCATATTCTTTATCATCTTCTTCATTTGAATAATATTTAATGTTTTTAAAAGTAGAAAAATTTACATAATCCTCATTGACATCGTATAACTCTCTATTGTGTAAAGAAACATATTTGAAATCTGCATCAACTATATTAGTATTTAGTAATACTGTTCGTGTAGACTCGGGAACAAATATATTATTATAGGTATTTATTCGTCCTAATGGTCTTATTGGTACAATATATTCCAATGAAATAATTTTATTATCAAAATAATCTAAGAATGTTATATATATCTTTTCTAATGTTGGGTAATGATTTTCTACAACTAATTGAAAACTTAAATATTTTTCCCCATTAACTTTATAAACTTTGTTCATAATCCTCCACTGAAAACTCTTTTCACAATAATTATAGCACATTGAAAGATTAAGTTTTTTTTAAAAGCCGACACTCAATTTGAGTGTCGACTATTTTTTGATGTTTTATTACTCCATAGATGTGATAATGTATTCACTTCCATCGATGATTACATATTTATCAAAGTAATCAATACTGCTTGATCCAAGCGTAATATTCTTCATTGAAGCAGGAAAAGGTGTATTAGCATTTTCCTTTAAAGCGTCCTTTTTAGAAATTTCTTCTAATAAAGTATTATTGTAAGAAAATTCTACATTTAAAGGGTCTGTATTATAATCGATTCGTGCTTTCCCATCTGCTTTAATCGTATATGAGTCACCATCTTGATCTAGGTATAGTAGATATGTATGACCACTTTTCATCGTTAAATCTGCTGCCCCTTCAATTGCTTCAATTAATACATCGTTGTCTCCATCATATGCAACTGCTTCTTTAATTTGGATTTCTTCCGTACTTGTTTCACCATTTAGTACTTCAACCACTTTATATGGTCTTTGGTTGTAAAACTCTGTTGCAGTCCCGTCTGCATTATATGTAATTACGCTATTTTTTGAAGATAAATCTTCAAGCGGTTCAACTTTAACAATTAAATCACTTTCGAAGATTAAATCCTTAAAACTTGATTCTTCCGTCTCGGTTGCAGTTGTGATAACTGCTGTATCCACTGCAGGCACAACAGCAGTGCTACATCCTGTTAAAGTTAGTAATAGTAATGATAACAATATCTTTTTCATAAATTCTCTCTTTCCATCAAATGTCTTAACAAAATCTTAACATATAACATTTAAATTAAGGTTAAAATAATTTACTCACTACATGCACTATAGGTTAGACTTTGTACTTGCTTAATTTCCACATCAAAGGCCTCAGATAGAACAACAGTTGTGATATGATCAGTAGCATCATCAAACACAATTGTTCCTTGTTTCAACACAATGCAGTGGTCGGCAATCGACAAAGCTTGATTAATATCGTGAAGAACGATTACAATTGTCATTCCACTTTGATGTAAACTTTGTATTAAGCCAATTAATTCTACTTGGTACTTTAAATCCATAAATGTTGTTGGTTCATCTAGGATTAATAATTTTGGATCACGTACGATACTGCTAGCGATCAAGACTCGTTGACGTTCTCCTCCACTTAATGTGCATAATGGTTTATCTTTAAGATCTAATAAGTTACACTTGGTAAGCGCGGATTTTACTAATGCAATCTGTACACTACTTAATTTACTGAACATTCCAAAGTTAGCAATTAATCCATATTTGACAAAATCGTAAACTGTAATATGGTCAGGAGTTGATACTTGTTGAAGTAGAATTGAGATATCACTGACAAATGCAAAGCGTTCATAGGCTTGATCTTGATAATAAATTTTTCCTTCAAAGTCTTTTTGCTTCTCGTTTAATAGTTTAATTAAACTACTCTTACCACTACCATTTGGCCCAATGATGGCAGTAATTTGATTCGCATTTATTTTAGTATTAATATTGTTTAAAATGACTTTATCGTTTCTCACTAAATTGATTTGTTTAAACTCTAACATTATTACTCCTAATTAATAAGTATAATAAGTAGATTCCACCAACTAAACTCATTATTGTACCAACGGGGATTTCATAAATTGGAAATAGTACTCGTTGCAATAAATCACAACCAAGAACTAGTACTCCTCCAATTAAGATCGTCGTCGGCATTAAATTGGTGCTTGTTTGGTTAACTAACTTACGCGAAATGTGCGGTGCGAGCAAACCAACAAAGCCAATTGTCCCGACAAAACTTACCGAAACTGCAGTCAGCAAGATAGCTAGTGCTGTTGTAATAAACCGTACTTTAGAAACTTTAACACCAAGGTTAATTAAATAGTCATCATCCATCAGTAATATATCTAATTTAGGGGCGATTTTCATCGTTATCAACAATAAGATAACACTGTATAAAACAATCAGTAACATGTCTTGGCGATTGACCGTATTTAACGAACCATTAAGCCAGGCAATTGTCATATCTAAATCCTCAGCAAACATCTGCGATAGCAAATTAACAAATGAACGAATTATACTACTAATTGCAATACCAGCAACAACTAAAAACAACGCACTTTCATTGCGAATCGCAATTGTATAAATTATGGCATAAACCACAAGACCACCTAAAAAGGCGAATAGTGGTAAAAATGAATATAAACTCGGCATAGCCAGCATAATGAACATCGCAACCAGCGTCGCTCCCGATTGAAATCCTAAAATCGAACTATCTGCTAAACTATTGCGCATACTCGTTTGAATTAAAAGTCCACTTGCAGCTAAAGTCATTCCACTGAAAAGTGCGGCTAACGTTCTTGGCAATCGTAAGTTATAAATGATTTGATAATCGGTTTCCGACAAATTAGCTGTGAATGGATTAATTATTTTAGTTCCAAACACCATCGAAGAAATTAGTAAAAATAGTATTATGATCGTAAGCATAATAACTATTTTCTTGGTCTTATGATTCATATATATCCGTACTTAGTTGTAATAATGTGTCAGCAGATTCAATATCGGCATTAAGTGAGATCGACTCAAGCACAACTACTCTTCCTTCTTTTGCTGCTGTAAGTGAACTAAAAACTGGGTCTTCCATTAACTTATCAACATCAGCTTGCATATCATCACCTTTACCGTATAAAATAATATATTGTGGATCATCTAAAAGTAGTTTTTCCATATCTACCGGTAACTCAACATCTGTATAATCACCATAAATATTCTCAACCTTAATCTCGGTTGCTAGACTTCCAGCATACGTATTATCCGGGGCAATCGTAAAGTTTCCATATGCATACTTTAACACTGCAGCACTTGGGTTTTCATCCGTATATGTCTTCTCAATGTCTTTGGCCATTTGATCAGTTATAACCATTTGATTGAAAACAGCTTGCGCATCATCACCTAGTTTAAATTCACTAATTAGCCCATAAACTGTATAGAATATATCATAGTAAAATACTTGTGGAAGTGTTACTAAGTTATCAAGGGCAGCATATTCTTCTTGCACTGGCATATTGCTTCCAACAAAGATAATTTCTTCATCCAAGCTTGTTAGTTGCTCTAAATTCGGACTAATTGGACTCCCTAAATCAACTATCGTTCCGTCTTCTAGACCTTCTTTTAAATTGTCATTAAGATTTTTACTGCTTGTTACTCCCACAATGTTAAGCCCTAAGTTATCTAAAAGATTTGCAGTACTTGTCGACAACACTGCAACCTTAGTATCGCTATTTAAATCAATATTTAAACTCTCTAAATCCGTAATTAATTGATTATAGTTAGCTGCATTTTCATCAGGAACTAGTTTGTAATCACCACCACTTTGTTTAAAGTTTAAAGCGATAGTCGAGTAAGTCTTTGATGAACAACCTGTAAGTAATAATGCTGTTACTAATATAAGTGCCATAATTTTTTTCATTTTTGCTCCTTAGTGTACAATTGTTTTAAAAATAATTCAAACATAATAATAGGGAAATCTATTACCCATTAACTTCATTATATCAAAATAAACCCGTGTTCGTTTGAATATTCTTGCTTATAGTTATACAATATCATATTAATTTGTTTAGTAGTTAATCAATACATAATAACTTATATAATATACGAAAATAAGTGTCTTCCAAATCATAGATAGCGCGTCCAAATCTACAACTTATTATAAACTAAATTGTCGCCCTACTCGTACTTATTTTATCTTGTGCCTAACATAAATTTACTGGCAAAAATATGGTAAACTTAGAAAAAGGATAATTGGAGGAACAATGAACAAATTAAACAAGCTTACTAGACTACAATATGAGGTTACGCAGCACGGAGCAACTGAACCACCATTCTCCAACGAATACAATGATAATTTTAAACCTGGTATCTATGTCGACATCGTATCCAAAGAGCCACTATTCATTTCGACAGATAAGTTTGAGTCAGGTTGTGGCTGGCCAGCATTTTCTAAACCAATTGATCAAGCACAGATAAAAACTAAAACTGATACAAGTTTTGGCATGAACCGCATCGAAGTCAAGTCAACTGCAAGTGCCTCTCATCTAGGCCATGTATTTACCGATGGACCTAAAGAACTTGGGGGCTTACGCTACTGCATTAATAGTGCGGCACTCGAGTTTATTGCCAAAGAAGATATGATACACCGTGGCTATGGAGAATATTTAAATCTTTTGGATTAAAACAAAAAGAATAAATTCGCTTGGTTTTAATCTAATTTGCGTAAGTTAAAAGCAAATAATCAGACGCACCATTACATTATCCTTACGATGTGAGATTAACGTAAAACAACAAAATTGCCAATAGTTAAACACGTTTTTAATCAGCAAATTACTTCAATATACCTGGATAAAGTAAAGGACTAGCATATGCTAGTCCTTTTTAATCTATATCTGTTTGAAAGTTACAAATAAAATAATTTTATCCAATCAGAATTTTAATCTTCTAGTTTATAAATTCCCCTGTTTTTACATTTACAAAATCAGATAGATTTAGTTTTGCTTCAAATGTATCTTTATAATTACCTCGTCTTGTTTCAACATCGAATTTAAATGCAATATTTCTATAATTTCCATTTTTATTTCTTGGAATTAAGTTTTTAGTCAAGAAATAATTTAATACATCCTTGTGTTGTTCTTCATTTTGTCCATCAATATAGAAACATGCTACTCCTGTAGCGGACGAACTTTCTTTACTTGTGTGTTTAGCACTACTTACAACACTACATTCAACACTTTCGCGACATATTTTTTCGACAAAATCGACGTCTTCTAATCTGAAAAAATACATCCACTTTCCAGAGTTTTGTATAGTCTCATTTTTTAAATCTGAGTTCATGTAAAATTTCCAATTTGCTAAAACCCCTTCAATAATTTCCATTTTTCTCCTGATTTGTTTATATTTTTATAAAACAAACTAAGGTGTCAATTATATTCTCTTTACATATTATAACAGAAGTTAATACATATATGCGCACTCATTTTATAATACAAGATTTTCTTATTTGAAATAATGCTCTATTATATTAACCTTTATATTTTAAGCAACTACATCTTTGACAACATGCATACTATATATATTTTTGTTGATCCTTTAGTATCAGTTCTAACTCTAAAATTTATTACTTGAGTTTGAAAAAGAATTTATTATGCTTTCCACTTTTATCCTATAAATATTAAAAATCAAGCATTTAGCCTAGAGAATTTAGGTTGTTATCTCAATGCAATAATATGTAAATGACCTTGCAACTTTTAACTCATTAAACTATTGACATTATATACTCTACTATTTGTTCTGGTAGCAAGTTATTGGCTTTTAATACTTCTTCTTTGTCAAACCTATTTAAGAACTCTTTATTAAAACCAAAGGCTTTTGCTTTTACTTCTTTGTCTGATAAATAGTTTACTACTTTATATCCAAACCCACCTTCTACTTGACCGTCTTCTAGTGTTATGATTAGTTTATGTGTTCTGGCTAGTTGATCTAGTAGTTCCGTATCTATTCCACTAATGAATTTTGGATTAACTAGCGTCGGTTTGATGCTATGGTTTTCAATTAGGCCCGCTTCTACTTCCTTTGCTAAATTGAAAAAGGTTCCTACACCAATTATTGCAACTTCTTCACCCATACTAGATAGTTGAAACTTATTTGTTTTGCTATAATCGGTACCATCATGGATTCCCTTGTACTGTAACTCTCCCATTGGCATTCTAATCGCCAATGGGCCATTGTTTTGATTAATTGCATACTCGAGCATAGCTTGTTGCTCTTCGACGCAGGTTGGTGCTAAATACGTCAAATTAGGGATGTTGCTCATCATTGGAATATCAAATAACCCAAGATGACTTGCTTCCTTAGAAGCATCAATTCCTGTATGACAAACTACTATTGCTGCTGGACTATTGTTTAGTCCTAAATCATGTGATAATTGGTCATAACCGCGTTGAATAAACGTACTAGCTACTGCCATTACTGGCTTAAGGTTTCGTTTCGCCATTGCACAAACCATTGTCACTGCGTGTTCCTCGGCAATCCCAGTATCGATGAATTGTTTGGAAAATTTTGTGCGTATCTCACTAGTAAAACCTAACATATTAGGTGTACCGGCTACTACTACACTTACATCTTGATCCTTTTCCATAGCTAAACATAGTTGTTCACGTATCTTTGTTTTATAACTCGGGTTAAAATCAACTTGTTTATACACTCCATGATTTAAATCAATCGCTCCACCAACATGAAACATTTCTTTATTCTTTTCGGCCGGTGCATAACCTTTTCCTTTGGTCGTCTGTACATGTACAACTACAGGTTTTTGACAATCTTTAACTTGCGTTAGGACATTTATTAACTGCTCTAAGTTATGTCCTTCACTAACATAATAATAATCTAGTCCCATTGCTGTAAATAGGTTAGTATGGTACTCGCCGTTGTACATACGTAAGTTACGTAAGTTTTCATAAAGTCCCCCATGATTTTCCGCAATTGATTGATCGTTGTCATTTACGATAATAATTAAGTTTGAATTTAACTCTCCGACATTTGACAACCCAGCTAGAGCTAACCCACCACTCAGTGATCCATCACCAATTACTGCAACTATTTTCTCGTTAGTTCCTTTCAAATCACGTGACTTGGCTAAACCGTGAGCCAAACTAACTGAAGTTGAGGTATGACCGATTGTAAATAGGTCATAAATACTCTCACTAGGGCTTGAGAATCCAGATACCATATTATGCTTATCTTTGTTTAAGAATGCAGCTTTACGTCCTGTAAGCATCTTGTGGGTATAAGTTTGATGAGATATATCAAAGATTATCTTATCTACAGGTGCATCAAAAACTTTATGAATTGCCAAGGTTAATTCGACAACTGCTAAATTCGGACCACTATGTCCCCCTTTGTTTCCTAAGGTAAATAATAACGTTTCTCGAAGCTCTTCACTTAGAGTTTTAAGTTCCTCAATTGAAAGTGAATCTAAATCAGATGGGCGGTTAATTTTATCTAATAACATTTATCTCTCCTTTTAAATTATAGCGTTAGTGTAATGTCTTTTTAAACATTATTATACCATAGTATTTTAGGGATTACTATGATACCTCAGGTTTAATATTTGCTTTATAATACAGAAAAAACTGGTAAATTTCTATTGAATAGAAACTTCCAGTTTTAAACTTTATTTTATATTATTCATTTACCCAGTTAACACGTTCTTTCGTTAGTCTAACTGTTCCGAATGGAATTGTTATAATAACTTCAACCGCTGCTAATAAGTATAAGAATTGAACTGCTGCATCTAAACCTAAATCAATAAATAGTGGCCCGATTAATACTGCCATATTGATTAATACGATTCCTTTTAAGAAGAAAGCGTGGTCTGCATATTTTTGTTCTTGTTTTGTGTATCCATTTTTCTTTAAAATTAATCTTGTTACTTGCCCTTTAACTACTGGTGCAATAAATGTAATTGCGACTAAAACAAAGATCATAATTGGATCTAATAATTGTGAAACTTGAACTTGTGATCCAACGAAAATAAATACTATTGGGAAGAATAACATCCCGAAGATTTTCTGTGATTTCATAAGTATATTTGTTTTAAATTCAGGAGTTAATTGTTTGTTGACACCAATTCCGATACCAACTGTTGTTAAAATTCCCAATGCTGATAATGGACCTGATACAAGTACAACTACTACTGATACAACATTCATAATTAACACTAGAATCCAGTTTTTTTGCACTTCTTCAACACTTGAAGTTTTGGCAATTACTTTTCCAAATACAGTTCCTACCACAAAACCAAGCCCAGCTGCTACAAAACAACCAGCAATTGCGATTAATACTAGAACTGGAATTGACATATCCGAACTACCATTTACTGTTGTTATAAGTAATACCAAACTGATAATTATTGCTGGAAATGGCGTAAATGCATCAACGATAGTTGCAATAATCATATTGTCAAAGATTCTTGATTTCTTTCCTTCAGCTTTAGCAGTTAAAGCTTCGGGAATAACGATTACTGGTGATGACATTGCTCCAATTAACATAACGATTAAGAAGGCAAAGAATGGAATTGATGCATACCCTAAATCAGGGAAAACCACTGTTAGTAAAACAAAGGCAACAATTGATAAGATAAACCCTTCAACGTGCACTGGAATTATTGACATTTGAATAACTTCTTTTCCAGATTTTTTGATTGAATCCAAGTCAAGACCAATCCCACTATTTAAAAATAATAGATAGATCGCAATCCCAGCAATGCTGGCCATCGTTGTTGTGAAGTCGTCTAAACCAAGAATATTTCCTTCACCAACTAAGTTTAAAAGTCCGTATTGTCCAAATGCAATCCCAAATACTAGTAAATAAACTGTTAATGGTAATTTAGTTTTTTTCACAAGCGGCATAAATGCAAATAATGTTACAACCGATAATATAAAAACTAATATATATGTCATAATACTCACCTATTTCCCATACTCATATTTTATTCCACCAACGTAAATTGATTTTGCGTTAGTCGATAGTAATTCTTTTTCATCCATTTCAAAGATGTCAACATCTAAGATTGTGAAGTCTGCAAGTTTTCCTGGTTCAATCGACCCGATTTGGTAATCTAATTGATTGTTTTTGGCTGCGTTAATCGTGATTCCTTTTAAAGCATCTTTCATGGAAATTGCTTGATCGTTATATGTTTCACCAGTGCTCTTAATAATTTTATTAGTAGCGAAGTATAAACATGCTAATGGATCAGTTGGGAAGTTCATAAAGTCTGAATGCAGTGATAAAGTTGCCCCACTTTCAATCGCTTTTTTAAATGAACTTAATGTTTGGACAATCGATTCTGGAACGTGTCCGGATTTTAACCATGAGTCATAGAAATAGTATCCATAATGAGGTAGCCCCGAAATATATAAACTATTTTCCACATCCATAAGTTCAAATACTTTATCATTCGCAAATGAGAAGTGTTCGATTGACATCTTGTTGTGCTTAGTCCCATATTCCCCTTGTAAATCGGTGAAGATTTGTAACATGATTTGGTTAGCTTTATCACCTTGTGTGTGAACGTGAACCATAAAGTCATTTTTAAAGAACTCCGCAATATCACTCTTCATTGTTTCTAAACCATGGTGAATATTTTTAGTTCTAAAGTCGTGGTTCCACTCTGGTTCCTCACCACTAATTAAATCGGGTACGGTATTAATAACTTCTAAATCAATAATCGCCCCATCAGCAAAGTACTTAACTCCTTTAGTGGTAAAACGTTTATTGTTTACATCAAAGGAGTTTTGCTCATAATCGCTTTTGATCGCTTCAAAAATTTGCGCACGATTTTGTTCAACACTGATATCTTCATTGTAAATTTCTTTGGCTTTAGCAATCCAGTGGTGAACAAGCCCAAGACGTTGTGGGAAGTTAGCCATTGCTCCTAGTGATTGTTGGTCTAGTGGACCACCAAGTCCCCACGCCATATCAACTAATGTAGTAACACCTTTTTTCATATTTGAATCATATTGGAATTTAATTCCTGCCATAAATACTTCGGGAGTTATTAAGTACTTAAATAGTACCGCCAGTCCAATTTGAACCGCAACTTCTTTTAATACACCTGAGAAAGTTCCAGCATCAGTTGTCCCCAGTCCATAAGTTCCCGCTGGTACAAGTTCCATAAGCTCCGGTCCAAGTAATTCTGTCGCTTCATCATTGAAATACCATGCATGAGTTGAATTAGTTACTAATACTACTGGTGCACCGAAGTTTTGAGCATTTAAATCTTCTACTGTTACAATTCCATGAATTGGTTCATATAATCCCATTGCAAAATGACATTGCTTTTCCGGGTGAAGTTTTATATCTTCGTGAATACGATCAAATATTTCTTCTTTTTTAGTTGTTGCTGCGAATAATTTATCGCCAACTTCCCAATCAATTACGTCTACAAGAATCATTCCACCAGGTAATACGCCCCCCATTAAGTGGGTATGTGGTTCTATAAAACCGGGATAAATTACTTCGTTTTCATGCTCTAAGTTTACTTCTGCATCTGGATATTGTGCTTTAAGATCTTCAAAAGATCCGGTATCTACAATTTTCTCTCCATCAATCACAACACTATCTGCAACTTTAAATTCTTCATCTACTTGATAAATCTTTTTTGCTTTTAATAGTTTCATGTTTCTCCTTGGTTTCTATTTATTTTCTAGTCTATACTTTTCCCAATGTTTGCGGGTAAAAATGAATAATGCAACAACATTTAGACCTGTTACAACGAACATTAATAAGTCAATTACATCAAATACAATTGAGAATCCGAATACTGCAAGTGTCCCGGCAACAAAAATAAGCACCATGTATAATGCAATCTTTTGATTTTGCGTGTATACCATTAGTAAATCAACAAAGTAATAAGAACCGATTAATGTGGTAAGTCCACTTAATACCGTAAATATTACTAAAACAATTACACCGATAGTTCCAGTAACCGCATTTGCAGTTTTAAAGAATCCATCAAGTGACGTTGCACCTTCTGACATAATTCCCATTTCAATACCATATGAGGCAATATAAGTCGTCCCTAAAATTGCAATGATAATAGTAATAAGCGAGGGAATAATCGCGATGATGGCCGCAGCACGAGGCTCCGAATCCGACTCTAACGATGACATTGCTAGTCCCCCTAAACCTGCTTCTGAGGTTTGAATAATTCTTTGTAATCCAAATAGGAATCCTACTGGAAGACCAATCGCAATTGATGTTGGATCAAGTAGTTCTTTTTTCAGGTTAGCTAAGTATACTAATGAAAAATCTGATGTTCTAACTAAAAATACTACTAAAAATATAATATATACACCAACAGCTGTTGTAATCATAACTGTTAATACGTTTATAAATAATTCATGTTTCTTAGTTAAAATGATGATGCTTGAAAATGCAAATAGTGGCATTACTACCATTAA
Source organism: Mollicutes bacterium LVI A0039 (assembly GCA_033103385.1). GTDB lineage: Bacteria > Bacillota_I > Bacilli_A > UBA3375 > UBA3375 > LVI-A0039. The sequence goes on from CP136953.1 coordinate 585,335, forward strand.
ATACAATTGCATTGAACTAAGTTCAAAATCAAAGTAATTTACAGTTAGAGTGTTTACTACATCACTTATTCCACTAAACTGAAAACCTCCAAAACCAAATACATATAAAATCATAAATCCAAATCCATATAAAACTCCAGCTTTGGGACTTATAAACATCGATATATATTCCTTCGGTGATTTTTTCATAACCTTAGTTACAATAACCTCTGAGTAAATTAATGGGAGCATAACTAGCATCCCCACTAGTGACCATATGGCAATTGCCTCGGGTTTAACCCCAGCCGGTAATTTGTTGATTGCCCCTAGTACACCGACAATAGCTCCGGTTCCGACCATTGCCCCTAATGAAATTGAGATTGGACCAACTGCTTGCTTAAGTGTTGGAGTTGATTTCTCAGTAACCAAATTCTTAATTTTAAAAATTATTTTTGGCCAAACTAAAAATGCAATAACTACTAAAATTGGTAAAAATATATTCCAAATGATTGTAGATATTGACGTTAATAAATGTTCAAAATTCATTCACTTCCTTTCATAGCCAACTAAGATTAATCCTATATATTGACCTATGAATATTATAACAATTAAAAAATGCCCTTCTTATACAAGGGGCACTTATTTTTTTTGACTTAAATAATACTTTTTGATAAAGTCAATATTCTCATTAGCTTGGAATTCCAAATCATTTTTCATTGCTGAAAATAACCGATTACGATAGTGCAAATAGTCCTTTGCATTATTTTGAAACTCACGAATAATCAACATTTTAATTTGAAAAACCCGCTCTTCACGTTTAAGTTCATTACGACTGTAGTAATTCTCGTCAAAGTTACGATATTTATCAATATATTTAACTTTAATCCGATCTAATCCATAATATTCAATTATATTTAAAGACAATTCAAAGTTCTCTTCAATATACTCCTCGATAATCATCTCACGAATTTCCTTTATTTCCATCATCTCTTGGATGTAGTCAAATCTTAACTGTTTATTTTTTCTATACATCTTGCTCCAATAAGTTTTCCCATTTATCAAAAACCATACTATACAACTCTTCGGTATCTTTTAAAAATTTTGGCTCATTTAATAACTGTTCAAGGTTATGTTCGAATTTACTTTGATTATCCATTAAGTTTATGTATGTTTGGAATAAGTGAATCTTATTAATAAAACACTTTTCATCGACCCTTATCATCTTTTTACTGTAAGAATTTTCGTCATACATCCTGGTTTTCAATATATATTTTTCCTCGATTCGTTTCAGCTTCCAATTGTTGATAATTGCGATCGCTAAATCATAATCTTCTTCAATGTACGTCTTACAAATCATTTCACGATATTTTTTACATTCAAAACCTCTAACAAATATATCTATGTCTTTACTATCTGCGACTGGCACTTTCAAAGTTGTCCTCCTTTATTTGAATCTCTTTTGTAGGTACACCTTCATTATAACATATAGGTTCAAATTTAAGCCATTCGTCCATAACTATTATTGTAATCACTTACAGTAAAATTGCCCCTTTTGTCAATTTTTGACAAATCGTGCCAAAAATTAAACGCATTAACTACATATTACACATTGGAAATATTCACATCAATTTGACTAACTTACAAAGGTTCTTATAAGTTCTTATGATTTACGAGGCAATACACCGCGTTCAAAAAATTGAGGGAATTATTCAAAAATGCCCTAAATGATAATATTTAAAGACTGTTATTCGAATCTTGTACCTCTGCAACTTGTTCGCTTAAATCTACATGTAATCATTTTCTTGTTTTTGGCATTCTAGAAAGAAAACAGAATATTTAAAATAAAGTTAAAAAAATGTAACAAAATTGTAAATTATGTGGTAGAATTGTTGTTAAAATAAAAGAATGAGGGGGAATATGAGTGAAAATAATACAAGACAACAGTTTAATTCCAAGCTAGGTTTTATCTTAGCAGCTGTTGGGTCCGCAGTGGGGCTTGGTAACATTTGGAGATTTCCATATGTATTATACGAAAATGGAGGGGGAAGCTTTTTAATTCCATATTTTGTGGCAATTTTCACAGCAGCTATTCCTTTATTAATTTTGGAATACACTTTAGGGAATAAGTTTCGTGGTTCTGCACCACTTGCATTTGCACGTAACAACCCAAAGTTTGAGTGGGTTGGATGGATTCCGACATTTATTGGGGGAATGATTGTTCTTTACTATAGTTCAATCGTATCTTGGGCAATTAACTATTTGTTCTTATCACTTAATTTAGGTTGGGGTGATTCACCAGAAGTGTTTTTCTTTGATGGATTTTTAAATATGTCTGATGGGGCCTTTCATTTAGGTTCAATCAACTTAAACATCTTATTAGGACTTGCCGTAATTTGGGGAGGAACATACATTGTTTGTTCTCGTTCAATTGATAAAGGAATCGAACGCTTAAATAAAATTTTATTACCAATTTTATGTGTTACAGTTTTATTTGTTTTATTTAGAAGTGTTTCATTAGAAGGAGCTAAGGAAGGTCTTAATGTTTTATTTACACCAGACTTTGCGGTACTTAAAGAACCTAGAATTTGGCTTGCTGCATACTCACAAGTTTTCTATTCGCTATCTGTATCTATGGGAATCATGATTACTTATTCAAGCTACTTACCAAAGGATAGTGATCTTGTGAATACTGCATTTATTACCGGTCTTGCAAATTCAGCATTTGAGTTAACAGTGTCTATTGCCATCTTTGCAGTATTAGGATACATGGCTGGGCAAAATGGGGTTCCCGTAACTGAAGTAGTTGCTAGTGGAGTTGGACTTGCTTTCATCGCTTTCCCACAGGCCTTTAATTTAATGGGACCATTAGGTAGTATGTTAGGTGTCGCGTTCTTCGCAACACTAGTGTTTGCAGGATTTACATCATTTGTAAGTATTACCGAAGCATTCATTACACCATTTACTGATAAATTTAAATTTGAACGTGCAAAAGCGTATAAGTTCGTATGTTTAGGTGGATTCTTAATTAGTAGTATCTACGCAACTGGAGCTGGATTGTACATCCTAGACATCGTTGATTACTTCATCAACTCATTTGGAATTATTACTGTCGGAATCTTAGAAGCAATTGTTGTAACATATGTATTCGGACTGAAAAAATTCCGTGACTTAGCAAACAGTAATTCTATTCAAAAAGTTGGTAGTTTATGGATGTTCTCAATTGCCTTCATTGTTCCAGTGTTACTTTCATTTAACTTAGTATTATTTACAATTAGTACTATTAGAGATGGTTATGGTGGAAATACAGCAGCATCAATGGCATTTTATGGTGGAGGTACTTTAGTCGCAATCGTTGTATTCTCAATCATCATGTCAATGCTTTCATGGAAAAATAAAGAAGACTTAGATTTTGATGTAAGTGAGGTGAACTAATGACAACTCAAGCAATCGTATTTATGTTAATTGGATTATCAATCACATGGGGTGGATTACTTCTAGCAGTAAGTATTCAAGTAAAACACTCGAAGAAGAACAACAAATAACGAAAAAGGGCCAAGTGTAAGATTACACTTGACCTTTTCTTATCTAGCTAAAATCCTAAGGATTATCATAGTAATAATTGACTCTTCAAATCGATTAAGAAATCGATTCGTTAAGTTACAAAACTCTCAAAATCACGATAAATAAAGGGTTTTCATCTTAACATCCATTAATTTTATAACACTTCTATTAACGCGAAAATATGTTAGAATAGGCGGGCCATATAGCTATTGCGGTTATATGGTGTAGGAGGAAATTATGGATTGTGACAAAATGATTACATAATCATGGAAGAAATATGTCCTTGATTATTCTCTTGCTAGAAATAATAACAAATTTTTAACTGCGTGTCAATTCTTCACTATCCTCAACATCTTCGTTCATCAAATGATATTGTACAACTTGAACTAATATGATACAATTACTCTAATACATATGGAGGTGTAAGATGAAGAAAATTATTAAGTTAATTATATTATCATTAGTATCAATATGACCATTATTTGGCTTTATCGATGGACTACAGTTATTATTGTTAGACATGGATCAAACGTTCCCAACCAACCTATATTTAATGCTATATCTATCGGTTCCCCTATTTATAATCAGCGGGATTGTAGCCGTATTTGTCGATTTTAAATATAATCGCATTTGTTATTATGTATCAATTATCGTACTATTGTGCATCAATTTCTTATCATTTTACATCGTTTATCAATTTAGTGTAACGATGTCAAATTTTTAGACTAGTATTAGATTATCAGCTTAATATTATAACTTTTATGTTACAAAATAAAAATAATTATTTATCCTCAAACCCGTAAAAAGGGAGCCTAAAAATCGGCTCCCTTTCTTTTATTATCTCTAGACGTGTAATTCATTGATCATGTTTTAAAGTTACTTGGTTAGATGAATAGCGTTAAGTCCGCACCACTGCTCTCACCAATATATTTAGCAACTCCTCCTAATTCAACACCATCAATTAATTCTTCTTCTTTGATTCCCATTAGATCCATACTCATTGTACAAGCAATAAACTTTACACCGCTATCTAAAGCATTTTGCATTTGCGTTTTTAAGTCGGGAACGTTTTTATCAGCCATTCGACTTTTAATCATCTTTGCACCTGCTCCACCCATATTCATATTTGATAGTGGCAGCTTATCTGCACCAGTTGGCATCATTGCTCCAAACATCTTCTCAAAATTAGTTTTATCAACCTCAACTCCGCTATCTTTACGAAGCATGTTTAGTCCCCAGAATGTAAAAAACACTGTCATTTGTTTCCCCATCGCTTGTGCTCCTTGGGCAATAATCATTGCTCCCAAAGCTTTATCCATATCTCCACTAAACATAACAATCGTACCATTATCTTTATTATTGTTTGTATTGATTTGACAACTTGTAGCTCCGGATTTACGAACAACAATAACAAATGTATTTTCCTGTCTTTCGATTGATACTAGTTCGTTTCCACATTTTTCACACCAAGATTTAATGTCTTCAACAAAACCACTATCAGTTACCCGAATTTCTAAAGTTTCACCTGTTTTCATTTCTTCCATCTTTTTACTAGTAGCCATTATCGGACCTGGACATTGCAGCCCACAAGCATTTAACGTGTAATCGATCTGTGCATCAGCATCTGCTGTTTGAGTTTCACTTTTAACAATCGGTGTATGCTCTTCACTTGAGATGCTTTGGTTATTTTTAAAAGCCTTATATGTAGTAAGTCCTCCACTTAGGTTATACACATTAGTAAACCCATTTGCATTTAAAATCTTTTGAGCGATGTATCCTCGAAGTCCAACTTGACAAAATACATAAATCTCTTTATCTTTGTACTGTGCTAATTGTTCAATCGAGTCACGCATTTTATCAACATCGATATTGATTGCACCATCGATTGCTCCAAATTCAACTTCCTCACTAGTTCGAACATCAATTAAGACTTTGTCCGGATCAGCTGCAACTTCTTCTAGCATGTCGTACGTGAAAATCTTACTAAAACCACTAAGTACATTAGTCGCTGTATATCCGGCAATGTTCACTGGATCCTTCGCACTATTAAATGGTGGTGCATAACAAACTTCGATATCTTCTAAATCCGTTACCTTAGCACCAAATTTAATTGCTGTCGAGATAACATCAATACGTTTTTCTACTCCATCTGTACCAATTGCTTGAGCACCTAAGATTTCAGCATTATTATTAAATACTAGCTTAAGTGCCATCATGCTTCCACCTGGATAGTATCCAGCGCGGCTTCCACGATGAACAATAATCGACTGAAAGTCTTCTATGCCTTGTGCTTTTAAAAACTCTTCAGTATATCCCGTAGCTGCTGCTGTTAGTTCATTAACCTTTAGTACGCTAGCCCCGATCGTTCCGTTATATTGTTTATCCTCACCAGCAAGAATATCTGCAAGAATACGCGCTTGACGATTAGCTGGCCACGCTAATGGAATATGCATTTCATTCCCTAAAATTGGGTTAGTAACATTAATCGCATCACCCAAGGCATAGATATCTTTACTTGAAGTTTCAAACTGGCGATTTACAACGAAACCTCCGTTGCTTGCTAGCTTAATTGATGTTCCTTCGGCTAGTTTGGTACTTGGACGTACACCAATTGCTAAGATTGTTAAATCGGTATCCAGCATTGTCCCATCATCAAGCGTTACATGATCGTGAGATACATCACTCACACTCGTATTCGTCAAGATGTTAACGTTATTAGATTTTAAGTTATATTCAAGCATTGCTGCCATTTCCATATCGAATGGTTTTAAAATGTGGCTAGATAAATCAATAAGTGTTACATTGATACCTAAGTGGGCAAGGTTTTCCGCCATTTCCACTCCAATAAATCCACCACCGATAACTACTGCGTTTTGCGGTTTGTTATCATCAACGTATGCTTTTATCGCGTCAGTGTCCGGAATATTGCGTAATGTAAAAGCATTTGTCGCTGTATTTAAACTCTTAAACGGCGGCACAATTGGACTAGCTCCTGGCGATAAAACTAATTTATCATACGACTCATGATACGTTTCACCAGTTTTATGATTTTTCACTTCCACTGTTTTAGCGGATTCATTGATGCTAACAACTTCACTAAAATTACGAATATCAATATTATATCTAGTTGAAACACCTTCTACAGTTTGAACTTTTAAGTTTTCGCGCTCTTCGATTACTCCACCTATATAATACGGTAATCCACAATTGGCAAATGCAATATACTCATCCTTCTCGAACATAATGATTTCAAAATCTTCACTAAGTCTTCTAAGTCTTGCTACTAGAGTTGCACCACCAGCAACTCCACCTACTACTACTATTTTCTGTTTCATATTATCTCCTTTTCAATATAACTCTACAGTTATATAGTAGCACATTTTTAAACTAATTCCAAGTAAAAGCATAAAAAAAACTAGATTTCTCTAGTCTTAATTATTTATTCGCTCCAGTAAATCTATTCCATCTGGATGGTTTCGATACGTATTCATTAGCGGAACAAAAACAATACACTGGTTTAAGTAGCAACTGTTCATTGAGTATTTTACTTTATTCCCTTCCGTTTCGGTTACAACGATTTCTAGTTCTCTTAATTTCTTTAAATGCTTGGAAACATTCGCTTGACTTTGTTGGGTGATATCAACTATTTCTTGGACATAACTTGGCTTGTTATGTATCACAAATAGAATCTTCATCCGCGTTGGATCTGAAAGCAACTTCATTAATTTATATACATCCATTTAAACTCCTATAAGTAGTAATTACAAATATGATAACATATTTTTTCCAATATATTTTCACAACATGATTATCCATGCTTTTTTATCCATATATTGCTTAAATATATTTAAATTTATGCTATACTAGATTGAAAATAATTTAGGACTATAATGGAAAATGATTAATGATTAATGAGGAGAAAAATTATTGACATTTTGGCAAAGTGCCAATTGATAAATACCAATAAATACGGAGTATTATTTAATAACTGTATCATGTCGGGTGTTTATCTTTTTCATGATTGGAGGAAGGAAGTAATGGAAAAACAAAGTTATAATTTCGCTACCGCAATAAGTATGGTAGTTGGAGTCGTAATCGGTAGTGGAATCTTTTTTAAAGCAGACGATATTCTAATTGCCGTAAATGGAAATGTAATGCTGGGGGTTATTGGATTCCTAGTCGTGGGACTTGGAGTATTATTTGGTGCTTTAGCAATCTCTTATTACTCATTTAAAGATAAGGAACATACTGGAATAATCGGTTATTCAAGAATGGCATTAGGAAGTAAATTTGCTTTCGTAGTCGGATGGTTTACGATGCTTGGATACTTTCCAACATTTGTAGTCGTATTAGCAACTGTTGGTGCCATCTATATGAGCGTGCTTCTAAACATCGATTCCAAACTGTTTATTTCAATTGCAACTGCTATCCTGTTAGCAAGTAGCTTGATAATCAATTATAAGTATCCAAAGGTCGGTGGAAAACTCCAAGTTGTATTCACTGTTGCCAAAATAATCCCCTTGATTATTATTGGTTTAATCGGAACCTTATTTTTTACAGATGCCGCATCAATTGAGACAGTAGCCACTAATACCTTAACTGGCGGAAAACCATTTTCGGCACTAATTGCCATTGCTTTTGCTTTTGATGGATGGATTGTAACAACTAATATTTCTAGTGAGTTACAAGATAGTGAGAAAAATTTACCAAGAGCCTTAGCTTTAGGATCAGTTGCGATTGTTGCTATCTATTGTTTATACTTTTTCGGAGTTACGCAAATAGTTGGTCCTGAAGAGATTGTCAGACTCGGTGATGGTTATACCGAAGTTGCAGCTCAAGCTGTTTTAGGACCGATTGGTGGAAAGATAATTACGATGTTTGTAATAATTTCGGTGTATGGTGGATTAAATGGAATGACCCTAGCATTCCTACGTATCCCTAGGACAATGATTGAGACTGGACTAATGAAAAATATTTATGGAAATGATCAAGAAAAAAGTAGTCACAACATGTTTCTTTTATGTACGGCAGCAATTGTCTTTTATTTCATTTTCCAACAACTACTTAACTATGAGCTAATTTTCACTAAATTAAGTGTTCCATTTGATCTATCAAACTTACCGATTATCATCAATTACATTTTCTATATTGTGTTGTTTATAATCGTTAATCGAGTGACTAAACAGGAAACTACTGCGAAACGACTTTATTATTTATTTATAAGTTTAATCGCAACTATTACAGCTGTCGTTATCATTATGGGTACCGTTCAAGTAAACGGATTATTGTATATTCTTTGTTCAGTAATTTTAGCAATTTGCGGAATTCCGTTTTATAAACGACAAACTGCTCAATAAAGATATTAACTTTAAATGTAAAGCTTAGTACATCAAAGCTTAATAACCACTTATAAATACTAATTGTTATAATATTCCTTTTACTGTAAAGTAGGTGATATTATAACTTTTTTTCATGAATTCTACCAATCCTAAATATCTTTATAAACATTTACATATTTACTTGACTTATGCCGGAATTGGATGTATACTATAGTTGTAACAAATTAATAAAGAAGCACAGATTTTTAGTAAGATTCATGTAGCAATGTATCAAAGCTTTAAAGAACAGTTTTTTTTAATAATTTAGTAATACGATAGAGTAATTTTTAAAATGTGAAACTAAGACACCGAAATTTGGTGTCTTTTTCTATTTTCTTTAACTTTTATTAACATTTGTCAGTTAGTTATGAGATAATATGTACATCGAAACTTGTCAATACAAAGGGGAGTAACATGGAACAAACACTTAAAAAACAACAAATATTTTTCAAAGAAAATGGAACTAAAAGTTATGAATTTAGAATCAAGCAACTGACTAAATTAGAAAATTATATAAGAATCAATGAAGATCAAATTGCCGATGCCTTAGCTCAGGATTTAAGCCGAGACCAAGCAGAGAGTTATATGCTCGAAATCCATACTTGTTTAGATGAGATAAACTATTATAAAAAGCATCTAAAATCAATGATGAAAACTAAACGAGTAAAAACTAATCTCTCGACATTTAGCTCACGTAGTTATATTAGCCAACAACCCAAAGGAGTTACGCTAATTATTTCTCCATGGAACTATCCTTTATATTTAACTATTATTCCACTAATCAACAATATCGGGGCAGGTAATACCACAATACTAAAATTATCTGAGCGATTAACGAGAGTCAACGCCCTACTGGAACAAGGACTTAATACGTTATTTGCGGAAGAATACATCCACGTCCTTCCGACCGATCAAAAGAACTATGAAGCTATCAATTTAGATGTCGATCATATTTTCTTTACAGGATCAACGGAAGTCGGAAAATTAGTTATGAAGGCTGCCAGTCAGAAATTAATTCCCGTTACGCTTGAACTTGGTGGTAAATCTCCAGTAATTGTTTCAAAAAATGCTAATATTGAGCGTGTCGTAAGTGAACTTATTTGGGGGAAACTATTAAATAGTGGTCAAACATGTATCGCACCTGATCATGTTTCTATTCACGAATCGCTCTTTGATAACGTTCTCGAAGAATTAAAAGTACAAATTAAAAATTATCAACCTGATAACCGCGGTTACATTGATAAAGCACATAGTGACAAGATAAAGTCATTACTTGAAGGAAACGAAGTAATTTTTGAACACAAATTTAATGAAGAAAGTCTATACGTTACAAATGGTCAAGTCGGTAAATTGGCTGAAGAAGAAATCTTTGGAATGATTTTACCGTTTATCAAATTTAGAGATTACTCAGAGGTATTACCAAAAATCTATTATCCACTTGCAACATACATTTTTTCAACAGATAAGCAAGAACAAAGTTTTCTTACTGACAATATTCTTTGTCATGGGTTCACGATCAACGGGACAATAACCCATATTGCCAATCACAATTTACCATTTGGTGGGGTTAAAAGTTCTGGTTTAGGACAATATTGTGGTAAAGCAGGGTTCAAAGAACTTACGTATACCCGCGCATTACTCCATAAAGGTTGGTTTAGACCATGGTTTATTAATCCACCATATGATTATGAACACATTAAAAAGATGCTTAAACTAGTCCGTTTGGGCAAATAAAGAGAAAGAAAGAGGATACACATGGAAAATATCTTAAACTGGACTTTTATAAATGAAGTTACAAGTCCATTACCAATCGAAGCAACAATCATATTTGAAGGTGAACAAGTACTGGCTCGTTTTCAAACAATTAGGGATACGGCACTAATAACTGATAAAAGATTTATTGTCGTTGACTCACAGGGAATAACCGGAAAGAAAAAAGAAATTTATGTAGTTCCATTTAAATCAATTAATATGTTTTCTACGGAAAATAGTGGAAAATTCGATCTAAATAGTGAAATCGAACTATGGACCAAATCCGGAAGAATTAAAATTAATCTGAAACGTGGAATCGATGTACAAAAGTTTAATAAAATAATTGCCAGACACATTTGCTAGTTATACATACTAAAAGACAAACTTAAGTTTAAGTTTGTCTTTTCTATATCTTGAATATAAATGTTTGATATTTGTTTAAAAGACCAAAATAAGTTTAACTTACTCTGGCCTTGTTTATATCGATAATCACTGATTATCAAAATTATTTTATTGTATTATAAACTGTTTCTACATTAAATCCGAAGTGGTTAATTACTTGACTTCCTTCTCCACTTTCACCAAATGTTGAAATGTTAATTAAGTTTCCAGCAAATTCATATCCTTCTGTCGCGCTAGCCATTTCGATAAAGAAACGGTTACACTTACATCCAGATCCTAATACTGATTTACGGTAATCAGCATCTTGTTTTTTAAATGTGTTAATTGATGGCATTGATACAACACGCATTGGCGTACCTTCTGCAGCAAACTTAGCAGCAACATCAACAGCTAACTTAACTTCACTACCTGTTGCAATTAATGTAACTTCCGCATCATCGTTTTCTACTAATACATATCCACCACGCTCAACGTTTGCTTGAACGTTACTCGCTTCAGTAATAACTTCTAAGTTTTGACGAGACAATACTAAGATAGTTGGCGTTTCTGTACTATTGATTGCAATATTCCAAGCAGCTTGTGTTTCGTTAGCGTCACATGGACGAATTACGTTTACATTTGGAATTGCACGTAATCCACTTAATTGTTCGATTGGTTCGTGAGTTGGCCCATCTTCTCCGACAGCAACACTATCGTGAGTTAACACGTAGATCGCTGGAAGCTTTTGAATCGCACTCATACGAATCGCTGGTTTTAAGTAATCACTAAATACGAAGAATGTTGCACAATAAGCGACAACTCCTCCATGAAGCATCATCCCATTGATACATGATGCCATTGCAAACTCTCTTACACCAAATGAAATATTTTGGTTATGGAATCCTTCAACTCCAAAAATTCCACTATCAGCAATTGTTGTATTGTTTGATTTTGATAAATCGGCACTACCACCAATTAAGTTTGGAATTTGTTTGTTGATGTTGTTGATCGCTTTTCCACTACTAACTCGAGACGCTTCACTGTGTCCAAGTTCAAAATCTAAGTTTACAACTTCAGTTTTTGCTCCAGACATAATTGCTTTAAACTCATCCGCTAGTTCTGGATGTGCTTCTCCATAACTTGTTAAAAGGGCATTCCAATCAGCTACTAATTTATCTCCACGAGTTACAGTGTTAGCTTTGAAACCTTCGTAGATATCTTCAGTAATTGTAAATGGTGCTAAATCCCAACCATATGCTTCTTTAGTTTTGGCAGCTTCTTCAGCTCCTAAAGGTGCACCGTGACATCCGCTTGTTCCACCTTTAGTTGGTGCTCCAAATCCAATTGTTGTTTTTACTTCAATAAGTGTTGGTTTGTCACTTACTTTAGCTACTTCAATAGCATTGTGAATATCATTTGTTGTATTTCCATCTTTAACTAAGATTGTATTCCAACCGTATGCTTCATATCTTGCTCTAATATCTTCTGTTGTTGCAATATTTGTAGCATCATCTAATTGAATATCATTACTATCCCAAAGTACAATTAGTTTATTAAGACCTAAATGTCCTGCTAAACTTGATGCTTCACTTGCAACTCCTTCTTGTAAGTCTCCATCACCACATAGTGCATAAGTGTAGTGATCTACAACTTTAAAACCTTCACGGTTGTATTTACTAGCTAGGTGCGCTTCAGCCATTGCAAATCCAACTGCTTGACTAATCCCTTGTCCAAGTGGACCACTTGTTGCGTCGATCCCATCAGTGTGCGTAACTTCAGGGTGACCTGGAGTTTTACTACCTAACTGACGGAAGTCTTTTAAGTCTTCCATACTAATGTCATAACCACATAAGTGAAGTGTACTATAAAGCATTGCACTACCATGTCCTGCTGCTAATACAAAACGATCACGATTAAACCATTTTGAATTGTTACTGCTAATGTTTAGTTTATGTGCGAATAAACTTTCCATCATTGGTGCTGCACCCATACAGATTCCAGGGTGTCCTGAATTCGACTTTTCAATCATATCGATTGATAGTGTTCTAATTGCGTTTACATTTTTCATAAAAAACTCTCCTTTGCTTGCAATTTAATTATAACATTTAACTTTATCTATTTTTAAATTATTCCGAGATTTTGCAATTGGTTGCAAAAGATAATTTTGACTGTAAATAAATAATGAAAGTTAACTTATACAGTTAACTTTCATATTGGATATTTTTAAAATCTATACAAACGCTCAGCGTATTGATCTAAAAGTACTTGATTAAATTCTGGACCACCATCAATATTGGCACTCATAAATATTGGTGGTGTGTATCCTTCTTCAATCATTAACTGCAATGCTCTAATCATCATCTCATCTAATAAGATATTTCCAATAATTGATGATGTTCCTCCTGTCGGTGTTTCAAGGCCCTCAATTGTAATTGCAGCATCTCCATATTCTCCCATGTTATCTAAAACTACATCAGCATACTCATATAAAAGTTTTCCATTCGAGTGGCGTGATGTTAATGTTTTGGAAACTGCTAGTGCGGTTAAAACGATTATTTTAGCTCCTTGTTTTTGAGCAAACTCGGCGATTTCAATTGAAAGCGGATTTCTACCAGAATTAGATATTAAAACTACAACATCATTTTCACGAATATCCGTTCGTTTAACAAATTGCTCACCAACCCCTTCCACCATTTCATAAATACCACGTGAGGGTTCCTCAATTAGTTTTGAGGGAATTAAACCACCGGCTCTCCCACAAATTTCTATTGCGTTTCCATAAGAGTGTCCTGAACCAAACGCCAATAATAATCCTCCCTTAGTTATTGATTCTTTAACGCACAATGCTGCTTTATCAATATTCTCATCCTGCTCTTCAACTACTCCAGGAATTAAATCTAAGATCAAATCTACAAAAATATTCTTTTTCATTTTCCCTACTTTCTTTTATACTAAGATATTTGTTAATCCTAAAACTATTCCTAAAATTATAATAATAAAAATAAGTTTAGTTGATGTCATGTTTTTCATTCCTAACATTTTGTAACCAAATACTATAAAGATTACTGGAATCAACCCAGGCATAATTGAATCAGCCATGGCTTGCAAGTCAATCGGTAGCTCCCCAATCATAATTTCACTATTTAAATTTGCTCTTACAATTGTCGGAATTAATCCTCCAACGACTATCAGTCCTAGTATCATTGCCGAATTTGTAAATTTGCTAAGTATATCTGAATACATAGTAACGATCTTCTCACCTAGATTATAACCAATTAAAGTTAACTTCATACGCACACCGATAACAATTATGTTCGCTATAATCCACAAAATCGCACCAAGGGCATTTCCATCAATGGCCATGTATGCAGCAATTGAACCCATAATCGTTGGAATTATTACTCCAAATACTGAATCCCCAATTCCAGCAAATGGACCCATTAATCCTGTTTTAAGTCCCGCTACAGTTTCCAATACTTCTTGCTTTTTTACTTCTTCCATTCCAATTGTCATTCCTAATATTGCATGGGATGTATGAGGATTAGAATTGAAAAAGATTAATGATGTATTAATACTTTCGCGTAAACCTTCGGGATCATCTTTATAAATCTTCTTTAACGTCGGATACGTTGCTGCAAAATAACCAGGAGCCATCATTTTATTATAACTCCATGAAACTTGACTAAGTGCCATCCATCTAATACTTAATTTTCTGATATCTTGCTCTGATAATTTATTATTCGTCGTATTCATCATAATCACCTTCCTCTATTACATCTACACCGATTACACTTGCAGGTTGATTAGTATTAGCATTAAAAGTTATAACTGCAATAACAAGACCAAATAGAGCCACTCCCATAATTGGGACGTTTAGATAAGCAACTAGTAAAAAACCTAAGATAGCAAAATAGTAGTATTGCTTGACCGGTAAATACTTAAGTAATACACAGATTCCGACTACTGGCAAGATTCCTCCCGCGATAGCTAGTCCATCCAATAACCAACTTGCATTTGTTGTTAAAAAGTCAAGCGCATCTTCAATAAATGCATTTCCTAGTAACAGGGCTAAAAAGATTGGAATAAATCTTGAACCACCCCAAGTTAAGAATCCTAATAAATTGTATTTGTAAGCTAAATCGTACTTTTCTAATGCTACTGCTTTTTCAATAAGAATTACAATATATGAATTACAGTATCTTGCTAATATATCAAAGTTTAATAGTAATAATCCCACTGGAACCGCTAGTGCCACTGCTGTTTGAACATCTAAAGATCCGCCTGAAGTAGCAACGAGGGCAACCGCAATTATTGTTCCCGATTGGTAATCCGGCATTGAAGCCCCACCGTAAGTTCCTACACCTAAGATTAGTAGTCCTAGCGTCCCTCCGATGTATAAACCACTTGTCACATCACCAACGATCAATCCGGCAATTAATCCAATTACTACACATCTTGAAAAACCAACTTGAAACATTAATGAGTCCAAAATAGCACAAGCACCTAATAAACTTAGTAGCAATATTTGTATTATACTTAGTTCCATTTATTCTCCTTTGCTTTTTCCATCAACTCATTCATTATATTAACACGTGAATTATTCGGTACCATTTGCGCGAAGAGATTGTATCCCATTTTATCAACACCACATAGAACTTCATAATCACTTTTGTTTAAATAAATTGATTTAGTTACCATTATTTTATCGTTACCTGTAGATACATTTCCGATATTTATATTTTTAATTATTTCATTAATTCCCGGAGCTGTAAGAAGTTGATTCATTACAGTAAAGTCATCTACTATGACTAGGATTCGATCTCCTTCATACTTTCTTTCTAGTAAATTTTTAATGGCCGTTTGAACTCGCAGAATCGATAGTTTACAAGATGAAGGGCACGAAACCTTTAGCATCTCCTTTTGAAGTTTAGACTCCACAATATGGTCACCGACTACCATGATGCGAGATAGCGATAAGTCGTTGGTCCAAAACGATACTACTTGACCATGGATCAATCTTGAATCAAATCTAAGTTGCACTACTTTCATTATTCCTCCATAATTGAATTCTTTGTTTCATCGACTAATTGTGTTGTATCTATATTGGGGTTGGTAATTATTTGTAATAACATCGCCATGTTGACTCCCGTAACTAATTTAATAGTGGGATTCTGACTTTGTAAAACTTTTGCCGTGTTGTATGGCGTACCCCCTTTAAAGTCGACCAATAATGTTGTACCATTGCCAATTAATGTTTGTACTTTCTCAATATACATTAAGGCATTTTCTTCTTGTCCAAGACCTAGTGCAGTCATTGAATCGTCTGCACCGAAAAAGTCTGTTGCTGCAGAAAATAATCCCTTAGGAAAATCACCATGTCCTAATATTATCCATTTATACATATCTATCCAATCCTGAAACAATTTTTTTTAAACTATTAATACAAAGCTTACGCTCACATCCGATATTCAACCTAATATAAAATTTATACTTTGCACCGAATGTACTTCCAAAAGTTGGAGCAATCTTGCAATTAGTAATCATATAATCAATTAGTTGTTGGTCGGACTTAAAATATTTTGATAAATCAATCCATAGCAAAAAGCTCGACTCAGTGTAATGAAACCGCACTTGATGACCTAATAAAATTTGGTAGCAACATTCTAAGTTTTCTTTTGTATATTGAATCACTTCCGCTTGATACTTTTGACCATTTCTATAAATATCACTTAAAACTAAGAGACTTACAACATTATTTGATTTTATTTTATTAGTTTGATAATGACAAGATAGCTGTTTAAACAACCGATTATTTTCAACAATTATAAACGACTGTTTAAGCCCGGCGACATTAAACGTTTTGCTTGGTGAATTTAAGACAATTACGTTATCAAAATTTTGCATCGTATGAAATTCGTGATAATTCATCGTCGAATGAACTTCGTCAGATATTATTAAAACATCATATTTTTTACACAAGTCATAAACTCTCTCAAGTTCTTGCTTATTCCAAATTCGACCAGTTGGATTATGCGGAGAGCAAAACAGCAATACTTTTGACTGACTGATTTTACTTTCCAAATCTTCAAAGTCGATATAGTATCGATTATCAATGTCTAATAATTCGGAAGTTTTAATCGGGCGATTGGCTAATTCAATAGTTGTAATAAAGTGATGGTAGTGAGGGGAGAAAACAACAATACTATCACTTTCTTGAGTAAAACATTTAATTATTTCAAATACAGATTTCATAATCCCATTGTCAAGCATAATATTTTCGGTTTGAAATACCTCTTGAAGAACTGATAATGTATCATCTTGAATATAGCTATAACCAAATCCACCATGATCTATTCGCTTATACAACGATGCTTTAATATATTCCGGTAAGGCATAATCGGTTTCTGCAACCCACATCGGAACAAGGTCTTGACCCCTGTAATATTCATCAACCAATTGATGCTTTTCACTAAAGATATTGTCTTGATGCTTATTTATAAAATTCATGATCCCCCCATAACTAAATTATAGTACAGAATCAATAGCGTCCGTTAACGTTTACAGTTAGAAAACTAACTTTTTTCCAAGAAACTTAAAATTTTGTAAACCCCCAACGATATTGCATTACAAAATTCATATTTTTCATCTTTCTTTTCTAACAAATAAACCAGATCCATATTTTCAATTAATGTATTTTCCGGTGAGCTAGTTAGTAATATTGTTGGATTTACATCGCAAACATGTTTAGCGACTAGTTTCATATGATCATCCGATCCTAATCTCGATAGAAAAATAACTAGATCATCTTCGGAGAAGGTATTCGTTTCATTTCCAACTATATAGCTTAGATCGTTTTCGTAAACAACACGATACCCCAATTTAATTAATCCAAAACGAAGTTCGTTAACTGGACCAATTAGTACCCCTTTTCCAACAACATGTATAACATTGGCTTGATTAATTAAGTTTTTTATTTGCTCTAGTTCCTTAGTGTGATTGGCTTGATATAACCTAATAATATCTTCGATATACGTCGTTTCATGTTGGCTTGGATTTTGTTTAGACACATATAACTTATATTCTTTGATATTATTAAAACCCAGCTTCTTGATTAAGCGGTTGATAGTTGCGGTTGAATAAGTTGTAAGATCAGAAATCTGATTTATATTCAAACTTAGGATTTCCGTCCCAAGCGATTGTAGCTTTAGATTACAGTACTTCTCACCTTTTGTTAATTTTTCCATGATCCTCACCCCTACACCTTAAGTTATTTTATAATAAGTATATCATAGATAAAGATAGCCAATAATTGGCTTTTAATTTTTGTAAATCAAAGTTGTTACGCCACTATCAATATAGCATAAATATTTCGTTATTGATACAGCTAAAACTAATTTATTAATAGTCTTTGTGCCAAATGATATAATGAAACTAGTATTTTATGAACACTAATATAACAAAATGAGGTTTGATATGGAAAGAGAATTTGAAGCAAAAGGATTAGTATCTGAACAACTTTTTTACAAGCTAATACGTTCTTTGAATGTCGTTGAGATTAAAGAGCAAAGCAATACTTATATTGATAGCGATAACTTTTTTAAAAACCAAAACTGTGCTCTTCGTCTTCGCATCATCGCAGGTCAACACATCTTTAGCTTAAAACGCAAAGATAGTGATGGAGCAACTGAGTGGAATCAACCCATCACTGCGGAAGAATATAAATCGATAATTGCTAAACATCAGATTAATTTGGCTGATTATAACTGCCCGTACGATCAAGTGTTAACTAATACCGAAAACATAACTATCCAGACGACTAGATATGTTTGTGAGTATCAGGGGACAATCGTTGAACTTGATCAAACCACTTTTGGTAATACAGTAGACTTTGAAATTGAGATTGAGACCGAAAGTCTCGAAACTTCCCAAACGATTATGAATAATTTATGTGACGAATTTGGAATAGTCATAAAAAAAAGCTATCCGAAGATAGCTAGATATTTTATGTATAATTAAAGTTCTTCTGCTCGCTTAACTAAGTTTCGTAAGTGATGAGATAAGTTCGACTTCGAAATATCTCCTTGGGTTATGCTACTTAACTCATTTAGAGTACTGTCCGGATGTTCAAGACGAAGCTGCGCAACTTGTTTAGTTTTTTCACTAAGTTTATCAAATTGTTTAGCATCCTTTAATTTTTCAATTGCTCTTATTTGTTTAAGCGAAGCCGCCATTTGCTTGGCTTCATTGGCAATTTCCGCGTTATTCATACGGTTGGAAGCCGATCTGAAATCACGCATAATACGTACATCTTCAAATTCAAACAACAGGTTACGACTTCCAATAAATTTTAAGAAATCGGCAATCTCTTCACTTTTATTTATATATAACGGGTAATTATTTTTTCTTTTACTCATTTTCATTTCAATTTCAAATGGTTGTAATATTTTCTTTATTTCATCAAGGTATACTTTGTTTTGACCAACTATCTCAAGATGGTATTGTTTATTCTTATGAGGATTGTTCACGCTCCCACTACATATAAAAAAGGTACGTACATAAACGCTTTGCTCTTCCTCGGTAACTAAGCTATCAACTATTGAATTTAAACCAAAAATCATTCCTGGATTAGGATTATTAATTAGTCCTAGGTCAAATAGCATCTCACCAACAACCAAGTTAACTCTTACAATATAAACGTTGACTTCACGTTTAAATTTAACAGCTCGTTGAACGATTGTTTGTAGCGAGGCGTTGGGGTAGAATTCCTTTACTGAGCGGAAGATTCTTTTGGCTAAGTGGGCAAAAGATGTTCGAACATCAATTGACATATTTGAACCGTTGAAATTTAATATTCCAACGGCTTTTAATGTAGCAATTAATTCAATTTTACGTAGACGCTCGGATTCGAGTTCTATATGAAGTAGCTCTTCTTTAAGCTCTTGTGAAAAGGTTATTTGTGCCAATGTCCTTTTTGCCCTTCAATGTGTTTTGAAATAATATACTCTTGATTTAATTCATGAACTAAACGTTCAACAAATGAAACGGAACGGTGTTGTCCCCCAGTACATCCAATTGAAATATTGGCAACTAAGCGACCTTCTCTTTGATATCCGGCAATTGCATTTTTCACAACTTCACGGATTGATTCATAATACTTAATCGCTTCTGGATCTGAGAAAACGTAGTCACTTACAACTTTATCTAAACCTGATTTAGGACGTAATTCCTCAATATAAAATGGGTTTGTTAAAAACCTTACGTCAAATACTAAGTCACTGTCTAATGGCATTCCATATTTGAATCCAAAGGATTGAATATTAACTGTAAACTTGAATTGTTGAGAATTTAAAAAGTTTCTAATAATTGCCTTTGTATCTTTTGCCGATAATGCTGATGTATCTAAGACAAAATTGCAATATTCACTCATTGATTCAACAATGCTTTCTTCCATTTTAATCGCATCAATTAATGAAATTGATGGATCTTTTTTCGTTATTGGGTGCACTTTACGTGATTCTTGGTAACGATTTACCAGTACCGATTCTTTTGTTGTCAACATAATTGTTTTAATATTAACTTTTTCACTACGGTAACTCATAATTAGTTTCATTCTTTTTTGATAACGCTCTAAATTTCGAACATTTAAGATGATGGCAACTTTATGATTTATGCTATCGGCAATAAACACATCCATCATTTTGCTGATTAATTCTGTTGTTAAATTTTCTAGGATAATATATCCTTCGTCAGTGAGTACTTGGTTTACTGTTGTACGACCACTCCCACTCATTCCACATACTACTAATATCTCTTTTTCCATCGTCCCTCCTGCTGTTATTATAACACTTTGGCACACTATTTCTAGTAATTTTTAGCACAAATTGACCATATTATATTATAATATATGTAGAAATTTCAAGGACGTGAAATGAAAAAATTAAAACGAAATATAAAAATATTAAAAATACTTATAGTTTTAACCGTACTATTTGTAATTGCTAATGCTGTATTGCTAGGATTTAAAGCAGTGCAAGCAGCCGGTGTAAACTATATAACTCAAAGTGAAACAATTACCAACCCTGAACCGATGAACTTCCTGCTAGTTGGTACCGATTTAGGAGGAAACCGAACTTTCGAAGTAGATGGTGTTCGAACTGATGTACAAATGATAATTTCACTAGTACCAAGTAATGAACGAGGAAACGCCGAGGTAAATGTTGTAAACATCCCTCGTGATGTTGCTACCGAGTACTCTTGTGGTGGATACGGAAAAGTTAATGGTGCTGCTTACCAAGGTGCATCAATTGCCATCGAAAGTGGTGAAGACTACGAACAGGCAGCAATCGATTGTACTGTCGGTACCGTTGAACAAATGTTTGATATCAATATTGACTACTATGTAGGATTTAATTTTGATTCGTTTATCTCAATTGTCGATGGGATTGGTGGGATCGACTTAATAAATCAATATGAATTCTGTGAGCAAGATGAATATGGTCAGGCAGATGCCTATTGCTTTGAAGAAGGTGAAATCCATTTAGATGGTAGCCAAGCACTAGCTTATGCAAGGCAGCGGTACTCGTCAAGTGATTATGAGCGAGGTCAGAGACAACAATTAATTATGACTCAAGTGTTCGCCAAAATAATGTCTTCACCAAGTGAATACATTGATACTTTTGCACTTACATTAGTAAATGATACTATTAACAATATTACAACTGATTTAGTAGTCTCATTGCTAAATTGGTCATCAAAGACTTTTAACAACTCGATGCATAGTATTAGTAATGGTAACCCGATGTATGTTGATATCAAGAGTTCATCATTCTCTAATGACACTGGATTTAGTTTAACTGATTCGGTAAATTCCCAGATCGATGCCATGAATACTGGAGACTATCCAATTTATGAAATCTACGATAGTTATGATACTATTGAGCAATCAACAATCGTTACTCGCTACATGTTGACCAAAAATGGACTTGGTCTACCAACTACAGTAAATAGCAATGCAACCGAATCTTCAGTTATTGAATTACAATTCATCAGTGCCTATGTCCACGAAGGAGACATTGGATATGGATATTATTCATATATCGATGAGTATACAGCATCATATATTAATAACCAATTTGATAATAATGATAGCGCCGATGAAGAAGATAGTGAATATACCGAAGAAGTTATTTTTTCGTACTAATAATGGCAAGAGAAAAATCAAAATCCAACTTGGGATTTTGATTTTTTTTATTCTTTAGGTTCTGCTTTAGCAAACCACATATTATTGGCTAAATAGCGATTGTCCTTGATCCGGTCAACTTTATGCTCGCTTATTTCAGTTCCTGTTAAGCGAATGATTTTTTCTTCTTTATACAAATAGTACTTTGGTAAAATCCCACTACTTCCCACACCGATCGGTGATACCATGCTGGCTGCAGTGATCCCTAGTAAATAGCGTTTTGATGTATTGATATCCGTCGCAACCGGAGTTAAATTTTCTTCTCCATATTGCTCTAGTAACTTTTCGACTACACTTATTTTAGAGTATACTAAATCCTCACTAATTTTTTGGAAGTGGTGCGTGAAGTATTCATCATACGAAGGTAGTCCTACGATCAGTTCATCACAAAAAGCTGCGACATCTTTTCCCGTAACTTCTAAAACTTCTTTTTCTACGATAGCTCCATATTCAAAAAGTTCAACAATTCCTGTATATAATTCCATCATTTGCGACTCATCAAGTGTTGCAACTTTAAACAAATATGTTTGCATTTCTTTATAAACAATTTGATAATCGTTCGGTAATTTTTTTACTCTTTTCCCTAAATCGTTCCAGGCTTTTTTTTCTTCAATCATTGTTTTTAGACTCATAATTTTCCTCTCTTATTTACCTAATTTTTTTTCAATGTTGCTATTTAGCTTATCGCGCCATTTAGCACGAACGGCATTACTCATCATTCCTTCGGTTAATTCTTGGCAATAGTCATTAATATTATCACCAAACACTTCTTCTATTGATTTTTCTTGACTGGCCATATCCACAAGCAGCTCCATTGTATGTTTGTATAGTGGCAACAGGTTTCTTCCCGTAAAGTCCGAGTAAACCATCAGTTTTGCACCTATGCTAACCCACGCTTGTTGATAATCAACTGGTAAAGCCTGAATTTCTTTATTGTACGCCTCTATTTGCGCTGTTATATCAGCTCCTGTTATTTTATTATAAAATCCCATTATTGCTCCTTTAGCTCAATTAATTTAGTTGTGACAAAACTCCACTTTTCCCAAAACAACGCTAACTGTTTTTCCCCTTCAGCTGATAGTGTAAAAAACTTTCGAGGGGGACCAATGTCTGATTTTTTCTTGGTACTATTAACTAATCCATTGCGCTCTAGACGTAATAAAATTGTATAAACTGTTCCATCAACAACATCTGTAAACCCTAAGTCATTTAAGCGTTTAGTTATCTCATATCCATATATTTCTTCTTTACTAATAATTTGTAAAACGCATCCTTCTAGTACTCCCTTTAGCATTTCTGTTAAGTTTTCCATATATCTCCTTTTGGTACTAAGTATTACTTACTACCACTATATAGTAGCACTTATTAGTAGGGGTGTCAATAAAAAAAATAGAATGAATAATCACTCTACTTCAACACTACCAGTTTTTTAAATCAAATTATAATGCGCAAACGCCTTATATAAACCGTCTTCTTCAACACTTGAAGTGATATAATCGGCAACTGCTTTTATCTCTTCTCCACCGTTACCCATCGCTATTTTATATTGGCATTTATCTAGCATCGGAATATCAATCTTAGCATCACCAAACCCATAACAATCGGTAATATCCATTTGCAAGTAATCACACACTTCCGTTACTGCAAGGCCTTTATTAATATCTAGTACTGCTAAGTCACCGAACAGTGCCTCTTCTAACACTCCACCCCATGTATGTGATTCTAAGTTGGGGAAATTAGCTTTTGTATCAATAAAATCCTGATACGAATTTAATATATAGCTTATTTTATTGATTCCTTGATAGACAAGGTTACCATCAAAAATCATCCCTGGAAATAATGCTTCAAGCTCTTGGGATGCAATTTGCTTTTTTTGACAATAGGCTTGCATCGTACTCGGGGCACGCGTTTTAAACCCGCTACTTGCATAAAGCGCTTCGTTTCCTTCTAGATAAAATTCTAAGCCCCGATTTGTCAACCAAGAAACAACCTCCTGACATTGGCTTTCGGTTAGCGAGTGATGTGACAGTGGTTGTTGCCTAAATTCGATGTATCCACCATTGGCTCCAATATATCCATCGAACCCAACTGTCTCTAAAAGTTGGTTATATCCTTCCGCCTTGCTGCGACCAGTACAAAGAAAAACAAGGTGGCCATTCTCACGGGCTTTACTAATTGCTATTGTTGCTGACTCAGGAGCCTTCCCCTCATAGTCCACTAACGTTCCATCTACATCAATAAATAATATGCTCATCTTCATCACTCCTTTAACTATATTATACACCATGATTATTATTGACTATTAGATAAATTAGCACAGTCAAGGTCACACAAAAAAAGATGTGAAAATAGCTTTCACATCTCAAATTTAAACTATGTAGTTGTTGTTGCGGCGATTTCCTTTGCTTTATGAAACTTATAATGTCTAATTAATTGAACGATTAATAAAATCAAGATTAAATAAATAAAAATCGAGAATGGGGCCGCAAATATTATTAAAACCATTTGAATAATATCAAGTGCGTTTGATCCACCAATTAAAATTAAAAGAATTGCCAAACCACCTTCCATCGATGCCCAAAAGATTTTTTGAACTTTAGACTGTACTGGCGCTCCACCACTTGTTAAACCATCAACAACCATCGATCCTGAATCACTCGATGTAACAAAGAAGGAAATAACTAAAATAATTGACAATACCGTTAAGGCAATTTGAAATACTGATGCAATATTCATATTTGCAAATAACGCATATAACGATAGTGATTCATCACTACTAACAATATTAAACAGTTCCCCACCTGAACGATTATTGGCATTAATGGCCGCTTGTCCAAATGTTGAAAACCACACAATAGCTATAATTGAAGGTACGATTGTTACCGATAATAGGAAGTCACGAATTGTACGACCATTAGAGATTTTGGCAATAAACATTCCGACAAAGATTGTCCAACCAATCCACCATGCCCAATAGAAAATTGTCCATGCTGCTGTCCAGTCATAACCGACACTACTTAGCGTCTGCTCACCAACTGTTAATAAGTCAGCATTTACTGAAAAGATATTAGTTAAGTATAGAATTGTTGATTGAACCATTGTTGTTAGAATTTGGCTAGTGTTCCCTAAGATAAATAGCGTTGTAACTAAAATAAGCGCTAAAACAATATTTAATTCACTTAAAATTCTAACTCCTTTATCAAGACCTGTCACAAGTGATAATGTCGCAAAGAACGTTACAACGACAATGATTAAAACTTGAATCGATACTGCTGATTCAATTCCAAACAAATACGTAAAACCGGCATTTACTTGCAGTGCTCCAAACCCTAATGAACTTGCGAGTGAGAACAACGTTATAACTACTGCTAGCCCATCAATAATATCTCCAGTAATTCCATAGATTTTATCTTTTAGAATCGGATAAAGCAAACTACGTGGTGCTAGCGGCAACTTTAAATTGAAAGCATAAAAAGCTAGGGCCATTGAAATTAATGCGTAAATAGCCCAAGGAAACATCCCCCAGTGGAAGATTGAAGTTGCAATTGCACTATACGTACTGTTATCGCTTGTAAATATTGGTGTAAAATCATTGTGAAATAATGGTTCTGCTACTCCCCAGAACATGAAACCAATTCCCATACCAGCACCAAATAACATACTATACCACGAGAACCTTCTAAACTTTGGTGTTTCTTGATCGCCACCAATTCGAATTTTCCCTAAAGGACTCAAACTGATTACGAATACTAAAATAAAAGATAATAACATTAGTAAGACCATCGGTGTAGAAAAGACTTGAATCATATTATTACGAACTTCGGTGATTCCCTCATACATATTATCACCACTGAATACTGTAAATAATATAAATCCGGTTATGATAATTAAGGCAGTTGATACAGCACCGACATTTATTTCCAGACCCCATTTTGAAAAGTTACGACTATGAAACCTTGTTGTTTTTTTTTCATTTTTTTTCATAAAAAAATTCTCCTAAATAATTAGGTGAATAAAAAAGAAAACTAACTCCACCTATTTTTAGATAGAGTTAGAGTGTATATGATTTAATCATTATGACATGCACAACTAATTGCCACCATTGCAAGCGTGACCCTTAGTATACCCCAGTTCTAACAGTCATTTTTCAGTCATCTTTTAATTGTTAATCAACTACTAAGGAGACTTACTTCATGTTGTTTTCACAAGTATTATAACATACTATGAGGTTTAATTCAAGGTGGTTAATTACTCAGCATTAAAACTTGTGATTATCTGGGTCTGGATAATACCTTTAGGCTTTGTTGAATTTTTTGATAGTTTCTAAATCTTCTTCATCAAAAACAATATCAAAATTGATATTTATTGTTAGTGTTAATACATTCAAAAAATAAATTCAAAACCAATTGTGGTTTTGAATTTTATCTTTTAAATGTATATGATTTTAAGTCATTTATGTAAATACTAAATTAAATATTCTTTATAGTTTAAGATTACATATTTAAAGATTGCGGCTACATTGATTCCTGTAACTACAAATAGTAATAAGTCTACTGCTTCGAAAATTATTGCTCCACCAAATACTGCAAGTGTTCCTGCAATAAAAATAAGCGTAATATAAATTGCAATGTTTTGATTTTCTGTACGGTCTAATAATACATTTAGGAAGTAGAATGAACCTAATAGTGAAGTTATCCCTGAAAGTACCGTAAAGATCGTGATTGTGAATAATCCGAAGTATCCGGCAACTTCAAAACAAGTATCGAAGTAACCACGAAGCGCAACTAAAGAATCACCAGCCATCAAGTCGATAAGTCCAACACTTGATCCATATGATGTAATGTAAGAAGTTACGAAAATCGCAATGAATACAGTTGTAATTGCTGGAATTAGGGCGATTAATCCTGCTGAACGTGGTTCACTATCGCTATCCATAGTTGACATTGCAAGCGCTCCTAGACCTGGTTCAGAAGTTTGCGTTAATCTTTGTACGGCAACTGTAAATCCAATTGGTAATCCAATTCCTGCAGTAATCGGATTTGTCATTCCTTGCCAAATGTTACCAATGTATACTGGAACATATTCTGTAGTTTTTGTAATAAAAATAATTACCATGATGATGTACATTACAACTGCTACACCGATCATTAGCGCCATCGAGTTGATGAATACTTCGTGCTTCTTAGCTAATACAATCGCTGATACAATTAATAATAATGGCACTACTAAAACTACGTAACGCATCATTGGTGTTGTCGAAATTGCAAAGAAGTTTTCAACAATAATTGTAATTGCCGAGTTGATTCCTTGAACTTGGAAACCACCAAATCCAAATACGTAAAGTAAGATAAATGCATATGCATAGATCGCACCCATACGTGGGTTTAGGAATTTTGAAATATAGTTTTTAGGTGACTGCTTAGTTGTTTTACAAACTAATGTTTCAATATAACATAGAGGTAATAAGATTACGGCTCCAATTAAAGCCCATCCAGCAATTGCCTCAAAGTACATTTGTCCATTAGTAGCAATTCCCATCATACTACCTAGCACACCAATGATTGCACCTGTACCAATCATTGCCCCCATCGAAATTGCTGCCGGAGCAATAATATCCTTTGGATTTATTTTACTCTTTTTAGTTGTTTTATTTTGTACTTTTGTAAAAAATAGTACTGAAATTACAATCGACATTATTATTAATACTGGTAAAAATATCGACCAAATTACCGAGGAAGTACTCCCGATTAATTCTTCAAAAAAATGCATAATTCTCCTTAATTCGCTTTATAAATCTAACATATAAATTCTACACGGTTTTCCGTGCCCAATGCCTTAATAATTTCGACTTTTTTCGCATGATATTGCAGTCAATTTGCCCATCATGTAAAAACAAATTTGATTAAGTTCAAATTTGTTTTTGGTATTATTATTTCGTGTAAATTACTTTACCACGCTTAATTGTTTGAACAACACTAGCGTTAAATAATTCGTCATCGCTACATGTTAATACATTGCGATCAAGAATAATTAAGTCAGACATTTTTCCAACTTCAATCGTTCCTTTAATATCTTCTTCATGATATTGATACGCAGCATTATATGTTACCGAACGAAGTGCTTCATAACGAGTTAATCTTAATTCTTCTCCAAGAATTTCACCACTACGAGTTACACGGTTAGATGCAGCCCATACACTTAAAAGTGTACTTGGTGGAAGTACTGGACAGTCTTCGTGAGAAGTTGGTAATAATCCTTTTGAAAGTGCATACTTTTGGTTAGAAATTTTGTTCGCACGTTCGCGTCCAAAGTTTTTAATATGCGTGTCTCCCCAGAAGTAAGTGTGAATTGGGAACATAGCAGGAATAATATTAAGTTCTGCCATCTCATCAATTTGATCTTCACGAATTGTTTGACAGTGAATCATTACTGAACGTGCAGTATATTCTCCATCAAGTTTCGCTAAAGCTTCTTTATAACAACGTAAGAATTGATCTCCTGATGCGTCTCCATTACAGTGTACTAACACTGGTGCGTTTCTTTCCATTGCATAACTGATTGCTTCCGTAACAATTGCATCATCTTCATAGAATGGGTATGCAACGTAATCTGGTTCATCGTCTTCCGATACAACTTCATATGGTTTACTCATCCACGCTGTACGTGCTTGAGGTGAACCATCTAAAACGATTTTATAACCTGAGAAACTAATGTTATTATCTGTACCGAAACGGTCGAAGATATTAACACCAAACTCACCATCAATCCAGTGATTTCCTTCTTGAAGTGATTTAACTGCTGGTGGATAACAGTGTACATCTAAGTCGATGATTCCATTGTTAGCTCCAAAGTTAAACATTTGGTATTCTTCATTTTTAGTAAATCCATCTTGAGCAGTAGTAATTCCGGCTTTAGCATAAATATCTTGTCCTGATTTTAATACTGCTGGTACGTCAGCTGGTTGTGGTGCAAGTTTATCCATAATGTATAACTGCAACGCACTCTCTTCAGCGTAACCATTAACTTTGTTAGTTCCTTCATATCTTCCAAAGTGTCCTCCTGGAGGATTTGGTTGTTCTTCATCAATTCCTAAAATTTCTAAAGCTTTCGAGTTAAATGTACCAACGTGTAATGAAGCGTGCACAGCTGCTAAAGGTACTTCAGTAGAAACTTTATCTAAATCATCTCTTGTCGGGTGACGCCCTTCTTTTAATTGCTCGTGGTCATAACCTGATGCAATATAGAATTTATCAGTTCCTGTATAACCTTTTTCTTCGATGTCATTTTTCATAACTTCGATTAAACGGTCCATGCTTTCAACATCACTAATTGGGCTTGGTGCAAGCGTTTTAAATACTGATAAAACACTTTGAATTCCGTAGTGAGAGTGTGGATCGATAAATCCTGGAAGCATTGCTTTACCTTCTAAGTCAACAACTTCAGTTTCAGCATCTTTTAATTTTAAAATTTCTTCTTCGCTTCCGATTGCAACAATTTTTGCATCTTCAATCATAACTGCTTCTGCAATATCATTGTTATCGTTTAATGTAACAATTTCTCCACCTAAGTATATTCTTTTCATATATGCTCCTTTTTTATTTTTTACTAGCTTCTTCCATAACATCTAAGTGACTACCAAGTTTCACTGAAGAGTAAGGAATCGAAATGATGATTGATACTGCGGCTAACATATACATCATTTGTAAGATGTAATCAAGCCCGTTTTCTGTTAATCCCGTACCGATTACTAGTGAGATATTAATTAAAATAATTCCTTTTGCAGCAAATCCATATGCAGCTAATTGCCCTTCTACTGGATCTGAACCTTGGCTTGCTAAATATTTCTTAGCGATAAATCCTTTGATAAACATTCCAATAATTGTAATAATCGTAAATGCAATTACAGTTGTTGGTTTTAATAATTGATCTAATTGAATTTGTGTTCCAACGTAAATGAATACGATTGGCATAAGTCCTAGACCATAAATTTTTTGAGACATTCCTAATACTGCCATACGCGTTTGTGGTTCTGTAGAAACATTGTACCCAACTCCGATACCTAATCCGATAATAATACCTAAACTAGCACCGATTGGACCTGCTACTAATACAGCTACTACTGTAATGATTAATACGATTACTGCTGTAATTTGTGGGTTTGTTACTACTTTGTTTAGTAAAGCTGATAGTTTACCGATAAAGTAAGAGATAATAAACACTACAATGATTGCTACAACAATTGCGATTGATTGGAATGCGATTGATCCAACATTGATTCCTTCACCACTAGCGATAGCGTAGGCAACATTTAAAAATACAATTGCAAATGGGAATGGAATGAAGTTATCAATAACACTAGCGATTGTAAGTTCATCGAAGATCGGGAATGTCATTCCACGAGCCTTTCCTTGCATTGTAAATGGAATAATAATTGCTGGTGATGACATTGCAAACACAAGCATAATAACCATTACTGCTGGGAAAAGGATTTCTTGGCTACCAAACACTGGAATAACACTTAAAATTAAGTAGGCAACTACCCCCATAATTAAACCTTCTCCGATTGCTGGTACACTTGATAATCCAAATGTTTTCTTTCCACTTGCTTTAATTGCTTCAACATTTAAACCATAACCACTTACTAAGAATAAAGCGATTATTGCAAATGATGAATATTTAGCCATTGGCTCTAATCCTTCTGCTAAATCTAAAACGTAAGGTCCTAATACTACCCCAATTAACATCATAAAAATTACTGCTGGTACTTTTGTTAGCTTTGCTAGATTCATACAAGCAAGCGCTGATACTACTGATAATGCTATTAAAATTATAAAGTCCATCTTTTACCTTTCAACTCAATTTTATTTCATAACTATAGTATAATCGATTTGCTGTGCCCACATGGTTAATTATACTTAGAATTAATTGTGGCACGCTCAAGTCCAAAAAAAGGCGCCACAAACTTGAAAATGTTTCGATTTTTTCGTAACCTCCAAATTTTCCACTGTCAAATATTGCCCCAAATGTTAAAAGTGCCTTATTTATGCCCAATATTTATGGTTTTTATTCAAATACTATTGCCCAATCTACTAGTTGGCATATCCAAGTCTAGCAAAAAAATTTGGCAAATACTGCAGATTGATTTAAATTTATTGTTAATCAATGTTAAAATATTTACTGTATATATAGAAATGAGGCAAAATATGACAACTTACACACATATCAATCTATTTATCGATGTATTAGATAATAAAAAGTTTAGAGAACTAATTTGTGAAACGTATATTGAGGAAAATCCAAAGCTTAGTCAACACTTAGTTGAGTTTTGGAATTTAAAACGTATCAACCATAAATACATAACTAAGACCCGCTTGTACAATGAAAATTCTTATAGCAAACGAAAGATTCAAGATGAGGAGATTATCTTTTGTCGTAAAACGGCAATTTTTCAACCACTGCATTATTACTTTTGTGAGCAACAACTTATAAACCGACGTCTTTTAGAAGATTTCAAACAATTCGAATTAAATCAAGTTGACGACCAATTCTATTTTGATACAGTAATTTCTAGTCACAAGCGTTTCGATTTCCCAATGGTTCCAATAGGGATTAAAAAGAATAATCGTTTTCGCTTACAACTTACGAGTGAAATTGTCGAAATTGCACCAATTCGTGAAAAAGTTATCAATGAATATTTTAGAGCATATCCCGATTTAAGTGACTTCATTTATACCAACTTTAAACTAAACTTTATTAAATATAAATATATTGATAAAACTATAACCCCTTTTGAGTCATCGTATACTCGTCAAAAAATCAAGAATCAAGAATCTTTTTTTATCCATAAGTTCTTCCAGTACTCTATTTGGTTGCGTCGTTTAGTTATTTTTGATGATCTCTATGAAAAAACTATCACTGAGTATTTAACTGAACATGAAAGTAAAACACTGCATGAAAATAGGCAATTTTTAGAAGTGTTAGTTAAAGATTCAATCATGAATTTTAGAGATTTTGACTTTGATGATTTCGATATCAACTTAAGTTAAAAGTAACTTGGTAATTAATCTATGCAACTAAGTAGGCTTTCCTATTTAGTTGCTATTTTTTATGATAACCTATTTGTGTATTAAATATTGTTAGAGGAGTTATATGAAAATAAGTAAAATAAATGATTTGGATTTACTTGTAAGTGAGATCGAGACGGTTAGCATCCGTGATCAGATTGAAGTCCACTTAAATCAGTTTGAACTTAAATCTTATATTAAAGTTTTTGGGGAAGGGAAATTTTACGACTTGAAATCACCGATATAAGCTATTTTGGTAGTGAAAATAAAGTTGTATATGCTTATCACTTCGGGCAAAAGTATCGAACTGAATTAACTTTAAACAACTTGGAAGCTGATTACAAATTGTTGCTACGAATCAATAAGCAAACAGTCGTTAATATTACAAAAATTGATCATTTAAAACCGGATATTAATGGACGTTGCCGCATTACAATGCAAGATGATTACACCACGTTTATATCGCGTTCATATCAAAAAAATTGCTTGAAAAAGGTTGGAGCATACTATGCGTAAATTTATGGAAAAAGCTTTAATTGGAATTGCTATTGCCTACTTAATTACAACAATGTACATGCTTAAATATGCTGTATATTATACGAGCGAAGAATTAGTTGTATTATATGGAATTTGGGCAACATTTGGCTTCGTTGCCGGTACTACGACAATGGTTTACGATTTAATTGAAAACAAAATATATGCAACTCTTTGTCACTTTATTTGCCTTATTACCTTTTGGATGATTGCCATCACCTACACAATTGATGTCGACATCTCAATAATGGTAATTGCTTCGATCCAGTTTTTCTTATATACGTATTTATCTATACAATCGAGTATCGCCATTTTAGAAAGAACATCGAAACAATTAATCAAAATATCAAAAAGCATCAAAAATAGACAAATAGAACTACAACAGGATTCATCATTGTTGTAGTTCTATTTTTTTATGTTGTCGCAGCAATAACTGCACCATTACTTGCACTAATTGATGCAATTCTTGTTGCAAAATGATAAATAAGGAAAATGTCGATCATATATTCATAATATGACTCAACGGATGTTGTTAGTTTAAATGATGATTTCATCAGACTATATTCATCAAATACCGCAACTGCTGTATCATTGACCAACACGCAGTACTTTTTATTACTTTTCTTCACTGAAAAAGTTATGTCATCGACAATAATCTTCGTTGTAGTAAGCCCAAAACCTACATCATATAGGCGTTGATTTGCATAAAAGTGATAATGACTGAATCCCATTTTATATGTATATTCAGTAACTTTCCCCTCAATATCTAGAGTATATACTTCTTGTAACTTAACAGACTTTTTAGTAATTGGATATTCAACACCATCGACTCCTAAAACCAACTTCTGTTTGAATACTCCCGTTGTATTTAAAGTTAATTCCATATTTCCTCCTATTTATCATATTTTTTTTAAACTAATTATAACACATTCGTTATTATAGAGCTGTTATAACTGGTGCTGACGTGAGTACATTATTTGCAATATTATAAATGATAAATAGATCAAGCATATACTCATAATACGCGTCAACAACTGTTGTAAGCTTAAATGATGATTTCAGCGTGCTATATTCATCATATGCAGCGACTTCAACATCATTGATAAATATTCGATACTTTTTTTGACTTTTCTTGAAAATAAACGTTAGATTTTCAATCATAATTGAACACGAATTAAGACCCATGATAAAATTATACTGGCGTTCATTTGCATAAAAATAATGACGATTAAAATTCAGTTTGTATGTGTAATTTGTAACTACCCCATCGATATTTAAACGGTATGCTTCACTAAATATTTTAGATGTTTTAACAAGCGGGTACTTAACCCCATTAACTCCGAGGATTGTCTCCGGTTTTAATACGCCAGTTGTTTTTAAAGTTAGTTCCATCCACGCTCCCATTTGTTAATAAAATTTAAACTAATTATAGCATATAAAAAGAAACTTCAACACTAAGTTGAAGTTTTTAAATTAGATTCTATCTTTAATTTCTTTTGTGATGTTACTAATAAATTCATCTTTGGTAACTGTGATATTGTCTTGAGTACCGTATGGACGATAAGTCACTTTATTCTCTTCCATCTCGCTATCTCCAATAATTAAAGTATACGGAGTTTTCATAACTTGTGCTTCACGAATCTTATAATTTAGCTTCTCTTCACGTTCATCTAAGATTACACGAACGCCAGCTGCAACTAATTCACGCTCTAAGCTCGTTACATAGTCTTTATGAGCACTTAATGATACAGGTAGTATTCTTACTTGGGTTGGTGCAAGCCACGTTGGAAAAGCCCCTGCAAAGTGTTCTGTTATAACCCCGATGAAACGCTCGATGCTTCCTAAAAGCGCACGGTGTAACATTACTGGACGTTTCTTCGAACCATCTTCTGCAATATATGTAAGGTCAAAACGCTCAGGTAAGTTGTTGTCTAACTGAATCGTACCACATTGCCAAATTCGCCCAATACTGTCACGAAGTTTAAAGTCTAGTTTAGGACCATAGAATGCTCCATCCCCTGGATTTAGAATATACTCGTGACCAGATTTATCACACGCACTAGCTAGAGCCGCTTCTGCAAATTCCCATGCTTCTGGAGTTCCGATCGCTTTCTCAGGCTTTGTTGACAGTTCAATGTGAAAGTCTAATCCGAATTTAGAATAGATTTCACTATATAATTCAATTAACTTAATAACTTCTTGTTCAATTTGATCTTCACGCATGAAAATGTGTGCATCATCTTGAGTAAATACACGAACACGGAATAGACCGTGTAATGCTCCACTTGCTTCATGACGGTGAACAGTACCTAGTTCCGCCATTTTAATTGGAAACTCTTTATATGAATGCATTTTGTTTTTGTAAACAAGCATTCCCCCTGGACAGTTCATTGGTTTAATCGCAAACTCATGTTTATCAATTTCTGATGTATACATGTTCTCACGGTAGTTAAACCAGTGTCCACTTACTTCCCAAAGTTCTTTGTTAAGCATCATCGGTGTTTGAATAAACTCATAGTTTTCACGAGCATGCACTTCATTCCAATATGCTAACAATTCATTTTTAACAACCATTCCGTTTGGTAAGAAGAATGGGAACCCAGGACCATATTCACTCATAAAGAATAAGTCTAATTCTTTACCAAGCTTACGGTGGTCACGCTTTTTCGCTTCTTCAATCATGTGTAAATAATCCGCAAGTTCTTGAGCACTCCACCATGAAGTACCGTAGATACGTTGAAGCATTTTATTATCACTATCTCCAAGCCAGTATGCTCCGGCAACAGAAGTAAGTTTAAAGTTTTTTATTTTCTTAACATCCATCAGGTGCGCCCCACGACATAAGTCAGTGAAGTCTCCCTGAGAATAAACCGAGATTACTTCATCACGGTCTTGAATTTTGTCAATTAACTCAAGTTTGTACTCGTCGTTTTTGAAAAATTCTTTTGCTTCATCATAAGACATCTCATGACGCTCAATCTTCTGTCCCGTTTTTACAATTCGCTTCATTTCTTTTTCAATTACTTGCAAATCTGATTCCGATAATTGTACATCGATATCAAAGTCGTAGTAATATCCATTTTCAATGTTTGGTCCTACTCCAAATTTTGCTTCTGGATATAAGTTTTTAATCGCTTGCGCCATTAAGTGGGCAGTCGAGTGATTAAGGACTTCAAACGCTGTCTCATCACCTTCTAAAATTAATTCAATTGCACAATCGCTTTCAATCGCACGTAATCCGTCTACTAGTACATCATCTAGTTTGGCAGCGACAACTTTCTTTGCTAAACTAATCGAAATATCCTTAGCAACCTCAATAACCTTAATACCTTTTTCATACTGCTTTACATTTCCATCTGGGAATTTAATATTTACCATTTTCTCTCCTAATTATATCTTATGTTATTAAATTAATTAGCAGTTGGTTCGTTTCACATAATTCATATTGACACATCCTATAAGATTTTATAAATAATAAGTTAATTATACCAAATATTTACATTTAATTTTATTTAATACTAAATCTACATTTCAAATTGATTTAAAATACTGTTTGAAATTAAAAAAGTCATAGCAAATTGTGCTATAACTCTTAATTTATTAATTACATTCTTGACGTTTCACTGTTGTCTAAGAATAAGTTATCAGCATCTACTTCAGCTGTAATTCCTTTAATGATTGCGTTTTCATCTAAAATAAAGTTGTAAGGTACTGCTGATAATCCACCGTATTCTTTAATGAATGCTCCATCTTTATCGTAAAATGCTGGGAATGAGTAGTTCATTTCATTTATAAAGTCTACCATAATTTCTTCACTTGTAGTTTTACTACCATCACTTGAGCTATAGTTAACATACATAACTGCTGCTCCATAACCTTGATCTGCAAGCGCTGGATAATATTCATCAAGCTTTTGATTTTGACGTTTACAGTCTCCACACCAATCAGCAGCTAAACTTAATACAAACTTATCGTTACCTTCAACTAAGTCATAAAGCATAGTTTCGTTACCTTCAGCATCAATTAATGCAATATTCGGGAATTGATCACCAACATTGTATCCAACATAAGCTTGCTTCGATAAGGTACATCCTTCTCCGGCACCACAAGTACCATCATCAGCAGCAAGTGGGCTAGCTTCTTCGCGACCACAACCAGTTACGATTACTAGTATAAAAGCCAGGGTAAGTATTAATTTTTTCATTAAGTCCTCCATCTAAATATTATTTCAAATATTATATCATAATTGTTACGTAGGTGAGTAAGTTGTTCAACAATTAAACCTATTGTGCAAGATTAAGTCTCATTGTATAATCCGTTTGAATGTCATTTCCTAATACAAAATCGTGCTCACCAATTTTTTGGAATTGATTCTTTTGATAAAATCTAATTGCTTGAATGTTCTCTTCCCAAACTCCAAGTTCTATATAATCTTTTTTCTCATCCGTGGCGATAGCAATTACATGGCTTAACAATTTTTGTCCATAACCACGTTCTTGATACTTGCGCAAAATATAGATGCGCTGCAACAGGATATAATCCTCATATGTATTAATTTTTACATAGCCGACAACTTGATCTTGCAGCTCGATAAAGTAAAATGTCGATTTACCATTTGTAAGTTCGGATAAAAGTATCTTGGTTCCCATTCGTTCTTCAAGATACTTTTTGGTGTCGGCACTACTATTTTGTGAACCAAATGTTTCAATAAATGTATCTTGAGATATTTGGCTTAATGCATCGATATCGGCACTGGTTATCTTCCTTATTTTCATTATTAACTTCTCTTTCTATGCTTTAGGTACTTCATTTTTAGGTGTAGCGGGGCATAGTTGTTATTATAGAAAAAGAAAAACAATTACTTGTCTTTCTTTTCTCTACTATGTTTAAAGATCATTCCAAATATATATATTCCGGAAATGACTCCAAATATTCCACCATAAATCATAAATACGATCGCAAGTAAACTTAATAGAATATAGTACTTATTTAGATTCTTCATACATTTTAATTGCTGTATCAAGAACTGCAGCTCCATCAACCATTCCGTATGCACGCATGTCAATTGCAGCAACTGGTTTGTCTGGATATTGCTTTTTAATAGCAGCTTCCTTAAATCGAATTTGTGGTCCTAAAAGTAAAACATCTGCTTTTTCTCCATTAGTTCCTACTGTTGATTCTGGGAAAGCTTCAATATGATAGTCTAACCCTCTAGCCGTAGCTTCTTTTTGCATTTTAGTTACAAGTAATGAAGTACTCATACCTGCTGAACAGAATAAATATATTGTCATAATGACTCCTTACATTTCATCAATTACGCTTTGTAGATACACACACATTTTTTTAAACGCTTTACGTTGTTTATATGTGTATAAGTAGCGCATGAAGTTATAGTTTGTTTCGATTTTTTTAATATCCGTAACGATATCAATTGAATATAACATCTTCGTATTACCTTCTACTGCAACTAGTTCAAATGTTACATCGTATCGTTCGCGCTTTTCCATCGCTGTATGATACTTGATCATTTGATCGGGAACTGTTTCAGTTACCTTAACGGTTACTTTTTGTTTTTCACCATACGAATAGTTTATTTTTGATATATCTGTGCAGTCAGAATATTTTTCATCAATCGCAGCCGCATTTAAAATTAGCATTTTGGAGATTGCTCCATATACTTTATCGGGGCTTGCAATAAATGTATGCTCTCTTGGTTTCGCCATATTTCCTCCTACTCTCTTATTATACCAAATTTTTTGAAAACAATTAAACTAAGTTAAGTACAATTGTACCCAACCTAGTTCATTAAAATTATATAACATTTACCGCAAAGAAGAAACCACCACCAAGTTCTTTTTTCAATTGATCTTTGATTTCACGCGCTCCTTTATCTAAATCTCCTGTCGCTTCGACATTTAATTTAATTCCTTGCTCAGTTACGCTTATAATTTCAATATTTTCATATGATGATTCAGCTAAAAGATTTTTAACCTTATCACGATTAAGTGGCATCGATAATTCGATCATGATATCTCCTTTATTTCTATATTATTTTTAGTTGTTTAATTCTTCTTGTTTTTCATATTCTTTGTTTGAAAGAATTACGAATGGTGCATAAAGCAATACTGATAATACTAATGTAATAATTGCTAATAATACCGCTTCGATACTACCGTTTGTT
The DNA here is from genome assembly GCA_033103385.1 of Mollicutes bacterium LVI A0039. Taxonomy (GTDB): domain Bacteria; phylum Bacillota_I; class Bacilli_A; order UBA3375; family UBA3375; genus LVI-A0039. Next base: position 624,404 of record CP136953.1, read on the forward strand.
GCTAGCCAAGCTGCAACGATTGGTGGTGTTGTCCAAGGAATTTGGTTAACTGGAATTCCACCGAATCCAAAGTGTACACTAGTGTATGCAACAATTGTTAAAATTGGAGATACAAATACGAATGGAATCATGTAAATTGGGTTTAATACAATTGGCATACCGAAGATAATTGGTTCGTTAATTTCGAATAAACCTGGTGCTAAACCAATGTTAGCTACTGCTTCAGTATCTGGACGTTTGTTAAAGATTTTAATTGCTGCTAAAAGTCCTAAAGTTGCCCCACTACCACCGTGGTTAACATAGATTGTCCAAGATAAACTTGTCCAAGGAATTAAGTCTGCATTTGCACCTTCTTGTAAGAATGCTTGTGCGTTTAATGTATCGAATACACCCCATACAGAGTTCATAACTGGAGCGATCATGTTTGCACCGTGAAGTCCGAAGAACCAGAATACTTGTTTAAGTAAGTCGATTAGTGTAACTCCGATTAATGCTCCAAAGAAGTTTTCAGAATCTCCACTAAAGAAGTTAATTAATGGTGTAACTACAATTTTTTCAATTAATCCAAAGATGTTTGTAATTGGTACATCAGTTACTACACCATCTACAGTAAGAATGTCAGTTGGTGCCATACCTTTTGATACTAAAAGTCCGAAGATTGCAGGAACAATTGCAAATACTAAGAATGTGATTCCACCAGGAATAATTGCTGCGAATCCTTTACCAACTGCAGGTGGTACCATATCTGGCATTTTAATAGTCCAACCTTTTTTAGTAAAGTAGAAGTATAGTTCTGGCGCAGTGAATGATACAAGCATACCACCAAATAATCCCATTGCACCTAAGAAGTTTGAAAGCCAACCAGCGTTGTCACTTACACGTGAAAGTGGTTGTAAGATGAAGAATGCACCTAATGTAACTAAAACAGTTGTAATTGGCTCAACGTCTTCTTGTTGCGCACGAATATATGCGAACGAGATTACGAAGGCAACTGTTAAGATACTAAGTGTACCCGCATCAACTGACGCAAACCATGGAGTTAAGTATGTACTTGTCCACGTACTAAATGCGTTCAGTTCACCTGCAGCCGAATCCAAACCAGCGATATTGTTAATAATCAGCGCTAAGATTGAACCACCTGAAAATAATACGTTGTTAATTGTAAGTGCTAAAGCACCACCCATAATTAAAGGCATTGTATATGCGAATGCATCACGGATTGCAGACATGTGTTTTTGTCCACCTACTTTTGCTCCAATTTCCATTAGCTTATTCATAAATTTGCTATCCATTTTTCCCCCTTTTTAAGATTTTAAACCTTAAATAGTTATTTTTAAATTATCTCTTTGAATCTAGGTTTTCACCATTTGATTCGATTACCTGCTTATACCAATAAAAACTATCTTTTTTGTATCTCTTTAACTCTTTTTCACTCTCTTCGTCACGATCAACATATACGAACCCGTAGCGTTTAGCGTAACCATTAAGCCAACTAAATAAATCTTGGAATGACCATGTACAGTAACCTAATACCTCACATCCATCTTCGATTGCCAAGTCAATTGCCTTAACGTGTTGTCTTAAATACTCAATACGGTACTCATCGTGCACACTACCATCTTCTTCTAATGTATCGTATGCTCCAAGTCCATTTTCAGTAATTAAAACAGGTAAGTCGTATCTAGAAGTTATTCTTCTAAGTGCAACTCTAAGTCCATTTGGATCAATAGTCCATCCCCAGTCCGTTGTTCCTAAATGGTCATTGACTCCGCGAGCAAATAATTCTTCATGCATTGCAACTGAACTTTCAGATTGAACTGTGTTTCCAAGTTGCTTTTCTTCAGATTTTTCGCGTTGCGGATTTTGAAACGTCGCGCTTTGATAATAGTTTAATCCCATAAAGTCAGGTTTCCCACTTTCTAAAATTAAATCATCACCTGGTGCGATTGGTAAATCATATCCATACTTTTCCATCATTTTTAAGAAGAAGCGAGGATACTTACCACGAGCATACACGTCCATCCACAAGTGACTTAACATCTCTTGAGCATTTTCGCTAGCGATTACATCATCCGGATGCTCGCTCTTTGCATACTCGGGTCCATAAGCAAACGATGGTCCGATTTTACCGTTAGGAATTATCTTTCTAAATTCAGCGATTGACTTAGCATTCGCTAGAAATGAATGATGATTCGTCACAATAAAACGTTGATAATCACTTACTTTTGGTGGGTGTAGTTCGTATAAATAACCTAAACCAGTATAAATGTTTTGCTCGTTTAGTGTTACCCAATACTGAACTTTGTCTTTATATCGATCGAATAAAATTGTTGCGTAATTCACAAAATCATCAACGATTTGTCGAGATTCCCAACCACCGTACTCTTCTTGAAGTGCAGCTGGTAAATCCCAGTGATATAAAGTTACAAGTGGCTCTACGTCGTTAGCAATTAACATATCAATTACTTTGTCATAGAACTCTAGACCTTTTTCATTAACTTCTCCTTTTCCTTGCGGAAGAATTCTTGGCCAAGAAAATGAAAAACGATATGCTTTTAAACCTTGCTCTTTCATAAGCATAATGTCTTCTTCAAATTTGTGGTAAAAGTCGATTGCAACTTCACCGGTTGTATCTTTAAATGTATTTCCTGGAATCTTTGAGTACTGATCCCAAATTGATGGGCCTTTTCCATCTAAGCTTGCTCCACCTTCGATTTGGTAAGCAGCTGAGGCACTACCCCATAGGAAATCCTTTTGGAACATATTACCTCCCTGTAAACTTTTTCACAACTTAATTGTACTACTATATATCCATTATGTGTATACAAAAAAAGTACGAACGTACACGTTCATACTTTTTAAATAGTTTATTTGGTATAAACCCCGATGTTTAGGGGATATTATATATTTCCAACAACTAACTATAATCATTTCATACTTAAAAAAGTACGATAGTACTGCAATATAATTGTCTATAATCAATCAAATTACTTCATTACTTTGATCAGCGTACTATGCATTTTAAGTTGCGATTCGTGATCATAACTGCTAATCTTATCTATATAGTTAGGGAAGGTTAGCGTGTGCTCACACAGTTTATCAAGTTCACTACCTTGTGCGGTAACGGCGTAGGTTGTCATCCCCATCTTCTTAGCAGTATACGCTAAATCTAAAGCTGGTGCGGTAAGACCACTATTCGAAAATAGCATTATTTGTTCACGCATTATCTCTTTTAAGAAATAGCGATCTTCCAGTAAAATTACTGTATATCCGCGACGCAATAAATAGCGTTCTAAAACATGGGCTGTAAAAAGCGAAGCCCCTGATCCGAATAAAAATAATACTCGTGATTTATCAATTTTGCCTAAAAAATCACTATCAAATTTTTTATCTTTGACGATCACATCGTCTAATTGTTTTGATTCATAAGCAATAATCGCACTAAAGTCACTAAAGCCAGAAACTCCATACTTTTTACAAAAACGATTTACCGTTGTCGTTGTACAAAAACATTCTTCAGCAATTTCTTTTGCTGTAATTTTCCCGATGTTGTCAATGTTTTGTGTAATAAAGTGAAACACTTTTAGTTCTTGGTTTGTAAATTTTAACTTAGTTATATCCTCATCAATAAATTTATCGAGTAATTTCATCTATACCTACTTTTTCATTTTTTGATTTTTTTCAATTGTTTCCAAACGCATTTCGATTTGATCTAGTTTGTATTCAACTTCTAATACTGCATCACGAACACCATCAATACTAGAATGGATTTCATTCAATGTTACATCTTTAGATTCCTGACTTAGCCTTGCCACCAAATCTCGCTCTGCTTGTGAGTCTAGTTGCTCAACTATCGTTTGTAGTAATTCTTTAATATCTTCCATAACCATCCATTCTAATACTAGTTCGCGATTTATAGCCTATCGTTGTTTAGGATATCGCGTTCTTTTTTCTTTTCTTCTCGACGTTTACCTATAAAATAGATAATTCCTATAACACTTGCAACAAATACTAGTGCATAGAAAACAAGTATTAATATTGTAAATATCATTATTTAAACTTAACCGCAGTTCCGTATACTAATATCTCACTAACTCCTTGAGAAATAGCACTAGACGTTATACGCATTGATACAATTGCATCGGCACCAATTCCTTCTGCTTCTGCAAGCATACGACTCATTGCCATTTTCCTTGATTCATCTTGAAGTTCACGATATCCTTCAATCTCACCACCAACAATATTTTTCAAACCAGCTGTAAAATCACGTCCAATATTCTTTGCACGTACACTAGATCCTTTTACTAGCCCTAGTACTTCACCTATTTCATGTCCTACAATTTGTTCAGTCGTTACTATTTGCATAATTGCTCCTTAAATTTTTTATAAATATATTATACATTAAATTATTACCATAAACTAGATATTTGATGATATAATTTGAAATATGTCTAATTAGATATAGTTCTAACTAGATACAAGAAAGGGGATGTATGGATAAAGTTTTTAAATGCTTAAGTAGTGAGATCAGACGTGAAATATTAGCGCTATTACGTTCTGGAGAAATGACCGCTACCGAGATTGCTGATAACTTTCAACTTTCAAAACCAACCATCTCACATCATCTAAATCAACTTAAAGATGCCGACTTGGTTTCCGTAAGGCGTGATGGAAACAGTTTATACTATTCAATTAAAACGAGCATCGTTGAAGATTTATATACTTACATTTTTAAGTTAAAGGAGAAATAATGAAAAGAAAACTACTTATGCTATTGATCGCTGCTCTGCCACTTATATACTTTTTAATTAATCTTGGTTCACTACCTGATCAAGTTGTCACACATTGGAATGTTTACGGCGAAGCAGATCGATATGGAAGTAAGTACTTTTACTTAATCCTGGCTTCCTTACCAATTATCATTGTATCCGTTGACCATTTGCTTGAAAATGCAACAGGCTCGAAGCGTAACAAAAAACTTAGCGCCCAAGCACTAACATTAATCACCATCGGATTTAGCTCTTTGGCAATCGTGTTTATCAAGAATGCGACAAGTGAATCAATCGAATTCCTAAATGGATTGGTAATCGGATTTGGATTATTGTTTATTTACTTCGGAAATATATCTAATAAAATTGAACAAAATGCAGTATTTGGAATTCGTCTTCCGTATACACTGCGTAACGAGAAAGTCTGGAATCGCACTCACTATATCGGCGGTTACTTATTTTTTATCACTGGTGTATTAACAGTTATTAGTGGACTTTTGCTTAACAATCCATTATACCAAGTACTGCTTATGACAACATGTATCGTTTTATCTATAATTTTTTTAACGTTCTATTCCCGAAATCTATACATCAAAGAAACTAAATGGCATGAAAAAAATCAACTATAAAAGTTGATTTTTCTTATATTAGATATCTAAGTTATCAAAGATTGGCTTAATGTTTGCAATTTCAGTAATTACTTGCTCAACAGTTTTAATTTCATTTACTTGACCAACAACTTGACCAGCCATGAAACTTCCGTTGTCAACATCACCATTGAAAACAGCTTTACCAAGTGATCCAATTGTTAAGTGTTCAATTTCCATGAATGTAATATCAGTTTGCTCAAGAGCTTGATATTCCTTAGTCATTTTATTTTGAATACTACGAACTGGTGCACCTTGTTTACGACCGGTTACGATTGTAGTACCTGGAGTAGCTTCGATTACTAAGTTTTTGTAGTTTTCGTGAATTGGACACTCTTCAGTTGCTAGTAATACTGTACCGATTTGTGCACCTTGTGCTCCTAAAACAAAACTTGCTGCAAATTGCTTAGCAGTTGCAATTCCACCTGCTGCAATAATTGGCACTGAACAAATATCTGTTGCATTACTAACGGCAACAAGTGAAGTTTCTTCACCAACGTGTCCACCACTTTCAGTTCCTTCAACGATGATTGCATCTACACCTAATTGCTCTACTTTTTTCGCGAATGCTGCATTTGGAACTACAGGCATAATTAACATTCCTGCATCGTGAGCTGGCTTAACGTAAGGCGCTGGGTTTCCTGCACCTGTTGTAATTAAAGGTACGTTATGTTTAATACATACTTTCATAATTTCTGGAGCTTGTGGATTCATAAGCATTACGTTAACACCGTATGGTTTGTCTCCAACTAGTTCTTTAATCTTAATAATTTCTTCTTCAACCTTTTCAGCGCTCCAACCACCAGCACCAATTAAACCGATTGCTCCGGCAAGTGATACAGCAGCAGCAAATTCAGCTGTTGCTATATTTGCCATTCCCCCTTGAATAATTGGGTATTTTGCATTTAGTTTTTCAGTTAATATACTTTTCATAAAATCTCCTATTTTTTGACAAACTTTTTTTCACTCAAACACATATTGGTAAATGAAATTGTTTGCAACTTTTCTTTTTTCATACATATATTATAACAATTACAAATGGACATTTAAAGGACCACACATGTGCTTAAAATGGCTTAAAATGGCAATTTTTTTCCATGATATTGGAAAATTGCGCCAATTAATGGACTAAAATACAAAAAAACAGAAACTTTTTATCCGGGAATAAGAAAACATTTTCGGATGGTGGCACAAAAAAAACAATACTAACATTATCGACTAACTACGTCTTTAAAATTAGTATTGATTTCGCTGATTAAATAAACCACGGTCTAATGTCTAATGGCACGAATCCATCAAGGATACCTGTAATACGTAAAATATATACAGCAACTACAAGGATTAAGCTTATTATATAAATATACTTAATAACTTTACTGTTTTTACTTAGCACTATATTGTCAATAAATAACAATATAGCGATTATTGCTGGTAGTGGAAATAACGGATGAAAATAAAAGGCAGTGCTGAAATCTCCTTGCAAAGCATGATACCACGCCGAAGTCATTCCACAACTTAAGCATTCGATTCCCGTTAAACGCTCAATGATACAACCGATTGGGCGCCCGATTATAACTGAAAATGAATATATTGCAATAACTACAAAACCAATAATAAATACATTCCGATAGCATTTTAATCGGATAATCATTATAATCCAGCTGGATTGTTTATCATGCTATTTTTGCAATTTCACTAGCGTAATAGATATTAACAATAAATCCTACACCTGTAAATATGTGGATGATTAATATTAATGCCGGATCCATTACGACATAGTTATATTTTGCTCCAATTTCACTAACTGCTTTTGAAATAGAGTATAGATAGAAAATACCATAGATACCACATGTAACTATAGTTAATAGAAATGCAATACCTGGTGACTTAGGAACAGTTAAAGTCCCCTCTTTAATCGCTTGATTTCTTACCTCAGTACCAAATTGGAAAAACATGTAAATTGCATAAATACCACATGTGAAAATGTATAATAAAATAACTGAAACTAAACTTCTTTGTTTAAAATAACTCATAAATACCTCTTTTCTTTTTAAATTATACCACATTATATATCGATATACAAACGTATTATACATTTTGTACAATTTTTTCGTCAATAATTTTTAACACTTCTTTTTGAATTGAAAATTTAATTTTGTGGCAATCATAACACTCTCAAATAACTAGGGATTATAACTCCAAAATACCAAACTATTAACGCTAATTCTAATTTAAAAACAAACAACTACCTTGAATTAAAGTAGTTGTCTTAAGTTCTATTAAATTTCGTAGTTTCTCACTAAGTTAGCGTATGCCCCATAAAGGTTAGCATCACTTCCAAATTGACTTATTGAAATATTAACATCATCTATATTTGAGTCAATTGGGCGCTCACTTATTAATTTCATCGCTGTGCGAACTTCATCTAAGAAGGTCGGACGATTAGTTACTGCACCAGCAAAGATAATTTGTTGTGGGTTTTGCGTATATTTTAAGATTGTGATTAAACTTGCAATTCCCTCATAATATAAATTAACTGCATCGACAAAAGCTTTTTCACCTTGTTCGTAACGTTTGAAAATTTCAATTCCCGACATTACCGGTTCTGCACTACCAGTTGCATTCTTGCTCAGTCCACGCATTCCTGAATGACGGCTATATGTATCATTCTTAAACGGAATGTAACCAAATTCTCCACCAAAGAATGTACTACCTGTTACGACTTTACCATCAACGATCATACATCCACCAACACCAGAACCTAAAACGATATAGGCAATCGAATCTAAACCTTCACTAAAGTGCACTTCACTCAATCCAGCGCAGTTAGCATCATTTTCAATCGCAACTGGAACATTTAATTCTTCGCTTAATTGCTGCTTTAAGTTCCCCCCTTTAGGTAAGTAGTCAATTGCCGTTATTCCATATCCATTTCCCGTTTTGGTATCAATCGCTCCAGGTGATGAAATCGAAATAGCAATGTATTCTCCATCAAGAAAAAGTTTTTTTATCTCTTCCTTTAATCCTTCAAAAGTTGATGGTACATCAAAGCTTGATTTTGCTATTAATTCTCCTGACTTTGTAAAAGTCCCATATTTAATACTTGATCCACCAATGTCAATTGTTAAAATATTTCCCATCATATCTCCTAGTTTAAATTTTGAAAAAGGAATGATTTCTCATTCCTAATTTTTATTTATTTAATTCTTCGTGTAAACAGATTACTTCCTCTGCTAATAATTTTACTACTTCTGTAGTTAGTAACTGGTCTTCAGCATGCATTAACATAATACTGAATGGTAATGATTCTCCTGCAGCTTCCTTTTGAACTATTTCAAAGTGATGAGTATGTGCACTAGTTGCCAACTCTTGACCTTCAATTATCATTTTCTTTGCTGCTTCAAAATCTTTTTCTTCTTTAGCAATTCTAATTGCTTCCATATACATTGATTTAGCTGTTCCTACTTCTGCAATAATTTGAAATGCAACTGTTTGCATTTGTTCTAATTCAGTCATAATTTCTCCTAGTTATTTTCTTTGTGAAAACTTGAAATGTTGCCACGGTTCTAATAAATCCAATAAGAATAATTCATCATCAGCAATTTTACCAACAACATTACGGGCAAGGTTCTCATCAATAATTTCACTTTTAATAATTTGTAGTTCATTTTTATATTGCCCAAAATCATTGTTTCCAATTATTATTGTACCACGTTTTAGGACTTTATTTGTATCATGTGGGGGATTTTGCTCAGATTTATATGTAACTCGACTCATTGTTGAGCGAACCATGTAATCGTTTATATCTCCCCGGTTAAAATGTTCATGTTCAAAAATTATTTCTTTTTCTAACTCACTTGGATTATTTAGCTCGATTGCAAAATCTAAAATTCCACGATCAATTGCCGAAATTTCTGCTAGTTCTTCACGGGTTGCAAACATATTTCCAATGATTAAGTCATCGATTAGACCTAATGCATAGTGATGCTTAACTTGCGTAGTAATATCTAAGTCTCGGTGCATCTCTATAGTACATAGCCCATCCATAATTGGCCATGGTCCAAGCAGTGCTGATCTGGAACTGATAAATGCTGCACTTCTGATTCCATTATCCTTGAAGCGCTTTGAACATTTAACAAAGTGCTCAAAATTTAATCCTGTATATCGTTGTGGGTAAAAATTATGACATCCAATAATTTTCCCCTCTTTAGGTTTGTAGTCTAAAACTGTATTTAATGCATGGACGTCTTGAGACATGTTTACTTCAATGTTCAAGCCAAACTTATTGTATGACATTGATGCTTCCAAACTGCCATTATAATTTTGATCTAAACGAATTCCAGCAGCTCCCAAATTTGAGAAAAACTCTAAGTCTCCAGCCTTTATTCCTAAACTCTCAAACACATGCGGTGCTACGTCTAAATATACTTCCATACCATGCTTGTTCGCATGGCTAATCATTGCTTTAAATTCCTCAATGACTTTCTCTTGATTTCCCTCAACACTTATTAGACAAGTGAAAATACGACCAATACCATATTCGGCAGCTAAATCGATATAATCAAATATTTCTTGCTTCGATGCTTTATCGGGATAAATTGAAATTCCTAACATAATCGCTCCTTTACACTTAAATAATAGCACACGAATTTAAGTATGTAAACAATTTAATTTCGTATGACCATACTATTTTACAGATTTGTTATCGTCAAAAAAATAACCCTAGCTTATTGTGCTTTTTAATCAACTTCAATTACTCTATTATTTAAAAAGTATCTAAGCCAATTCGTGACCTAGATACTAAATTTAATTTATTCATAAGTTTTACTGCGTAATTATTGTAACACTATTATTGTGTTATAAATACTGATACTTCTTTTAATTGATTGTCTGTGAAGTAGAAAACATAACTACTTCCTAAATCATCATCATTAAATACGTACGCTTCGTATTCGCTTTCAATATTTAATTGCTCTAGTGTACCAATTTTTTCTTCGACAGTTTCCACTGAATCATTAATTTGAATACTATCAAACCCTGAACTAGTATACTTGGAACCTTTTAATTTTTCCATATCATAGGTATTGTTGATTACTTCATTACCAGATTGGCTTACAGATTCCGTACTATCATTAGCAACAGACAATAGGTTTACACCTGGAAATGTCTTGAGTGCTATTCCAACCAATAAAACTAATGCAATTAATACTATTTCAACTGCAACAAGTTTCTTTCTAGATATATTTTTTTTACTTTTTCCCATTTTTCCCACCTATCCTTGCTCCCCATTATTTTATTTTGTCTTTAAATTAGTAAAATTATGGTTGATATTGAATTAGTACTGTACATTATAATCAGCGTTTGAATTATTATATATTTGTAATTTAAAATAAAACCCCATACATTTTTTTGCTATTTTCGTGCTAATTTTCTACCTTTAATGATAACGACAAACATTGTACCATAAAATTGAAAATAGTGAATTAAATTTGCATACAAAATTAAAGATGAGTGAATTTGAATTCCGTAAAAACCGATATTTTCATGCTCTTTATTCGTTGATTAACATTAGTAGTTTACTATTAATTTTATTGTATCATATTATTAAATATGCACAGTTTAAAGATATTAGTTGATGATTACTAAAGCTAATGTAATTTAAAATATGTCAGTTTTTTCGTTGGTGAGTGCTTGTTGTGAAATAGTTTTAAAAAAACTGAGCGTTTAGCTCAGCGTTAGTTAGCAGTCAATACAACTTTCTTCGTAATCAGATATAACATCAACACGATCACAATGACGTCCACCTTCAAATTCAGTAGATAGGAATGTATCAACTATTTCTAGTGCACTTTTCTCATCAACAATACGTGCTCCTAGTGCAAGAATGTTAGTATCGTTGTGCTCACGAGTAATTTGCGCAAGTCCTTTATCATTACATACTGCTGCACGAATTCCACGTACTTTGTTTGCAGCGATGGAGATTCCGATTCCTGTACCACAAATAATAATCCCGTAATCAGCATTACCTAATGATACAGTCTCACCCACTTTAATTCCCTCTAAAGCGTAATTTCCCTTTTCCTTATGAGTTCCTAAATCTAGCACCTCGTGCCCTAATTTTGTTAAATGATCAATTATTACCGGTCTTAACTCAAGTCCTGCGTGATCTGATGCAATAGCTATTTTCATTATCTTATCCTTTCAAACTGATTGTTATTAAATACATAAATTTCTGATGGTACTGCTGATTTCAATGAATCAATGTCCTCTTTTAATAATCCGATATTCGGGAACTTTTGCTTAAACTCTTCACGACTTAAACAAGGGTCTTCACCGGATATATTAGCGCTAGTTGTATAAATTGGTTTCCCTAACCGCTCTAACAACAATAATAAATTAGGTTCATTGGGGATTCTGAATGATGTCATCTCTGAGTTGTATTCAAAAATAAGCGTTACCGCACCCGGCCAAACTTCTTCCATCCGTTTTTTTAAAACCGGGTTAGTTATTTCTAAGCACTTATAATCATGAAGCATTGTAATTAGTTTTTTACCATGACTACGCTGCTTAGCTTCGTATATTTTCTCTCCATAGTCCAAGCATGAACTAAGACCATATACGGTGTCAGTTGGTACACCAATTACTTCACCATTATTCAACTTCTCAATTGCTTCTTCGATTGACAAATCCATTATACCTCCAAAAATAAATTTCGGTCCGCTCCGTTAATATCCTTTATTATTTCAAAATCCAGTTGATGGGTTTGAAACAAATAAACGGATAATTCAGTTGCTTGGCTCTCACCAATTTCTAACATCAAACAAAAACTTTTTTTACCCACTAATATTATATCATTTATTAAAGACTTGTATAGTGCAAGTCCACTATCTTCTGCGTATAAAGCAATACTAGGTTCATAATCAAGGACCGTTTGCTGTACTTGCTCATCTAAACCGATATACGGGGGATTACTTACAATAATGTCAAATTGCTTACCTGAGTCAATTAACGGCTGTAGCATGTCCCCTTGATAGGTTTCATAGCTTAAATTATAGCTCTGAGCATTAAGTTTGGTAACTTCCAGTGCTTGCTCACTAATATCAACAAAAGTAATCATCAGCTCATAGTCACACTTTAAACGATTATACAAACTTACCCCAATAACTCCACTTCCACTACAAACATCGGCAATCTGAAGCTTAGTTCCTTTAGGATACTTCTTGCGTACTCGCTTCTCTAAATTAATTACTAATTCTTCAGTTTCGAAACGTGGGATCAAAGTATTGCTGTTAACCCTTATTTTAGTTCCAAGGAAATACTCAAATCCAACAATATAAGCTGTTGGTATATCAGTTGTGAAAAACACATCTAGATACTTGTAAAACTGCTCTATCTGGTCACTAGTATAGTTTTTAAAAGAACAAACATCACTTAATTTACAATTAAATGATGCTTGCGTCAATAGATTTAAATCACCGACATAGCGGCCATTAGTCTGCTCACACTTAGTGATTATATCTTTTATATTATTCAACAGACTGCATTCTTTCCATTTGGTCTTCTAGTACCAGTGCTTCAATTACTTCGTCTAGTTTACCATCAATGATTACATCTAACTTATTTAACGTTAGACCAATACGGTGATCAGTCACACGGTTTTGTGGGTAGTTGTAAGTACGTATCTTCTCACTACGACTACCAGTTCCTAACTTGTTTTTACGCATTGAATCATTTTCTTCTAATTGAATTTGTAAATAGTGATCATAGATTTTAGCACGAATTACTTTCATTGCCTTTTCACGGTTAGAAATTTGACTACGTTCATCTTGGGACGTAACAACAATTCCCGTTGGTAAGTGGGTAATACGAACAGCCGAGTCAGTCGTGTTTACACTTTGACCACCTGCTCCTGAAGAACGATACGTATCAATTTTTAGATCTGCATCTTTAATATCAACATCAACATCTTCAATCTCTGGCATTACGACAACCGTTGCTGTTGATGTATGCACACGTCCTTGTGATTCAGTTACCGGTACACGTTGGACACGGTGGGCTCCTGATTCAAACTTCATCTTACTAAATACATCATTACCCTTAAGTAATACTGATACGTTACTAAATCCTCCACCTGGAGAATCCTGAGATTCTAGAAGTTCCGTTTTCCACCCTTGAGTTTCAGCATATTTTGTATACATACGATATAAATCGTAAGCAAAAATATTAGCTTCATCTCCTCCAGCAGCACCACGGATTTCTAAAATTGCATTTTTTCCATCATTTGGATCCTTCGGTAACATAAGTACTTTTAAGTCAGCTTCAATTTCAACAATATTAGCTTCACAATTAGAAATTATCTCTTTTAATTCACCAAGCATGTCCGCATCATCTTCGATTTCTAAAAGTTCTTTAGACTCTTCAATGTCTTGCATATTTGCTTTATACTCTTTGAATTTGGCGATTATTGGTTCCAAATCTTTGATTTCTTTTGAAATTTTCGCAATATTACTAACATCTTTTAATACTTCTGGATTAGCTAGGTCCTCTTGCAATTTCAAGTACTTTACTTCTAAATCGATTAGTTTTTCAAACATTTATACTCCTTTAAATACAAAAATAAAAATAGGCACTAAGCCTATTCTTATATTATAGTCCGAATTTCTTATTGAATTTCTCAACACGTCCAGCGGCAGAAATTGATTTACTTTCTCCAGTGTACGCTGCGTTACATTTATTACATGATTCGATATTTAAAGTTTCCATAGTTGACTTAACTTCAAATTCATTTCCACATGCACATTTAACTTTAGTTTGTACGTATTCAGTGTGAATTCCTTTTTTCATTGCTCCTACCTTTCATAAATATATATAATATTATAGATATTAACGTTTTGAGAATTGTGGCGCACGACGTGCAGCTTTAAGTCCGTATTTCTTACGTTCTTTAACTCTCGCATCTCTTGTTAATAATCCTGCTGCTTTTAAAGCAGGTCTGTAAGTAGCATCTACTTCAAGTAAAGCTCTTGCGATTCCTAAACGGATTGCTCCTGCTTGTCCTGAGTACCCTCCACCATCAACAGTTACGTTAATGTCGAATTTTGATTCTCCATCTACTGCTACTAATGGTTGTTTTAAGTCGATAATTAATAATTCACTTGGCATGAATTCTTCAACGTTAATTCCATTAACTTTGATTACACCGCTACCAGCAGTTAATCTAACACGCGCTACAGACGCTTTTCTTCTACCTAGTCCTAAATATACTTTTGCCATAATGTATCTCCTATCCTCTCAACTCATAAGGTTTTGGTTGTTGAGCAGCATGTTTGTGCTCTCCACCAACGTAAATGTATAAGTTTCTGTACATTTCACGACCTAATTTTGTTTTTGGTAACATTCCTTTAATAGAACGTTCTAAGATTCGCTCAGGGTGAGTAGCCATTACTTTAGCAGCAGTTTCCTCTTTTAATCCACCTGGGTGATTAGAGTGTCTGTAGTACACTTTGTTTTCTAGTTTGTTTCCTGTAAATACAACCTTCTCAGCGTTAATAATAATAACGTTGTCTCCACAATCTACGTGTGGTGTAAATGTTGGTTTGTGTTTCCCTCTTAAAATTGAGGCTACTTCCGTAGATAAACGTCCAACTGTTTTGTCTGTTGCATCAATGATTAACCATTCTTTGTTAACGTTTTGTGCATTAGCCATGTAAGTATCTTTCATCATAATGTTATTTCCTTTCAAGATTTAAATAGTTTTAACGGGGCTATCTAATCTTTTAAAATGCCATAAAATATTATACTATGTTTTCGAGTTGATTGCAAACTTTTTATTGTAAATATTGTTTTTTTTTAGAAAATAATCAAATTTCATTATAAAAGTACGAAAAAATTGATTAAACCAAGCGATAATCACCTAATTCAGTTTCCAATTTCAGTAGTATTTATTAAAAAAGTGTAAGCCTTAGCCTACACTTTTTATGGTTATTTACTATTTGGATATAGTCCATGGACCTTCGTATATAACTCCAAATCCGGACAATATTCGATAACTTCTTTGTTTATTGCATAGTAGTCTGATTTCAGTGAACTGTAATCTGTAATTAATGCATCGGTTGCTAATACCACTTCTTGAACATCCTTTATATTCGATAAGAAGATATCTGATTCGCTTGGATTTACAAGATTTGCAGTAACATAAGGGTGTAAGTGAATAACTAATTTGTATCCTTGAGGAATCTGCTTACGTACTTCAGCCATATCAAACGCATAATAATATGGTCGATATGTTGGCGCATACAATGCGTATTTCTCCCCTTCTTTTAATCCGAACTTATGCTTTAGCGTAGAAATAAGTTTATCATCTTGTTGATTATCAATCAGCCATTGAATTTTTGGATACTCCTGCTCAATAATTTCCACATTAGGAAATAAGTTGTTAAAAATTTGGGTATTATTTTGATCAACACTCCAAATATAATCCCAGTTCTTAATTGAGTTTAATTTGTTTTGTAATTTACCAGGTGGTGTATTTTTATCAAAGTTCTCAATATCTCTAAACACCTTTTTATATGGATATCCATGCCATAACTGTGTCCACAATTGATTTTTACGTTTTTTCAATCCACCGTCGATCCAAGTGTTAAAGTATATATATTTTGCTGTATAGTGGTGAAAGTAAAATTGTAGTTTATTATCATAGTTGATAAAATCACTATTGTTTTTGTATAAAGCGGGATCTTTTACGGCAAAAACAAATTTGTAATTTTTGTACTTCGGATCAGCTTTCATCTGTAAGTATAAATACTTAGTATTGTCATTGTATTTACCGTACTGACTTGTTAAAAAGATTTTTTTTGAGTTCAACGGTAACCAACAAAGTGCCTTTAGACAATTTTTCAAGATAGTAATCCGCTTATTTTTAAGGTCATTAAGTTTCATTTTAAGTTTAATAAAAACAAATACTTCACGGAAATTTTTCTTTATTTTCTTCAAACGATATGGAACTTGTACATAGTCATCAGTTTTAGCTAACATTTGCTTGATTAGGCCCTTATGTTCAGCTGATATTTTATTTAATTGCTGTAGATATTCACGGAAGTCTTGATCAGTAAAGCTTGAAGGATATGAACGCATAATATTTCCATAGGTTTGATTCCAAACCGAATATAGCAAGTAGGGACTAAATTTATTATCTGGTTTTTTACTGATTAACTCTAATGTTTTCTTAAATAATTGAAGTCGATATTCAATAATCTTTTGGTTATCAGTATGAGAGAAACTTTGTAGGTTAACTCTCCAACCGTAGTATGCTGTAAAAACACGTCCGTATCTAACATTTTCTGTTAAAGCAATTTTACTCATGAAAATATTATCTTCATATCTTAGTTTAGGTTCATAGTAAATATTGTTATCACGCAAAAACTGTACATTATATATTGACCACACACCTGTTTGATGAATCGCCATTTTATGATGCTCTTTTGCAAACCGGTCATCACTCATACTAAATAAATTATGAGTATAGATAAAGGTTGCGTCAACAATCGCACCCTCGTTTACAATTTTTTTCACACGACTAACAAAGATATCTTTTGTATCGCTAGCTTCTAACTCATCACATAAAGCTTCAATCGAGTCAATAAAGTTGTCATCTCCATCCATAAATAGTAAGTATTTAGATGCTGATTTATTAATTATAGCATTACGCGCATCCGAAGGGGATTTTGTGTTAGTTGTATTTATAACAACTGTAAATTCGTTAGCAAATGACTCAAGAATATCTAATGTTTCTTGATTTTTACCACCATCATTGACGATTATGACTTCACATTTGTCATGTAGATTATAATCTCTAAATTGCTTTGAGAGATTTGATAATAGTTCATATAAGTATATAGTTTCTTCATACGTTACTATTCCGATTGTTAATAGTTTGTTCATACCAACTGCCCCCATAAATATCACACTAATATTATTATAGCATAGGTTAGCACCTATCTTTATAGAAAATAATGAACGCTTATTAACAATTAACTATCTAACTATTTCCTTTTCGTTGCCTAATTAATATATAATTATATAAAGGAGTTTTATGTCGTTATTACAGTACTTATTTACAGTTATAAAAATAAATTTTTTAGTGCTAGGAGGCGCCTCTTTAACCGCCCCGTTTTACTATCAGTATTACGTAAACAAAGATTTTATCCCCGAACAAGAAATTAATCACTATTTAACCATGGCCAATATCTTACCAGGGGCAATGTCAATTTATATGACCGCATATACCGGGTTATATCTCCATGGGAAAAAGGGCATGTACTTTGGGATATTGGTTCTATTTGTTCCAATTATACTAATCAGTATTATTTTATTTGAAATAGTAAACATTCTACCGTTTGATATCAGCATGTTAATTTATATTAGTTTACCAATTATGATTGTTGCGAGCATCGATTATATTATCAGCGTTTTTAAAAGCGAATTATCGCCCCTTACTAAATACGGCATCTTCTTTTTATCAATGTTGTTATTATCTTTATCAATTTTAGGAACAATTCAAATTATCCTCGTGTACATCTTTATCATATTAATTTTAAATCGAGGTCTTAAACATGCTTAAACTACTACTTATCAACTTAATAATTGCTTGTATCGGTTTTGGTTCGGGAACAATCTTTATCAGCCTTATCTACGATGCATACACAACTTATACAAGTGTCAGTGTACAAACCTTAGATGTTGCCACATCGATATCAATGGCCCTGCCAGCACCAGTCAGTCCCAAGATGTTAAGCTTAATCGCTTATCAAGAATATGGGTTTTGGTTTATCTGGCCGGCAGTCTTTGTTTTTGTAATTCCAACTATATTTATTGTCATATACACATTTAAACATTATAACAAGTTTAAAGACAATAGTTTCTTTAAAGATTTATCAAAATACTTTCCACCGATCATGGGAGCGATTACTGCATATATTGTAATTGTGCTTAGTATTAACAATGTTAGCACGATGATCGAGTTTAAACTTTTTATTGTCCCACTAGTAGTTACCTTATTAATAAGATATGGGTTTAAAATAAAAAATAATGGTTACTACTTAATCGCTAATATAATCACCTTGTTTTTGCTATCTTTATAGCACATAATTACATGTGTCCCAACTTATTAAATACAAAGTAAAATTCATTTGACAAGTCAGTGCCATTATTGTATAATATTTATGTTGATGGAGGATTAGCTCAGTTGGGAGAGCACTTGCCTTACAAGCAAGGGGTCACTGGTTCGAGCCCGGTATTCTCCACCATTTAATAAATTAACTTGATAGAGATCTTAAAAAGATTTGTATCAAGTTTTTTTTATAGTCTATAAAAAATTAAGGACCGCTAAAGTTTAGCAGTCCTTTTTTAGGTCAAAATTCAAAAGGGGGAACTTTTGCGTATTTAGCTTGGGGATGTTAGCAAATACTTTAGTTTTTGACTCATTAAATAGTAGCCATCATCATTAGGATGTAAACCATCATATGTGATATTGGCATCTAAGCGTTTGTCATAAGTTATTATATTATCAAAACATACAACTTCGACATAAGATAGCGTTTTAATCGCTGTCTCTATTTTTAAATTCACTTTATCTATTACTGAATTAATATAATAACTATTTAATTCAAATTCATTGATTGGTAGAATTTTGCACCAAACTAGTTTAGAAGTTGAAGACATTTCAATCAATTTAACAATATTGTTAGAAACCTCTTCAACTAACTGCTTAATATTTGTTCTTTCGATGTATTGTTGTTTTGTAAAGTATGTCCGAATATCATTAATCCCAATCATCAGTATAATTACTTTCGGGTTATAACCTAGACAATCTCGTTGGTAGCGCTGTAGCAAAATGTCTGTTACGTCACCACCAACACCACTGTTTACAATTACCTTATCCGTAACTACATAGCGTGCAATGTTAAACCCTTCTGTTATACTGTCACCAATTTGTACAATATCGACTGGTATTGAATGTTCTTCCTTACTCCTTTGGTTTAAAAACCACGAACGACGATCATTATATATTTGATTATACATAGTCATTTATAACCCTTCTATTAATTTTTTAATTACGATATCCGCTTGCCCTTCAACCTCAGAATTTCCTTGAATTGCATAGCTTGTATCAACCTCAGAAAACATCGACAGATCATTAAAACTATCTCCATATGCTAACGTTTTAACCGAACTATCAATATACTTATTGTCCTTTAAATATTTGATTGCACTACCTTTTGATGCCTTGCTTGAGAAAACTTCTAAACTGGTGTTAGAACTACGTTCAAATTCAACTACTCCCTCAAACTTTTTCGCAAGAATACTAACTGTGTCAGCAATTTCTTGATAGTCCTCAAAAATTACTAGAAAACCAATGACCTCTAATTCATCAATAATTTGATCAATATTTGTCACTATCGAACTATCCTTAAACTCTTTCGGAAAATCACTTGGTCGCTCTGTGAAAAAGTAACGGTTGTTAATTGTATTTACTTCCAGTCGGACCTTACTAAATTCTGGTCCACGTAGTTTTTGATAAATTTGATTTCGTATATCCGAACTTAGTGTGTGGACTACAATATCTTGTCCAGTACGTGATTGGATATGTGCACCATTGGCTGCTATTTTAAAACTACTATTCAAACTGTACTTATCGATAACATAATCAATATCGTGCATCAGTCGACCGGTGTTGATAACCGTCATGAAATTTCCGCTTTGAATTGTTTCCATTGTCTTCGGTTCAATGCTGGCATGTTCATCAACTAATACCCCATCCATATCAATAAACTTTACTTCGCGTGCTAGATTACTAGTAAACTTTTTAGTTATTACTTGGGGTCTTGTTATCATTGAACCGACAACCACGCTATCAGCGCCAATGCTCAATACATCTTGCATCATCTGTGGCGTATTAATATTCCCTTCAGCAATAAAGAATTTTTGAGCATCATGTGTAATGGCAATCATCTCGCGTAAAATTCGATAATCATCATCGGTGATCATATGATTTTTACTTTGTTCGGTATAGTTGACTAATGTAGAAGAGATAATATCAAAGCCTAACTCCACAGCCATCGCCACTTCCGCCGTTGTTGAACAATCCGCCATAAAAAGTTGATTAGGATACGTGGACTTGACTTCTGCCCAAAACGAAACTAAATCATGGCCATGTGGTCTTATTCGGGCTGTACAATCCACCGCGATAATCTCGACACCACATTCAACAAGTTGTTTAACTTCCGTAAAAGTAGGAGTAATATAAACATCACTTTCCGGGTATTCCGCCTTAATAATCCCGATGATCGGTAAGTCAACTTGCGACTTTATCGCCTTGATGTCGATAACCGAATTAGCGCGAATTCCCACTGCTCCACCTTCGTAGGCCGCCTGAGCCATCATCGCCATCACTTCCGCAGAGTGCAACGGTTCATCAGCAAGTGCTTGACAGGAGACTATTAGCCCTGCTTGTAACTTATTAAGAATTTGCATTTAGCTCCATTTCCACTTCTTTATCACGAACCTTATTCATTGCAAATACAAATGGTAAATATACAATTGTCGCAATTGCTAATTGAATCAAGGCAATAACGATGGCAAAGAAACTCTGGTACGATAGAAAGGCTCCAATTCCTACCGGCGAAACCCATGGAATTAGTACTCCACCGGTATTTTGAAGTAAACCAATGGCATGGAAAAAGTTAATTTGCAGCCACGCAGTCGTTAATAATAATGGTGGTAAGATTACAAAAGGAATAAATAAGATTGGATTCATAACTATTGGCAGTCCAAACACAAGTGGTTCATTGATATTAAATAGTCCTGGAGCAATCGCAAACTTAGCCATCGCGCGATCGGCTTTATGACGAGATGCAACGAAGATCGCAATAATCAATCCTAATGTAGCTCCTCCACCTCCAAGGAAGACAAATGAGTCTAGCATACCTTTAGAAAAGATAATTGTTGGTTCTAATCCTTGCGCTAAGGCATCAGCATTAGCCACGGCATTTGGTGTTAAAACTGTCATATCCACAAATGATAATACATTCGGCCCATGAATTCCAAAGAAATACAAAATATTTGATAAAGTTACATATAGATATGCGACGATTGGCCCATCACTACCAATCTTTTGTAGCGGTTCAGCGATTACCATTGTTATCAGTTGACTAAATTCGACATCGAAATTCATTTGTAAAACACTAGCAATCAAAGCAGCTATTGATAAGATTACAGCCCCGGGAATCAACGCTTCAAATGCACGACCCACACTCGGTGGCACACCTTCTGGCATTTTAATCATAATCTTACGATGACTAAACCAATTATAAACTGTTCCTGTAAACAATGATATTAAGATTGCCGTAATAATGTTTGCTCCTCCGATATTTCCGGTGTTAACAGCAAAAGCAGTTACCGTATCTCCAGCTTCATTAAATGCGACATCAACACTCCATGCTTGTATTACAAAGAATGCCGCAACTGATAACACAGCGACTGATATTGCATCATCATCATTTTGCTTCGCCAAATTATATGCGATCGTAAACGATACTAATAACGCCATTATCGCTAGAGTACCTTGCCAAATAAATCCACCAAAGATTTTATACTCAGCCAGTTTAGCTGCTAGTCCTGCATCAATTTGGATCCCCAGTCCGTACCACAGCGAGTTTTCTCCCCACTCAAGGACTACGTTATTTAAAACAACAACCATTGATCCAATGATCAATAGTGGCATTATATTAATAAACCCATCTTTCATTGCCATCAAGAACTTATTGTTACCTAATTTTTCGGCAACGGGATACAGCTTTTCTCCTAGTTTCTCTAAAAAGTTGATCATAATCACTCCTAAATTTTTATATTAACATCTATTTCAAACATCCGATTCCACGGATGCAAAACTTCTAATAATTGTAACGGGTACTTTTCACTTATATTTAGCTGTTTGTATAACTTAGATAACTGCTCAATTTCTAAGTTTACAATTGTTGCTTGATGCTGTTTTAAATCAAAATAGTTTAAATCGTATTTACTTAAGGTGTTCTTAGTTATATCCATTCTTACAATCGCTTGATAAAATCCCGCTTCGATAATATGGTTGATATTATTTGTAATCAATTCATGGTTAATTCCCTCGGTAATTTGCATTGTACTTATAACCGTTCCCAGGGTATTGGCATGGGTATTCCAACCCGTATACCCATAAATTTTATCTAGCAAGTTCAATTCATCCAGCAATCTAATCAATTCAATGTCACAACCGTTGGCATACGCACAATCTGCAATCGCTACTTTTTTACCCAAATCAATATAGTACTTAATCTTTGCAACAAAGTATTTTAGATTACGGTGTGAATCATATGTTCGATCGCGTTGCTCGAACTGATCCCAACTCTCTTGCATTTTTTCCCCTGGAGCGTTTATCATCAGTAGATAATCTGCTTCAGCTGGGCTCTCAACTATGATCGAGTTAGTTACATCTATATGTGACTTTAGCGTCTCATACATCGGACGATCTTCATATAGCGGTGTGAGTTGTGGACCATTTATCGAGCTATACTCGACATATATTTTATTTTGAATCGCATTGGCTTCGTTATATGCGCGACTTAGTAATGAACATCCAACTTCATCAGCTCCAGGATAGATATCAACTTTAAAATCCAAATTAAGTTGATGAATGTAATCCTTGATGTTTTTTTGATCAATCGCTGTATATCCATATGGTGCGGAATCATCTTGGAAAATTACTAGATGATCGATTACCGTTGATTTAACTAATTCTAAAACCTTCCGATTGATTTGTAGATTTGTGGCACGTCGTTGCTCATAGTCCTTAATAATTTCATCGGGAACATCAATGGCATTTAATTCACTATTTAATTGTTCACAATCACCAAGGCGCGCGATCTTATCCAATATTGCTTTTCGCTTATAAATTTGTTCACCATATTGTTCATAATAATCTGGTTCTTCATCACTACTACTATATGATGGCGTTCTCATAATACTGGAAAAACCGTATATCTTCAACTTAGGATATTGTTCTTTCAACTGCTGTAAATACATCAGTCGCGCTTCTAATTCTAAGAATTGATAATGATGAATTCGTGATGGAATTAATCCACCGTAAACAACCATGTCTATCGAACAAATAATTGTCGTGTGATTATCACAGTGTTCCTCTAAAAATGCTTTAATATTTGTGAAATTAGCTTCTTGCTTCTTTAAACCTAATTTATCTAGCTCGGGTCTAATTAGTTGCACATTTGAGTTTGTGCTTGCAATGTCATTAGGATAACGATAATTACAAGGTCGTTCATCCAATGGTAAATATAATATATTCATTTAAAGTACCTCCATTTTTATCATATCAAAATAAACGTTTACAGTTGTTTCAAAATTTTGAAACAAAAAAGTCCAACAGCAATCTGTTCGACTTTAGGAAATTATTCTATTGGTGATTTGTTCTTTGTACTTTAACTGTTGATTGCCAAGATGCTGTTGAATTTCAACATAGAGATGATCAAATAACAAAATCAACGGCAGCGAATATGAAAAATTAAAACTCATTATGCTCGTCGCATCCAAGAAAAGTTCGATATACTGGCTACAACTAGTCATCATTTTTGTCGCCTGTGTCGATACGCCAATAGTCGTAAAGTTTTTTTCAGTAATTGAATTAAGAAACTCTTCAATCGAAGAATTGTACCCTGATATTGACACTACAAAGATGACATCACCGGGTTTTAAAAAGTTTGTTGCTAAAATCATTTCTTGTTTAGTTACTGCCACCGTAGCATCGATAAACAGACGCTTAAGACGATTTGCAAAATCCTGACATGCAAATGATGTATCTTCTTTCGCAATGATCAAAACCCGCTTATCGATAAGTCCGGGGACAATTTCACTAATGTTTGCTGCTTGGAACCGTTTGTAGTTCTCCTCGACAATTTTTAGATGTTGTGTGTAGACATCAATTTCAAAATGTGGATCTTGCTTTGCAATTAAACTTTCATACGCTGCTAGAAAGTCATCATAATCAGTAAACCCTACTTTTCGCACAAAGCGCGAAATTGTTGCCGGTGATAAATGGATAATTTCCGCAAGCTCCCGAAGTGGTAGCGAAGCTTTCGTTTCTAGAAAGTAATCCGCTACTATTTGCTCTAACTTTGTTAGAAATTTGTAATGATGCATGATTTGACGATGTACATTTTTCATATAACTCCCTAATATAAAATATATTTTAACACACAAAGAGTTACGGTCGAGCAAATATAGGTTAATTACTTATTTATAAAAATTACAATTAAGAATTATTTTGTGCTAAAATATTTATACGTTATATTTAATTGAAGGATTAAGAATTAAGATTTTAGGTCTATCGCACAAATTGTTCTTGTAAACCACTGGATAATTAATGGTGACTATCATATATTAACCTTTATTTATTGCCAGTAATAATATTACCTATTTTACGAACGATGATTTTGCTTTAACTATTTTAACCAATAACAAACAAGCTCAAACTATCATAACCATTAGCATGATGGGGAGAACAAATTGATAGATATAGATTTAAATCTGATGGTTATACCCAAATTCCGAATGACTTTTAAGTAAATATATCGAAGATATTGTATTAGATAAATATCGATTGATTTAGTCAACTTCACATTTATTTACAACTAAATAGCACAAATACCATAACTCAGTATGCCAGCTGAATTATGGTATTTTTATTTTATTAGTATATATATTCCGTAAAAGCAGGATAACACTGTTATTAAAAATAGCGTATCCGTAAATTTCCATTTGGTTGATAGGATATTTGTGCGCGGATTCCAAGCATCGTAATTTGAAGCAGCAATCGCTGAAGCTAATGTTTCTGTGCTTTTCAAAGTTGATATTAGCAAAGGAATAAGTGCTGTCATAAAAATTTTAATTTTATCAAAAAATTTAGCAAAGCGAATATCACGTCCGCGAACTGCCATGGAGTTTAATATGCGTTGCATTTCACTTATAACAATCGGAATAAAATTAAGCGCTATTGTCGAAATTAGGACAATCGCATTAACTGGAACTTTTAAATACTTAAGTGGTGTTAGTAAAAATTCAATTCCATATAAGGTTTTTAAAATTGGTGATGTGTAGATTAAAAATATTACTGGCATTCCCACCGATGATAGATTAATTACGACATTAAGCACTAAGTCTAATGTCAATCCTAGTAATATCCCGTAGAGGATCAGCAAACCGATAATCATAAATAAAATAAAGGCATATGCCTTAGCGATTTGTTTGAAAGTAACACGTGCTAAAAGCATCAAAACCAAACAGATCATTGTTAAGATAAAACTATACAAGATATTTTCGGCAAATGAATTAATCCCGATTAAAACGAAGGTAATAATTACTTTTACTGCCGGATGACTTCGGTGAATAAAAGAATTACCTGCTCCGAGGTTATCAATTCGTAAACTAGTTTCAAACATGACGCTCCTGAATATAATCGGCTAAGTTACCACCATTATATAATTTATCATAAAGCACATTTTCACTATCAATACTTGCAGCATAGGCAAGGTGGCTTGGCAATAGTAACAATTGCTTTTTTGCATATTTCAATTTAAAATAATCATACTTAGTTCCATCAAAAATTTTCATTCCTGCATGCAGTTCTAAAATATGGTCACAAAATTGATATACACTATTCATATCATGGCATATCATAATCACTTTCAATCCATTTTGAGCAAGTTCATCAATTGCTTGTAAGATGTCGGTAACACTTTGCGGATCTAATCCGACTGTTGGCTCATCTAAGATCAACAACTTCGGCTCAATCAGCAACATTGTAATAATCGCAACTTTTTTCTTTTGCCCACCACTTAAGGAAAATGGCGAGGACTTCAAGCAGTCTAAATCTAAGTTAAACTTCTCAAAGTACATTTCAATTTCTTCATCAATATTTTCTTTGACTATTCCAAAGTTATCACAAGCAAATACTAATTCTTTGCGAACCGTTTCGGCAAAAAGTTGTAAGTCCGTAAATTGATAGACGATCGCTACATCCATCCGAATGTTTTGCAAGTCTCGGGGCTTCGAGTTTTTGTTTATCAGTTGCTCATCAATCATAATCTCACCATGATATGGAACTTTCATTCCATTAAGTAAGTGGACTAAAGTCGACTTACCACTTCCGCTACTACCGATCAGTCCTAGTTTATTGGTATGCATCTCAAAGCTAATTCCATTTAAAACAGTTTTCTCACCCTCTTTATACTTATAGAAGACATTATCAAGTTTTAAGTTCATACATCTCCTTAAACGAATCCAAGCTGGTATAACAGTAATCACCACACACTTGTTTCATTAATTGCACATTATAGGGAATACTTAGACGATTCTCGTTTACCACCTTTGTATTATTAAAAGTCGCAAGTGGCGTACCGATAAATTTAACATTACCTTCACCGATAATTATAATATTATCCGTATGAAATGCCAGTTCCATATCGTGGGTTATATAAATAATAATCACATTATTTTTTCTAGCATAATCAGTTAACTTTACTAATAACCGACTGCGCGTGATGGGATCTAACATATCTGTCGCTTCATCTAAAATTAATACCCGTGGTTTGAGTAAAATACTACTAGCTATCGCAACCCGTTGCATTTCCCCACCAGAGAGAGTATTGACATTCCGCTCAAGTAAGTGCTCAATATTAAACTCCTCAGCAATCGATTTTATTTCGCGATCAATCTGCTCGATATCAATATTTAAATTTTCTAAACCGAAGGCTAAATCATTGTAGACAATTGGTCTAACGAATTGATCGGCCGGATTTTGAAAAACAATTGCGACATCACGATCTGTGATTGGTCTTCCATCCAGTAAAATTTCTCCAAGATCAGGCTTAAGAATATGAGCAATCAATTTACATAATGTACTTTTACCACTCCCATTACTACCTAAAATACTATTAAACGACTGCGATTTTAAGGTTAATGACAAATCACTGATAAGTTCGCTATTCAAGTCATAACCATATTTTAAGTTTTTGATCTCTAACATTATGTTCCTTATTGTTCTTTTTCTAAACGGTTTGATATAAAGTAGAAAGCTGTTGATACAACGGCCATCTTTGCCATATTAAATGGTAAATACGTTACAATATTATACATTAAATAACTGTGGTTTGACGAATCAGACCCAAATGGCAATGCAAATGTTGATGTAGCAAGTTCTTGATATGAAGTTCCCATATAAAATGGGTCAATAAAAAAGTAATTCGATGTTCCCATTACAACGCAGAATACAATTGATGCAAATATCAAACTAACAATTTTCGAAAATTTCTTAGAAGCTACTGAGTATCCGACAATCAGTGATAAAGATCCAACTAACATAGCCACGTGACCAATCATGATTGCCCCTGGCTTGATTAAAAACGTTAAACTAGCTTTAACAAGTGCCACAACAATTGCCAAACCAAAGTTAAGTGATACAGCAATCAGCGTAACCACTTCACTAAAATCTAATTTTAGATATGGAACCAATGGGTATGGAACCTCGATGAATATTAAAACGATTGATAACGCAGATAATACTCCTGCATAGCTAATGAATTGTGCTTGTGTCAACTTCTTTTTTCCTAACATAAAACTCCTTTAATTAAAAATATGTCACAAAGAATAATCTTTGTGACATACCTATAATTAGTTATATATAGTATGTAATCTTTTCTCATCCAGACTGTACTGTCGGTATTGGAATTTCACCAATTCAGCTTGCGCTCGCGGACTATCACCGCCGGTGTGGAATCTAACCACCCCCAAAGATTATTAAGTTGTGCATAACTATTATAGCACACTTTAATTATCCATGGATAACAACTACATAAAATGCCAGATATTGGCGCATCTATCATAACTACAGTTTTTCTATCTCCAAATATGTACGCTGGCATTGTTTATTATCATAATATTTAAAGAATTTTCTAATAACCTTATTTTTTTCATCATCATTCTTAAATCCCTTACTAGCTAGTGATGTAAATATAGCTTCCAATTCTTCAATATTAAACGATTCGAAAATAGCATCTTGGTAACCACTTAACTCATCATTTTCATGATGAAGTTCGTAAGGCTGATGATGCACCACAAATTTATTTTGGTATAGTACATCAAAGAATAATGAAGAGTAATCGGTAATCAGCCCAATTGTTTCACTAAGTACTTCCGAATATAAAATTTCATCACTCTTTAATATTTTGTAATTAAATGGATTGTTTAGTTTTATATTTTCTTTAATAAATTCTGGATGAAAAATTAAATATAAGTCGATTTTTGCATCAAGCAAAAGTTTATGGATTTTTTCCGAATTTAGAACATGCTCAATCTCTCTAACATATACACTATTTTCTAAATCCATTTTATAGTTAACATTCCATGATGGAGCATATGTTATAAATTTACCAGTTTTTTCATCTGTATTTTTATAGTTATCATACCTTGCTAATCCAACCGCAGGAACATTTGTAAAACCTGAAAAACTTTTTACCAATTCAGATTCCTCATCAGTAGATGTGACTAGTAAATCAATTTTATTGTTGACTTTATCTAAAAAACCATGATGAGATCCCATGATGATCCCATGTTGTAAAAATACAAACTTAAACTTTTCTAAATTCACATATTCTCTATTTGGGAAAAATGGATCATATATCCTTCTAGCTGCATGTGAAGTAATTAGTTTTGAAGCCAATAGATATATTTCTTTATGCTTTTTCGAACCAAAATCTACTAGATTAAACCCCAGTTGCTCTAATCGATGCCAACTTGGCGTTCCCTTAGCAACAGCAAAATATATTTGTTTGTCAGTATTTTCCATATAGTATTTATATAATGCCTCGGCATTATCATCTGCGACATCTTGGCGGTCATGAAAAAGGTAAATTTCTTTTTGACACTCTTTTTGCTTCAATTCTATTTGTTGATAAAAGTCGTTTTTAAATTGTTCGATTTCCGAACTAAACGAAAATGATTCAGCATGATTTTGAAAGTATAGATCAGCTATTATGGTATTAGCAGTTATATTTCTTGTGAACAGAATCTGTGTCTCTTGACCCACGTATTTAAATTTAACGCTTGCGTCCACACTGTACATTTTTAATTTTATAAAATTATCCTTAAAGTATGCTGCTCTTTTACTATAGTACTGCCAATCATCATTCGCTAGCACTTCATACTCACTTGAGGATTCAATCACAAATTTTTCTTTTGTGTGTTCATACCCTTGTAAAAATATAGAGATAATTACTCCACCATCAAAGGGTTCAGCCGAATATATGTAGGCTTTAGGACGAAAGAACGACTTGTATATCTTATCCTCACAAATACAATATTTAAAGGTTTCAGCATTAGCATTAATCAGTTGATTGTCTGTTATCCAGTCTATTTCACTATTTGATTCTTTAATCGAATATTCGAACGGTAAACCTTCTGTTGAATATGTTGCATGGACATTGTCACAAGAATAATCCCATTGGAAGTTATTAATGTAGTACCCATCGAGAATATACAAAGGTTTCCTATTACCCTTAACTTTTTCAAGTGCCGGACAGAAAGTTACCTTAGGTAAAACGTATTTTGCGTGTGCAACATATAAAAGTAAAAAAAGGTGTGCAACAATAAATTTTAGTGAACTTGTTTTGCGATACAGTTTTACTTGAGCCCCATGCATTATAAGGGTTCTTAGCAAGTTCCTTTCACTAAGCATATCCCGTGTAATCATTATCTCAAACTTATTATTTTTTGCATAGTACAAATAACGATATGCAACAATCAAACTTTGAAAATTTAGAGTATCATTGTTAAAGTTCATTTTACTGTGACCATCGATTTTTTCATATCCACATCGTTCTTCTTCAAATGCATACTTCATGTAACCTCCTATTAACTTTTACCAATTAAATGGTGTTTAGACAATATCAGATATAATTGGTGTAATAAACTTCCAAAGTTTTCGGGCAATCAATACCATAATAAAAATTATTAGCCACATGTATAAATTATACTTCCAATCTACATAAAAAAATTCACCATATAGCATTGTATCTCGATACCCTTTAATAAAATAATAGAAAGGGTTAATTGCCATTTCAATCAGTTCCAGTTGAGGCTGAATACCATGTTCAACCGGAAATAATACTGGTGTAGTCCAAAATAAAGGAACTAAAATTGATGTAATAATATTTTTGGTATCTCTAAATAACAATCCTATCGCACTTATAATATAGCAAAGAACGATTGAATATATAAATAAGACAAACCAATAGTAAATAAAATTAAGATAGTAAATACTTGGTAGCATATCCCACGTTCCGGTTAATGTATAGCCAATAAACGCGTAGAATATAAACATTGCTAACATTATTCCGATGTGAATATATGATTCTTTTAATGTTTCAACTAATGGAATAATATTGGCTTTGATCCCCGTCTCACTAATTAACATACCGTTTCTAGTCAATGCTGTCGCACTTTGCGATAACACTGTTGCCAAGAATCGATAAGCAAGTAAACCAGGTATTACCCAAACCACAAAATGGAATCCATTTACAAGTCCACCACGTAACCCGACGTAACCAAAAAACCAAAAACTAAATATGTATACTAATGGATTTAATAGTGCCCATGCATAACCGAATAACTGATCTGAGAATTGTAATTTAATCTTATGAACAATTAAATGGTGCAATACTTGAAACTCTTTAATTTTAGTCTGCATAATACACATCCTTATCATAATCAACTAATCTTTTAGCAACATCAATTGTAATATTCTTTCTAGTAAATTCATCATATAAATCAGAGATAGCTTTACTTTTACCCTTAGCTATTAATTCTCCGTTGTGAATCCAACAACAGTCGTCACAAAATTGCGCTACTTGCGAAGAACTATGAGAAACAAATAGGATTGTTTTTCCTGTATTTTTTAATTCATTCATTTTTCGCATACATTTATTTCTAAACGTAGCATCACCTACTGCTAGTGCTTCATCAACAATTAGTATATCAAATTTATTATGAATTGCGATGGCAAACCCCAGTTTGGATTTCATTCCTGAAGAGTATTTACGCACCGGTTGATAAATAAAATCACCAAGTTCCGAAAACTCGATAATACTATCGATAATCTTATCTGTTTCTTCTTTGTCTAGACCATTTATCGTACACTTGTAGTAGATATTTTCAAGACCCGTGTAATATGGAGATATTCCCGCTCCTACATTTAATAAATAAACGGGACCTGACGTCGATATTTCTCCACCTGTTGGTATTGTATTATTACTAACAATTCTTAGTAAAGTCGATTTCCCACTACCGTTTTGTCCCATAATTCCATATGTTTTTCCTTTTTTCACATTAAAGCTAATGTTATCAAGTGCTTTATAGTACTTACATCGTTCTTTCCCGGTGAAAAATTCTAATAATAAGTCCTTGTTATTCTTATATAATTTATAAGTTTTTTCAATTCCCTTTATTTCTATTGCATTCATTTTACCTCACTTAAGTTTTCAGCTATTTTAAAAAGAATGATTTCGTAGCTACACCTAGCTTCATTCTATCTTCAAAACTTATGTATTTCATTCCATATTTATTTAATTCATATACATTATTGTATGTATGATCGTATTCCACGGCAATATTAGTAAGTGTATAGTCATGGTATAATAATGTAAATTTCCACGCTTTTCCAATATACAAGTCGTCCTCAGAAATAATTTTACGAATAACAATTTCATCATCATCATATTTTAGAAATTCGACAGATTGCTTATATATTTTAGGACGCGCTAGTGTCGACTCCAACTCAACTTCTGATTCTCCATGCAAGTGAAAAAGATTTTTTGGCAAGCTTTTTAAATTGGTTCCTTTTACCGATAAATTGATTTCTATCCCACTTTCGGTTATTTGATGCTTTATTAATTCGACTTTAGTGATACTTTGGTATCTCGTATTATTTTTAAAATCAACTGTGAAAATTCTATCGGCTTCACTGAAATATTTGATAATTGGATCCACATCTCCTTCAAAATTAGCGATATCTTTTTGAACTAGATCCATCATCTTTGGCAACTTAATTTTCTTATTAATATATGGCGCACCTAAATTTGATTTTATCTCATACCAATTAATTCTTGATGAAAGCAAATACATCAACATTGAATCTTGATTCTTGTCTAACGTCGGCTTTCCATCTACAACAAACGGTGTTAGATTTTTAGCTGCTTGGAAAAACTCCCACATTTTATTTAATTTAAATGATGTTTGGATATTGGCAACAGTCATTCCAATCCCTAATTTACCATGTTCAGAATTAAGAACATGAACTTCGTTATCGTTGATTAGCTGAAGTTCATGATACTTCACCTTACTTTTTAACATTGTATTTATATCAATGTTGATAACGTATTCATATGAACTGTTATTGTCTAAAATATATTTTTCTAAAATCTTAGTAACTTTATAACGTTCAAAATATTTAATCATTCTTGTCTTTAGATTATCAAATGAACTACTTACATCTTGGCTTTCGTTAAACTTTGAGTAATCATACATTTTTATTGCCTTAACTTTTTCTCCTAATACATCTGTGTAAGAACCCTTACTGATGGCAGAAAATTTCTTTGTAAAAAGGAGCTTAGATGTATTTGGTAATAATGCTTCAAAATTTGCTTGTCTTTTTATAAAAGTAGGAAGCAGTTTTCTTATTATCCCCATGTAGTATTGAGACCAGTCATTGTCATTATCCGCTCCAAATTCTGACAGTGCCGGATATTCTTCGTATACATTCCACATTTGGATAAAGAAATCGGCGTCTAAGTCCCCCATGAAATAGTTAATAAGTTCTAAATTCTTCTCATAGTTATATTTTGCAAGCCCCGTAATACAAACTGCAACTTTCCCCTTATTAATCGGGATATGATTAAGTTCATATGGACTGATGGAGATATTTTGACCTGAATTAATATTTAATATCTTGTTATATTTTTCTTTAATCTCACGTAGACCAGGGATAAATAGTTCTTGATTTTCATGTAGTTTGCTAAATAACGTATTTATCAATTCATGAGAGATAGTATTAATCAACTTCGGACTAATAAAGTAGTTAGACATATCGACAACGTTTTTCATCTTGATATATGGATTAACTTCAAATCTTTCCATTAGTTCTAATAATCTTAAAGCCTGATATTCCTCTAAAGTATTCATAACAATCATATCATTTAGCAAATATGATAAATTGAATTGTTTGGCATTGGACTTCGTAATTGAATCTGTAACAAAGTCAAAATCAGTATTACCATACATTAGGTAATCCTTTAGATCATTATTAACAAGTACTTGATCACTATCAAATAATTTAAACAACTTAAAAGTAGGCTCATACATTTGTTTTTGAGTTTCAGTTAATTGGATTCTATCGATTAGCATTTTGTTACTTTGATAAAGTTCAATAAATTGTTCTTCATAACCAAAACCTTCTAAAAATTCAAAGTAGAGCATTAGCCAGTGAATGTTTGTTCCCGAAACTTCTTTTATTTGTTCCAAGGCTAAACTAAATTCAAATTTAGAGAACAATTCCATTAAGTATTCATAACGTAACTCTCTATTATTCGAAAAAGCTTGACTTGACTGAATTATTGTTTTGATTTTCTGCATCTCTAAATAGTTATATTTATAATCATTGATAATAACGCTTTTAATATCCGCTTCTGGAATGGTTGTTAAATTGTTTAAAAACATCATATAAGAACTTGAAAAATCTTGTTCTTTGGTTTCAAAGGTGATTAACGTATTTACATCACAACTCTCAAAATTAAGAATACTCTTTTTATATAAATACTTCCCTTCAATTAGGACCACACTATCCGTTACATTCAAAGCATCACCAAAGAAACTGCGAAGATCACTCGTTTGCATTGTTTGATATATTTGATTAAAGTTGTGAGAAAATAACCCACTTGCGATTTTATTATCCACAGCCGTAGTAAGCGTTTTAGTTGATACAAAGTCTTTTAGTGAAAAATCATGTAGTAAAAACTCCACATCATTTTCATAACCTGGATTTACTAAGAAAAGTATATTATCCGTGTCTTCTAAAGACACTTGAGATATTATTTTTGTAATAATATTTGCATTATCAATTTTTAAAGCGTACCTGTTTAACATTTCCCGATTGTTTATATGTGACAAATTAACTATTATGTTCATGATTCAAATCTCCCTTCATGCATATCATCCATGATATTGAATTCTGTATTATCAATAATTAAATTACCACTGTGGTCAAAAGCTTCTTTTTTTACAATTATTATATTTTGTTCATCAATATATTTTAAATCAATCTCATCGAAAATTGATTCCAACTCTTCCAAATTCATTATACCCCTTGTCTATTCTAACTTTAATATTTAAACGATTTGACATATAACTTATATTATACCCCAAAACAACATTTTTCTCATAACTTTTTATTGTTTGAGCATTAATATTTCACCCTCAATTAGTATTTTTACGCAATGTTTACAACTCCGATAAACTGTTATTAGATCCTGACTTTAATTCTCTGTCTTAGAATTTAATATTTAAAAAAAAATACAAGTTCAGAATTTGAACTTGCATAACTTTTATTTAATTTAAATTATCTAACATCCTTGCCCGTTAATGCTTTCATAATTGCATACATATCAATACGTTCTAACTTAATATCCATCGCTGCCAATGCTTCTTTATAACGTTCAATTTTCATACTTCCTAAAATGATAATTGGATTAAGACCTTGGTTGTTTAAAAAGGCGATTGCAATATTACCAATTGTTGTATTATATTTCTCTGCTAGTTCTTTTAATGTATCGTTGACCTCGTTACCTTCTGTGAATAAGCGTCCTCCAGCTAGTGGTGACCAAATCATCGGATTAACTTCTTCACCTTTTAAATAGAAAATATTGTCATTATCAATATGTTCAGTTGTGAATGTATTCATTTCAATTTGGTTAGTGATTAAGCGAATTTTACGTTTAAGTAAATACTTGTTTAAACTTTCAAATTGAATTGGACTGAAATTAGATACTCCAAAATGTTTTACAACCCCTTCATTACGTAAGTACTCAAAGGCTGCAGCGATCTCAGCATAATCTGCAAATAAATCAGGACGATGTAGTAATAAAATATCAATACATTCCACTCCTAAATTTTCTCTTGAAGCATAAGCACTTTTAATAATATGGTCATAACTAAAATCGTAATGCGCCAAATCCGGACTCGCCGCACCGGCTTTAATTCCACATTTAGTTACGATTCTAAAGTGTGCTTTTAATTCCTCATCACGTGCTAGTGCTTCACCGATTAACCGTTCACTATCCCCATATTGATCTAAATGATAAATATCTGCTGTATCAATTACATTGATTCCTAATTCTTTAAGTTCTACAAGCATCTTATATACATCATCACTTGTAATATCATTAATTCGCCAAACTCCAAATGCTAATTTTCCCATAACTTCTCCTTGATTTTTATACTTATAATATACCACATTACGTAATCAATTACTTTTATAAACGTATGTTTTGCCGGATAATTTATATACATTATATGGTATACTAAAGATATTATATAAAAACTTAAAGCAGGTGGAAAATGGAACGAGTATTTTTAGGTTCGAAATTCATACAAGAAACATTAAATAGTGCGCAAATTAAAAACGAGATGAGTTCAAGGTTTATTGCCGGATACTTAATGCGGGCTGCAATGGCCGGAGCATTTGCCTTATTTGGGTATATTATGATCATGGCCTTCGATGCCAATTTCAATGATAGTCTAAATTCGTTGGGATTAGTATTTGGAGCAAGCTTCTTCTCACTTTGTCTTGTTGCAATATATTATACTCGAAGTGAATTACTTACTTCGAATATGATGATTTTGTCAGTGGCTAGTTACTTTAAGGAAGTAAAGCCCGCGAGAATGTTTAAAATTTTATTAATTTGTTTTGCAGGGAATATTACTGGGGCAATAATTATTAGTTTATTAGTGGCTAATTCAACTATCATCACCGCACCCATGTTAGAAAGTTTAGAGCATTCGCTAACGGTTAAACAAGGCTATATTGCAACATCTAGTTATGTTGATTTATTTATACGTGCTATTTTTTGTAACTTCTTTATCAATGTCGCAATGCTGATGGTATACTCAGGTAATATTAAAAGTGATAGCGCCAAAATTGTAGCGATGTTCTTCGGGGTATTTGCATTTGCTTACCTCGGTTTAGAGCACTCGGTAGCCAATACGGCATTATTTACGTTAGCGGCGATGCTCGAGCTTTTCCAAGGAATTGATGTGGGATTTGAATTTGTTCAAGCATTATCTAATATTGGAATTGTCATCATCGGTAACTTTATTGGTGGAGGATTATTAATTGGTTACTATTACGCATACATGAATGATAATCGTAATAAAATTAAGGATATGAAATAACCAGTACATTACATTAAATAAACTACATTGTCACTTGGGCAATGTAGTTTTTATATATTTAGTTGTTTGTTTGTTATTTAATACTGTTTACAACACCGTTGGTAATGCTAAAGACATGCTCAGCACTCTTAGCAATTACATTGGAGTGCGTAACAATAATTACACTCTTACCTTCGTTATCAGCTAAATCTTTTAGCAAGCGGAGGATGTCAAGTTCAGTTTCTTCATCGAGGTTTCCGGTTGGTTCATCGGCGATAATCACTTTGCAGTTCTTGGCTAAGGTTCTCGCAATCGCAACACGTTGTTGTTGCCCACCACTCAAATTAAGTGGTAAGGAATCTTTCATCTGCTCTTCTAAACCAACACGCTCTAACAGTTCGATCGCCTTGGTAGTAGATACTTCTTGACCAGCTATTCGCATCGCCATTAAGATATTATCTAAAACGGTAAAATTATTTAGAAGGTTATATCTTTGAAAGATGATTCCCACTTCACTAGCTCGATATTCGTCAATGTCATAGTTACTAATTTCCTGATCATTTAGGTAAATTTCGCCACTTTGCTTTTTATCAAGACCTGACAGTAGCGAGATTAACGTGGTCTTACCACTTCCACTTTTTCCAACAATTGCATATGTCTTTTGTGCATCGAATGATATATTAACATCTTTGAGCACATTGTTTTCACCATCATAGGCATAACTTAGATTTTTTACACTTAGTATACTCATTATTGCTCCCTTAATATTTCATTTGGATGTTGACGATTGATAAATCCACTTGCTACAAAGGTCGTAATTAGCACTAAAATCATATTAATTGCTAACGTGATCAATAACACTTTGAAATCAATTTTCGTCTCGATTGTTGTTATCGTCTCTTCTGTTGTTTGCTCCATCATTCCCCCACGAATCATCGTTGGACCATTTCCTGATGATTTCATTGGTGTCATTTCTTGAGAAACATTGTTACTTGCTATCAAACTATCAGATATTGGTTGAGCAAATACAGTCCCAACAACTGTTGCTAAAAGCATGGCTACTGTTGTCACAATAATCATTTCATAAATTAGTCCTTTAGTTACTTGCCTAGTTTTCATTCCCAGTGCACGTAAGACTCCAATCTCATATTTACGTTCACGTAAAATTAGTAAATTGATGAAGATTAAAATTGCTCCTCCAGTAATGAAGACGATGATAAGTAAGTTACTTAGCATTCCCATTGTCGTCTCGACAGGACCGGTAATTTGATTTAGAAGCGTAATATTATTATTGACATAATACATTTCATCTAAACCTTTATCGTAAAGCTCTTGTTCAAAATCGCTAGCTACAGCATAAGATGTTAAAGTGTACGTCGCTGTAATATTCGTCATCTCTTCAGTAAACTGTGAGACTGTATTATAATTAGTGAAAATATTATTTTGCATTCCCATCATCATCTGTTCGCTGGTTGCTGCTGTATATAATCCAGAAATTGTTAATTGTACTTCGTTACCTTCAAGCATATCGTTAAATGCAACCGTATCACCCACTGCTAAATCATTATAACTCGCTAAATCAGTGCTAATTAAAACGTCACCATCAGCGCTTGGCATATCTCCTTCAACTAAAATATTGGCATTATCTTTAAAGTACGATGAAGTTGAAAAATCATCGGATCCAATCAGACTGAACATGTTCCCGTCCATTTGCATTCCATTACTTCCTTGAACCATCATTTTATTATCTGGCTGGTTAGTAGTCTGTTCATTATCATCATTAACTTTTAAGTCCTCATTGCTCACCATTGTCATCTGCTGATAGCTAACTGACTCGACATAACTACTGTCTGCAAAATCTTGATACGTTTCAAAGTCAATTGGTGTAATACTCATTGGACCACCTGTGCTTTGACCACCATCATTTTTACTAAAGTTCATACTCATTTGTTCGGGATCCAAATCAATTGTTGCAGTATTTCCATATTTCTCTAAGTAATACTCAATTGTCGATTCCGAAGATTGATTAACAATTAAGGCAATTACAGAAATAAATGAAATAATGAAGATTAAGATTCCAACAATTGTATATCGTTTAATATTACGAATTACATTCTTACTAGAATTTTTTAAATCATACATGAAATTCCTCCTTATGAAAATATTATACATTCCCCCCTGTTAAGTTCATGTTAACTTTTAAGAAATGAAAGATAAAAGCTTGTTTGACTTTGATCGCTTTCAACATAAATTCCCCCATCATGAAGTTCAACGATGTTTTTTACTAAAGCCAAGCCAATTCCACTGCCATCACTTTTAAGTTCGGGAGTTCGATACTTAAAGTCAAATATCTTATCGATCTGCTCCCGTTCAATCGGTTGTCCGTCATTAGCTATTTTAATAACAATACTGTCATGTAAGTTAGTAACCGCAATATCGAGATGCTTCGCTCCATATTTAAAAGCATTGATAATAATATTATCCAGAGCCCGCGATAATAAACTAGCGTTACCAAGCATCATAAAATCACCATCAGAAAAGTCAAAAGCAATAGAGTGTTGTGGGTAATTATCGATAAGTTTAGCAATTACTAATAGAAGATCAATCTCTAACCTAACTGGTAACTTATTAGTGGTCAAAGCATTAATATCATCGATTTGTTTATTTAACTCTTCAATATATGATTCAAGTTCAATGCTCCCAATTTGTTTTGTTTTTAACACTGCTAATGAATTCTTCAGTTCATGATTAATATAAGCATTAATCTTTTCAATATCAAGATATGAATTTATTAGTTTATCATTTTGAGTGTCAACAAATTGTTTGACATTCGTGAAATCACTAATATCCTCATTATTAATATCAAGTGCCCCTTGAATAAAACGATTGTATCCTAAGTTGAAAAGTAGTGAGAAGATAATTGTGAGGAACGCGGCTGCAATAATAATTGAAAGGATTAGCGCCCGATTAGCATTGGATTTAACTTCCGCATCACCAATCATTATCCGTTCCTTATTAAAGTATTCCGTATTGGCAATACTATCCAGTTCCGCACCGGTATCGACTTGATATAAAACGGCACTATTACTAAAAATCTGATTATTAAAGTAATGCTTGGTAAGTACTGCACCGACAATCAGTGAACAAATAATTGAGATGATTAAAACTAGTGCGTAAATTGTAACCACTCGTGATTTTATTGTTGAAAACATAAAATATACCCCAAGTTTTTACTGTTGTTAATCGTAATCTGATGGTCCTGTAGTTTCTTTTTTAAATTATAGATATGCACGCGAATCGACGCACTAGAAATCTCGTATTCATCGGATATCGCACCATTTAGCTGCTCGGTTGTACAGTACCCCGGATAGTGTTCACACAGCTTGGTCATAATTAAATACTCCTTACTGGTCATCTTCAAAATTTGATTATCGACCATTACTATATTTTTTGAATAATCGATCTCAATTGACTCAAGACTTAGGTTGGAAGTATTTCGCGATTGCATACGACGATGTACCGCTTTTACTCGGGATATCAGCTCGTTATATCTAACCGGTTTTTGTAAGTAATCATCGGCTCCATCATCTAAGCTACTAACAATTAATTGTTCCTCGGTGCGTGCTGTAACCATAATAATGCCAATGGGAACCTGATTCATTCGAACTGTATTTAAAAGTTCGATTCCCGATTTATCTGGCAAGTTAATATCCAGTAATGCAACATCGTATTGATTACTATTAATCTTCTTTAAACCTTGCTCATAATTCATTGCAATATCACTTATCATATTATGTTTTTTAAGTTCTTCTCGATATGCATTGGCTATTTCAAAATTATCTTCTACAATTAGTATTTTCATTACGCCTCCATCTTTATTATACACTGTCATGATTAATTAGATGTTAAGACTTTACTAAAAGTGTACCCTTTTATTGACACACAAAAGAAATGGTGCTAAAATATGTGTACCCTAAAAGGGATACAAAGGAGTGCAATGAAAAAGAAACTGCTTTACATCACGCTCGCCGAATCACTAATGCAAGATATCTTAAGTGGT
Source organism: Mollicutes bacterium LVI A0039 (assembly GCA_033103385.1). Taxonomy (GTDB): domain Bacteria; phylum Bacillota_I; class Bacilli_A; order UBA3375; family UBA3375; genus LVI-A0039. Next base: position 665,455 of record CP136953.1, read on the forward strand.
TCCTTAGAAGCCGGAAGTAAGGTACTGAGTGTTCGAGACATGGCGATGCAGTCTAAGGTTAATCCCAAGACTGTTCAAAAGGCGTTTGAATATCTTGAAGCTCGAGAAATATTTGAGTCAAGACACGGTGAAGGACGATTTGTTACTAGTGATGCGCAAAAGTTACAGTCAATCAAAGCTCTTCTAATTGAAGAAGAAATTGATAACTTCATCAGTGTAATCGCTAATATTGATATACCTAAAGAAGAAATTTTAAAACTTTTAGCTAATAAGTTAGAGGATAAATAGGAGTAATTATGAAAAATATTTTAGAGGTAAAAGCTGTTAATCAAAAAATTCAAGATGATATAATTTTAGACAAGATTACTTTTAATGTCGAAGATAATTCGATAATCGGATTATTTGGGCCAAATGGTGTTGGGAAAAGTACGCTTCTTAGAAAGATAGCCAACTGTGAAATAACCGATGGGGATATTTATATAAACGGGATAGCAAATGATTTTACAAAATTTAGAACCGATGTAATGCTAGTTACAAGTGATATCGATATCCCACGGTCACTTACCTTAAACCAATATTGTAGTCTACTTGAGTTATCCTTCGATGTCGATAAAGCGTTCGTTAAAGAGTATGCTCAGAAATTAGACATCAACTTAAATAAACGCATCAGTACTTTTTCTAAAGGAAATAGGGAAATGGCGCAACTGATTGCTTGCTTTGCAACTCATAGTAACTTAATTTTACTTGATGAACCACTTTCAGCTATCGATATCTACAAGCGAGATACTGTTCTTGAGATGATCATCGACAGTAAGTTAAACGGTAAGACAATTATTATTACAACCCACCTAATTGATGACATTGCTGACATTCTTGATCGAGTTATATATATTCATGATACGAAGATAGATTTTGATTTAGATATTGAAGCAATCCAAATCGAATCTAGTAGTATTGCTGATTATTTAAAAAATCATTTTAGAGGAGAATAATGATTAAATATTTATATAAAGTTCATAAAATTTCACTCGCTATATTAATTATCTCAATAATAAGTTTGATTACTATCATAACAATTGCTTATACAAATGATTTCAGTCAAATCGACACTAGCTTTGGAGCTGTCTATTTAAATACTGTTAATGAAAATGACTATTTGATTAAGACAACCTTAGAGACCGCTTACTTGGGGTTCGGAACAGTGTTAGTACTTGTGACTGTTTACTTATTTTCCGGAAAAAGATATTTAAATATGAGAAAAATTATTGGACGTATGCATATCCTTATTTCCAAAACAATACTCTTAATAACAACAATTGTTTTAGTTTTAATAACAAACGCTGCTTTCGGAACAATCCAAGGCGAAACTACTATATCGCTCTATCCATATTCCAATATCTTAGCAGTTTGGTTTGCTTTCCTAACAATATTTTCTTGTTATCATTTATTTGAATTTTCTAATTTAAAGTATAAGTCCTTCTTCACCAAATTGGGAACATTTGGATTTATTGCCCTGTTTAATCTAAGTTGTTATTCTTTGATCACAACTCATATGAATACTCGACCAGAAGATAACTGGTACTTTATTGAAACTTTAACAGCGAACCTTAGTAGCATTAATTATTTTGACATGCCAACCTACTTAACTGTTACTAATTTTACAATTGCGATAATTACATGTATACTATCGGTACTTTTTATCTTACTGATCGAGTATCAAAAGTTTAGCAAGAAAATTATAGCAGTTATCGTAGTTGCAACCATCACTTTAAATGCAACACTAATTCCATTTAATTACTACATTTACAATTTAAAACAAAGTTATCAAGACTTTGCTAAGACTATTCCCGATAATGTTATATATGTTACTATAACCGAAGAAGAAAATGACGATTCATTTGAGACTTATCTACAAGATATTGAATCAATTGATAGCATTGAAAAAACACCGATGTTGGCATCTGACTATGGAACAATATCTAGTGATCTCATAACAAATTATAATGAAATTCAAGTTGCTCGTTTGCTTAGTCCAGATTTACAAACACTTCCAATTATTGCCGGAGACAATATTAACGAAATCGGCCAAGTTGTAATAAGCAGCGCTACCCTAGACCGTACAAATTTAACTAGTGAACAACTAATTGGTACTTACCTTGGCGATTATCAAATTGTTGGTGTATACGAACAGTCTGGTAAAGTAGATAAAGACGTGAACTACCGTCAACTTGGTTTATTTCCGCTGACTTACAATTACGATGTGCTTCTAGTTTCAGAAATTGCTTATACTATAGGTGATGTAAGTAACCTCGATCAACTAGCAAAAACATACTCACTTTCAAGTGACGGTCAAGAAGAAGACATTCGATACTACAATATGTATAAATTAACATTTGCAAGCGATGATCCCCAATTAAATATGAATAAAATACCGCAGTTTGCAGACTTAGCCGCATTCTCTAGCACGGAAATAAGCGATGAGTTTAATATGTATGGATACACACTCATAATCGAAACTCACAAACTAATCTTAATTTGCAGTAGCACAATCAATATCCTAATAGCCTACACCGTTATTTATATGTATAAACAAAGGAGGGCTAATGGAATATTATTGTAAGTTACGTCCCTTGGTATTTTATACGCTAATATCTATATGGATTTTTTTAATAACATCCATCTTGCTTGCGTTGTATTGGTCACAAGCAATTCCAGAAGTTAATTCTTTGATCCAAAGTAATTTAGACGTTAGGTTCCCACTAATCGAAACTAATACAATAAATACCTTACCATATAAATATCAAGGATTTTTCACCATGGATCGGATTCGTTATTATTCGGTAGTTGCAATATACACAAGTAGTTTAGTTTTCATTATATCTATTCTTGGTAGTTGGCAACATGATAATCTTATATACGACAAACTATCTCGCGTTAGGTTTTTGATTGGACTACTTGTAGTACCTTCATCTACAATCAGTATGGCCAGTGTTGTTTATAATCTTATCAATGGTTTATCTAATCCACTTAATCCAATGATTGTATCAAATCAGGTGATCATTGTCACATTGGTAGTTATCTATCTTTATTTTAATAATACTTATACTGCAGCGAAATATAATATCCAATTTAGAAAGTATCAGTTAACTCATATTTTATACTTGACAATCTACAGTGTATTAATAAGCTTAATTCGTTACAATACGCCACTAGTTGCGTTATTATCACAACTGATTATTATCGGTATCACCATCCCCCTATTTATTAACTTCACAGTAAAGAAAGTTGGGATATAAACAAAACAAGAAACACAGGAATCTAAAATGATTTCCTGTGTTTTTCATTATTCAGTTATAGTTGAATCTTGCAATTCATCGTTAGATTCGTTTAGTTGATAATCATCATGAAAATCATCACATATTTTTTTCCCAACATCTAAGCTCACATATTTAATTGTTCCGGAGATTCCGGCATTAGTTACACGAAGGTCACAGATGTTACACATACGTTCAATAACCGTTTGTGAAAATTCGATATTTTGGATTGTATCAACTGGAAAGTACTCGCTTGTCTTGGTTAATATTCCTTGATGCACTGCTAGGCGCTTATTACTAAAATCATAATTGTATTGCTTAATATAATAGATAAAGTATATGGACGACGTGACCAAATACACAATAGCAACGCTAGCTACAATTGTTATAGCATTTTCTGGAAATGGGGATAACATCTTACTCATGGCAAATACAATGATAATCGGCACAGCGCAAATTAATGTTTTAATTAATGTTTTAATTACTATATATTTTTTCATTATTGCTCCCCGCTGATTTTTTCTTTGATTTTTTCCATAATAATTTCAATATCTTGAGCTTGATAATTTTTGGCCGAATGGTCTTTAAACTTACCAACATCAAATAAATCCAAGTATAGGTCAGCAGTCCCAATCCGTCTTGCTATTGGCCCACAACTTTGAGTAAAGGCTTGAATATTATCATATTTAAAAATATCTACCTGTTGGTTTAAGTACCCATCAGAGATCACAATGTACTCATCATTCATTGCAAAGTATTTACTATGCTTATAGTTAAAATAGCTAGTAATTAGTAAAAATAATCCAAATACCACAATGATGACCATTGTTAATGGGTAAATAAATTTCGGTAAAACTAGCAGATCGCTGATAAATACTTTAGCTAGCGCCGTAGCGGTAATCATAATCGCAACTGTAATAATTATTCCAATAACTGAATAGATTAGTGATATTTTATGCGGGCGGAAATATTCGAGTTCGCCGGTTTCAAAACCACATGCTGACTGTAGCATTTCAACTTTTTCTTTATTAACATACAACGTTAACGCTTGATATTCTCCAGTTTGCTCCTTATCACCAGTTCCAACTACCCCAACTTTGGCGTGCGCTCGTTTAATAATACGAGAATACTTGTATTCGAAAATTCGAATATTTTGCTTACTGAAGCGATTTTGCTTACGAGCAAGTAATCCATTTTCTAAATCTAAGTTATCTTGGTTTTCTCTAAAAGTAAGGGTTAAGTTAGCTCCATTTATAAATGAATTAATATATGGAGATACCATCCCAAACACAAAAAGTAACACAGGAATTATTGCGACAGTCGGTCCTGCTTCAATCCCTTCGATTCCCCAAATGAACACAGCACCAATATAGGCAAAGAATAAAATGTAGACATTTGGTTGATCAATAATTGGGAATATTAGCATTTCACCAATAGTATGTTTATAAACAATCGCTTCACTTGGGGCAACTGCAGTCGATTGCGTACCGTCTGCTTCAGCTACGAATGGTGACACTGGCTTCTCTTGATCGAAATTATCAATTATCGCATTAGCATCAGCTTCTGATAAAAATAAGTCGATTGAGTCATTCTTGTCCCCAGCTGATGTATCTGTAGTTACACTTACTTGATAAATGCTAAGTATGCGCAAAATTAAACTTTGGTTTCGCGTAATGCTGGCAATTTTATTACTCTTAAGCGTAATTTCTTTAACACGTAACTTTGTAACCTTTGTATACATCAAAGTATTCTCGTCATATGAATACGATGTACGGTACAATAGCCATGCTCTAAACCCAATTAGAATAACAAGTAACAACAATACCGCTAATGCTCCTAAACCAACCATTGTTACGTCTAACGAATCAAAAATGGCCGATAAAGCTATATTTAATGTAAATAGATATAAAACAAAGTTAACAATTACTTGAACATTAAATTTAAAATACAATATACTAAGTGGGTGATTACGCTTCATATTCATCACCTCTTTGCTCTATTTTAATAGCAATGAACTCTGCTACTTGTTCATTTAATAAATATGTAAGTTTAACATCTTCACCTGACGTTGACAAAATCAACGTGTTTAACTTACACATACGTTGTACTATTCCGCGTTTATGTTTAATGCTTTGCACATTTACCGTCGGTATATACTTATACTTTTGAAATAAAACACCTTCATTTAATGTTATATAGCTCGCATATAAATTCGGTACATATTTTTTAAACTGTGCATATTTAATAAATGTGCTCAATATTGTAATTAGAATATTGATTACAATAATCAACATAGTTATTTGACTGCTAAATAATTTAAAATTTAATGCAGTCAAAAGTGCTACTGTCGTTATAATTATATTGACTAATAATCCAATTCCTAACTTTAGAAAAAAATACCTTTTTTTCACTACCTCTCCCTTAAACACCTTTTATTTTATTTTACCATAAATAGCTACCACAGTTTATTTTCTAGGTTATAGCTGCGATGGACTCTCCCTTGGCTAAATACCCGTAATTTATAAAAAAAACTAGGCAAGTGCCTAGTTTTGTTCTGTATTAGTTAATTCTTTTGTTTCATGAAACATTGATGAAATTGCTGCAATGTTACCCATGTCAGATGGAATGATTAATTTCGAAGAATCGCTAGTTCCGATTTTTTCTAATGCTTCATATCCTTTTAACTGTAATACTTGAGCAGTTGGTGATGCAGAGTTTAATTTTTCTAATGCTTCTGCATATGCAGTTTGCACTTTTAAGATAGCTTCTGCTTCCCCTTCTGCACGTAATATTTTTTCTTGCTTTTCAGCTTCTGCACGTAAAATTGTACTTTCTTTTACCCCTTCAGCTTCAGTAATTGCTGCAGTTTTGCTACCTTCAGCAGTTAAGATTTTCTCACGTTTTTCACGTTCAGCACGCATTTGTTTTTCCATTGCGTTTTGAATATCTTGAGGAGGAATAATATTTTTAACTTCAACTCGCGTAACTTTCATTCCCCATGCATCAGTTGCTTCATCAAGTACTGCACGAATTTTTGTATTAATTACATCACGTGAAGTTAACGTTTCATCTAACTCTAAATCCCCGATAATATTACGTAAAGTAGTTGCCGATAAGTTTTCTAATGCAGAAATTGGATTTCCAACACCATAACGATACTTCTTAGCATCTGTAATTGCAACATAAATAACTGTATCAATTTGCATTGTTACGTTATCTTTTGTGATTACTGGTTGTGGTGGGAAGTTAACTACTTGCTCACGAATATCCAGTCTTGCTACAACGCGATCTAGAATTGGATTAATGAAGTGTAATCCAGATTCTAAAGTTCCGTTGTATTGTCCCAATCTTTCAATAACGAATACATTCGATTGTGTAACAATTTTGATTCCCTTTGCTAATAAAATTATAACTGCAAGAATTACAGTTCCAATAATAATGTATACCATATTATACCTCTTTCTCGATTAATAATCGAACACCTTCAATTTTTTTAATTACTACGCGTTCACCCGCAGTGAAACTAGTTTCTAAAGTTTCACATTGAACTGACCAATCAACACCACCAACGCGAGCTATCCCAACATCTACACCATTAGATGTATAATCCTCTTTCATAATTGCTGCTTTACCAATTAATTCATTATGAGCTGTCTCAACACGTTCTTTGGGTAATACCCATTTAACATACTTAGTACGTAATACTGCAACTGATAGCAACGTGGTAATTATCCCGACTGCTGCTAACACAACAAAATTACTAGTTACTAACGAGACAAGAGCTGCACAAAGAAAGCCGATTGCAATCCAAATGACAAATGTTGATGCTGTTAAAACCTCAGCTATAATTAGAAAAATTCCAATTATTGTTAAAATTAGTGTCATAATACTCCTTTTCAAACTAAATCATCAGCTTTAATACCAATGAATGTTTACACTATTATACCATATTTGAATATCCCTTTTGGCAATTTGGAAATTTTCCGAAGCCATAAAAAACACTCTTAAAGGATAAGAGTGTTAACAAATATATTTAATCTCTGGCTAAACCTACGAGACGGATAATATTTAAAAATGTTGAGATTGCTGCCATTAAATAAGTCAAAGCCGCGGCTCTTAAAACTTTACTTGCTCCATTTAATTCCCCACTAGTTAATAAACCGTAATGCTCTAGCTTTTCTAATGCACGATCCGAGGCATTGTATTCAACTGGTAATGTTGCAACCTGAAATAGTAAGATTGCGGTTAAACAGATTATTCCAAAAGTGAATAGACCCGTGAATCCAGAAATTAGTCCTAATAAAATTGTAACTGCTGCTAATTGTCCACCAGTTCGAGCAAATGGAAAAATTAGATTTCGTACCACTAAACCTGAATATCCTTGATGGTGCTGAATTGCGTGTCCTACCTCATGAGCAGCTATACATGCTGCTGCAATTGATTTACTCGCATAAACTGTTTGTGATAAGTTAACTGTTTTATTTTGTGGATTAAAGTTATCAGTCATCGAACCACCAATTGCTTGAACTCTCACATCAGTGATTCCTTCATAATTTAAGATGTATTCAGCAACTTCTCGTCCTGTCATGCCGTTTTGGATGGCAACACGTGAGTATTTACCAATTACCGACATTATATTTTTTTGAGCCCATAGTGGCAACCCAATTATAGCTATTAAAATAATAAATTGCATTTTTCTCCTTTGTTACATATACTTTATACCATACTAAGGTTAAAATAAGTAAAAGAGATATCTTTATTTAACTAGTTCATAGATGTTTTCCACATCTTTATCTAAAGCATCTTCTTCAAGCTTGATAAAGTAGTTAGTTACACCGTAAGTCTCAATATTGATTGCACCAAAGAACGGAAGCGACTCAGATAAAATCTTACGAACACTAGCACCACCCATTTTTCCAGGAGTTACCGTTATAATTTTAACCTCTACTCCTTTTAAAAAGTCATGATTGATTCTTGATAGCCAATCAAAGATATTTTTAAAATATGGTGTTGTGTAACCGTTGTATTCGGGAGTAAAAATAATTAGTTTAGACTCATCTTTCAATAGGTCATAAATCTTTTGAATCTCGAGTGGGAATCCCATAGCTTCCACTTCCGGAGAATACATCGGAATCTCCTCTTTATTGATTTCAATTATATTTAGATCAATTCTTTCATTTACTTGTTTAGCAACTTTTTCGTTGATACTTGTTTGGCTATTACTAGCAATTATTGTTTTCATAAAACCACATCCTTTCGTTTTATATATTAATTATACACCTTTAGTAATCGGATGCTAAAAATAAGCATAAAAAATATTAAACAATTAATGTTCACAAAATGGCACATGTATGTGTGATATAATATATTGTGAAAATATTTTGAAGGTGGGATTATGAAAAAAATTTTATTAGTATTAGTGCCAGTGTTGGCAGTTATTTTAACAGGATGTAGTACAGCTATGGTTGACATGGAAGAAACATACGGGATTTTCAAAGAAAATATGACAAACGGGTATGTTATAACTGAAGAAGTAAGTGGGTATACTGTAACTCTGGATTATACTTCAGATGAAGATTATAAATTTGATATTGAAATGGACGGAACTACAATTGCAGTAACTTGTGGTCAAGGTGAATCGACAATGGAATTCGCTGATGAAGAACCTGTAACTTCAACTGATGTTACAGAATACTGTGTTGAACTTCGTGATGAAATTAACAGCGACTTAACAAAGAATGTTGAAAACGAAATGTTTTATGATGCTGGGTATTTAGTAGAATATACAGCAACAGATGAAGGATTTGAAGCAGTCGGGACATATGATGATGATACAACTAACAGTTTAAAAATAAATACAGATGGAACTAAATTAGAATTTAAAGATTCAACTTGGTTCTTCAGTGTTGAAACTAAATAGGCTTACAACCTTATATAAACCACAAAACAAACTCTATTTGAACTAGAGTTTGTTTTCTATAAAAAATAATATGGAGAAGAAAATATGAATATTATCAAAAACTTAATGGACGTTGATAAGAGTATTAAAGAAAAGTTTAAGATTCCAACGTTAAACCTTTTGTTTATTGTATGCCTATATCTATGGTACACAATAGATAAATTTAATACTTACAATTTATTTGATTTTGTACCTGAAAATTGGATTACCTTTATTTTTGCATCATTTAATAAAATATATTCAAATTTCGGATATCTTTTCATTTTTGCTATATTTTTTACAGTAATTACTCAAATAGTACACCACAAAACCAAATACTACATTTTTTTACCCAAAAGTAAAGAGTTGAAAGATGGAACTCAAGAATCGTGGAATATCTTAGCAGCTCAAAATGATATTATCAGCATTATCGGACAAATTGGAACAAATATGTTTATCATATATTTTTCTGCTAGCGTTCTTTTTTTTGAGCCTACTTCTAAATACAATATGCTTAAAGTGATGGAAGAGGTCAAGGGTTTTAATATATATACATTATTACTTTGTGTAAATACTATTATTACTTTTTGGTACATTATAAAAAAATTCTATATCATTCACTTGCCTTCTAGTAATCTGAGTCTTGACGATAGACAGTTTTCGTATTGTAAAGTTATTGCAAGAACTGAAAACGTTGGTAAACATTCCTCTTTGTACCTCTGCTGTCATTACAGAAATTCCCAAGATTACATAGTTTTAATTAAACAATCTGTTCAGCAAGACAATGACACTAAAACACGCTATGATATCATTTTCAGTACACTTAATTTTGATGAAGCAAAGTATAAATATGAAAATTATGACTTTCCAAAGTACGATGAGGGAAAGTTGGGGTTATAAAATAAATAATTGCATTAAAATATCATATAGTATTATAAAATGAAACAACCATCAAATGATGGTTGTTTTTAAGTTATGAATTTAGTAAATTATTTAGACTTTTGTAGAAGAATTAGATTATTTACCAATTTCGTATGTTTTTTCACCTTTGTATTCAGTTCCATAGTAAGAACGTAGGTAGATTTCTTTTAAGTCTGAAATCATTGGGTAACGAGGGTTAGCCCCTGTACATTGATCGTCAAATGCATCTTCCGCTAACTGATCAACAGCTGCTAAGAATTCTTTTTCGTCAACTCCCCACTCTTTAATTGAAGCTGGAATTCCAGTTTCAACTTTTAGGCTTTCAAATTTAGCAACTAAAGCTTCAACTAAAGCTACTTCATCTTTACCTTTAAGTCCCATTTCTTCAGCATATTTTGCATATCTTGAAATTGCTGCTGGGTGTTCGTATTGACTGAAAGTTCCTTGTCTCCATGGTCTATCAGTTGCGTTATACTTAATTACTTCACTTAATAATAATGCGTTCGCAATACCGTGAGGTACGTGGAACTTAGCACCTAATTTGTGAGCAAGTGAGTGACAAATACCTAAGAATGCATTTGCAAAGGCCATACCAGCTAAACATGAAGCGTTAGCCATATTTTCTTTTGCTTTCTTAGCAGTTGCTCCACCATTTGCAGAATCAACAAGGTTTTCTAATACTAGTTTACCAGCTTGAATTGATTGAGGCATAGTGTAGTCAGTAGCTACTACTGATACATAAGCTTCTAATGCGTGAGTAAATACATCTACACCACTTGCAACAGTAAGTCCTTTTGGCATTGACATTGTAAGTTCTGGGTCAACAATTGCCATGTTTGGAGTTAATGAGTAATCAGCTAATGGATACTTAGTTCCATCACGGTCAGTAATAACACTAAATGGAGTTACCTCTGAACCTGTACCTGAAGTTGTTGGAACAGCAATAAAGTTTGCTAATTTTCCTAATTTAGGGAATTTGTAAACACGTTTACGCATATCCATGAATGTAATTGCCATATCTTTGAAGTTAGCTTCTGGGTTTTCATATAACATCCACATAACTTTACCAGCATCCATAGCACTACCTCCACCTAGGGCGATAATACAATCTGGGTTAAAGTCACGCATGCTTGCAGCACCAGCTTCAACAGTTGCGATATCTGGATCAGGTAATACATCACTAAAGATTTTGTATTGCATTCCGTATCCATCTAATACGTCAGTAATTTTCTTAGTGTAACCTAAGTCGAATAATGATTTATCAGTTACGATGAATACACGTTTTTTCTCATCATCTTTAAGGTCAGTTAATGCTGTTTTAAGAGCACCATATTTGAAGTATACTTTTTCTGGAACTTGTACCCATAACATATTTTCTCTCCTTTTAGCAACGTTCTTAATGTTTAATAAGTGTTTAGGACCAATGTTTTCACTTACAGCGTTTCCACCCCAAGATCCACATCCTAATGTTAATGAAGGAGCTAATACGAAGTTAAAGATATCTCCGATACCACCTTGTGCAGTTGGTGAGTTAACAAGAATTCTTGCTGTTGGCATTTTTGCAGCATAAGCATCAATTCTATCTTTTGCTACTAACTCATCAGCATACATTGCAGCTGAGTGACCTAAACCACCATGCATAATCATTTCGTGAGCAATTTCTACACCTTCTTCAAATTTTGAATACTTGTACATTGCTAAGATAATTGATAATTTTTCGTGTGCGAATGGCTCAGCTAAACTTGGATCTTCAACTTCCCCGATAATAATTCTTGTCCATTCAGGAACTTTAATTCCAGCAAGGTCAGCAATTACTTGTGGGCTTTGACCTACAACATCTGCATTTAATGCACCTTTATCATTTAAGATAATACTACGTACTTTTTTAAGTTCAGTTTTATTTAAGATGTAAGCTCCAACTTTAGTAAATTCAGCTTTTACTTCTTCATAAATACTTTCGTGAACAACAACAGCTTGCTCAGATGCACAGATTACACCGTAATCGAATGCTTTCGATTGAACAACACCAGCTGCTACCATTTTTGGATCTGCACTTTCGTCTACAAGTACTGAAACGTTACCAGCACCTACACCGATTGCAGGAGTACCACTTGAGTATGCTGCGTGTACCATTCCTGGTCCACCTGTTGCTAAGATAACATCAACCTCAGCCATAAGCACACCTGTTAATGCTACTGGGTTTACACCTTCGTCAGCACCATCAATCCATCCTAATAATCCTTCAGGCGCTCCAGCTTCAACAGCCGCATCCATTACTACTTTTGCAGCAGCGATTGTTGCTTTTCTTGCTCTTGGGTGTGGTGCTAAAAAGATTGCGTTTCTCGTTTTAAGCGCCATTAATGTTTTAAAGATTGCAGTTGATGTTGGGTTAGTAGTTGGAACTACTGCCGCGATAACACCGATTGGTTCAGCATATTGAGCAAAACCGTTTGCTTCATCTTCATTTAATAAACCTACTGTTTTAGTATCTTTATATTTATTGTATACAAACTCAGAAGCGAAGTGGTTTTTAATAACCTTATCTTCAACAAGTCCCATACCAGACTCTTCAACAGCCATTTTTGCTAATGTAATTCTTTGTTCATTTGCAGCTTTTGCACCAGCATAGAATACAGCGTCTACTTGCTCTTGCGTAAATGTTGCGAAAATTTCTTGTGCAGCCTTTAGGTCTGCTACTTTTTGTTTTAACGTTTTTTCGTTAGTTACTAGATATTGTTTACTCATCTACAATCACCTCTAAATTTTTTTTAAATTTATCTACATCCATATTATAACACAAAATATTTTGGCGTGGAAAATATTCGCACAAATTTTCCAACCATTTGGAAAATTTTATATTTGCATCTTGCACTTTATTAAAGTTTTGTTAAATTTCTCGGCTTTCTTTCTTTTACATTGGAAATCTTTTCTTACTGTGATATAATATAATAACTAAGGAGAGTTATGAAATATTTATATAATGATGAATTAACACCAACTGAAATTGACATATCAGATATTATCTCAGAAAACCTAGACATAGTGCCAACTTTAACTATTACTAAGCTTGCTGAACTATGTTCAGTTTCACCCTCAAAAATCACTAAGTACGCAAAGCGACTTGGGTTTAATGGGTACAAAGAGTTCCAGTACCAAATTAAAAATGACCGATACAAAAATGAAGACAAAGGAAGTTCTTTTGAGTATCAAAAAGAAAAAATATTACAATTCTTCGATTCATTTTCAATTAGTAAAATGGAACAACTTAAAAAGCATATCTTAAGTAGTGAGAAAATTTATCTATTTGGACGTGGTCCAAGTTTAAAAGTTTGTGAATACTACGAGCCCCGCTTACGTGTTGCCACTAATAAAAATATTGTTGCAAACTACGATGAGTATTTATTCGATTTAGATATGCAAGGTGGAGAACAAAATAAAGGTCAAAAGCTAATGATTGTTCTAACTGTAAGTGGAAAAAGTCAGAAAGTTCGTGAAGTATTGCAAACTGCTCGCAAACGTGGAATGAAAACTGTATGTATGAGTGCATATTACAACCAACGTTTAGAAACTGAATCTGATTTATACATCAACTTGCTTGATCGTAAAGAAATCTTTGATAAAAGTTTAATTCGCGGACGTACACTATTTTATATTTATCTAGAAATCTTAACTCAAGACTTTGTCGAAAATCCAATCGATGATCTTTAAACAATCATAACTACATCCAATTTAAATTGGATGTTTTTTTATACCAAAGTATATTATCAGTGATGATTCAAGGTCTTACATTACTGATAATATTTATACCTTTTTATTTGACACTATATATTAGATAATGATTTATAGGCACCTGAGAAGTATCTCCAAACATATGTTAGAATATAGGAAAACTAGGAGGATACACATGGAACAGACTTTTATATTTATTAAACCAGATGTTTTTAACAGAAACTTAGAAGCCCAAGTAGACTTAGAAATTAAAGCAATTGCCAGTCAGTATGAATTAGAAGTAACACGTGAGTACATCGGCGTATTAACCCCCGAATTCTTGGCCTATCATTATGCCGTTCATTTAGACAAGCCCTTTTACGAAGAATTAATTGAAGACTTGCAGAACAAGCCGTTTCATGCCTATATCTTAACCGGAACCGATGCGGTTAATGTAGGTCTTAATCGGATTAAGATGATTATCCGTGGTAAGTATTCAATCGATAAGGTTGAAAACTCAATCCACTCTTCAGATCAAACTAGAACTGCAAAGTATGAAATTACTAACTTTACTAATCACTACCCCATGTAATTAGTCTTTATATTTTAAAAAGTCGACTCCTAATTTAGGATCGACTTTTGTTATAGTTATTCTTTGTAAACTTAATTATACTACTTTTAAAATTCATAAATATCTGGATTATCTTCTAAGAACGACTTTATTAGTTGATCATAATCTGACTCATCTTGTTCATTTAATCGATCCATCAAATTCGAAAACTGTTCATTAGAAAGGGTTACTTCCGATAGCATTGCAGTTATTTCAGGGTACTCATCGGCAAATCCTAGTCTTGAGTAAATTTGAATTTCATCACCAGAACCCATTGCAACTTTCGGGTCTTCTAACATTTTAATGTCATATTTCGCAAATGACCAGTGAGGAGACCAAAGCGTTACATCGATATCCTCCCCCTTTTAAAGCGCGCTATCCAATTCTTGTAACATTGCTGATGATGATGACGTCGACTGCCTCATATCAAGGTTATATGCTTCTGGAACCTGTTCGGCGATAGCAGCTGTTTGCGTTCCTGGTTCAATTCCAAAGAAGACATTGTTAACGTTGTCCTCTTTTCCTTTTAAATCAGCAATCGAATTAACATCGGTCATATAGCTTGGAACGACGAAACCAATTCGCGCACCATCAAATACTGTTGATATATATTCAATATTATCTTTATAAGTATCATACACCACTTGAGAAGTTGGCATCCACGATGATAAATACAAATCATTATCACCAGATGCAATCGAGTCAAAGATAAACATTGTGTCTAAACTCTCGTCAACAACAGTATAGTCAGTCTCCGTTTCAATAATATACGAGAATAAGGCATTAAGTGCTACGTGGGCTAACCACCCGTCATTAGTCGCTACCCTAATAATATCTACATCTTCACGTTCCATATTACTGTACCAACTAGAGCCAATGGAAAAGAAGATTGTTAGGATTAAAATTACCAAATATCCCTTTTTAAACATTACTCCAACATTTGCAAATGGCTGATAACTAACTGTGTTAAACGCTCTAAATAAATTGCTAAAAAGACAATTGCCAGTCCACTTTCAAAAGCAGTTGCTAAATCCAGTGTTGCCACGGCCGTAAATACTATCGAACCTAGACCTTCGGCACCGATCATCGTGGCAATTACCACTAAGTCCGATAATAACAAAAGTTTGACCTTCTTCGATTTCTAGGCTTACATTAACTAATCCTAGAATATGGTTCGTCTCACTTTGAAATGTTTATTTATCCCAATTTGAACTTACAAATTTATTAAAATTATGTTTTTGCTTATTACCAAATATTTTATACAAGTTCTTAATTTCTATCTTATTCATTTATCTTCTCCTTTTTTGATTAGAGAAAAAGACACTCTAACCCCTTAATAGAGTTAGAGTGCCTTAAAATAAATTGTTGATTATATACCAATATATATTAGTATAGTTGATTGCTATCCGCATGAACATCAACAAGCCCCAGTTCCATATGAAAATTTTTCGAATACTACTTTCATTAAGCAATAGACTTATTTAGACAAGCTAGTCTAAACTCGCAAATCAACTAATAATAGTACCTACTTCACTTTTGTTTACAATTATAGTTTAACATGTAATGGTACTAGGGATACATCTCGATTTAGATTTGTGATAATTTATAGTCTTTAGACATAATTCGATAATACGAACAACTTACCTTTGTTATTTCATTATCAAAGTTATCTACCATATATTTAACTAGATTTTGTGCATAGCGATTTTGGCGGAATCCCGGAAAAACATAAGTTTGCACAATTTCCATTCCTTGCTGTGTTTTGTTAAACTGAATATATCCAGCTTCGATATCTTCGATCCACAGCGATAATTTATTATCCATAACTTTATAGTTCATCATGCTCCTACTGTTTCTTTATTTGTATGTAGCCGCATTGCTCAAAACTGAAGCTATCATAACTGCCGATTAAATCTCCATCAGTTTCCGCTACATACTTTTCTTTAAGTTTAACATTTATTTGCGAACCACTATATACTTTTACATACCGTTTAAACCACGCATGCTTACCGAAAAAGATGCTCGGGAAGATTAGGGCAATAACTAACTTGCTCGCATTACCAATCGAGTATACTGCCAGCTTATTGTCAGTGGGATCTAAGTTAGGAGCAACTTTCATCCCACCCCCAAAATACTCAGTGTTTTGCACAGCGATTATAAAATTATCTGATGTAAAATAGCGCTCTCCGTCGATTATTATCTCCGCTTCAAAACGTTGTAATCTAATTAAGCTTCGATAAACGCTCTTTACATACGATAGTTTAGTCTTCGGTAAATTTGCATTTACTAGTTGACACACCATAGCACCAAATCCAACATCAAAACCATTGATAAATCTTATTCCATTAACTTCAAATACAGGAATTTTTTGAAAATCACTAGTAAGTGAGCGCGCTAGATCATTTCCGGTTCCCGAAGGATTAATGATGAGTTTGGGAAACTCATGACAGTTGTTGATAAACCAGTTGATAGTTCCATCTCCACCATGAAGCTCCACAGTATCACTCGCACTTAGGTTTTCAAAAAATGTTGATGATAACGAAGATACATCTAGCATATCGCTCGATGTTTTATGTCTTCCTAATTTACTTAATTTATTGTATATAAAGTATTCCATATAACCTCGTTATTTATCTAGATGCTTTAATTCGACTCGCAATGTAAAAATATCCTTATAGCGATATCGATGCACTAACACTTCAGTTTATATTATACTATATAATTTTGGACCATAAGACTTTATCAATTATTTAATTTGACACTTGCTGATTGTGGTAGATATCGCAGTTGTTGTAAAAAAAGACACCAAACTCACGCTCGATGTCTTGTAAATAAATTATTTATTGTATAGTTCGTCTACTTTTTTCTGAGCATTTACATCTTCGCTGTACTCTTCAAATGTACCGCTATATACAAATGCACCATTTGGTGTAATCTCAATAATCTTATTAGCAATTGATTCGATTAAACTTAAATCGTGTGAACTAAAGAATAATCCACCTTTGAAACGCTCTAAACTTTCGTTTACTGATTGGATTGACTCTAAGTCTAAGTGGTTTGTTGGTTGGTCTAAAATTAACGTATTGCGGTTTCTAACCATAAGACGAGTGAACATCATACGCATTTTTTCCCCACCTGATAAAATCTTAACTTTCTTAAGTGGCTCTTCTTTACTAAATAACATCTTTCCTAAGAATCCACGAATGTAAGCATCTGCTTGTTCTTTAGAATACTCTCTTAACCAGTCGATTAAGTTAATTTTCTCATCTTGGAAAAATTCACTGTAATCTTTCGGGAAGTAATCACGTTCAACTGTAATTCCCCACTTAACTTCACCACTCGCTTGCTCTTTTTCTCCAGCTAGTACTTCAAATAGTTCAGTGATTAATTTATCATCTCGAGAGATGAATGCAACTTTTTCTCCACCGTTAACGATGAAGTTTACATTTTCAAATAAAACCCCTTCATTATCGTGAACACATAGGTTAGTAACGTCAACTACGTCTTTACCTAATTCACGTTCTGGATCTAATTGAATATATGGATATTGTCTAGAACTTGGTGATATATCATCAAGTGTTATCTTTTCCAGCATCTTCTTACGTGAAGTGGCCTGCTTAGATTTAGAGGCATTGGCACTAAACCTTGCGATGAATTCTTGAAGTTGTTTAACTTTCTCTTCTTTTTGTTGGTTGGACTTACTCATAAGTTCCTGAGCTAGCTGACTTGACTCACGCCAGAAGTCATAGTTACCAACATATAATTTTGCTTTTTGGAAATCAATATCAACAATGTGTGTACATACATTGTTTAAGAAGTGACGATCGTGTGAAACGACGATTACAGTCTTATCAAAGTCAATAATAAAATCTTCTAACCATTTAATTGCCTTAAAGTCCAAGTGGTTGGTCGGCTCATCGAGAATCAGAACATCTGGACTACCAAATAGTGCACGTGCTAGTAGAATCTTTACTTTATCACTGGCACTCACATCGGTCATTAAAGCATGGTAATCATTTGACTCTAAACTTAAACCATCTAATAATTTACTAACTTCAGTTTCTGCTTCCCAACCACCAAGTGTTGCGAATTCTTCCTCAAGTTCTGCTGCTTTGATTCCATCGGCTTCTGTAAAATCTGCTTTAGCATATAATGCATCTTTAGTTGACATAATAGTATATAGTTCTTCATATCCACTAATAACTGCTTGCATTACTGTAAATTCATCAAATTCATAGTGATCCTGCTTTAATGTCGAAATACGTGTATCTTTACTTACTTGAACATCTCCAGTAGTTGAATCGTACTCCTTTGATAAGATTTTTAAAAACGTTGATTTTCCAGCTCCATTAGCACCAATTACCCCGTAACAGTTTCCTGGAGTAAATTTTAAACTAACGTTTTCAAATAATTTTTTAGTTGAATAAACAACTGATAGGTTATTTACTGATAGCATTTGTTCCCCTTTTAAGTATTTTTTTCAATCTTATATATTATAACATGGTGTAATCGATAAAACATAAAAGTTGCGATTGTTTAGCCAAATATTTGAAAAAATACTACTGCAATGGCAAGCAGTAGTATTCTTCATTAGTATCTTGATAGATTAGTATTTCTTAAAAATTAGTATTTCTTAAAAATTAGTATTTCTTATAGATTTGTATAAATTGGAGTATTACTCTTTGTTTTTACTGCGTTTTTCGTACTCTTCAAAATATCTCTCCAAATATTTAAAGATTAAACTGTATGTAAAGTCTCGGTCTGAGACAAAATGGTAGTCATCACCGAAATAATCAGTGAAACCAACGTCAACACTCACAACACTGTCGACTAGTTGTTTCATATGTTGATTAAGGTGATTGAAGACTTTCATTTTTTTAATTAGTATGATTTCTTGGTTTTTTAAGCGCACACGCTTCTTACTGTTATACGTGTGAATGCTTATATCTTGGGTATAAATTTCTTTAATTAGTTTTAGTTTATAATGATCAACAATTTCTAGAACTAATTCGCTGTCTTTATTCAATTGAGTTTCGATATAATCTTTTCTAAATTTCGGCGACTCGTCTAGGGCTTTCAGTAGTACTTCGTCGTCAATTCTGAACATATCTCTCCTTATATTTATAGCATTTCGAATAATCCAGCAGCTCCCATTCCTCCACCAATACACATAGTTACAATACCTTTGCTCATATTGTTAGCACTCATTTCGTTTAATAATTTACAAGTTAAATATGAACCACTACATCCAAGTGGGTGACCTAAGGCAATGGCCCCACCATTAACATTAACTTTATCCATATCTAAGTTTAAATCACGAACACTAGCGATTGCTTGTGATGCGAATGCTTCATTCATTTCAAATAAATCAATGTCTTCAACTGCTGTATTAGTTCTTGCTAATAATTTGTTTACTGCATATATCGGACCAAGTCCCATATATTCTGGATCTAAACCTGTTACAGCAAAGCTAACAAATTTACAAATTGGTTTAATTCCTAGGCTCTCTGCTTTACTTTTCTCCATTAGTACAACGAATGATGCTCCATCACTCATTTGAGAGGCAGTACCTGCAGTTACTGAACCTCCCATTTTAAATACTGGGCGTAATTTTGCAAGAGATTCAGTTGTAGTTCCTGGGCGGATACACTCATCATCCACCACTTCAAATGTTTCTTTACACATTATACCATCTTTGTTCACTACTTTCACTGCATTCACAGGAATGATTTCTTTTTTGAATTTTCCTTCTGCACGTGCTTTGGCAGCTAATTCATGTGATCTTACTGCAAACTCATCTTGTTCTGCTCTTGTAATACCATATTTATCAGCAACATTTTCAGCTGTGATCCCCATAGTAGTCCACTCTTTTGGGTTGTCAATCATTTGTCTACTTGATGGACGAACGATATTTCCTCCCATTGGAATTTGACTCATCGACTCAACACCACCGGCGATAATAATATCACCTTGGTCACATGCAATTGCATTTGCTGCAGTAGCGATTGTTTGAAGTCCTGAAGAACAGAAACGGTTAACCGTTTGTCCTCCAACAACTTCTGGTAATCCTGCTTCAGAAGCGATTACTTTGGCAATGTTCATCCCTTGTTCTGCTTCGGGGAAAGAACATCCTACAACTACATCATCAATTTCATCTAGAGGTAAGTTTGGAACTTTAGCTAAAACTCCTTTTAATACTTGTCCACCTAAATCTTCAGGACGCGTCATGGCAAAACTACCTTTTCCTGCTCTACCAATTGCACTACGTCCGTATGCTACAATAACAACTTCTCTCATGACTTCTCCTTTATTAATTTCTTAATGGTTTATTTTTTTCAGCCATATGAACCATTCTCGCACGTGATTTTTCTTCACCTAATAGTGTCGCACCAGCGTTACGTTCTAGATCCATTAATTGCTGCTCGTTTAAGACTGTTCCATTTGGTACACTTCCTCCTGTTAATACACGAGCAACTTGGCGAGCAATAACTAAGTCATGTTCACTAATGAAATTACCTTGGTACATTGTGTACGCAATATATTCTAAACTAGCATACCCTGTTTCACCTAAAACTTTAATCGCTTTTGGTACTTCTTGTTCGAATCCGTCATCAACCATACGTAGTAATTCTTTTTTCGCTTCATCTAAAAGAATGTCTGGGTTTAAAACGATTCTATCTTTATCAGTTAAGTATCCGAACTCTCTTGCTTGGTAAGCATCTTTAGACACTTTTGCCATAGCTAATTGTTCCCATACTTTTCTAATTGCTGGTAATGCATCTGGATAACCATATTTCTTGTGATCTTCCATAACACGTGTAAGCATCTCGACACATCCTCTTGCTGCTGGAATTATACCAACACCAACTTCTACGAATCCAACGTATGATTCAGCTAATGCAACAACTCTATGTGAGTGGATTGTAAGTTCAACTCCACCTCCAAGAACCATCCCTTTAATTGCTGAAACAACTGGTTTTTTCGCAAATTTAATTGAGCGACTTGCAGCTTGGAATTCACGAATGAAGTTATTGATTGCTTCTTCATTTCCGAATGTAGAAATTACATCTGGAAGGTTAACACCAGCACAATAGTTTGCACCATCGTTTCCAATTACTACCCCTTTATATTTCGGATTATCTTCAACCATTTTAATTGTTTTTTGCATGAATTGTAAGATTTGACGATCAGCTGAGTTACCTGGTGAACGAAGTTCAATTAATACTACTCCATCTCCCATATCTAAAGCTGCTACGCGACCTTCAATAACATCAATAAGTGGATATTTTGCATCTAAGTATGGAGCGTGTTCTGCTTCAGTATAGAAACTTGGATTTGGATTTTTTGCAATATCTAATACCCAGTTCGGAACTACTTTTCCATCACCTTGCATTTTTTCAATTACTTTATTGAATCCTAACATATCCCAAATTTCAAATGGTCCAGCACTCCAGTTGTAACCCCACTTCATCGCACGGTCAATATCTTTGTAATCATCTGTAATTGTTGGAACGTTGTGAGCTGAGTATAATAATGTGTCACGTAAGATTTCCCACGCAAACTTATTAGCTTCACCTTCACCATAAATAATTGAATTAACTTGGTCTTTTAATTGCTTAGACTTCATCGCTTCTTTTACTTCCGGTAAAATATCTCTTGGAGATACTACGTATGAATTTGATTTAGGGTCCCACATTTCGAATACTTTTTTACCGTCTACGAAGTTTTTACGGTAGAATCCTGCTCTTGCTTTGTTTCCTAATTGTCCATTTTCAATCATATCTGTATAGAACTTTGGTAAGTTGTAAACTGATAAATCTTCAGTAGTTGGGTCAATTTCAGTTAAACAAGTTTGTGTAACGTGAGGAATAATGTCTAATCCTACGATATCAGCAGTTCTGAATGTTGCACTTTTCGGACGCGCTAAAATTGGACCTGTAATTTGGTCAATTTCTGCAAAGTTAAAGTTGTATCTTTCATAAGCTTGAAGCGTTGCACATTGAGCAAATACTCCAATTCTATTCCCGATAAAGTTTGGTGTATCACGACAAATAACAACACCTTTTCCTAAATACTTAGATCCAACGTGTGCTAAGTAGTCAAGGATTTCTGGGTTTGTATCTTCAGTTTGAATTAACTCTAATAAGTGCATGTAACGCACTGGGTTGAAGAAGTGAGTTCCTAAGAAGTTAGCTCTCTTTTCCTTTGGTAACCCTTCAGCTATTTTGTTAATTGAAATTCCTGATGTGTTAGTTGAAACAATTGCGTCTTCTTTAATATAAGGAGCAATTTTTTGGAATAAGCTATGTTTAATATCTAAACGCTCAATTACAACTTCGATAATCCAGTCACATTCGCTTAATTTATCTAAGTCATCATCAAGGTTAGCAATTGTTATACGCTTAGCAGCATCTTTATTATAAACTAATCCTCTTTTTTTGTCTGTTGCAATATTATAACCATTTTGTACAATGCTATAACGAACTTCTTTAGAGTCTAATGTTAACCCTTTAGCTTCTTGTTCTGGCGTTAATTTGAACGGAACAATATCAAATAATATTGTTTCGATCCCAGCGCTAGCAATTTGACTTGCAATTCCTGCACCCATTACTCCAGCACCTATAACTGCCACTTTATTTAAATTACGTTCCATGTTACCCCCATTATTTAGTTACTTTTGCTTCTTGCATTTTTTCAATATCTTCTTGAGCGTATCCTAAGTCTTTTAAGATAGCTGCTCCATCTTCACCAATCATTGATGCACGTTTGAACTCATCGCGTCCAAAGCTACCAAAGTCAACTGGCGTATTTACTAAGTTTGCTTCAACACCGTTTTCATATTTAGCTGTATAGATGTATTCATTTGCAAGTGCTTGCTCATCTGTAATAGTATCTTTCCAGTGTAAAATTTTCTCGTTAGCGATGTCTGCAGCGTTAAGACGTCTTTCCCACTCATCACGATCTTCTTCTAAGAATTTAGCATCTAAAATCTTAATCATTTCTTCTCTATGTTGAATCATGTTACGTACACCGTGGTATTTTTCAGTGTTAGCAAGTTCTTCATCTTGAAGTACCATTCTACACATTTTATCCCAGTATAAATCATAACTTGTACCAGCGATTAAAATCCAAGATCCATCTTTACATTGGTATGAATTTACAATCGGTGAAACTGCAGTAGCATGTGAAACTGGATATTCTAATCCAAATCCTGCTGCGGCAATATGAGAAGAACTTAAGTATAAACTATTTTGGTATAAACCAGAAACTACTTTTTCTCCTTCACCAGTTCTAAATTGTTTAACTAAAGCGGCACATACACCAGCAGCTAACGAAATACCCGTTGCGTGGTCTCCTACTGCTACTAAAGTTGACATTGGTTTTGTATCCTTTTCAACTGGGTCGATCATTAGACCACTTCTTGCGAAGAATGCAGTTAAGTCAAATCCTGCTTTATTACTATCAGGACCACGTAAACCGTATCCTACTACTTGTCCAAATACAATTTTTGGATATTTTTCATGAATTTCTTCATACGTTAAATGTAACTTTTCTAAGGCTTCTGAACGATAGTTAGTGATGATTCCATCTGCAGATGCTAATAGTTCATGTAAGACCTTAATTCCCTCTTCAGTTTTTAAATTTAAGGCAATAGACTTCTTACCAACATTTTCCATATCGTAGTTTGGATTACATTCAGGTTCTGTTGGCATTTTAAGTGTTGCACCGATGTAACGCCATTCGTCACCATGTAATGGTTCTACTTTTATAACTTCTGCTCCCCATTCACCTAATATCTTAGCGGCAATTGGTGCTGCAACATAAGTTGATAACTCTATAATTTTAATTCCTTCTAATGGTTTAGTCATATAATTCTCCTTATAATTTTTTGTCAAATAAAAGCCCTTTGCAAAAACGTTTACAATCTTTATTCGTACCATTCTATTATACCCTTCATTCGTCGCCATTAAAACAACGCGCGAAACCACATTATTAGCACATTGACTATATTTACCCGTTGGAAAATACTCATTCAAAATTTTTTTCGCCGAAAAGTAGACATATGGAAAATTTATTGGGCGGACACAGTGCTATTTCTTGCAAATGTGCCAAATCTTGGCGTCGAAGTATTAAAAAAATTAAGTTTAATCTATTAATAGTTCTTGATGATAACTATTATATCTATTTATATAATAAAAAAATCACCTTGCCGCTGCAGGCAAGTGTGATTTTTAGATATTATTTTCCATATCTAATGTAACAACTAATATATCCTCTTCACACTTAGAACTAATCCTAAACTTCATAAGTTCTACATAAGTCTTCACAATCTGAGTACCGAGACCATTTCCACTCTCTGAATGATATCGCATATTTTCACAAAATAGGTTATCATTTGCAAGCTGACATTTTAATTTATTTCGAAACTCAATTTTATCCTTATATATAGTAATAACCATTTTTCGTTCTTTTCCATGTTTCATCGCATTATCAATAAGGTTTCCAACTACCTTACTAAACATCGATCGATCTAAATAAAAGTTATTATCAGTACTTTTAAAGTCCAAGAAAACTTCAAATCCTAATTTTTGATAGCGTTTTGCTATTATCTTAAAAAAGTTATGTAAATTCACATTATCATTTTGCACTTTTTCAAAATAGGAAATTTTTTCTACAACTAAGTAATTGAGTATACTATGCTCTAACTTGGTTAATTCTTCTTTGATCGAATCTATATATTCACATTTTTCATATTCCAATTCATACATTTGAATATTAGCTTTTAATATCTGAATTGGTGTTTTTAAATCGTGAACAATATAATTGAAGTGCTTATCCCTTAATGCCTTGTGTTTAGTTATCTCTTCAATGCTGCGGTTCCATGCATTTATAACTTGTAAGTCATAATCAGTAAGTATCGAACTCTCATGTTCTATCGGAACCATATCGATTTCTTGAAAGGTATTTACAAGTAATTTTAAACGCTTCTCGACATTTCGATGTTCTCTTTGAAGAATATATAGACTTATCATTAACGTTACTAAAATACAGAAGATTGTAAAAAATGTTAGTATATTAATATATACATGATACTTACTTACATTTCCATATGTTATAACCGTAAGGGGAACATTTTTTTGCATATAAATATTTATAATTAGAATTAGGCTAATAATGATACTATCGATAACATATATGCCTACTCTTAGGCTGAGCTTTTTCCCTTTACGCATTATTCTGTTGTAAACGTATATCCTTTAGCTCTAATTGAACGAATTCGAACATCATTTGTCTCCTTTCTAATATAACTTATATGCGTATCAATCACACGAGTACTATATGAATAATTTTGATTCCATACCTTGGTAAAAATTTCTTCTCGGGATATTACATTATTTTTTTCTTTAAGTAGTAAAATAAAAATTCTCGTTGCTATCTGACTTAATTTTAGCTCCCGGTCATTTAGCCAAATCTTATTTTTAATTTCATCTATAACATATTCTTCAACTACCAAGTTTTGATAAGTAGTCACTCTTTCTAAACTCCTTTGGATTCTTAAGCATAACTCGTCTAAATCAAAGGGCTTGGTAATATAGTCATCTGCCCCTTTTTCCAGCCCTTCCACTATCGTTTCCACTTCAGTATTACATGAGACAAAAATTATTGGTCCTTCAAATATTTCTTTTACATCACTAATTCTCTCTAAACCGTTATCCTCTTGCAGTTCAATGTCCAAGGTTATTAAATCGTACTGATTAGATTTTAATTTGGAGAAAGCTTCATCTATTGTTCGAGCCGTATCAACATGATAATTATATTTCTTCTCACCATATTGCTTTATTAACTTACTTATTTTTATATTGTCGTCAATTGTTAAAATTTTATTTTTTACCATTATATTATCTCCTTAAAATACTTTTTGTCTCTATTTCTAAATCACACTTGTTACTAATCTTCATACCTCATTTATATTTCTTTTGAACAACTATTTATCCAAAGTGTCTTGAGTATTAAGACACACTTGTTCACATATCATTCCCAAAAGCAATTGAATGCATGTAATCCGGTAATTCATCCCTAAAGTTTCATGTTTCTGATATTTCACTGGCATTATTTTTAAATACTCTACATTTTTTTGATAAGTCTTCTCTGTAAAATCATTGTAAACAATACTAACATACTCGATGTCTTTTCGATATAAGTGTGAGGGACTTTCCCCTATCATTAATACAATGTCTTGACCTGGAACTAAGTTTTCAATTCTAAAATAGTCATCTATGTTCACAGTAGCATAACCATTTCGTGACAGTAAAAATGTAAAATCCTTAGCTATGCTGTCATATTCTCGTCTACACCAAACATGTATTTTGCGTTTAGATAACATTGAAGCCGCTCTATTAATTCCATTTTCAAGTAATTCAAATGATGAGGATATCCGCCTATACCAATAGTCAAATAGTCCAGTACTAACATCTTTATTGTTTATCTTTTTTTCTTGTTGGATCGCGAGTTTATATTCAATAAAGTTACGATAACCTTGGAGCCTAACAAATCTTGATATGGTAGAAGGTGATGTAAATGATAATTCGGCCAGTTTTTGAGCTGATATACTTTCAAAATCACTAATTTCTTCTACAACATTTTCAATTCTCTTTAACGTCTTTTTATTCATAACAAAAATCTCCCTCTTGTTAAAATAAAGCAAAATGCTTATCTTAATATCTTAGGAAAGTTTTAAATTTCTCTCTAATATTGAACAACACCCCTAATAATTTAATATCTCATTAATATTATAAAGTTTATTTAATGAAACTACTTTCACGTTAACTGAAATCATTTTCTTTTTAAACATTTTGTTAATCATTTTAACATTTTGTTAACTATTTTAGCGCTTGGGGTATTTTAATAATAAAACATTTAGCGCGCTCAATTGTAAATTTTTTTTTTTAGAAAATTTTTATTGTATAAATTATTAGTAGTATATTAGAGGTTAAGGCTTCGATAGTCATCTATATTTTCAAAATAGTAGTACCATTATAACTATTAATTTTCACCCTCGAATCCAATACATGTAAATATTTTGGCACAAAATCAAAATATTTATGAACACATAAATTGGCTTTTGAATAATTGAGATTGCATTGATACTTTTAAGTTACAGTTATCTATCTGTTTCTAACTTCATTTAAATGACACTGTGTTTTTATTTTGGTAACATCTAATATAAGCTCACCATATAATAAACAACATGTGCCTCTAATTCTTTTGTAATATCAGTTCAATTCAAGAATATTTTAATTTTGCTTCTTGATTTCTATTATATTTAACTCCAGTACACATATAGAAAATATCTAAGTCACAAAGTGACCTAGATATCAAATTACATGTTTTTTATGTTAAAAATACTGAAACTTCTTGTAGCTCATTATTTGAGAAGTAGAATACATAGTTACTTCCTAATTTTTCATCTTTAAATGTGTACGTATCGTACTCACTTTCTATGTCAAGCTTTTCAAGTGTACCAATATTTGATTGTACAGAATCAAATGAATCTCCTATTTTAATATTATCGAACCCTTCACTTGTGTACTCAGAACTTTTTAATTTTTCCATATCTGAAGTATTTTCAATTACTTCATTCGAACTTGTACTCACAGCTTCAGATCCCGTATCTCCAGTAGAAGATGAGTTATTCTCATCTCCTGAAGATTTTACTACGATTACACCAATTACTGCTACTAATACAATTGCGATAATTAGTATGATTTTTTTTGATTCATTTTTGTTTTCCATTTTATTTACCTCATTAAATCCTTTTTTTATTTTTAAACTACTATTGGAACTTTCTTTTTGCTACTACTAATGCAATTAATGCTGAGATTAATGCAATTATGTAAGCAATAATATTAGATCCCGTTAGCGTAATTCCAGGCCCTACTACTTCTGATTCTACCACTTCTGATTCTACCACTTCTGATTCAACTAGTTGTGGGTTTGAAATAGTGATACTCGCATTATTTGATTGTTTTGCAACACTTCCAAATTCAACCGTTGCAATATTATCAATCACATCACCATCAACTAAATCTTCAGATAGTTTTTGCTCAAAATTAATAGTAATTTGATCACCTGGCATTAAATATGCGATTCGTACAATTAAACTTTGACCTTCAATACTTAAAGTTTCATCTGTAATATCATTTTTATCTTGATCTAATACTTTAATGTTTTCTAAATCATTAACATCTAAGTACTCAGAACTAAAGTCATCTGAAATTACAACATCATTGAACACAGTGTTAGTTGAATTGTTACTTACACTAATACCGTATGAAATCAATTCATTTACTTCTGCTTGTTGATCGTTATCTTCATCACTAACATCTTTTGTGATTTCTAAATCAGATAATAAATCCTCTGCTTCAACAACTTCAACTTCAAATCGTTTGATTACACTTAAAGGTTTTTCACTACTTGATTTTCTTGAACTTGTAGGTTCTGTAAAGTAGTAAACCGTGCTATATGTTCCAACTTTATTAACATCTACATCACTTGAAAGAATATAAGAAGAGTCAAGAGCAATTTTATCAGTAAGTACTTTATCTCTATAAATTTCTGCTGTAACTACATCATAATTATCTGCATGTAATTTAGACGCATTTTCTAATGAATAATTCGAGTCTTTTGAAACTTTAATATCTGCTCCATCAATTCTCGCTACTGTTTCTAAGTCAGTAATGTCATCAGCTACTACTACTAATGCTGTTTGTTCAACTTTTAATCCAGTCTCTTTACCTGTTGCTACTAACTTAAATGTGTATGTTCCATTAGTATTGTTGGCATATCCACCATTACTTACTAAACTTGAACTTGTAATTGCATATGGTTCATTTGCTACTCCATCAATTGTTTCTAACACATATGGAAGAATTAATCCTTCTACAACCTCAGCGTCTGTTAGACCATTTCCGTTTTCAACAAATACTGGAGATGATACTAACATTTCAATTGCGTTTGTTGCTGCCCCATCTGCTACTACTTTTAAGTTGGCTGTTGTTGTTACCATTACATCGTCGCTTCCTACAACACCAAGAGTGATTGTGTAGTTTCCTTCTGCTGGAGCTGATAAATCATATCCACCGAAGTCTACCACTTCAATTTTACTTGTAATATCTGTTTCATCTGCTTCAAATGCTGTGGCATTTAGCGTAGTCACTAGGTTAGCAACTGTTGTTGGTGCATCGCTAAGCTCTACTTCGGCATCACTTGCACTAATTACTGCATTCGCACTAATATCAGTTGCTACTACTTCAACTGCTAAGTTACGTACAACACTTACTGGCGCTGCAAAGTCACTTGATGCAAAGCGGTAAGTTGTTGTATACGTTCCTGTTGCACTTGTATCTACATTAGTTGCTAATATATTATCAGCTGTTAATCCTACTGGAGTAATTGTTCCTGATTCATTAACTTCTGCTGTAACTACATCGTAGTTATCTTTATGTAATACTGATGCTACATCTTTTCCATAGTAACTACCTTCAAGAACTTTAATGTCTGCTCCATCAATTGTCGCTACAGCGTCTAAGTCAGTAATGTCACCAGCTACTACTACTAATGCTGCTTGTTCTACTTCTAAGCCAGTCTCTTTACCTGTTGCTACTAACTTAAATGTGTATGTTCCATTAGTTTTGTTGTCATATCCACCATTACTTACTAAACTTGAACTTGTAATTGCATAAGGTTCGTTTGCTACTCCATCAATTGTTTCTAGCACATATGGAAGAATTAATTGATCAACAACTTCAGCGTCAGTTAGACCATTTCCATTTTCAACAAATACTGGAGATGATACTAACATTTCAATTGCGTTTATTGCTGCACCATCTGCTACTACTTTTAAGTTAGCTGTTGTTGTTACCATTACATCGTCGCTTCCGACAACACCAAGAGTGATTGTGTAGTTTCCTTCTGCTGGAGCTGACAAGTCATATCCACCGAAGTCTACTACTTCAATTTTACTTGTAATATCTGTTTCATCTGCTTCAAATGCTGTTGCATTTAGCGTAGTAACTAGGTTAGCAACTGTTGTTGGTGCATCGCTAAGCTCTACTTCGGCATCACTTGCATTAATTACTGCATTCGTACTAATATCAGCTGCTACTACTTCAACTGCTAAGTTACGCACTGTACTTACTGGCGCAGCAAAGTCACTTGATGCAAAGCGGTAAGTTGTAGTATACGTTCCTGTTGCACTTGTATTTACATTAGTTGCTAATATGTTATCTGCTGTTAATCCTACTGGAGTAACTGTTCCTGATTCATTAACTTCTGCTGTAACTACATCGTAGTTATCTTTATGTAATACTGATGCTACATCTTTTCCATAGTAACTTCCTTCAAGAACTTTAATGTCTGCTCCATCAATTGTCGCTACTGCTTCTAAGTCAGTAATGTCACCAGCTACTACTACTAATGCTGTTTGTTCTACTTCTAAGCCAGTCTCGACACCTGTTGCTACTAACTTAAATGTGTATGTTCCATTAGTTTTGTTGTCATATCCACCATTACTTACTAAGCTTGTACTTGTAATTGCATATGGTTCGTTTGCAACTCCATCAATTGTTTCTAACACATATGGAAGAATTAATCCTTCTACAACTTCAGCGTCAGTTAGACCATTTCCATTTTCAACAAATACTGGAGATGATACTAACATTTCAATTGCGTTTGTCGCTGCCCCATCTGCTACCACTTTTAAGTTGGCTGTTGTTGTTACCATTACATCGTCGCTTCCGACAACACCAAGAATGATTGTGTAGTTTCCTTCTGCTGGAGCTGCTAAATCATATCCACCGAAGTCTACTACTTCAATTTTACTTGTAATATCTGTTTCATCTGCTTCAAATGCTGTTGCATTTAGCGTAGTCACTAGGTTAGCAACTGTTGTTGGTGCATCGCTAAGCTCTACTTCGGCATCACTTGCACTAATTACTGCATTCTCGCTGAAATCACTTGCTACTACTTCAACTGCTAAGTTACGCATAGTACTTACTGGCGCTGCAAAGTCACTTGATGCAAAGCGGTAAGTTGTTGTATATGTACCTGTTGCACTTGTATTTACATTAGTTGCTAATATATTATCAGCTGTTAATCCTACTGGAGTAACTGTTCCTGATTCATTAACTTCTGCTGTTACAACATCGTAGTTATCTTTATGTAACACTGATGCTACATCTTTTCCATAGTAACTTCCTTCAAGAACTTTAATGTCTGCTCCATCAATTGTCGCTACTGCTTCTAAGTCAGTAATGTCATCAGCTACTACTACTAATGCTGTTTGTTCAACTTCTAATCCAGTTTCTTTACCTGTTGCTACTAACTTAAATGTGTATGTTCCATTGGTATTGTTGTCATATCCACCATTACTTACTAAACTTGAACTTGTAATTGCATATGGTTCGTTACTTGTTCCATCAATTGTTTCTAATACATATGGAAGAATTAATCCTTCTACAACTTCGGCGTCAGTTAGACCATTTCCATTTTCAACAAATACTGGAGATGATACTAACATTTCAACCTTGTTAGTTGCTGCACCATCTGCTACTACTTTTAAGTTAGCTGTTGTTGTTACCATTACATCGTCGCTTCCGACAACACCAAGAGTTATTGTGTAGTTTCCTTCTGCTGGAGCTGATAAATCATATCCACCGAAGTCTACTACTTCAATTTTACTTGTAATATCAGTTTCATCTGCTTCAAATGCTGTGGCATTTAGCGTAGTCACTAGGTTAGCAACTGTTGTTGGTGCATCGCTAAGCTCTACTTCGGCATCACTTGCACTAATTACTGCATTCGCACTAATATCAGTTGCTACTACTTCAACTGCAAAGTTACGGATTGTACTTACTGGCGTTGCAAAGTCACTTGATGCAAAGCGGTAAGTTGTTGTATATGTTCCTGTTGCACTTGTATTTACATTAGTTGCTAATATATTATCAGCTGTTAATCCTACTGGAGTAACTGTTCCTGATTCATTAACTTCGGCTGTTACAACATCGTAGTTATCTTTATGTAACACTGATGCTACATCTTTTCCATAGTAACTTCCTTCAAGAACTTTAATGTCTGCTCCATCAATTGTCGCTACTGCTTCTAAGTCAGTAATGTCATCAGCTACTACTACTAATGCTGTTTGTTCAACTTCTAAGCCAGTCTCGACACCTGTCGCTACTAACTTAAATGTGTATGTTCCATTAGTATTGTTGGCATATCCACCATTACTTACTAAACTTGAACTTGTAATTGCATATGGTTCGTTTGCTACTCCATCAATTGTTTCTAACACATATGGAAGAATTAATTGATCTACAACCTCAGCGTCAGTTAGGCCATTTCCATTTTCAACAAATACTGGAGATGATACTAACATTTCAACCTTGTTAGTTGCTGCACCATCTGCTACTACTTTTAAGTTAGCTGTTGTTGTTACCATTACATCGTCGCTTCCGACAACACCAAGAATGATTGTGTAGTTTCCTTCTGCTGGAGCTGATAAATCATATCCACCGAAGTCTACTACTTCAATTTTACTTGTAATATCTGTTTCATCTGCTTCAAATGCTGTTGCATTTAGCGTAGTAACTAGGTTAGCAACTGTTTTTGGTGCATCGCTAAGCTCTACTTCGGCATCACTTGCACTAATTACTGCATTCGCACTAATATCAGTTGCTACTACTTCAACTGCTAAGTTACGCACAACACTTACTGGCGCTGCAAAGTCACTTGATGCAAAGCGGTAAGTTGTTGTATATGTTCCTGTTGCACTTGTATTTACATTAGTTGCTAATATGTTATCTGCTGTTAATCCTACTGGAGTAACTGTTCCTGATTCATTAACTTCTGCTGTAACTACATCGTAGTTATCTTTATGTAACACTGATGCTACATCTTTTCCATAGTAACTTCCTTCAAGAACTTTAATGTCTGCTCCATCAATTGTCGCTACTGCTTCTAAGTCAGTAATGTCACCAGCTACTACTACTAATGCTGTTTGTTCTACTTCTAAGCCAGTCTCAACACCTGTTGCTACTAACTTAAATGTGTATGTTCCATTAGTTTTGTTGTCATATCCACCATTACTTACTAAACTTGAACTTGTAATTGCATATGGTTCGTTTGCTACTCCATCAATTGTTTCTAACACATATGGAAGAATTAATCCTTCTACAACCTCAGCGTCTGTTAGACCATTTCCGTTTTCAACAAATACTGGAGATGATACTAACATTTCAACCTTGTTAGTTGCTGCACCATCTGCTACTACTTTTAAGTTGGCTGTTGTTGTTACCATAACATCGTCGTTTCCGACAACACCAAGAGTGATTGTGTAGTTTCCTTCTGCTGGAGCTGATAAATCATATCCACCGAAGTCTACTACTTCAATTTTACTTGTAATATCTGTTTCATCTGCTTCAAATGCTGTGGCATTTAGTGTTGTCACTAGGTTAGCAACTGTTTTTGGTGCATCGCTAAGCTCTACTTCGGCATCACTTGCACTAATTACTGCATTTTCACTGAAATCTGCTGCTACTACTTCAACATTAAAGTTGCGCACAACACTTACTGGCGCTGCAAAGTCTTTCGATGCAAAGCGGTAAGTTGTAGTATACGTTCCTGTTGCACTTGTATTTACATTAGTTGAAATTATGTTATCAGCTGTTAATCCTACTGGAGTAACTGTTCCTGATTCATTAACTTCTACTGTAACTACATCGTAGTTATCTTTATGTAACACTGATGCTACATCTTTTCCATAGTAACTTCCTTCAAGAACTTTAATGTCTGCTCCATCAATTGTCGCTACTGCTTCTAAGTCAGTAATGTCACCAGCTACTACTACTAATGCTGTTTGTTCTACTTCTAAGCCAGTCTCAACTCCTGTTGCTACTAACTTAAATGTGTATGTTCCATTAGTTTTGTTGTCATATCCACCATTACTTACTAAACTTGAACTTGTAATTGCATATGGTTCGTTTGCAACTCCATCAATTGTTTCTAACACATATGGAAGAATTAATCCTTCTACAACTTCAGCGTCAGTTAGACCATTTCCATTTTCAACAAATACTGGAGATGATACTAACATTTCAACCTTGTTAGTTGCTGCACCATCTGCTACTACTTTTAAGTTGGCTGTTGTTGTTACCATTACATCGTCGCTTCCGACAACACCAAGAATTATTGTGTAGTTTCCTTCTGCTGGTGCTGATAAATCATATCCACCGAAGTCTACCACTTCAATTTTACTTGTAATATCTGTTCCATCAGCTTCAGATGCTGTTGCATTTAGCGTAGTCACTAAATCGTTAGCTGCCTTAGGTGCGTCACTTAGTTCTACTTCGGCATCACTTGCACTAATTACTGCATTCTCGCTGAAATCAGCTGCTACTACTTCAACTGCTAAGTTACGCACAACACTTACTGGCGCTGCAAAGTCACTTGATGCAAAGCGGTAAGTTGTAGTATATGTACCTGTTGCACTTGTATTTACATTAGTTGCAATGATGTTACCAGCTGTTAATCCTACTGGAGTAACTGTTCCTGATTCATTAACTTCTGCTGTAACTACATCGTAGTTATCTTTATGCAATACTGATGCTACGTCTTTAGCGTAGTAACTTCCTTCAAGAACTTTAATGTCTGCTCCATCAATTGTCGCTACTGCTTCTAAGTCAGTAATATCCTCAGCTACTACTACTAATGCTGTTTGTTCTACTTCTAAGCCAGTCTCAACTCCTGTTGCTACTAACTTAAATGTGTATGTTCCATTAGTATTGTTGGCATATCCACCATTACTTACTAAACTTGAACTTGTAATTGCATATGGTTCGTTTGCTACTCCATCCATTGTTTCTAACACATATGGAACAATTAATCCTTCTACAACTTCAGCGTCAGTTAGACCATTTCCGTTTTCAACAAATACTGGAGATGATACTAACATTTCAACCTTGTTAGTTGCTGCCCCATCTGCTACTACTTTTAAGTTAGCTGTTGTTGTTACCATTACATCATCGCTTCCGACAACACCAAGAGTGATTGTGTAGTTTCCTTCTGCTGGAGCTGATAAATCATATCCACCGAAGTCTACTACTTCAATTTTACTTGTAATATCTGTTTCATCTGCTTCGAATGCTGTGGCATTTAGCGTAGTCACTAGGTTAGCAACTGTTGTTGGTGCATCGCTAAGCTCTACTTCGGCATCACTTGCACTAATTACTGCATTCTTGCTGAAATCTGCTGCTACTACTTCAACATTAAAGTTACGCACAACACTTACTGGCGCTGCAAAGTCACTTGATGCAAAGCGGTAAGTTGTTGTATATGTTCCTGTTGCACTTGTATTTACATTAGTTGCTAATATGTTATCTTCAGTTAATCCTACTGGAGTAACTGTTCCTGATTCAGTAACTTCGGCTGTTACAACATCGTAGTTATCTTTATGTAATACTGATGCTACATCTTTTCCATAGTAACTTCCTTCAAGAACTTTAATGTCTGCTCCATCAATTGTCGCTACTGCTTCTACATCAGTAATATCATTTGTTACAGTTACTAATGCTGATTGTTCCACTTCTAAGCCAGTCTCAACTCCTGTTGCTACTAACTTAAATGTGTATGTTCCATCAGTACTGTTGTCATATCCACCATTACTTACTAAACTTGAACTTGTAATTACATATGGTTCGTTACTTGTTCCATCAATTGTTTCTAACATATATGGAAGAATTAATTGATCTACAACTTCAGCGTCAGTTAGACCATTTCCATTTTTGACAAATACTGGAGATGATACTAACATTTCAGCCTTGTTAGTTGCTGCCCCATCTGCTACTACTTTTAAGTTAGCTGTTGTTGTTACCATTACATCATCGCTTCCGACAACACCAAGAGTTATTGTGTAGTTTCCTTTTGCTGGAGCTGATAAATCATATCCACCGAAGTCTACTACTTCAATTTTACTTGTAATATCTGTTCCTTTAGCTTCAAATGCTTTTGCATTTAGCGTAGTCAATAGATCGCTAGCTGTTGTTGGTGCTTTCGATACTTCAACTTCAGCATCACTTGCATTAACTACTGCATTCTTGCTAAAATCAGCTGCTACTACTTCAACTGCTAAGTTACGCACTGTACTTACTGGCGCTGCAAAGTCACTTGATGCAAAGCGGTAAGTTGTAGTATACGTTCCTGTTGCACTTGTATTTACATTAGTTGCTAATATGTTATCAGCTGTTAATCCTACTGGAGTAACTGTTCCTGATTCATTAACTTCTGCTGTAACTACATCGTAGTTATCAGCATGTAATACTGATGCTACATCTTTTCCATAGTAACTTCCTTCAAGAACTTTAACTTCTGCTCCATCAATTGTTGCTACTGCTTCTAAGTCAGTAATGTCACTAGCTACTACTACTAATGCTGATTGTTCTACTTCTAAGCCAGTTTCTTTACCTGTTGCTACTAACTTAAATGTGTATGTTCCATTGGTATTGTTGTCATATCCACCATTAGTTACTAAACTTGAACTTGTAATTTCATATGGTTCATTTGCTACTCCATCAATTGTTTCTGACACATATGGAAGAATTAATTGATCTACAACCTCAGCGTCAGTTAGACCACTTCCATTTTTGACAAATACTGGTGATGCGCTTAACATTTCAACCTTGTTAGTTGCTGATCCATCTGTTAGTACTTTTAAGTTAGCTGTAGTAGTAATTGTAACACCATCATTTCCTTTAACTCCTAGTGTGATTGGGTAACTACCTAGCGCAGGAGTTGATAAATCATATCCACCGAAGTCTACTACTTCAATTTTACTTGTAATATCCTTACCAAAAACTTCAAATGCTGTGGCATTAAACGTAGTCAGTAAGTCATCAACAGATGTTGGAGCATCACTTAACTCTACTTCAGCATCTGTTGCACTGATCACAGCATTTTTTTGTACAGTTGCTGAAACCACCTCAACTTTTAGTTCTCTTACAACTGATGTTTCAAAATTCGAACCCTCAGGAGCAGGTAATTCATAATAATAAGCCGTTTTGTAGGTTCCAGGAGTTTCTGTATTTACATCTGTTTTTATAATGTCGTTTCCTGTAAGCGTGTCCGGTGTAACTGTGGCTGGACCTGTATCGGTAGCCTTTCTATGAATTTCTGCTGTAACTGCATCATAGTTATCAGCATGTAATACTGATGCTACATCTGGACTATAGTAACTTCCCTCAAGAACCTTAATGTCAGAGGCATCAATTGTCACTACTTCTGGAGCCTCCTCAATGCTGTCATATACACTTATTATTGAAGCAAATGAACCTCCCATATCTAAATCTTCACTTCTTCCTTCTAATACAAATACGTATTCTCTGTTACCCACATCCGCATTATATCCACCAGCACTTTTTAAATTTTCAGAAGATAGTTCAACCATCTCGTTTTTAACACCGTAAACTGTTTCAAGCATATAAGGGTTAACATATTGGTCTACTATTTCTTCAGGAGTCAAGTCGTTTCCATTTTCCACAAACACTCGAGATGAATGATACCAATTTACATGTTTTGTATTATCATCTTTAGGCACTATTGTCAAATCTGCATCTGTGGTTACAGTTACTCCATCACTTCCGACAACACCTATCCTTATTTTATATGTTCCTAGCTCTGGTGATGATAGGTCATACCCACCAAAATCTAACACTTGAATTTCGCTTGTAATGTCTGTTCCATCAGCTTCAACAGCTATCCCGCTAATTGTAGAAATTAAACTGTCTTCTGTTGTTGGTGCACTAGTCATCCTTACTGTGTTACTTGATGCTGTAATGCGTGCATTCGTACTAATATCACTTGCAACAACTTCAACACCTACGTTACTAACAACACTTACAGGCGCAGCAAAGTCCTTTGATGCAAAGTAGTAGGTTGTAGTATATGTACCCGAAGTAACAGTACTTACATTACTTGCAATAATGTTATCTGCTGTTAATGCTACTGGTGTCACCTTTCCAGACTCATTAACTACAGCAGTTACAGTATCGTAACTCTCTTTATGCAATAATGATGCTATATCGGTAGAATAGTAACTTCCTTCTAGAACTTTAATGTCTGCTCCATCAATTGTCGCTATTGCTTCTATTTTGTTAACATCATCTGTAACTACTACATTTATTAACTTTTCAACCTCTAAGTTAGATTCTTCACCTTTTGCTGCTAATTTAAATGTATACACTCCATTAGTATTGTTGTCATACCCTCCATTAGAAACTAAACTTGAACTTGTAATTAGTTGAGGTTCTCTTGCTTTTCCAGCAATAGTTTCTAACACATGTGGAAGAACTAATTGATCTACAACCTCAGCGTCAGTCAGTTCACTTCCCTTTTCGACAAATACTGGAGATGATGCTATCATCTCAACCTTGTTTCTTGATTCACCATCAGCTGCTACTTTTATATTAGCTGTTGTTGTTACAGTTACTCCATCACTTCCGACAACACCAAGAGTGATTTGGTAAGTACCTACCTTTGGAGCCGCTAAATCATACTCACCTATATCTATCACATCAATTTCACTTGAAATATCTGTTCCATCTGAGTCAAATGCCTCAGCTTGAAGTAAATCAATTAGTGTTCTTTCATCTCCGGGAACTTTTGATAATTTCACTTCAACATCTGTTGCCGAAATTACAGCGTTTTCAAGGTGATTTGCAGAAACTACTTCAACTGTAAGATTACGTAGTGTACTTATCGGTTCCGCATCATCAGACTTAAAATAATAAGTAGTGGTATATTTTCCAGTTGAACTTGTATCAACATTTGTCGCAATAACATTTTCAGTTGTTAAAGCAACAGGAGTAACAGCTCCTGATTTATTAACTTCTGCTGTAACTACATCGTAGTTATCTTTATGTAATACTGATGCTACATCTTTTCCATAGTAACTTCCTTCAAGAACTTTAACGTCTGCTCCATCAATTGTCGCCACTAATCCTAAGTCAGTCATGTCATCTGTTACAGTCACTAATGCTAATTGTTCTACTTCTAATCCCGTATCTTTACCTGTTGCTACTAACTTAAATATGTACGTTCCATTAGTTTTGTTGTCATATCCACCATTGCTTACTAATGAACTGCTAGAAATTGAATACGCCTGACCAAGCGTTCCACTTATTGATTCTAAAACGTATGGTGCAAGCAATTGATCAACTACTTGTGCATCAGTTAATTTGTTTCCATTTTTTACATAAACTGGAGATGCAACTAACATCTCAATACTGCTAACTTCTTCACTGTCTGCTACTACTGTTAAATTTGTTGTTGTTGTTACAAATTTACCACTTGATCCAGTTACACCTAGAGTCAACTCAAACTCACCCGCTGTTGGCTTAGATAAGTTATATGCGCCTATATTAGTCACTTTAATATCATCCGAAATGTTTGTACCATCAATATCATATGCTTGAGGGCTTATTAATTCGATAATATCTTCGTTAGATTTTGGTGCCATACTAAGATTCACTTGCTTATCTGTTGCTGATATTGTCGCATCAACACCTGGTGTTGTACTCGTATCTTTTTTCACATCTACAGAAGCG
Organism: Mollicutes bacterium LVI A0039; assembly: GCA_033103385.1. Classification (GTDB taxonomy): domain Bacteria; phylum Bacillota_I; class Bacilli_A; order UBA3375; family UBA3375; genus LVI-A0039. The sequence continues at coordinate 705,601 of CP136953.1, forward strand.
TTTAAAGTTGCTTCAACATCATCTCCCACAACAGATACTTCATTAGTTATTGGACTCTCCTCTGTGAATTTATCCACAGTTTTCATGTCATAAGTAACAGTATAAGTTGATCCAGCTGGAATATTTGTGATTGTAATCACATTTTTATCAACTGTATATTCGCTGCTCGGTATCTCAGTTTCTCCATCCATAACTTTTACATTAGTGATTTCACCAGTTAAATCATCAGCATCTGGTGTATCAGTTATGACAACATTCTTTTGCTTCATAGCTGAACCTGTGTTGTCCAATACCACTTGATACGTTAAAGTTTCATTAGCAGTTGCTAAATCATTATGGTCAACACTGTCACTACCAGCAACAAATGATTTAGATAACGTTAATTCACTCATTCCTGCAGCACTTTTATTAATTTCAATATCAACAGAAGCAGACTTCTCCGATTCAACAACACTATCACTTGTTATCACAGTTGTATTATTAATTGATTCTTTAATAAAACGTGGTCTACCAGTTAGATTGGTATTAACTCGATATGTTATCGTATATGTTTCCAAACCAGGAATCTCCGCAAAAGTAAATGCTGTTCCTTCAACATTATAGTCTACTCCAGCTTCTAATGTCGTTCCACCTTTATTCTTCACCGTAACCGAATTGATCGATGTTTGATCAAGGTTACCATCCATATTTTCTGTTACAACAGCATTTCTAATTGGTGTAGAACCAAGATTTTTCACAGTTACTGTATATAGTAATTCTTCACCAGCCTCAGCTAAATTATTATTAACTGGTTTTACCGTGTCATTACTATCCATATCTTTACCAGTATCATCAACTTTTTTAGACATTTGCAACTCTTCGCTTAAAAATTCAATTTGACGAGTGATTGTTTCATTGTTGATTGCCATGTAAGATACATCAACTACTGCAGTTTTAGTTGTAGAATTGTACTTAGTCGTCATTGTAGTTCGTGGACTATTAAGGATTTGTTCTTGGGTCATATCCGGTAAATATGGGTCGTTAATAGCAAATTCTGTCTCTTCTAAAAGATATTCCTGAACCGCTGCAGTATTTGATAAATTAAGTGTAGGCACCTCATATCGTGTAGAACCCGAGAACGTTGCTGGCTCTCCAGTGATAACATGTTCATCATTAAGGTCTGCTACGTATTCTTCAAAAACAGAGTAATTAACCTGGTTGCTAACTGTAGCTTTTTGAATAGTATTATCTGCCAAAAGTTCGGTTTGAAGTGCAACATCTGTACGAGGGTCAGGAACTTGTAATGTAGTAGCTGCTTTAAGCGATGTTTCTCTTGGTAGTTCCACAGCCTCCCCATCCATCAAATAAACATCTTTTTGATTTGTATCCGTTGTATCAGTGGATAAATTTGTAACGACAGAGTCTTTCTTTTCAGTATAATTTTCCAACGTTGCAGGAGTAAGAGATACTTCCTGAGGCCCATTTGTCGTATTAGACACATAGTATGCCATTGTCTGTTCTGATCCCCATTCAACAGTTTCTTCATCATCAATACCACTACCGTGGACAAGGTCAGCTAACTCAATGAAAGTTCCGTTTGCATAAAAATCACCTACTACGATTCTTGAGGGGTAACCTTTAGATGTTCCGACTAACTTAGGGAAGAAATCTCGGCTCAGATAGTCTGTAAAATCATAATCAAATTCTTCAACTTCTTGAGGCACATACCTATTACTTATAGGACCATCAACTTTAACATGTAAATTTCCTTCTCCATTACTTGCTATGGAGATCTTGTAAGTTAGTGCACCACCATTTGACGATTTGTTTATTTTATATCTTTTTTTATCCGTAAGCTGACAACCTTCTTCATCAATATTTCCCTCTGCATTGGTCGTTGCTGTTTCAACCTTAACTGTACAATTAACTTCGGTATTATCAAAGAAATCCCATAAGACTGCAAATGAATCTGGTAAGCCTTCTAATCCATACCAAACACCTAAATCTCCAATTGCATCCGGATCTTCTGCTCCTGAAAAAAGAATCGAAAAAGAATCTCCTGCTTGAGTGTATGGAGTTTGAGCATAAGTGGATACCCTCATAGATAGCTCAAATGGTTGAGCACCATCTATTTTATAGTACGGGGTAATGGCACCATAAGATGGAGATTTTACTTCATCCATAAGCGCTACCCAGTTTACATATTCATTAACATCTCCACTAATGACAACATCACCTAATATTTTACTATTCTTGGCAAACTCTGTCATACCAATTTCAGTATTTTCATCAACTAATTCTGGGTGATATATAACATTTTCAACTGCCTTCGTACTCTTGTTCTTTTTTTGCTGCTCTTCTGAGCTTGTCTCTGAAGTTGTAGTATCTGAACTTTCCTCTAAAGTTGTTTCCGATAAAATTACTTCACTATCTTGTTCTTCACTTATAACTTCTAAGCTATCTATGTTTTTATTCTGAACCTGAACGTCAAAAGTAGTCAACTTATCCTCAGTTGATTTTCGTTCAATATTTATAGTATTTTCACCCTTTGTCAAAACGTTACTTTGATCTAGGCTTAAAAGCTTATCATTTAAATTAAAGTCGAAGTTATTAATGTCGTTTTGAACGTCATATTCAAATTTAACTCCTACCTCTTCTTTTGCGTCTAATGTCAAGGTGTAACCTTGCTCATTTTCTTCAAAATCTTCTATTGTTGCTATTGTTTCAAACATTTCTGAATTTAGTTCTGCTGCTGCAATAATAGTCGGCGTAATAGTTTGCCCAATTACCATTAATGTCATAAAACTAAATAGTATGTTTTTCAAAGATATCTTCATAACTCTCTCCCTCTTTTGGTTTATATTTAATCATTTTTAGATTAAATTCTCATTTAATTAATCATATACATTGTAACAACATTCTTTAATAGCAATTGTTTTGAATATTTAACAAAACTCCATATAAAAACCACATTAATTTTTCTTTTTTCACTCATTAATGTTATAATTAACTATTCAAAAACCAGCAAAAATTAAGTACTTTTTTTTGTAATTAAACTTATCAATTATCGTAATAATTAGGAGGCTTATTTAAAACACACCTTGTATTTGTTTCTGAAATTAATCGCATAATTAAATGTGAACGTCACTACAAAATTCTTACACAAACAATGGATTGAAACTTAGTTGTTTCCTATACTGAATCATTTGTCTAAAAGTTTCATAAAGTTACTTATTAACGAGTATATATGGCCACTATTTATAAAGCCTCACCGCAAATTCTCAGTTGTCTTGAATTTAAAGGCTATTTAAAAAATATCTAGATCATTTATCGACCTAGATATTTCTATAATATTTGTTTTTATGCACTTAAAATTAGTTTTTATTTTAACACTTCTTAAATCTTTTCATATCCAGTAATTTTACACTGCTATGTTTAAAGTATTTCGATAAATTCACTAGATTTATCATATTGCTTATGATAATCTATTTTATTCAACAACTTCAACTTTAAGCCGCTTGACAATACTTTCATCATTTGCACCATTAGGAGCCATTCTAGTCGAAGGGGCTTGGTTGTAATAAACTGTGTTATATGTTCCTTTGTTTTGGGAATCAACATCACTTGAAATAATATTTGATCCACAATCGAAACTATTCCTTGATTGATTTACGCAGTAACTACATCGGAATTATCAGCATGTTCTTTAGAGGCATTATCTAGTGAGTAAGTCGATCCTATCGGAATTGAAATATCTTTTCCATCAATTGTTGTTGCCGAGTTCAAGTCAGAAGTATCATTTGTGACAATCACAGGCACTAATCTTTCCACATGTAATCCAGTCTCTTTACCGGTTTCAGCTAACTTAAATATGTATGTTCCGTTTACTGTGTTTTGGTACCCTCCACTACTTACTAAGTTTGAGCTTGTAATTTCATACGGAGAGTTCGCCACACCATCAACTGTCTCTGATATGTATGGAACTATTAACTCATCTACAACTTGTGCATCTGATAATCCATTACCATTTTCAACAAATACCGTAGATGACAAGAACATATCAATGCCACTTATTGGTGTACCATCTGGTTTTACCGTTAAATTTGCAATATTTGTCACAAGTACACCATCGCTTCCAACAACACCTAGCATAATTGCGTACGTTCCAACTGCTGGTGCTGAAAAATCATATCCATCTGAATCTATAATTTCAATTTCAGATGTAATATCTGTTCCAGATGAATCAACAGCAATTACATCTAATATTTCTGCTAAATCAGCTAATGTTGTCGGCGCATCGCTAAGTTGTACTTGATTATCACTGGAGATAATTGATGCATTTTCACTTGGATTAGCTTCCACTACCTCAATGAATACGTTACGTACAACATTTACTGGAATTGCAAAATCATTTGATGCAAAGTAATATGTTGTAGTATACGTTCCTAATTCTTCCGTATTTACATTTGAAGCAATAATATTCTTATCTGTAAGAGGTACTGGAGTAATTGTACCTGATTCATTGACTTCAGCAGTAACCACATCATAACTCTCTTTATGCATGACAGAGGCAACGTTTTTTCCATAATAACTACCTTGAAGAACTTTAATGTTTTTTGCATTTATCGTCGCTACTGCCTCTAAGTCGGTAATATCATCAGCAACTACTACAATTGCTAATTTTTCTACTTCAAGACCGGTTTCCTCTCCAGTTGCTACTAACTTAAAGACGTAGGTTCTCTCAACATCATTTTCGTATCCACCATTACTTACTAGATTTGAACTGGTAATCGCATATGGTTCGTGAACAGTTCCATCAACTGTTTCTAATACGTAAGGTAAAATTAAGTCATCGACAACCTCAGCATCTGTAAGTCCATTTCCTTTTTCAACATATATCGGTGATGATAAGAGCATATCAATCGCATTAGCCGCTTGGCCATCTGCTACCACTTTTAATGTTACTGATGTTCTAACAAGTTTTCCACTTTCCCCAGTAACACCAATCGTAATATTATAGGTATCCACTTGTGGGTTATCATAGTTATAACCATTTAAGTCCGTTATAACTATTTTATCAGTTAGTTCTGTACCATCAGTATCATATGCTTTGGCTTTTAGCAAGCTTAATAACTCTTCTGGTGTCTTAGGCGCAGATGATACCGCTACTTCGGCATCCACAGCCGCAATTTCCGCATCGATTCCCGGAATTGCACTAATATCCTTCTCTACTGATTCGTGTGCTGACAATGAATCTTTTATATCATCACTAACAACTGTTACGTTGTTTTCAATCATACTATCGTCTTCAAAAGAATCTGCAGTAGTTACATCGTAAGTAATTGTGTATTTTGCTTCAGAAGGAATATTTACAATTGAAATAATATTACCATCAACCGTATATTCACTTTCTGCTAAATTGGTTGTACCGTCGTTTACCTGTACATTTTCAATTTCACCAGTCGTATTTTTACTATCTAAGACATCTGTGACAATAACATTGTTTTGATCCATAGCTGCACCTGAATTATCTAAGACAATTTCATAACTAAGTTGTTCATTTGTGGTTGCCAAATTATTACCATCTATGCTATCACTACCATCTATAAATGATTTTGTCACTTTTAAATCACTCATCGCTTTAGCATCATTGTCAATATTAATTTTTGCCTTGGCACTTAAACCTTTGACACCTAGTCCATCATAGTATGATGTAATTACATTAACTTTATTGTCAATGGTTTTTTGAATAAATCGATGTTTTTTAATTCCACTATTCACAACCTTTACGCTATACGTTAGAGTTATCTTTTCACCAGGCGCAAGGGTCGGAATCGTCAATTGTATACCGTCACTTAAGTCATCATCCGTAACAGCACTTAAATCTGTTCCCTTATTTGATTTTAAACTAACAATCTTTAATGTTGAGCGATCAAGATTTTGATCATCTACCTGATCATCTAAAACAATATTATTTTCATAAGCGCTACCCTTATTTTTTAATTTTACAGTATACGTTAATTTCTCACCGGCTTGGGCAGCATCATTACTTGTTTTATCAGCTACAGTTTTGCTAACCTTTGTACTATGTACTTTTTTCAAATCTTTATCAACTGAAGCTGAATCGGTAATCCCCGTTGTAATTTCAGTGGAAGTAACCTTTACTGTATTATCGATTGGGCTATCATCACTAAACTCGGCAACTGCTTTCGTGTCATAGGTAATAACATATTTTGCTCCAGCGGGTATTTTGTAAATGATCAAGACCGGAACATTTGGACTTGTATAAGCATATTCGCTTGGGTCCAGCTCATTGGTTCCATCAGTAATCTTAAAATTACGGATAGTTCCATCGACATCCGTTATATCTAAGGTATCAATAACAACGGCGTTATGTAAGTCTTTTGTTGACTTTGTATTATCAAGAACAATCTCATAACTCAACGTTTCATTTGTTGTAGCAAGATTATTGTTATCGATGCTATCACTGTTCTCCACAAATGATTTCGTTACATTAAGATCAATTATCTCCTCAACATCAATATCAATTTCTGAGCTTGCACTTAATCCATCAGCTTTTATTCCATCATAATATGATGTTGTGACATATGCAGTATTGCTTATTGTCTTATTAAAAATTTGTTGTTTAATTCCACTACTTACAACATTTACACTATAAGTTAGGGTTATCTTTTCATTTGGTGCAAGATTCGGGATATTCAGTTGTATACCGTCACTTAAGTCATTGTCTGTAATAGTACTTAAATCAGTCCCCTGATTGGATTCTAGACTAATCACCTGTAATGTTGAGCGATCAAGATTTTGATCTTCTACCTTATCATCTAAAACAATATTCGTTTCATTAGCGCTACCTTGATTATCCAAAGTTATTGTATATGTAAGATTTTCACCAGCTTGTGCAGCATTGTTCGCAGTTTCATCTGCAACTGTTTTTGTCAATTTTGTATTGTGTTTTGATTTTAAATCTTTTTCAACTGCAACTGAATCTGTGACCCCCGTAGTAAGTCCAGAAGCAGTAACCTTTACTGTATTATCGACAGGTGTATCATCTTTAAATTCATCAACAGTTTTTATGTCATAGGTAATTACGTATTTTGCTCCAGCAGGCATATTGTAAATGATCAGGACCGGATAAGTAGGACTTGCATAAGCATACTCACTTGGATCCAATTCATTGGTTCCATCGGTTATCTTAAAATTAAGGATCATCTCATCGACATCCATTGTATCTAAAGTATCCCTAACGACTACATTATGTAGATTAGTTGATGATTTTGTGTTATCTAAGACAATTTCATAACTAAGTTGTTCATTTGTTGTAGCAAGGTTATTACCATCCAGACTATCACTATTTTCCACAAATGTCTTTGTTACATTAAAGTCAATTATCTCCTCAAGAGTAATTGAGGCACTGGCAGTTAATCTTTGGGCTTGAGTTCCATTGTAATAAGATGTTGTGACACCGACAATATTATTAATTGTATTTTGAATTAATTGCTGTTTAATTCCACCGCTTACAACTTTTACACTATAAGTCAAAGTTATTTTTTCACTTGGTGCAAGATTGGGAATCGTAAGCTGCACACCATCACTTAAATTATTGTCTGTAATTGCACTTAAATCAGTCCCTTTATTAGATTCCAAACTGACAATTCGTAAGGTTGAGCGATCAAGATTTTGATCATCTACCTTATCATCTAAAACAACATTCGTTTCATAAGCGCTACCTTGATTATCCAAAGTTACTGTATAAGTTAACTTTTCACCAACTTGCGCAACGTTATTAGCTGTTTCATCAACCACTGTTTTAGTTAATTTCGTGTTGTGTTTTGATTTTAAATCTTTAGCAACTGAAGCACAATCCGAAATCTTATTAGTAATCTCGTTGGAAGTAACTGTTACTGTATTATCAACCGCAGTCGAATCACTAAACTTTGAAACTGTTTTTGTGTCATATGTAATTACATATTTTGCACCTGCAGGTATTTTAACAATTACAAGAACTGGACCACTTGCAGTGCTATACGCGTAATCATTTGGATCTAATTCATGGGTTCCATCGGTGATTTTTAAATTACTTATTGTTCCATCTGTATCGGCTTTATCTAAAATATCCGTCACGACCACATCATGTAAATCTCTGGTTGATTTTGTATTATCTAAGACTACTTTATAACTAAGCGATTCATTAGTTGTCGCTTGATTGTTTCCATCAACACTATCGCTACCATTTATAAATGATTTTGAAACCTTCAAATCGATTGTTCCGACTGGCTCTTTGTTGATTGGAATCTCTGCTACAGCTTTATCAACAGCACTATCATCTCCATCACTTGTCACAGTAACTGTATTGGCAATTACATCTTCAGGCACCTGGCTTAAATCTATACTTTTAACATTAACTTTATAGGTAATTGTATGAGTTGAATGAGCAGGAAAGTTTTTTATTTTAAATTCGACTCCTTTATTAGTAACGCTTGAACTAAAACCACTCGTTCCACTCGTTATATGAATAGAATTAATACTGTTCTTATCTATGTACTTATCCATTACATCTGAAACTACCACATTAGTTAATGGTTTATTAGTTCTATTTGTAATTGAAATTTTATATTCTAACTCCTCACCAGCGTCTGCCATATTATTTTTCTTAGGTTTAACCGAATCATGAGTATTTTTATCAATACCAGTATCTACAACAGTTTTTACAATGTCTTTATCATTGTAAGCCATTTGGAAACTACTAGTTTTAGTAACATTATTTATTCCAAAAAACGATACTTCCACATTGGCAATATTACTTTGTTGATTATACGATACAGTGACTTTAGTACGATCGCTATCCATTATTTGCTTTTGCGTAACTTTGGTTAAATATGGATCATTGATCATAAACTCGTCAGTACTAGCAAGATAGTCTTTTACTGAAGACACACTATTTAGGTCTACGTCACTATTAACAGTATATAATGGTTTATTCACAATTGAGGCATCTTCACCGATAATCTGCTGCTCCATACTAAAATTCTTTGTTAAATTAAAACCATGATAAGTTACATCAAAATCAAGACTAGCTTTCTGTTCCGATGCATCATCTAATAATTGTAGCTGCAAATTGATATCATCCGCTGGATTTGGAACTGTCAAAGTTGTTCTATTTTGATAAGATGTTTCTGCAGCAACATTTTGCGTGAATCCATCTATAAACTTTTCACCATTGTGATGAATCGACGTTCCACCATAAGGCGTTGAAAAAAACAAATTGGCAGTTTCTACAAAATTATCAGCCTGTACATTTTCAACTGATATATTTTGTGGCATACCGATTGTGTTAGCATCGTATAATGCAATTCTTTCAGACGTTCCCCATTTCACTGGTTGTAGTTTTGGGGAAGTTTCATTTATAAACTTAGCAAGATGGATAACATCACCTGTAATTTCAATATCTGATACAGTTACATTTGATTTACTTGACCCTTGCGAAGCGACAAAACGTACAAAGTAATCTTGACTAGTTTGGTTTGGTCCAATCGGAATGTTAATTGGATCACCATAACGATCAGCCCATGACTTATTTCCCTTAGCAGTTGCTAAAAGTTTATTGGCACCATCACTTTCTACTTCAATATAATATTTTCTTGGACCTGTTTTTTTAGAAACCAAGTACTTATCTTGACTAAGGTTTTCTTTCCCCTTAGTCATGTTTCCTTTGCTATCGGTCTTCACTGATTGAAAACTATATCCAGCATCTGCCTCACATACAGATGTTGTTTCATTTTTGTAATAGTCCCAAACAATTGCAAACGAGTTTCGCATCGGTCTGATTCCATAATTACATCCATTATATCCATCAACCTTTGGATTCGCTTCACCTGAAAAGAGAATTGAGAAAGAATCTCCAGCTAAAATATCCGAATCATTAGGCTCCATAACTTGCTCCACCTCTACAGAAGCTCCAATACTAAATGGCTTTGCACCATCTAAGCGAAAGTATGATGATATGTTAGCATTACCATAATCACCACTTGTAAGTTCTAACATTCGTATTTCTTTATTTTGATAATCAATGACCGTATTAGCTGGATTATCAACCCATGCGTTTTCCACAAATTCGTCAAAACCATATTTAGCATTTCGCTCGATTAAAGCTTCATGGTATCCATTTGGCTTAGTAGTTTTAAGTTCGGTCTTAAAACTTGAAGGTACAGCCGTTGTTGGTGGTTCCTCACTACTCACCTCAGAATTTTCAGAAGTAGTTTCTGCCGTTTCAGAAGTAACAACTTCTAATGGCTCAACGTCACTCTGAGTGTCCAAATTTTGAATATTCTTCTTTTGAACATTTACATTGAAAAGATTCAACTGATCTTCAGCTGATTTACGTTCAATTTTTATAGTATTCTCACCCTTTACTAGAGTATTACTTTGATCTAGACTTAAAACTTTATCATTTAAATTAAAGTCAAAATTATTAATGTCATTTTGAACTTCGTATTCAAAGTTAACTCCCACCTCTTCATCTGATTCTAATGTCAAGGTGTAACCTTGTTCATTTTCTTCAAAATCTTCTAATGTTGCGATTGTTTCAAACATTTCCGAATTTAGTTCTGATGCAATAATAACAGTCGGTACGGTAATTTGACCAATTAGCACTACTGTCATAAAACTAAACAAAATGTTCCTCAAAGATATTTTCATAGCCTCTCCTTAATTATTTAAATCCAATTATCACATAAAACCGGTTTATCATAACTGGTTAATTAAATAATAACAATATTTCTTTATCAAATTTGTCTTGAATAATTGACAAAAACATCTAAGTCCCTACAAGACTTAGATTTTCATATTTGTATTAATAGTTTCTGATAAAGAGTTTTCTAAACAATTACACTTTTTATCACGTTTTGATAAGTAGGTTTTTACCGTTATCACATACTTAAATACTTATAAATACGTAAAGTTTTTTCAACCACTTATTTAGAATCTACATTTACTGCTTCAGATCCTGCTTCGCTTGGAGAAACCGTAGTATTATCATCTTCAGAAGATTTTACTAGGATCGCTTCAATTGTTGGTTCTACCACTTCTGACTCTACCACTTCTGACTCTACCACTTCTGACTCTACCGCTTCCGTGTTTGAGGCAATAATGTTCGTATTAGTTGATTGTTTTTCTTCTGAGTCTAGTACATCTGATATACTTTCCTCAATCACCTTTTCATCTACTACAGTTTTACTAAGTTTATTAGCATCGATTTTCTCTAAATCTTTGGAAACTGAAGCAGTATCGGTAATTACCTCAGTAATTTCATCAGAAGTAACTGTTACGGTATTGTCAACAGGGCTATCATCACTAAACTCGGCAACTGTTTTTGTGTCATATGTAATAACATATTTAGCACCTGCTGGAATTTTCACAATAATCAGCATTGGATCGGATGGGCTAAAAGCATAATCATTTGGGTCTAACTCATTAGTTCCATCAGTGATTTTAAAGTTGCTGATTGATCCATCAGTATCGATTTGATCGAAAACATCTGTTACGATTACATCGTTTAAATCTCTTTGTGATCCAGTGTTATCTAGGACAACTTGATAACTAAGATTCTCATTAGTTGTAGCTAGGTTGTTACCATCAATACTATCACTACCTTCGACAAATGATTTTGATACTTTCAGGTCAATTTTTCCCTCAACTGCATTGTCCACATTAATCTCGGCATTAGCTGTTAATCCATCAATATTGATTCCATCGTAGTATGATGTTGTTACATAAGTAATACTATTAATAGTATTTTGAACTAGTTCTTCCGGGTTACTTACACTTCTTGCAACCTTAACCTTATAAGTTATCGTTACCTTCTCTTTAGGTGCTAAGTTAGGAATTGTAAGTTGTAAACCATCAATGAAATCAGTATCTCCAACCGCACTTAAATCCGTACCCTTATTTGACTCTATACTCACAACTTCTAGTGTTGAACGGTCAAGATTGTCATCATTTGCTTGATCGTCTAAAACAATATTTGTTTCGTTTATCTTACCTTGGTTTTCTAGAGTTACTGTGTACGTTAATGCTTCACTACTTTGAGCTGCATTATTGTTTGTTTCATCGACAACTGTTTTACTAAGTTTAGTATTGTGGATTTTGTTTAAATCTTTTGGAACTGAAACTGTATCAGTAATTGGCTCATTGATTTCGCTAGAAGTAACCGTTACAGTATTGTCAACGGGACTATCATCACTAAACTCATTAACTGTTCTAATATCATATGTAATAACGTATTTAGCTCCCGCTGGGATTTTCACAATGATTAGTGATGGACCAAACGGCGAACTGTAAGCATAATCATTTGGATCTAATTCATTAGTTCCATCAGTGATTTTAAAGTTTCTTATTATCCCATCAGTATCTAATTCATCAAAAACATCAGTTACTAGTACATCGTTTAAATCTCTTTGTGATCCGGTATTATCTAGGACTACTTGATAACTAAGCTTCTCATTACCTGTAGCCAAGTTATTTCTATCAATACTATCACTACCTTCGACAAATGATTTTGATACTTTCAGATCAATTGCTCCTTCAACCGCATTGTCAATATTAATTTCCGCATTAACTGTTAATCCATCAATATTGATTCCATCATAGTATGATGTTGTTACATAAGTAATACTATTAATAGTATTTTGAACTAGTTCTTCCGGGTTACTTACACTTCTTGCAACCTTAACCTTATAAGTTATCGTTACCTTCTCTTTAGGTGCTAGGTTAGGAATTGTAAGTTGTAAACCATCAATGAAATCGCTATCTCCAACCGCACTTAAATCCGTACCCTTATTTGACTCTATACTCACAACTTCTAGTGTTGAGCGATCAAGATTGTCATCATTTGCTTGATCGTCTAAAACAATATTAGTTTCGTTTACCTTACCTTGGTTTTCTAAAGTTACTGTGTACGTTAATGCTTCACTACTTTGAGCTGCATTATTGTTTGTTTCATCAGTTACAGTTTTGGTAAGTTTAATATTATGAAGTTGCTCTAAATCTTTTGGCACTGAAGCTGTATCAGTAATTGCCTCATTGATTTCTTTTGAAGTAACTGTTACGGTATTGTCAACAGGACTATCATCACTAAACGCAGAAACTGTTTCCATGTCATATGTAATAACATATTTAGCTCCCGCTGGGATTTTGACAATGATTAGTGTTGGATCAGACGAGCTATAAGAGTAATCATTTGGATCTAATTCATTAGTTCCATCAGTGATTTTAAAGTTGCTGACTGCTCCATTAGTATCTAATTCATCAAAGATATCAGTTACGATTACATCGTTTAAATCTCTTTGGGATTCAGTATTATCTAAGATAACTTGATAACTAAGCTTCTCATTACCTGTAGCCAAGTTATTTCCATCAATACTATCGCTACCCTCGATAAATGATTTTGATACTTTTAGGTCAATTGCTCCATCAACCGCATTGTCAATATTAATTTCGGCATTAGCTGTTAATCCATCAATATTTCTTCCATCATAGTATGATGTTGTAACATCGACAGTATTGTTAATCGTATTTTGAACAAGTTCTTGCGGGTTACTTACAACATTTACCTTATAAGTTAGCGTCACCTGCTCTTTAGGTGCTAAGTTAGGTATTGTAAGTTGTAAACCATCAGTTAAGTCACTATCTTTAACCGCACTTAAATCTGTCCCCATGCTTGACTCAAGACTCATAACTTTAAGTGTTGATCGATCAAGATTTTCATCATTTACTTGATCGTCTAAAACAATATTAGTTTCATTTACTTTACCTTGGTTTTCTAAGGTTACTGTGTACGTTAACGCTTCACTACCTTGGGCTGCATTATTCTTAGTTTCATCTTTCACAGTTTTACTAAGTTTAGTATTATGAATTCTCTCTAAATCTTTGGGAACTGAAACTGTATCAGTAATTGCTTCATTGATTTCACTTGAAGTTACCGTTACGCTATTATCAACAGGACTATCATCACTAAACTCATTAACTGTTTTCATATCATATGTAATAACGTATTTAGCTCCCGCTGGGATTTTCACGATAATTAGCATTGGAGCAGACGAGCTATAAGAGTAATCATTTGGATCTAACTCATTAGTTCCATCAGTAATTTTAAAGTTGCTGATTGATCCATCCAAATCATCAAAGACATCAGTTACAAGTACATCGTTTAAATCTCTTTGTGATTTGGTATTATCTAGGACGATTTCATAACTAAGTTTTTCATTAGTTGTAGCTAAGTTGTTACCACCAAAACTATCGCTACCCTCAATAAATGATTTTGTTACTTTTAAATCAAGTGCTCCATCAACTGCATTGTCAATGTTAATTACGGCATTAGCTGTTAGCCCATCAATATTTCTTCCATCATAGTATGATGTTGTAACATCAACAATATTTTTAATCGAATTTTGAACTGCTTCTTCCGGGTTACTTACACCGCTTACAACATTTACCTTATATGTTAGCGTTACTTTCTCTTTAGGTGCTAAATTTGGAATTGTAAGTTGTAAACCATCAGTTAAATCGCTATCTCCAACCGCACTTAAATCCGTACCCTTATTTGACTTTATACTCACAACTTCTAGTGTTGATCGATCAAGATTTTCATCATTTACTTGATCTTCTAACACGATATTAGTCTCGTTTATCTTACCTTGGTTTTCTAAAGTTACAGTGTACGTTAGCGCTTCACTACTTTGAGCTGCATTATTGTTTGTTTCATCGACTACTGTTTTACTAAGTTTAGTATTGTGGATTTTATTTAAATCTTTTGGAACTGAAACTGTATCAGTAATTGGCTCATTGATTTCGCTAGAAGTAACCGTTACAGTATTGTCAACGGGACTATCATCACTAAACTCATTAACTGTTCTAATATCATATGTAATAACATATTTAGCTCCCGCTGGGATTTTCACAATGATTAGTGATGGACCAAACGGCGAACTGTAAGCATAATCATTTGGGTCTAATTCATTTGTTCCATCAGTGATTTTAAAGTTTCTTATTATCCCATCAGTATCTAATTCATCAAAAACATCAGTTACTAGTACATCGTTTAAATCTCTTTGTGATCCGGTATTATCTAGGACTACTTGATAACTAAGCTTCTCATTACCTGTAGCCAAGTTATTTCTATCAATACTATCACTACCTTCGACAAATGATTTTGATACTTTCAAATCAATTGCTCCTTCAACCGCATTGTCAATATTAATTTCCGCATTAACTGTTAATCCATCAATATTGATTCCATCATAGTATGATGTTGTTACATAAGTAATACTATTAATAGTATTTTGAACTAGTTCTTCCGGGTTACTTACACTTCTTGCAACCTTAACCTTATAAGTTATCGTTACCTTCTCTTTAGGTGCTAAGTTAGGAATTGTAAGTTGTAAACCATCAATGAAATCGCTATCTCCAACCGCACTTAAATCCGTACCTTTATTGGACTCTATACTCACAACTTCTAGTGTTGAACGATCAAGATTGTCATCATTTGCTTGATCGTCTAAAACAATATTAGTTTCGTTTACCTTACCTTGGTTTTCTAAAGTTACTGTGTACGTTAATACTTCACTACTTTGAGCTGCATTATTGTTTGTTTCATCAGTTACAGTTTTAGTAAGTTTAATATTATGAAGTTGCTCTAAATCTTTTGGCACTGAAGCTGTATCAGTGATTGCCTCATTGATTTCTTTTGAAGTAACTGTTACGGTATTGTCAACAGGACTATCATCACTAAACTCGGCAACTGTTTCCATGTCATATGTAATAACATATTTAGCTCCCGCTGGGATTTTCACAATGATTAGTGTTGGATCAGACGAGCTATAAGAGTAATCATTTGGATCTAATTCATTCGTTCCATCAGTGATTTTAAAGTTGCTTATTGTTCCTTTAGTATCTAATTCATCAAAGATATCAGTTACGATTACATCGTTTAAATCTCTTTGGGATTCAGTATTATCTAAGATAACTTGATAACTAAGCTTCTCATTACCTGTAGCCAAGTTATTTCCATCAATACTATCGCTACCCTCGATAAATGATTTTGATACTTTTAGGTCAATTGCTCCATCAACCGCATTGTCAATATTAATTTCGGCATTAGCTGTTAATCCATCAATATTTTTTCCATCATAGTATGATGTTGTAACATCGACAGTATTGTTAATCGTATTTTGAACAAGTTCTTGCGGGTTACTTACAACATTTACTTTATAAGTTAGCGTCACCTGCTCTTTAGGTGCTAAGTTAGGTATTGTAAGTTGTAAACCATCAGTTAAGTCACTATCTTTAACCGCACTTAAATCTGTCCCCATGCTTGACTCAAGACTCATAACTTCAAGTGTTGATCGATCAATATTTTCATCATTTACTCGATCATCTAATACAATATTAGTTTCATTTACTTTACCTTGGTTTTCTAAGGTTACTGTGTACGTTAACGCTTCACTACCTTGGGCTGCATTATTCTTAGTTTCATCTTTCACAGTTTTACTAAGTTTAGTATTATGAATTCTCTCTAAATCTTTGGGAACTGAAACTGTATCAGTAATTGCTTCATTGATTTCACTTGAAGTTACCGTTACGCTATTATCAACAGGACTATCATCACTAAACTCATTAACTGTTTTCATATCATATGTAATAACGTATTTAGCTCCCGCTGGGATTTTCACGATAATTAGCATTGGAGCAGACGAGCTATAAGAGTAATCATTTGGATCTAACTCATTAGTTCCATCAGTAATTTTAAAGTTGCTGATTGATCCATCCAAATCATCAAAGACATCAGTTACAAGTACATCGTTTAAATCTCTTTGTGATTTGGTATTATCTAGGACGATTTCATAACTAAGTTTTTCATTAGTTGTAGCTAAGTTGTTACCACCAAAACTATCGCTACCCTCAATAAATGATTTTGTTACTTTTAAATCAAGTGCTCCATCAACTGCATTGTCAATGTTAATTACGGCATTAGCTGTTAGCCCATCAATATTTCTTCCATCATAGTATGATGTTGTAACATCAACAATATTTTTAATCGAATTTTGAACTGCTTCTTCCGGGTTACTTACACTGCTTACAACATTTACCTTATATGTTAGCGTTACTTTCTCTTTAGGTGCTAAATTTGGAATTGTAAGTTGTAAACCATCAGTTAAATCGCTATCTCCAACCGCACTTAAATCCGTACCCTTATTTGACTTTATACTCACAACTTCTAGTGTTGAGCGGTCAAGATTTTCATCATTTACTTGATCTTCTAACACGATATTAGTCTCGTTTATCTTACCTTGGTTTTCTAAAGTTACAGTGTACGTTAGCGCTTCACTACTTTGAGCTGCATTATTGTTTGTTTCATCGACTACTGTTTTACTAAGTTTAGTATTGTGAATTTTCGCTAAATCTTTGGGAACTGAAACTGTATCAGTAATTGGCTCATTGATTTCGCTAGAAGTAACCGTTACAGTATTGTCAACGGGACTATCATCACTAAACTCATTAACTGTTCTAATATCATATGTAATAACGTATTTAGCTCCCGCTGGGATTTTCACAATGATTAGTGATGGACCAAACGGCGAACTGTAAGCATAATCATTTGGATCTAATTCATTAGTTCCATCAGTGATTTTAAAGTTTCTTATTATCCCATCAGTATCTAATTCATCAAAAACATCAGTTACTAGTACATCGTTTAAATCTCTTTGTGATCCGGTATTATCTAGGACTACTTGATAACTAAGCTTCTCATTACCTGTAGCCAAGTTATTTCTATCAATACTATCACTACCTTCGACAAATGATTTTGATACTTTCAAATCAATTGTTCCTTCAACAGCATTGTCAATATTAATTTCGGCATTAGCTGTTAATCCATCAATATTGATTCCATCGTAGTATGATGTTGTTACATAAGTAATACTATTAATAGTATTTTGAACTACTTCTTCCGGGTTACTTACACTTCTTGCAACCTTTACCTTATAAGTTATCGTTACCTTCTCTTTAGGTGCTAAGTTAGGAATTGTTAGTTGTAAACCATCAATGAAATCAGTATCTCCAACCGCACTTAAATCCGTACCCTTATTGGACTCTATGCTCACAACTTCTAGTGTTGAGCGATCAAGATTGTCATCATTTGCTTGATCATCTAATACAATATTAGTTTCGTTTACCTTACCTTGGTTTTCTAAAGTTACTGTGTACGTTAGCTCTTCACTACTTTGAGCTGCATTATTGTTTGTTTCATCAGTTACAGTTTTAGTCAGTTTAATATTATGAATTTGCTCTAAATCTTTTGGAACTGAAACTGTATCAGTAATTGGCTCATTGATTTCGCTAGAAGTAACCGTTACAGTATTATCAACGGGACTATCATCACTAAACTCGGCAACTGTTTTCATGTCATATGTAATAACATATTTAGCTCCCGCTGGGATTTTGACAATGATTAGTGTTGGACCAAACGACGGACTATAAGCATAATCATTTGGATCTAATTCATTAGTTCCATCAGTGATTTTAAAGTTGCTTATTGTTCCTTTAGTATCTAATTCATCAAAGACATCAGTTACGATTACATCGTTTAAATCTCTTTGTGATCCGGTATTATCTAAGACCACTTGATAACTAAGCTTCTCATTAGCTGTAGCCAAGTTATTTCTATCAATACTATCACTACCTTCGACAAATGATTTTGATACTTTTAAATCGATTGTTCCCTCAACTGCATTGTCAATATTAATTTCCGCATTAACTGTTAATCCATCAATATTGATTCCATCATAGTATGATGTTGTTACATAAGTAATACTATTAATAGTATTTTGAACTACTTCTTCCGGGTTACTTACACTTCTTGCAACCTTTACCTTATAAGTTATCGTTACCTTCTCTTTAGGTGCTAAGTTAGGAATTGTTAGTTGTAAACCATCAATGAAATCAGTATCTCCAACCGCACTTAAATCCGTACCCTTATTTGACTCTATACTCACAACTTCTAGTGTTGAGCGATCAAGATTGTCATCATTTGCTTGATCGTCTAAAACAATATTAGTTTCGTTTACCTTACCTTGGTTTTCTAAAGTTACTGTGTACGTTAGCTCTTCACTACTTTGAGCTGCATTATTGTTTGTTTCATCAGTTACAGTTTTAGTCAGTTTAATATTATGAATTTGCTCTAAATCTTTTGGCACTGAAGCTGTATCAGTGATTGGCTCATTGATTTCTTTTGAAGTAACTGTTACGGTATTGTCAACAGGACTTTCATCACTAAACTCGGCAACTGTTTCCATGTCATAGGTAATAACGTATTTAGCTCCCGCTGGGATTTTGACAATGATTAGTGTTGAACCAAACGACGGACTATAAGCATAATCATTTGGATCTAATTCATTTGTTCCATCAGTGATTTTAAAGTTGCTTATTGTTCCTTTAGTATCTAATTCATCAAAGGCATCAGTTACGATTACATCGTTTAAATCTCTTTGTGATCCGGTATTATCTAGGACAACTTGATAACTAAGCTTCTCATTAGCTGTAGCCAAGTTATTTCCATCAATACTATCACTACCATCGACAAATGATTTTGATACTTTCAAATCAATTGTTCCTTCAACCGCATTGTCAATATTAATTTCGGCATTAGCTGTTAATCCATCAATATTGATTCCATCGTAGTATGATGATGTAACATCGACAATATTGTTAATTGTACTTTGAACTGCTTCTTGTTGCTTAATTACACTGCTTACAACATTTACCTTATAAGTTAGCGTTACCTGCTCTTTAGGTGCTAAGTTAGGAATTGTAAGTTGTAAACCATCACTTAAATCACTATCTTCAACATCACTTAAATCTGTCCCCATGCTTGACTCAAGACTCATAACTTCAAGTGTTGCGAGATCAAGATTTTCATCATTTACTTGATCATCTAATACAACATTAGTTTCGTTTACCTTACCATTGTTTTCTAAGGTTACTGAGTACGTTAAAGCTTCACTACCTTGAGCTGCATTATTGTTTGTTTCATCTTTCACAGTTTTAGTAAGCTTAGTATTGTGGATTCTCTCTAAATCTTTGGGAACTGAAACTGTATCAGTAATTGGCTCATTGATTTCCCTAGAAGTTACCGTTACACTATTATCAACGGGACTATCATCACTAAACCCGGCAACTGTCTTCATGTCATAGGTAATAACGTATTTAGCTCCCGCTGGGATTTTCACGATAATTAGCATTGGATCAGACGAGCTATAAGAGTAATCATTTGGGTCCAATTCATTAGTTCCATCAGTTATCTTAAAGTTGCTGATTGATCCATCGATATCCAGCTCATCAAAAACATCAGTTACGATTACATCGTTTAAATCTCTTTGGGATTCAGTATTATCTAGAACAACTTGATAACTAAGTTTTTCATTAGCAGTAGCTAAGTTGTTACCACCAAAACTATCGCTACCCTCAATAAATGATTTTGTTACTTTTAAATCAAGTGCTCCATCAACTGCATTGTCAATGTTAATTTCAGCGCTGGCTGTTAGTCCATCAATATTTTTTCCATCATAATATGATGTTGTAACATCGACAATATTGTTAATCGAATTTTGAACTAGTTCTTGTGGATTAACTACACTACTTACAACGTTTACCTTATAAGTTAGCGTTACCTGCTCTTTAGGTGCTAAATTTGGAATTGTAAGTTGTAAACCATCACTTAAATCGCTATCTCCAACCGCACTTAAATCCGTTCCCTTGCTCGACTCAAGACTGACAACTTCTAGTGTTGATCGATCAAGATTTTCATCATTTACTTGATCTTCTAACACAATATTAGTCTCGTTTACCTTACCTTGGTTTTCTAAAGATACTGTGTATGTTAACGCTTCACTACCTTGAGCTGCATTATTCTTAGTTTCATCTTTCACAGTTTTACTAAGTTTTGTATTATGAATCTTCTCTAAGTCTTTTGGCACTGAAACTGTATCAGTAATTGGCTCCTTGATTTCGCTAGAAGTAACCGTTACAGCGTTATCAACAGGGCTATCATCACTAAACTCATTAACTGTTCTAATATCATATGTAATAACGTATTTAGCTCCCGCTGGGATTTTCACAATGATTAGTGATGGACCAAACGACGAACTATAAGCATAATCATTTGGATCTAATTCATTTGTTCCATCAGTGATTTTAAAGTTTCTGATTATCCCATCAGTATCTAATTCATCAAAAACATCAGTTACTAGTACATCGTTTAAATCTCTTTGTGATCCGGTATTATCTAGGACTACTTGATAACTAAGCTTCTCATTACCTGTAGCCAAGTTATTTCTATCAATACTATCACTACCTTCGACAAATGATTTTGTTACTTTTAAATCGATTGTTCCCTCAACTGCATTGTCAATATTAATTTTGGCGCTCGCTGTTAGTCCATCAATATTTCTTCCATCATAGTATGATGTTGTCATATCGACTCTGTTATCAATGGTTTTGGTAATAAATTTTATTTTATTATTTACACTACTCACAACATTTACCTTATATGTTAGCGTTACTTTCTCTTTTGGTGCTAAATTAGGAATTGTAAGTTGTAAACCATCAGTTAAATCGCTATCTCCAACCGCACTTAAATCCGTACCCTTGCTTGACTCAAGACTCACAACTTCTAGTGTTGAGCGATCAAGATTTTCATCATTCACTTGATCCTCTAACACGATATTAGTCTCGTTTACCTTACCTTGGTTTTCTAAAGTTACTGTGTACGTTAACGCCTCACTACTTTGAGCTGCATTATTGTTTGTTTCATCGACTACTGTTTTACTAAGTTTAGTATTGTGAATTTTTGCTAGATCTTTTGGCACTGAAACTGTATCAGTAATTGGCTCATTGATTTCGCTAGAAGTAACCGTTACAGTATTGTCAACGGGACTATCATCACTAAACTCAGCAACTGTTTTCATGTCATATGTAATAACGTATTTAGCTCCCGCTGGGATTTTCACAATGATTAGTGTTGGACCAAATGACGAACTATAAGCATAATCATTTGGGTCTAACTCATTAGTTCCATCAGTGATTTTAAAGTTGCTGATTGTTCCCTTAGTATCTAATTCATCGAAAACATCAGTCACGATTACATCGTTTAAATCTCTTTGTGATCCAGTGTTATCTAGGACAACTTGATAACTAAGCTTCTCATTAGCTGTAGCCAAGTTATTTCCATCAATACTATCACTACCATCGACAAATGATTTTGATACTTTAAGATCAATTGTTCCCTCAACTGCGTTATCAATATTAATTTCCGCGCTAGCTGTTAGTCCATCATAATATGACGTGGTTACATCGACAATGTTATTAATAGTATTTTGAATTACTTCTTGTGGATTAATTACATTACTTACAACGTTTACCTTATAAGTTAGCGTCACCTGCTCTTTTGGTGCTAAGTTAGGAATTGTAAGTTGTAAACCATCACTGAAATCAGTATCTTCAACCGCACTTAAATCAGTTCCCTTATTTGACTCAAGGCTTACAACTTCTAGTGTTGAACGATCAAGATTTTCATCATTTACTTGATCATCTAAAACAATATTAGTTTCGTTTACCTTACCTTGATTTTCTAAGGTAACTGTATACGTTAACTCTTCACTACCTTGGGCTGCATTATTATTTGTTTCATCAACAACTGTTTTACTTAGTTTGGTATTGTGAATTTGCTCTAAATCTTTAGCAACTGAAGCTGTATCAGTGATTGCCTCATTAATTTCTTTTGAAGTAACTGTTACGGTATTGTCAACAGGACTTTCATCACTAAACTCAGCTACTGTTTCCATGTCATAGGTAATAACG
Source organism: Mollicutes bacterium LVI A0039 (assembly GCA_033103385.1). Classification (GTDB taxonomy): domain Bacteria; phylum Bacillota_I; class Bacilli_A; order UBA3375; family UBA3375; genus LVI-A0039. The sequence continues at coordinate 728,509 of CP136953.1, forward strand.
TATTTAGCTCCTGCTGGGATTTTCACAATAACTAACGTTGGTCCCATTGACGCGTTATAAGCATAATCATTTGGATCTAATTCATTTGTTCCATCAGTTATCTTAAAGTTGCTGATTGTTCCCTTAGTATCTAATTTATCGAAAACATCAGTTACGATTACATCATTTAAATCTCTTTGTGATTCAGTATTATCTAGAACAACTTGATAACTAAGTTTTTCATTAGCTGTAGCTAAGTTATTTCCATCAGTACTATCGCTACCATCGACAAATGATTTCGACACTTTTAGAGCAATTGTTTCTTCAATCGCATTGTCAATGATAATTTTCGCACTCGCTGTTAATTCATCCACAGTTTTACCATTGTAATATGATGTTATTACCTCAACGCTGTTATCAATTGTTTTAGTAGTAAATTTTATTTTGTTAGTAACACTACCTACAACATTTACCTTATAAGTTAGCGTTACCTGCTCTTTTGGTGCCAAGTTAGGAATTGTAAGTTGTAAACCATCACTTAAATCACTATCTTCAACCGTACTTAAATCAGTTCCCTTATTTGACTCAAGACTAAGAACTTCAAGTGTTGAGCGATCAAGATTTGCATCATCTACTTGATCAGTTAAAACAATATTAGTTTCGTTTACCTTACCTTGATTCTCTAAAGTAATTGTGTACGTTAAAGCTTCACTATCTTGAGCTGTATTATTGTTTGTTTCATCCTTCACAGTTTTACTAAGTTTAGTATTGTGAATTCTCTCTAAGTCTTTTGGAACAGAAGCTGTATCGATAATAGGCTCAGTAATTTCATTAGACGTAACCGTTACAGTATTGTCAACGGGACTATCATTACTAAACTCAGCAACAGTTTTTGTGTCATATGTAATAACGTATTTTGCTCCCGCTGGGATTTTCACGATAATTAGCATTGGATCAAACGAGCTATAAGAGTAATCATTTGGGTCTAACTCATTAGTTCCATCAGTTATCTTAAAGTTGCTAATTGATCCATCAGTATCAATTTGATCGAAAACATCAGTTACGATTACATTGTTTAAGTCTCTTTGTGATGCGGTATTATCTAAGATAATTTCATAACTAAGTTTCTCATTAGTTGTAGCTAAGTTATTTCCTCCAAAACTGTCGCTACCGTTTACAAATGATTTTGTTACTTTAAGATCAATTGTTCCCTCAACCGCAATGTCAATATTAATTTTAGATTTTGCAGTCAATCTTTGGGCTTGAGTTCCGTCATAGTATGACGTTGTTACATCGACGCTATTGTCAATGGTTTTAGTAATAAATTTTATTTTATTATTTACACTACTTACCACATTTACCTTATAAGTTAGGGTTACCTGCTCTTTTGGTGCTAAGTTAGGAATCGTAAGTTGTAAACCATCACTTAAATCATTATCTACAACTGCACTTAAATCTGTTCCCTTGCTTGACTCAAGACTAATAACTTCTAATGTTGCACGATCAAGATTTTCATCACTTACTTGATCATCTAAAACAATATCAGTTTCATAGGCGCTACCTTGATTATCTAACGTAATTGTGTATGTTAATGCTTCACTACCTTGCGCCGCATTATTATTTGTTTTATCGGCAACAGATTTAGTAAGTTTAGTATTGTGTACTTTCTTTAAATCTTTGGAAACTACAGCTGTATCGGTAATTTGATCAGTAATTTCATCAGAAGTAACCGTTACGGTGTTATCAACGGGACTATCGTCACTAAACGCAGCAACTGTTTTCGTATCATATGTAATAACATATTTTGCTCCTGCTGGGATTTTCACAATAATTAACTCTGGATCAGTCGGACTATAAGCATAATCATTTGGGTCTAATTCCTTAGTTCCATCAGTTATCTTAAAGTTACTAATTGATCCATCAGTATCTAATTCATCGAAAACATCAGTTACAATTACATCGTTTAAGTCTCTTTGTGATCCGGTATTATCCAAGATAATCTCATAACTAAGGTATTCATTAGTTGTTGCCAGGTTGTTACCATCAATACTATCACTACTGTCTACATATGATTTTGTTACCTTTAAATCAATTTTTCCCTCAACCGCATTATCAATATTAATTTTAGATTTAGCTGTTAATTTTTGCGCTTGAGTTCCATCATAATACGATGTTGTAACATGGGTAGTATTTTTAATAATGTTTTGAACCGCATCTTGAGAATTAGTTACACTACTTACAACATTTACCTTATAAGTTAGGGTTACCTGCTCTTTAGGTGCTAAGTTAGGAATCGTAAGTTGTAAACCATCACTTAAATCACTATCTTTAACCGCACTTAAATCAGTACCTCGGCTTGACTCAAGACTCACAACTTCAAGTGTTGAGCGATCAAGATTTTTATCATTTACTTTATCTTCTAAAACAATATTATTTTCATAAGCGCTACCTTTGTTTTTTAAGGTTACTGTGTATGTTAATTCTTCACTACCTTCTGCCGCGTCATTATTTGTTTCATCAACTACAGTTTTACTAAGTTTTGTATTGTGAATTTTCGCTAAATCTTTGGAAACTGAAGCTGTATCGCTAATTTCATCAGCAATTTCATCAGAAGTAACTGTTACGGTGTTTTCAACGGGACTATCGTCACTAAACGCAGCAACTGTTTTAGTGTTATAAGTAATAACATATTTAGCTCCAGCTGGGATTTTCACAATAATTAACGTTGAATCATCTGGGCTATAAACATAATCATTTGGATCTAATTTATTTTTCCCATCAGTTATCTTTAGATTTCTTATCGACCCATCAGTATCTAACTCGTCGAAAACATCAGTTACGATTACATCGTTTAAATCTCTTGTTGATGCTGTATTATCTAAGACAATTTTGTATTTAAGTTTTTCATTAGTCGTAGCTAGGTTATTACCATCAACACTATCGCTACCACTTACGAATGACTTCGTTACTTTTAACTTCGTTGTCTCATCAACTGTATTGTCCTTATTTTTTGCATTACCCTCAGTAACTAAATAGGACTCTGGAGTTTCAAAAGCCACTTCACTTTCTTCATAAGACGAAGTTTTATTTTCAAAAACATCAGTCTTGATATTTACATTATCTAAATGTTTATTTTGAATATTTACATTGAAAAAACTCAACTGATCTTCAGGTGATTTTCGCTCAATATTTATAGTATTTTCACCTTTTGTCAAAATGTTACTTTGATCTAGGCTTAAAACCTTATCATTTAAATTAAAGTTAAAGTTATTGATGTCGTTTTGGACGTCATATTCAAACTTAACTCCTACCTCTTCTTTTGCATCTAATGTTAGGGTGTAACCCTGTTCATTTTCTTCAAAATCTTCTAGTGTTGCAATTGTTTCAAACATTTCTGAATTTAGTTCAGCTGATGCAATAACCGTCGGTGTAATAGCTTGTCCCACTACAATCAATGTCATAAAACTAAATAAAATGTTTTTCAAAGATACTTTCATTGCTTTCTCCTTAATTCTTTTATCTACTTAATTATCATTAGGTAATTTTTACTACATATTTATTCATATATAATAATAACAATATTCTTCACCAGTAATTGTCTTGAATTATTAACAAACAAAACACAAAATGTATTTGTTTGAAATAGTTGAATATTGCTATTTTGTAATTAAAGCTTTGAATAAAATAATTATTACTATAAAATGTTATATATGGAACAATAATCTTAAGGAATAGTATTTTCCATAAGATTGTTTGACAATTATATGAACCAAGTTCTTAACCATTTTTAGCAGAAAACTAATTATTGCATTGCAAGGCAGTTTTAAACTTTTAGCATATTTTTATATTAAACACTATTGGTATTAAATAAATAACCTTACTCAATAATTCCTTAAATTTTAAAATAAGATCTAAGTCTTATAGTGACTTAGATCTTTAATTACTTATTTACAATTTATATTAAATGCTTATGCTAAAAATACTGAAACTTCTTTTAATTCATTGTTTGTGAAGTAGAATACATAGTTACTTCCTAATTTTTCATCTTTATATGAGTAAGTATCGTACTCACTTTCAATATCAAGTTTTTCAAGCGTACCAATACTTGACTGTACTGATTCAAATGAATCTCCTATTTTAATGCTATCGAATCCTTCACTTGTATACTCAGAACTTTTTAATTTTTCCATATCTGAAGTGTTTTCTATCACTTCATTTGAACCTGCAGTTACTGCTTCAGATCCTGTATCAGCTGTTTCGTTGCTAGAAGTTGAGTTATCACCATTTCCCGATGCTACTATTAATAAACCAGCAATTACTGCAAATACTACAATTCCAATAATTAGTATATTTTTTTTTGATCCATTTGTGTTTTCCATTTTGTTTACCTCGTTAATTTTTTTTATGTTAAAGCTTTTGTTTAGCTACTGCTCATACTATCAATGCTTTAAGTTACACAATTAAGTAAAAACAATAATTATTCTAGCTAATATAACTAAATGTTCAACTGTTTCTGTGTTGAAATACCTCTCATTGCGTTATTTTATCTATTTCAAACATTCAAATACAACAATAAAAGTATTATCACTCAAATCTTTTGATAATATAATTTATAGTCACCCCGATAATCAAACTCTTGTCGTGTTCCGATGATGAATTTATACTCTGTTAATTACCCTATATATTTTATCAACATTCTTTACCATCAATTGTTTTGAATAATTAACAAAAAATTGTTGAATTTTAGTGCAAAGTGTGTTTTCTTTTGGATATTGTGCGAATGTAGTAAGTTCTAAATATTAATTTTTTTATGTTCTCTAATACCACGTAGCATCCATTTTTATAATACTGTGTTACCAAACTTTTACATGAATGTAAATATACATTTGAAAGTAGTTAACTAATTGCACCACCTAGTGAAATGCCACATTTTTTAATAGATTTCTCCATTTATACAAACTCAATAGTAAAGACATCTGTTTATCAGCTTCAATCACTATAACCTACTTATAGACCGCATCAAATTAACTATAAACTGTCTATAAACTGTCTATAAATGTTACAGTTAGTGCCTAGAAATTTTCAACACTATAAATATGTATAGGTTCAAACCTTCTTCGGTGTGCTCGTATACGTAGGTATCGGAGGACATATTAACATTAACTATACATTATTATTTTGCCCTTGGATACTGGTTAAGCAAATTATGAGTTTATAAAAGGATTATCATGAGATTTTTCATTTAATAAATGTTTTATATTTACACAACATTTTCCACTAATGTATTTGACTTTAGTTTGTCTTACAATATTTCAGATATCACTTGTTATAGCTCATTCTCTTCAGGTCAAGAATTTGCAAGGTGCTTCAATCTTAGAACACTGATGATATAAGTTTGCAGTTTACTAAATTATCTCCATTACTAGCAACTAGGTGTCTTATATAGTTTGCAGTAACTATCATATATTCATTACCTAAATATAGACGAAACCTATCATATGAAGAGCATGTCTCAAAGCACTTGAAAATCCATAAAACTACAAAATGAAATTCACAAAATCCTGTTTTGAAGGCTTTTAAAATTTCATTTTCTAATTATATACAGTGAGCTATCACTTGTGCGACACTCCCTTAAACAAATTTATATAATTTAAGTGTAATACTTTTATGTTAAAAATACTGAAACTCCTTTTAACTCATCATTTGAGAAGTAGAGTAAATAGTTACTTCCTAATTGCTCATCGTTCAATACATAAGCATCTTATCCACTATCTACATAAAGCGTTTCAAGTTCTGAAATATCAAAGCATTTCGCTTAACTCATTAAAGCTTCTATTAATTGCCTAAAATCAGTATCTTTTTCTGAAGATGAGTTTTGCTCATCTCCAGAAGATTTTACTAATATTTATCCAATTGTACTAATACTTCAATAGCGCTAATTGGTATAATCTTTTTATTATTTTGGATTTACATTATGTATATCACGTTAAATCATTTTCTATCTTTTAAAAACTACTATTGAAACTTTCTTTTTACAACTACTAATGCAATCAATACTGTGATTAATGCAATTATGTAAGCAATAATATTAGATCCAGTTACAGTAATTACTGGTTCAACAACTTCTGCTTCTAGTTCTTCAGGGTTTGATACACTAATACTTGTATTATTTGACTGTTTTACAACATTTCCAAATGTAACTGTTGCCATATTATCAATCGAATCACCATCAACTAAATCACTAGATAGTTTTTGGTCAAAACTAATAGTAATTTGTTCATCCGGCATTAAATATGAAATGTCTACAACTAAACTTCCCTCTTCAATACTCACAACTTCATTTGTAACATTGTTTTGTGCTTGATCTAATACTTTAATGTTTTCTATCTTATTAGCATCTAAGTACTGAGAACTAAAGTCATCAGATATTACAACATCATTGAACACAGTATTAGTTGAATTGTTACTTACATTAATAACGTATGAAATTAATTCATTTACTTCTGCTTGGTTATCATTATCTTCATCCGTTACTTGTTTTGTTAATTCTAATTCTGATAATGCTTCTTCATCTGCAACAACTGAAACCTCAAAACGCTTAATAGTATTTAATGGTTTTTCATCAGTTGTTCTTCTAGAGTTAATATTCTCAGTGTAGAAGTAAACCGTACTATATGTTCCTACTTTACTCGTATCAACATCACTTGAAATAATATTTGAAGAGTCAAGAGCAACTTCATCACTAAGTACTCTATCCTTGTAAACTTCTACTGTAACCACATCATAGTTATTTGCATGTAATTGAGATGCATTTTCTACTGAATAATTTGATCCAACTGGAACTTTAATGTTTGACCCATCAATTCTTACAACATTATTTAATTCAGTAATATCATTTGCAACGATTACAAAAGCAGTTTTCTCAACTTCTAATCCTGACTTATTTCCTACAGCAGTTAATTTGAATGTATAAGTTCCATTAGTTTTGTTATCATATCCACCATTACTTACTAAACTTGAGCTTGTAATTGCATATGGTTCTTGTACTGTTCCGTTTAATGTTTCTAATACATGTGGAACCAGTAATTGATCTACAACTTCAGCGTCCGAAAGTCCATTTCCATTTTCAACATATACTGGAGATGAAACTAGCATTTCAACCATATTAGTTTCTGCTCCATCAACTACGACCGTAATATTTGCTGTTGTTGTTACAACTACACCATCACTTCCAACAACACCTAATGTAATTGTGTAAGTTCCTTCTTTTGGTGCTGATAAATCATATCCGCCCATGTCTACAACATCAATCATTTGAGTAATATCTGTTCCATTTGGTTCAAATGCTTCCACGTTTAATAAGTCGATTAAATCCGAATTAGTTTTTGGTGCATTAGACTGTTCGATTTCACTATCCGTTGCTGTAATTACCGCATTGTTACTAACATTTGCTTTTACAACTTCTACTGTTAAGTTACGTACAACACTTACTGTTGCTGCATATTCGCTTGAACCAAAACTATATGTTGTTGTATACGTTCCGGCCGACGTTGTATTAACATTTGTCGCAATGATATTTGTACTTGTTAAGGCTTTAGAATTAATTGTACCTGATTCAGTAACTTCGGCAGTAACTGCATCATAACGATCTTTATGTAGTGTTGATGCTACATCCTTAGAATAATAACTTCCTTCAAGAACCTTAATGTCAGCTCCATCAATTGTTGCTACTGCATCTAAATCAGTAATATCATCAGCAACAACTACTAATGCTGCTTTTTCTACTTCTAAACCAGTCTCAACTCCTGTTGCTACTAACTTAAATGTATAAGTTCCGTTAGCATTGTTGTTATATCCACCGTTGCTAACTAAACTTGAACTTGTAATTGCGTATGGTTCGTTACCTAATCCATTAATTGTTTCTAGTACATATGGAAGGATTAATTGGTCCACCACTTGCTTATCTGTAAGTCCGTTTCCATTTTCGACAAATACTGGTGATGAGAATAACATCTCAATAGAGTTAGTCGCTTCACCATCTGCTACTACTTTTAAGTTAGCTGTTGTTGTTACCATTACATCATCGCTTCCAACAACACCAAGAGTGATTGTGTAGTTTCCTTCGGATGGAGCTGATAAATCATATCCACCAAAGTCTACCACTTCAATTTTACTTGTAATATCTGTTCCATTTGCTTCGAAAGCTTCGGCACCTAATGTTGTAAGTACAGCTTCTACAGCTGGGGCTTCACTTAACTCAACTACCGCGTCTGTTGCATTAATAACTGCATTTTTACTAGCGTCAGCTGCTACTACTTCAACAGCTAAGTTACGCATTACGCTTAATGGGGCTGCAAAGTCACTTGATTCAAAACGGTAAGTTGTTACATACGTTCCCGCTGTTTTCGTATCAACGTTTGTAGTTAATACATTAGCATCTGTTAATCCTACTGGAGTAACTGTTCCTGATTCATTAACTTCTGCTGTAACTACATCGTAGTTATCTTTATGTAATACTGATGCTACATCCTTAGAGTAATAACTTCCTTCAAGAACCTTAATATCAGCTCCATCGATTGTTGCTACTGCATCTAAATTAGTAATGTCATTAGCTACGATTACTACTGCTGCTTTTTCTACTTCTAAACCAGTCTCAACTCCTGTTGCTACTAACTTAAATGTATATGTTCCGTTAGCATTGTTGTTATATCCACCATTAGAAACTAATGACATAGATGAAATTGCGTATGGTTCGTTACTTGTTCCATTTAAAGTTTCTAATACATATGGAAGGATTAACCCTTCTACAACCTGCTCATCACTAAGTCCATTCCCATTTTCAACATATACTGGAGATGATAGTAGCATATTAATCGCATTAGTTTGCTCTCCGTCAACTACCACTGTAATAGTTGCTGTTGTAGTAACTTTAACTCCATCTTTTCCGATAACACTTAAAATTAAAATATATGTTCCTGGAGTTGGAGCTGATAAATCATATCCACCTAAGTCTACAACTTCAATCTTAGATGTAATATCTGTACCATCTACTTCTAGAGCCTTAGCTTGAATCAACATTAATAGCGTTTCTTTACTTGTTGGTGTATTAGATAGCTCAATTTCTGCATCCGTTGCTGTAATTACCGCATTTTTACTAACATTTGCTTTAATAACTTCAACATCTAAGTTACGCACTACGCTAACTGGTGCTGCAAAGTCACTTGAAGCAAATTGGAAAGTTGTTGCATAAGTCCCAGCTTTCGCTGTATTTACATTTGTTGCTAATATGTTAGCGGCTGTTAATGCTACTGGCGTAATTGCTCCGGATTCATTAACTTCGGATGTTACTACATCGTAACTATCTTTATGCAATACTGACGCTACGTCTTTAGCATAGTAACTTCCTTCAAGAACTTTAATGTCTGCTCCATCGATTGTTGCTACTGCATCTAAATCAGTAATGTCACTAGCTACGATTACTACTGCTGTTTGTTCAACTTCTAATCCTGACTCAGTTCCCACTGCAACTAGTTTGAACGTGTAAGTTCCATCTATAGTATTATCGTATCCACCGTTACTTACTATGCTTGTGCTTGTAATTGCATATGGTTCGTTAATTGTAACACCCATTGTTTCTAGTACATAAGGTACGATTAACTGATCTACAACCTCAGCGTCCGATAGCCCATTTCCATTTTCGACAAATACTGGTGTTGATACTAACATTTCAACCTTATTAGTCGCTTCTCCATCAGCTACTACTGTTAAGTCTGCGTTTGTTGTTACCATTACATCGTCGCTTCCGGCAACACCGAGTGTAATTGTGTAAGTTCCAACAGTTGGGGCAGATAAGTCATATCCCCCTAAGTCAATTAGTTTAATTTTACTAGTAATATCTTCACTACCAACTTCAAATGCTTTGGCGTTTAAAACTACTAATAAGTCTTCAGCTGCTTTAGGTGCTTTTGCTAACTCAAGTTCGATATCCGTTGCAGTAATTACGGCATTTTCACTTACATTAGCTTCAACTACTTCCACATTTAAGTTGCGCATTACGCTTACTGGAGCTGCAAAGTCACTTGATGCAAAGCGGTAAGTTGTTACATACGTTCCCGCTGTTTTCGTATCAACGTTTGTAGTTAATACATTAGCATCTGTTAATGCTACTGGCGTAGTTGCTCCTGATTCAGTAACTTCGGCTGTAACTACATCGTAGTTATCTTTATGTAATACTGATGCTACATCCTTAGAGTAATAACTTCCTTCAAGAACCTTAATATCAGCTCCATCAATTGTTGCTACTGCTTCTACATTAGTAATATTACTTGCTACTACTACTAATGCTGTTTGTTCTACTTCTAAGCCAGTCTCAACTCCTGTTGCTACTAACTTAAATGTGTATGTTCCGTTAGTATTGTTGTTATATCCACCATTACTTACTAAACTTGAACTTGTAATTGCATATGGTTCATTTGCTACTCCATCAATTGTTTCTAACACATATAGAAGAATTAATCCTTCTACAACCTCAGCGTCAGTTAGACCATTTCCATTTTCAACAAATACTGGAGATGATACTAACATTTCAATAGCGTTAGTCGTTTCACCATCTGCTACTACTTTTAAGTTAGCTGTTGTTGTTACCATTACATCGTCGCTTCCGACAACACCAAGAGTGATTGTGTAGTTTCCGACAGCTGGAGCTGCTCCATCATATCCACCGAAGTCAACAACTTCAATTTTACTTGTAATATCTGTTCCATTTGCTTCAGATGCTTTGGCACCTAGTGATGCAAGTAAATCGTTTGCTGCTGGAGCTTCACTTAACTCTACTTCCACGTCTGTTGCGTTAATAACTGCATTTTTACTAGCGTCAGCTGCTACTACTTCAACTGCTAAGTTACGGATTGTACTTACTGGCGCTGCAAAGTCACTTGATGCAAAGCGGTAAGTTGTAGTATATGTTCCTGTTGCACTTGTATTTACATTAGTTGCTAATATGTTATCTGCTGTTAATCCTACTGGAGTAACTGTTCCTGATCCAGTAACTTCGGATGTTACTACATCGTAGTTATCTTTATGCAATACTGATGCTACATCTTTAGCGTAGTAACTTCCTTCAAGAACTTTAATGTCTGCTCCATCAATTGTCGCTACTGCTTCTAAGTCAGTAATGTCACTAGCTACTACTACTAATGCTGTTTGTTCTACTTCTAAGCCAGTCTCAACTCCTGTTGCTACTAACTTAAATGTGTATGTTCCATTAGTTTTGTTGTCATATCCACCATTACTTACTAAACTTGTACTTGTAATTGCATATGGTTCGTTTGTTACTCCATCAATTGTTTCTAACACATATGGAAGAATTAATCCTTCTACAACCTCAGCGTCAGTTAGACCATTTCCATTTTCAACAAATACTGGAGATGATACTAACATTTCAACCTTGTTAGTTGCTGCACCATCTGCTACTACTTTTAAGTTAGCTGTTGTTGTTACCATTACATCGTCGCTTCCGACAACACCAAGAGTGATTGTGTAGTTTCCTTCTGCTGGAGCTGATAAATCATATCCACCGAAGTCTACCACTTCAATTTTACTTGTAATATCTGTTCCATCTGCTTCAGATGCTTTGGCGTTCAAGACTACTAATAAGTCTTCAACTGTCTTAGGTGCTTTAGCTAACTCAAGTTCGCTATCTGTTGCGTTCATTACAGCATTTTTACTAGCGTCAGCTGCTACTACTTCAACTGCTAAGTTACGCACAACACTTACTGGTGCTGCATAGTCACTTGATGCAAAGCGATAAGTTGTAGTATACGTTCCTGTTGCACTTGTATTTACATTAGTTGCTAATATGTTATCTGCTGTTAATCCTACTGGAGTAACTGTTCCTGATTCAGTAACTTCGGCTGTTACAACATCGTAGTTATCTTTATGTAATACTGATGCTACATCTTTAGCGTAGTAACTTCCTTCAAGAACTTTAATGTCTGCTCCATCAATTGTCGCTGCTGCTTCTACATCAGTAATATCACCAGCTACTACTACTAATGCTGATTGTTCTACTTCTAAGCCAGTCTCGACACCTGTTGCTACTAACTTAAATGTGTATGTTCCATTAGTATTGTTGGCATATCCACCATTACTTACTAAACTTGTACTTGTAATTGCATATGGTTCGTTTGCTACTCCATCAATTGTTTCTAACACATATGGAAGAATTAATCCTTCTACAACCTCAGCGTCAGTTAGACCATTTCCGTTTTCAACAAATACTGGAGATGATACTAACATTTCAACCTTGTTAGTTGCTGCACCATCTGCTACTACTTTTAAGTTAGCTGTTGTTGTTACCATTACATCATCGCTTCCGACAACACCAAGAGTGATTGTGTAGTTTCCTTCTGCTGGAGCTGATAAATCATATTCACCGAAGTCTACTACTTCAATTTTACTTGTAATATCTGTTCCTTCAGCTTCAGATGCTTTGGCGTTCAAGACTACTAATAAGTCTTCAACTGTCTTAGGTGCTTTAGCTAACTCAAGTTCGCTATCTGTTGCGTTAATTACAGCATTTTTACTAGCGTCAGCTGCTACTACTTCAACTGCTAAGTTACGCATAGTACTTACTGGCGCTGCAAAGTCACTTGATTCAAAGCGGTAAGTTGTAGTATACATTCCTGTTGCACTTGTATTTACATTAGTTGCAATTATGTTATCTGCTGTTAATCCTACTGGAGTAACTGTTCCTGATTCATTAACTTCTGCTGTAACTACATCGTAGCTATCTTTATGTAATACTGATGCTACGTCTTTAGCGTAGTAACTTCCTTCAAGAACTTTAATGTCTGCTCCATCAATTGTCGCTACTGCTTCTACATCAGTAATGTCACTAGCTACTACTACTAATGCTGTTTGTTCTACTTCTAAGCCAGTCTCGACGCCTGTTGCTACTAACTTAAATGTGTATGTTCCATTAGTATTGTTGTCATATCCACCATTACTTACTAAGCTTGAACTTGTAATTGCATATGGTTCGTTACTTGTTCCATCAATTGTTTCTAACACATATGGAAGAATTAATCCTTCTACAACCTCAGCGTCAGTTAGACCATTTCCATTTTCAACAAATACTGGAGATGATACTAACATTTCAGCCTTGTTAGTTGCTGCACCATCTGCTACTACTTTTAAGTTAGCTGTTGTTGTTACCATTACATCGTCGCTTCCGACAACACCAAGAGTGATTGTGTAGTTTCCTTCTGCTGGAGATGATAAATCATATCCACCGAAGTCTACCACTTCAATTTTACTGGTAATATCTGTTTCATCTGCTTCAAATGCTGTTGCATTTAGCGTAGTCATTATGTCGTTATCAGCCTTAGGTGCTTTTGATAACTCAACTTCAGTATCATTTGCAGTAATTACTGCATTCTCGCTGAAATCACTTGCTACTACTTCAACTGCTAAGTTACGCACAACACTTACTGGTGCTGCATAGTCACTTGATGCAAAGCGGTAAGTTGTAGTATATGTACCTGTTGCACTTGTATTTACATTAGTTGCTAATATGTTATCTGCTGTTAATCCTACTGGAGTAACTGCTCCTGATTCAGTAACTTCGGCTGTTACTACATCGTAGTTATCAGCATGTAATACTGATGCTACGTCTGTAGCGTAGTAACTTCCTTCAAGAACTTTAATGTCTGCTCCATCAACTGTCGCTACTGCTTCTAAGTCAGTAATGTCACCAGCTACTACTACTAATGCTGATTGTTCTACTTCTAAGCCAGTCTCAACTCCTGTTGCTACTAACTTAAATGTGTATGTTCCATTAGTTTTGTTGTCATATCCACCATTACTTACTAAACTTGAACTTGTAATTGCATATGGTTCGTTACTTGTTCCATCAATTGTTTCTAACACATATGGAAGAATTAATCCTTCTACAACTTCAGCGTCAGTTAGACCATTTCCATTTTCAACAAATACTGGAGATGATACTAACATTTCAGCATTGTTAGTTGCTGCACCATCTGCTACTAATTTTAAGTTAGCTGTTGTTGTTACCATTACATCGTCGCTTCCGACAACACCAAGAGTTATTGTGTAGTTTCCTTCTGCTGGAGCTGATAAATCATATCCACCGAAGTCTACTACTTCAATTTTACTGGTAATATCTGTTCCTTTAGCTTCAAATGCTTTTGCATTTAGCGTAGTCAATAGATCGCTAGCTGCCTTAGGTGCGCTACTTAGTTCTACTTCAGCATCACTTGCATTAACTACTGCATTCTTGCTAAAATCACTTGCTACTACTTCAACTGCTAAGTTACGCACAACACTTACTGGCGCTGCAAAGTCATTTGATGCAAAGCGGTATGTTGTAGTATACGTTCCTGTTGCACTTGTATTTACATTAGTTGCAATTATGTTATCTTCAGTTAATCCTACTGGAGTAACTGTTCCTGCTTCAGTAACTTCGGCTGTTACAACATCGTAGTTATCTTTATGTAATACTGATGCTACATCTTTAGCGTAGTAACTTCCTTCAAGAACTTTAATGTCTGCTCCATCAATTGTCGCTACTGCTTCTAAGTCAGTAATGTCACCAGCTACTACTACTAATGCTGTTTGTTCTACTTCTAAGCCAGTCTCGACACCTGTTGCTACTAACTTAAATGTGTATGTTCCATTAGTTTTGTTGTCATATCCACCATTACTTACTAAACTTGAACTTGTAATTGCATATGGTTCGTTTGCAACTCCATCAATTGTTTCTAACACATATGGAAGAATTAATCCTTCTACAACTTCAGCGTCAGTTAGACCATTTCCATTTTCGACAAATACTGGAGATGATACTAACATTTCCACCTTGTTAGTTGCTGCACCATCTGCTACTACTTTTAAGTTAGCTGTTGTTGTTACCATTACATCATCGCTTCCGACAACACCAAGAGTGATTGTGTAGTTTCCTTCTGCTGGAGCTGATAAATCATATCCACCGAAGTCTACCACTTCAATTTTACTTGTAATATCTGTTTCATCTGCTTCGAATGCGGTTGCATTTAGCGTAGTCATTAAGTCGTTAGCTGTCTTAGGTGCGTTCGCTAACTCGACTTCCACATCTGTTGCGTTAATTACAGCATTTTTACTAGAGTCAGTTGCTACTACTTCAACTGCTAAGTTACGGATTGTACTTACTGGCGCTGCAAAGTCACTTGATGCAAAGCGGTAAGTTGTAGTATATGTACCTGTTGCACTTGTATTTACATTAGTTGCAATTATGTTATCAGCTGTTAATCCTACTGGAGTAACTGCTCCTGATTCAGTAACTTCGGCTGTAACTACATCGTAGCTATCTTTATGTAATACTGATGCTACATCTTTAGCGTAGTAACTTCCTTCAAGAACTTTAATGTCTGCTCCATCAACTGTCGCTACTGCTTCTAAGTCAGTAATGTCACCAGCTACTACTACTAATGCTGATTGTTCTACTTCTAAGCCAGTCTCAACTCCTGTTGCTACTAACTTAAATGTGTATGTTCCATTAGTTTTGTTGTCATATCCACCATTACTTACTAAACTTGAACTTGTAATTGCATATGGTTCGTTTGTTACTCCATCAATTGTTTCTAACACATATGGAAGAATTAATCCTTCTACAACCTCAGCGTCAGTTAGACCATTTCCATTTTCAACAAATACTGGAGATGATACTAACATTTCCACCTTGTTAGTTGCTGCACCATCTGCTACTACTTTTAAGTTAGCTGTTGTTGTTACCATTACATCGTCGCTTCCGACAACACCAAGAGTGATTGTGTAGTTTCCTTCTGCTGGAGCTGATAAATCATATCCACCGAAGTCTACTACTTCAATTTTACTGGTAATATCTGTTCCTTCAGCTTCAGATGCTGTGGCATTTAGCGTAGTCACTAAGTCGTTAGCTGCCTTAGGTGCTTTTGATAACTCAACTTCCACGTCTGTTGCATTAATTACTGCATTTTTGCTGAAATCTGCTGCTACTACTTCAACTGCTAAGTTACGCACAACACTTACTGGCGCTGCAAAGTCACTTGATGCAAAGCGGTAAGTTGTAGTATACGTTCCTGTTGCACTTGTATTTACATTAGTTACTAATATGTTATCTGCTGTTAATCCTACTGGAGTAACTGATCCTGATTCAGTAACTTCGGCTGTTACAACATCGTAGTTATCTTTATGTAATACTGATGCTACATCTTTAGCGTAGTAACTTCCTTCAAGAACTTTAATGTCTGCTCCATCAATTGTCGCTACTGCTTCTAAGTCAGTAATGTCACCAGCTACTACTACTAATGCTGTTTGTTCTACTTCTAAGCCAGTCTCAACTCCTGTTGCTACTAACTTAAATGTGTATGTTCCATTAGTATTGTTGTCATATCCACCATTACTTACTAAGCTTGAACTTGTAATTGCATATGGTTCGTTTGCAACTCCATCAATTGTTTCTAACACATATGGAAGAATTAATCCTTCTACAACTTCAGCATCAGTTAGACCATTTCCATTTTCAACAAATACTGGAGATGATACTAACATTTCCACCTTGTTAGTTGCTGCACCATCTGCTACTACCTTTAAGTTGGCTGTTGTTGTTACCATTACATCGTCGCTTCCGACAACACCAAGAGTGATTGTGTAGTTTCCTTCTGCTGGAGCTGATAAATCATATCCACCGAAGTCTACCACTTCAATTTTACTTGTAATATCTGTTTCATCTGCTTCAAATGCTGTTGCATTTAGCGTAGTCACTAGGTTAGCAACTGTTGTTGGTGCATCGCTAAGTTCTACTTCAGCATCACTTGCACTAATTACTGCATTCTCGCTGAAATCAGCTGCTACTACTTCAACTGCTAAGTTACGCACAACACTTACTGGTGCTGCATAGTCACTTGATGCAAAGCGGTAAGTTGTAGTATATGTACCTGTTGCACTTGTATTTACATTAGTTACTAATATGTTATCTGCTGTTAATCCTACTGGAGTAACTGTTCCTGCTTCAGTAACTTCGGCTGTAACTACATCGTAGTTATCTTTATGTAATACTGATGCTACATCTTTAGCGTAGTAACTTCCTTCAAGAACTTTAATATCTGCTCCATCAATTGTCGCTACTGCTTCTAAGTCAGTAATGTCACCAGCTACTACTACTAATGCTGTTTGTTCTACTTCTAAGCCAGTCTCGACGCCTGTTGCTACTAACTTAAATGTGTAAGTTCCGTTTGTAGTATTTTTGTATCCACCGTTACTTACTAAACTTGAACTTGTAATTGCATATGGTTCGTTACTTGTTCCATTAAGTGTTTCAAGTACATAAGGAACGATTAACTCATCTACAACCTCAGCGTCAGTTAGACCATTTCCATTTTCAACAAATACTGGAGATGATACTAACATTTCCACCTTGTTAGTTGCTGCACCATCTGCTACTACTTTTAAGTTAGCTGTTGTTGTTACCATTACATCGTCGCTTCCGACAACACCAAGAGTGATTGTGTAGTTTCCTTCTGCTGGAGCTGATAAATCATATCCACCGAAGTCTACTACTTCAATTTTACTTGTAATATCTGTTCCGTCAGCTTCAGATGCTGTTGCATTTAGCGTAGTCACTAAGTCGCTAGCTGCCTTAGGTGCTTTTGATAACTCAACCTCAGTATCATTTGCAGTAATTACTGCATTCTCACTAAAATCAGTTGCTACTACTTCAACTGCTAAGTTACGCACTGTACTTACTGGCGCTGCAAAGTCACTTGATGCAAAGCGGTAAGTTGTAGTATACGTTCCTGTTGCACTTGTATTTACATTAGTTGCTAATATGTTATCTGCTGTTAATCCTACTGGAGTAACTGTTCCTGATTCAGTAACTTCGGCTGTAACTACATCGTAGTTATCAGCATGTAATACTGATGCTACATCTTTAGCGTAGTAACTTCCTTCAAGAACTTTAATGTCTGCTCCATCAATTGTCGCTACTGCTTCTAAGTCAGTAATGTCACCAGCTACTACTACTAATGCTGTTTGTTCTACTTCTAAGCCAGTCTCGACACCTGTCGCTACTAACTTAAATGTGTATGTTCCATTAGTTTTGTTGTCATATCCACCATTACTCACTAAACTTGAACTGGTAATTGCATATGGTTCGTTTGCTACTCCATCAATTGTTTCTAACACATATGGAAGAATTGATCCTTCTACAACTTCAGCGGCAGTTAGACCATTTCCATTTTCAACAAATACTGGAGATGATACTAACATTTCAACCTGGTTAGTTGCTGCCCCATCTGCTACTACTTTTAAGTTAGCTGTTGTTGTTACCATTACATCGTCGCTTCCGACAACACCAAGAGTGATTGTGTAGTTTCCTTCTGCTGGAGCTGACAAGTCATATCCACCGAAGTCTACCACTTCAATTTTACTTGTAATATCTGTTTCATCTACTTCAAATGCTGTTGCATTTAGTGTAGTCACTAAGTCGCTAGCTGCCTTAGGTGCTTTTGCTAACTCGACTTCCACGTCTGTTGCGCTAATTACAGCATTTTTACTAGCGTCTGCTGCTATTACTTCAACTGCTAAATTACGGATTGTACTTAATGGCGCTGCAAAGTCACTTGATGCAAAGCGGTAAGTTGTTGTATATGTACCTGTTGCACTTGTATTTACATTTGTTGCTAATATGTTATCTGCTGTTAATCCTACTGGAGTAACTGTTCCTGATTCATTAACTTCGGCTGTTACTACATCGTAGTTATCTTTATGTAATACTGATGCTACATCTTTTCCATAGTAACTTCCTTCAAGAACTTTAATGTCTGCTCCATCTATTGTCGCTACTGCTTCTAAGTCAGTAATGTCACCAGCTACTACTACTAATGCTGTTTGTTCTACTTCTAAGCCAGTTTCTTTACCTGTTGCTACTAACTTAAATGTGTATGTTCCATTAGTTTTGTTGTCATATCCACCATTACTTACTAAACTTGAACTTGTAATTGCATATGGTTCGTTTGCTACTCCATCAATTGTTTCTAACACATATGGAAGAATTAATCCTTCTACAACCTCAGCGTCAGTTAGACCATTTCCATTTTCAACAAATACTGGAGATGATACTAACATTTCAACCTTGTTAGTTGCTGCACCATCTGCTACTACTTTTAAGTTAGCTGTTGTTGTTACCATTACATCGTCGCTTCCGACAACACCAAGAGTGATGGTGTAGTTTCCTTCTGCTGGAGCTGATAAATCATATCCACCGAAGTCTACCACTTCAATTTTACTTGTAATATCTGTTCCGTCAGCTTCAGATGCTGTTGCACTTAGCGTAGTCACTAAATCGTTAGCTGCCTTAGGTGCTTTCGCTAACTCAACCTCAGTATCATTTGCAGTAATTACTGCATTCTCGCTGAAATCAGCTGCTACTACTTCCACTGCTAAATTACGGATTGTACTTACTGGCGCTGCAAAGTCACTTGATGCAAAGCGGTAAGTTGTAGTATACGTTCCTGTTGCACTTGTATTTACATTAGTTGCTAATATATTATCTGCTGTTAATCCTACTGGAGTAACTGTTCCTGATTCATTAACTTCGGCTGTAACTACATCGTAGTTATCTTTATGTAATACAGAGGCTACATCTTTAGCGTAGTAACTTCCTTCAAGAACCTTAATGTCAGTTCCATCAATTGTTGCTACTGCTTCTAAGTCAGTAATGTCACTAGCCACGATTACTACTGCTGTTTGTTCTACTTCTAAGCCAGTCTCAACGCCTGTTGCTACTAACTTAAATGTGTAAGTTCCGTTTGTAGTATTTTTGTATCCACCGTTACTTACTAAACTTGAACTTGTAATTGCATATGGTTCGCTACTTGTTCCATTAAGTGTTTCAAGTACATAAGGAACGATTAACTCATCTACAACCTCAGCGTCCGAAAGTCCATTTCCATTTTCGACAAATACTGGAGATGATACTAACATCTCAACCTTATTAGTCGCTTCTCCATCAGCTACTACTGTTAAGTCTGCGTTTGTTGTTACCATTACTCCATCGCTTCCGACAACACCAAGTGTAATTGTGTAAGTTCCAACAGCTGGATCAGATAAATCATATCCACCGATATCAATCAGTTCAATTTTATAGCTAATATCTGTGTTATTTGACTCGAATGCTTTTGCCTCAAGCAAATCAAATAAATCATATTTATTCACTGGAACATTCGATAATTCAACTTCGCTATCTGTTGCAGTAATAACAGCATTTTCATCAACATATGGGGAAATTACTTTAACTCCTAAGTTACGTGTTGCACTAATTGGAGCTATATAATCATTAGAGTTAAAATAATATGTTGTTGTATAATCACCAACAGTTTTCGTATCAACATTAGTTGCAATAATGTCATCCGCACCTAATGGAATATTTGCTACATTTAGACCACTTTCTTGGATATTTACTGTAACCACATCAAAGTGATATTGGTGTAATGCAGCAGCCACTTCTTTAGAATAGTAACTTCCTTGTAGCACTGTAATGTCCTTACCAAAAATAGTTGCAACTGCATCAAGGTCTGCAATTTCATTACCAACAGTCACTAAAGCAACCTTCTCAACTTCTAGTCCTGATTCATTTCCTTCTGCTACTAATTTAAATGCATAGGTTCTGTTAACGTTGTTATCATATCCACCATCACTCACTAAACTTGAACTTGTAATTGCATACGGTTCGTTACTTGTTCCATTCATTGTTTCGAAGATATATGGAACGATTAGTTGATCTACTACTTCAGTCGCAGTTAAACCATTCCCCTTTTCGACAAACACTGGTGAAGATAACAACATATCAATTTCGTTTGTTAGCTCTCCATTATCCACAACTTTTAAATTTGCTTTAGTTCTTACTAATGTATTGTGTTGTCCAACCACACTTAATGTAATTGTGTAAGTCCCAGTTTCACGAGCATCGAAATCGTACCCGCCCAAATCAACAACTTCAATTTTGCTAGTAATTTCTTCTCCACTTGCTTCGAATGCTTGAGCATTTAATGTTGTTAATAAACCTTCTATAGTTTCTGGAGCAGATTCTAATTCCACCTCTGTATCAGTTGCAGCAATTACCGCATCCTTACTAATGTCTGGTTTAACTACTTCAACATTTAAGTTACGCACGACACTTACTGGTGCCGAATAGTCACTTGATTCAAAACGATACGTTGTTGCATAGTTTCCTGCTTTTGCAGTATTAACATTTGTTGCTAAGATATCACTGTCAGTTAATTCTACTGGAGTGATTGTTCCTGATTCTCTAACTTCAGCTGTAACAGTATCATAATTTTTTTTATGTAATACTGATGCTCTCTCTTTTCCGTAATAACTACCTTCAAGAACTTTAATATCTGCTCCATCGATTGTTGCAACTGCATCTAAATCAGCTATATCGTCTGATACAACAACCACTACAGCTTTCTCAACTTCTAATCCCGACTGAGTTCCAACTGCTACTAACTTAAATGTATAGGTTCCATTTGTATTATTTTTATATCCACCGTTACTTACTAATGAAGTTGATGAAATTGCATATGGTTCTTGAGCAGTTCCATTTAAATTTTCTAACACATATGGAAGAACTAGCTGATCTACAACCTGTGCATCAGTAAGATCGTTACTATTTTCAACAAACACTGGTGATGATAATAACATATCAATTGTGTTTGTTGCCTCTCCATCAGCTACTACCTTTAAGATAGCTGTTGTTGTTACTTTTACCCCATCGCTTCCAACAACACTTAAGGTAATTGTATAGTTTCCAACAGTTGGAGATGATAAATCATATCCTCCAAGGTTAATAATTTCTACATCACCGCTAATGTCAACACCGTTTGCTTCAAAAGCTTCAGTTTGAAGCTGCTTAATTAGAGTATCATTGTCTTTAGGAGCTTCTGATACTTCAACTTCACTATCGATTGCTGTAAGAACTGCATTTTTAGAAAAGTCTGGGTCTACAACTGCAACAGATAAATTTCTTAGTGCAGTTACTTGGTTTTCATCAGATGTTTCACCTTCAAAATAAAATGTAGTACTATATTCACCCGCTGTGTCTTCATCAACATTACTTGCAATAATATCGCTTGCATCTAATGAAACTTCTTGTTTAATCTCAGCTTTTTCTGAAACTAAAGCTGTTACCGTAGGGTAATTTAGATTATGTAAATTTGCCGCTACATTCTCATCATAGAAACTACCTTTTAGAATTTTAATATCATCCCCATCAATTGTTGCCAATGCTTCAAGAGCTGTAGAGTCACTCGCAACTATTACTAGTGCTGCTTTTTCAACCTCAAGGCCAGTTTCTAATCCTTTTGCTACTAACTTAAATGTATACGTTCCATTAGACCCATTATCATATCCACCATTGCTTACTAATGAACTACTAGTAATAGCATATGTATCATTGGATACTCCACCAATTTTTTCTAATACTTGAGGAGTAATCAAGCCATCTACAACCTCTTTATCTGTAAGTCCATTTCCTTTTTGAACAGATATTGGACTATTTAATAGCATATCAATTTCATTTACAGCAGTTCCATCTGTAACAATTTTTATGATTGCAGTTGTAGTTACTTTTACACCATCATTTCCGACAACACCTAGTGTAACTTCAAATGTTCCTAATGCTGGTGCATCGAAATTATATCCACCTAAATCAATAATTTCAATTTTATCTTTGATGTTATCACCACCAGATTCGAATGCATTCGCATTAAGTGTCGTGAATAAATCAGCTGAAGTTTTCGGAGCTGTGGAAAGCTCAACTTCACTATCAGTTGCTGTAATTACCGCATTCTTTGAATCATCTACTTCTACGACTTCAACTTCAAATGTTCCAATATTAGAAACTAGCATCTCATCAGTTGTTTCTCCCTCAAAGTAGAATATTGTTTGGTATTTATTGACAATTGCAGTATTAACATCTTGCTTAAGAACGTCACTAGCATCTAGGGCAACCTCTTGCTTAAGAGCGCCATTTTCATAGATTAAACCTGTTGCAACTGGATATGATTTTTTATGAAATGCAGCTGCTACATCGTCAGAGTAATAACTTCCTTGAAGGACTTTGATATTTTGACCATCAATTGTCGCCACACCTGCTAAACTACTCATATCTTCTGCTACTGTTACTAAGGCAATTTCTTCTACTTCCAGACCAGAATTTAGTCCTGTAGCGACAAATTTAAACGAATATGTTCCATTTTGGTTATTGTTATATCCACCATTACTTTGTAAACTTTCACTTGTAATTGCATATGGTTCTTGAACATCGCCATTTAATGTTTCTATAACGTGTGGCCAAATTAACTGTTCTACAACCTCAACATCCGAAAGTCCATTTCCATTTTCAACAAAAACGGGCGTTGTTAGATACATGTCAATATCATTAATTTGCTTATTGTTTTCCACAACTTTAAAATTTACTGACGTTTTTACAAATTTACCGCTAGAACCAGATACACCAATATGGATAGTATACTCACCTACTTTAGGACTTGAAATATCATATCCACCAATATCTGAAATCGTAATTTCGCTTATCAAGCTCGAACCATCAATGTCATAAGCTTGCGCATTAATCAATTTAAGCACTTCGGCATTTGTTCTTGGGGCATCTGCCAATTTAACTGAAGTATCAGTACCAGCAATCGTCGCATCGACACCGGGAATTATATTACTATCTTTTTCAACTTCCACTGAATCGACTAAGGTGTTGATAACATCATCACCAACAACCGTAACCTTATTGCTTATTGTACTGTCATCAATAAACTTTGCAGCAGCAGTTACGTCATATATTAATGTATAAGACGATCCTGATGGAATACTGCTAATTGTTACAACATTCCCGGATACTGAATAATCAGTGCCTTCTTCTAATTCTGTATCTCCATCAATAACTTTAACATTACTAATTGTTCCTGAAATATCACTTGGATCTGGTTCATCAGTAATTATCACATTATCTTGATCTAATGACGAGTTAGTATTATCTAATGTCACTTGATACGTTAATGTTTCTTTTGGTGATGCTGCATCGTTTTTATCAATGCTATCACTACCTGAAACAAAAATTTTCCCAATTGCAAGCTCACTCATACCTGGGGCGTTCTTATTTAATTCAATTTGAGATTCAGCAACTACTTCAGTTGCACCAAGTGTATCACTAATAGCGGTAACTGTATTGGTAATATACTCTTGAGTTAATCTCGTACGCTTCTTAGACTTTACATTTATTGTATAAACAATTGTATATGTTGTTTCCCCTGGAATTTCCTTAATTGTGAGTACCGAATCAACAAGATTATAATTGTCTGTGCTTACTGCATTAGTTCCATCATTAAATGATGTTATTTCTAATGAACTTTTATCTAAAAGATCATCTGTTGTATCAGTTAATACAACATTACTTGCAGGAGTAACTCCTTTATTACTTACTGTAACTGTATATTCTAATTGCTCCCCTGATTCTGCTTTTCCATTTAATACAGTACTTACGTCATCAGTAGCATTCTTATCAACTCCAGTATCCTTAACTGTTTTTGTAAGCGTTAAATCTTCAGCAAAAAATTCTATTTCACGAGTTATTGTTTCATTATTAATCGCCAAATATGTAATCGATACAACATTACTATCTGTTGCAGCATTATAGTTTGGATCAATTGTTACTCTTGGGCTTGCAAGGATTTCCGCTTGAGTAACTTCATCTAAATATGGATCATCAATTGTAATATCACTTTCTTCTAAAATGTACTTTTTTACTGCTTCATCATCTTTTACATCTAAATTAGGAACAACATATCTTGTTGCACCTGAAAAGGATGCTGGATCCCCAGTCAAAACATGCTCGTCAAAGTATTGTGGGTCATACTCAAATGCACTGTAATCCGAACTTGTTTTCATTGATGCTTTTTGTACTGAATTATCTGCTAATAACGATAATTGAGTATCTCTATCTCCACGTGGATCAGTTACTTTAAGAGTTGTAAATAACATAACTGATGTTTCCGCACCTAAATCACCTTCGTAACCATCAGTTAACTTCACCCCTTCATGTAAGACGTTCTCAGAAGATGTTCTTAAATTTGTGTAGAAAGAGTTTTCTTTTTCTTCATAATTTACAAGAGCTGCTTTATTTAACTTAAGATGTTGTTCAGCATAAAGCGTATTTGCAACTGTCACTTCTATCTCTTGTTCAGAACCCCACTCTATTTTAGCTTTTTTATCTGGCTCAGTTGGATGGCTAAAATCTGAAAGATTAACAATATCTGCTTTAACCGAGATATTAGATACTTCCACTGCTGAGTGATTTGCACCTTGTGATGTTGCAATTCTAACAAAGTAGTCATTATCTGACTTCGAAGGACCTGTATAAGTGATATTTCTTACGCGTGGCATGTATAAGTTAGCACTGATATTTGTCCCATCAGATTTCATTTGCATCTTATATTTTGGTGCCCCTGTTGATTTATGAACCTCATACGGTGTACCCTGTCTATTTTTGTATTCCCACAGTCTCCCGTCTGAATTAGTATCAGCAAATTCAAAACTAGCTGTATCTGTTGTATTGTTATAATAGTCCCATACAAGACCAAAAGAATCTGCTAAACCACCAATACCAAATTGAGCTCCAGGGTTACCTAACTTTAGCGGGTCATCTTCACCACTAAAAACAAAGGATACCGCATCGGCAGCGTCTGCAGTTTGTGCAGTAACTTTAATATCAGCTGATATATCAAATGGTCTAGCTCCATCAATTTTGAAATATGAATTAAGACCACCCATAGCTGAGTTTTCAGTTGATGGAATCAGCGTTATTATTTCATTTTCATAATCAACTTCGTAGTCTCCAATTAGACCACCTTTTTCCATAAATTCCTCAAATCCGTAATTAGCATTAATATCAACAAGGTTTTCATGATATTTTTCTGCTAACGAAGTTCCTAAAGCACGATTATTTTTGTCTTGCACTTCAGTTGCTTCCCTTGAAATTTCTGAAAGAGTTGCAGGTTCTTCCGAAACTTTAGTCTCTGACTTAGCGTCTTCGCTCATAATATCCAAATTTTGTAAATTCTTCTTTTGGACATTAACATTGAAAATATTCAACTCATCATCTGCTGTTTTCCTGGTAATTTTAATTATGTTTTCACCTTTTACTAAGGTGTTATCTTGATCTAAACTTAATGCCTTTTCGTTTAAGTTGAAATCAAAGTTTGTTATTTCATTTTGTGCTTCGTATTCAAAACGAACTGTCGATTCTTCATCTAACTGTAAGAGTAGCTTGTACCCTTCATCCGTTTGTTCAAAATCTTCAATCGTTGCAATCGTTTCATACAATTCTGAATCTAACTCTGCAGCAGCAATAACAGTTGGAGCTACAATTTGCCCAATCATCATTAATGCCATAAAACTAAACAAGCAGTTTCTAAATAATTTTTTCATGACTCTCCTATATTTTTTTTACAAATCCACTCTCTCATTTAAGGACTTTTATTTATTTTACCAACTATTTGAGGCTAGAAATGTTTTGAATTTTTAACACACTTTTACTACATATGTACATGAAATGTGTTAAAACACAAAATTTTATCGTTATTTTAGTTTATAAAACCTTCTTAAATTAAGTGTTATATCTAGATTTAAATATAAATTTTTCTATAAAAAGTTTAGTTTGTAGGATGTTATTAATCATTAAATAAATCAATATTATATGGTGTTATGATTGAACTTTAAGTAAATTTGAGCAATTAATTTAGCAGTAAAATATCAGAAATAGTCATAAAAAAAAGGAGATAGTCTTTCGACTATTTCCCTAATTTTTATTAACTGATTAAAACACGTACCGAAGCTTTATTAATATTGATGCCAGCGAACTTACTACTGTCAACTTTTAACATAACTTCTTTATAAGTTTTAGCCTTCAAACGAATTGTTTGATGCATATTAAGCTTAAGTTCTGCTTCTGTATCAACAAAACGAATCTTAATGTGTTCAATAAGAATATTATCTTCACCACTAACGTTTTTGATAACGCAGTTGATCAATTCACGATCACCTTTACGCTTCACTGATTTAATATGCAGCTTAACATTATTTTGATTAGCTTTATTTAACTTTGTATATTCGGTATTCAGCGGTGGTAAATTTTGAGTTAGAGCAATTGTGTTTGAAATTTCCGGTTGCTTGACTAGTTCAATCTTAGCACGAGGCTTCTTGTATTCTGATTGTAAGTTGTATTTTTTGATAAGTGTCGCAATATTCGACTCGATCGCTGTTTTATATTCATACGTGACAATCGAATCATCAATTTGCAGTGGTCGATTATTTGGTGAGAATACTAAGAATGCTTGAACATCCCCACTCGCTAATACAAACTCAGATGGATGCATCTTATATACATCTTTTGAGTGTTTAAAACTATTTAAATTGATGTTAAGATCGTTCATATGCGGGTTATACATAATGTATAACTCTTTAAATACATTATCACGCTTAGTTTGTCCAACAAGTTTTAGATTAATATTTTTCTCATTAGTCAATACTTCGGCATGCATTTCAATATCGGTCTTATATTTTAGCAAACTGTTTGGTATTTCAATATGCACAATTTCTCCTCTGTTTACTTAGTTCCGAAAATTCGGTCTCCAGCATCACCTAAACCTGGAACTATGTATCCTTTTTCATTTAACTTTTCATCTAAAGCAGCTAAGTACAGTTCTACATCTGGATGTGCTTCTTCAAATGCTGCAACTCCCTCAGGACATCCAACTAAACAAATTAATTTAATTGATTTAGCTCCACGTTCCTTTAGTTTGTCAACAGCCATAATACTGCTTCCTCCTGTTGCTAACATTGGGTCAACAACAAGTACGTCACGTTCATCTAACTGCTCTGGGAATTTAGCAAAGTATTCTACTGCTTCTAATGTTTCCTCATCACGATATAATCCTACGTGTCCAATTCTAGCTGTTGGTACTAAATTAGTAATACCATCTACCATTCCCAGTCCTGCTCTTAAAATTGGAACAATAACTAGTTTTTTTCCATCGATAAATGGAGCATCAAATTTAGTAATTGGTGTAGTAATTGGTTTTGTTGTTAACTTTAAATCACGAGTAATCTCGTAAACCATTAGTCCACTGATCTCCGATACAATTTTTCGAAATTCATATGTTGTTGTTTTTTCATCACGTAGCAAAGATACTTTGTGTTGAATTAATGGGTGGTTTAATACTTTTGCCATATCTCTCCTTAAGGTCTATTTGAATATAACACACCTTCTTGAAAAGGTGTGTTATCATGCTAATTATAATTATTTTACAGTTACAATACGCATTAAATCTGTTTTTCCTTCTTCGTTGATTGAACCAGCAGAAATTGCAATTTCATCTCCGGCAACTACTAATCCTTTTGCTTTGGCAATTTCAACTGCATCGGCAATTAAAGCTGTAGTACTTTCGTTCTTTTCAATCATTTCAGCAGTTACACCATAGCTTAAAGCTAAGCTACGACGAGTTTTTTCATTTGAAGTAAGTGCTAAAATTGGATTTTGTGGTTTAAGTCTTGAAATAACACGAGCTGTATTTCCACTTTCAGTAATAGCAATTACTAATTTGATTTCCTCTAATGTGTTTGCTGCAGCAACTGTTGAGTATGCTACTGACTCAGTTACAGTTTTAGCTAAGTTTTTATATTGTTGACGAGCGTGGTGGTCATAGTTAAATGAACCTTCAGCTTTTTCAGCAATTTTAGACTGCATTTGAACTGATTCTAATGGGTATTGACCAGATGCACTTTCACCTGAAAGCATAACTGCGTCAGTTCCATCCATAACTGCGTTAAATACATCTGAAACTTCTGCACGAGTTGGTCTTGGGTTATCTTGCATTGACTCAAGCATTTGAGTTGCAGTAACAACCATTTTTCCTAGCTTATTACATTTTTCAATAATCATTTTTTGGATTACTGGAACGTCTTCAGCTGGAACTTCTACACCTAAGTCACCACGAGCAACCATGATTCCGTCAGATAATTCAATAATTTCATCAATATTCTCAACACCATCTTGAGATTCAATTTTAGAAATAATTTGAATGTGTGTGTTTCCTTTAGCTTCAAGTACTGATTTAATTTCTTTTAAATCTTGTGCGTTACGTACGAATGACGCTGCAATAAAATCTAAATCTTGGTCACAAGCCCACTCGATGTCAGCTTTATCTTTTGGACTCATGAAATCGAAACTTAAAGTAACACCTGGTACGTTTACACCACGACGTGATTTCATTCTACCTGTGTTTAATACTTTAACGATAATATCAGTTCCTGAAATTTCTGTAACTTCAACTGATACATAACCATCATCTAAAAGAATAATGTTTCCTGGTTTTAAATCTTTATATAATTCTTTATAAGAAACTGTAAACTTTTCAGTGTTTCCTACAATTTCATCTACAACAATTGTAGCTGTTTGTCCTTTTTCTAAGAAAGTTCCGTCTTCAAACTCACCAGTACGAACCTCAGGTCCTTTTGTATCTAATAAAATCGCTACGTTTGAACCAATCTCTTGGTTAATTTCACGAATTAAATCGATTTTTTCTTGTTGCTCATCGTAAGGTCCGTGAGACATGTTTAAACGCATTACGTTTAATCCATTTTCTACTAGACTTTGAAGTACTTCTTTACTACTTGATGCTGGACCAATCGTCGCTACTAATTTTGTGTTTTTCATTATATTTCGCTCCTTGTTTTTAAAAATCTATACTATAATTTTATACATTTAAATATCTGTTTGCTAATCTATACATATCTTCATTTACTGTATGAGGTCGGTCTAATGCTGATATTATATCGTCGTGAACAAGTTTATTTTGTTCAATTCCAATACAACGACCGCTCTCACCTGCCATTAATAACTCTACTGCATAACTACCCATACGTGCAGCTAGTACACGGTCAGATGCCGTTGGTACTCCACCACGTTGGATATGCCCTAATATTGTTGCTCTTGTTTCAATTCCAGTTGATGCTTCAATTTTAGCTGTAAGTTCACTCGTAACTTTTAAGCCTTCTGCTACAATTACAATAAAGTGACGCTTACCATTATCTTTATCGCGTTGTAACTTTGAAACAATATCATCTAAGTTATGTTCAACTTCTGGAATTAAAGTTGCTTCTGCTCCTGATGCAATACCTGCCCATAATGCAAGATCTCCTGCATCACGACCCATTACTTCTACTACTGAACATCTTTGGTGTGAACCAGATGTATCACGTAATTTATCTACTGCTTCTACAATTGTGTTAAGCGCTGTGTCAAAACCAATTGTAAAGTCACTACTTGGCGTATCGTTATCGATTGTACCTGGAATACCAATTGTTGGGTAACCCATCTCTGTAAGCCTTTTAGCTCCCATAAATGATCCATCACCACCAATAACAACTAAGCCTTCAATACCTCTTTTTGCTAAATTCTTAACTGCTTCCTCACGAACTGCTGCATCAGCAAATTCTGGAAAACGTGCAGAACCTAAGAAAGTACCACCTCGGTTAATTGTGTTAGCCACATCAACAGAGTCAAGCTTTTTAATTTTATCATGATACAGACCATAGTATCCTTCTTCAATACCATAAACTTCTATATCGCTAGCGATACAAGTACGAACAACACTACGAATCGCCGAATTCATACCTGGTGCGTCTCCACCACTTGTCAATACTGCTATTTTACTAATCATGAGCCTCCTACTAATATATTACCATTATATTTTAACAAATATAGACTTTCTATTTCACATTTTTTCTTGGTATTCGGATAAAAATTTTTTGTAGGCCAAAATTTATATTTTAAATCAAAATTCATGTTATATTATTAAGGCTTTAAGGAGGCATATGTATATCTGTATTGAAGGTGGAATTGGTGTTGGAAAAACATCACTTACCCATATTTTAAGTGAGGAGTTAGGTTTTCAAACTAAACTGGAAATTGTTGAAGAGAATCCCTATCTTAAAAATTTTTATCAAGACATTGAAAAATATGCATTTCAAACTGAAATGTTTTTTCTTACTCATCGCTTTGGTCAAGTCAAGGAACTTAAAAAGGAAATTGAAACTGGCATAGTTAGCGATTATACTATTCATAAAAATAAATTGTTTGCAAACTTAAACTTACACGGACAAGACCTTGTCAAATTCAACCAGGTCTTCGATGTTCTAACTGAAGGACTGCCCCAACCGGATCTGTTGATTTTTTTAAAAGCCGATGTCGAGACTTTGAAAAAACGAATCATGATGCGTGATCGTAAGTTCGAACAGGATATCGATAGTGGTTATTTGCAAAGTTTAATTGATAAGTATCAAAATTATTTTGATGATTTAATCACTAACACCGCAACTAATGTTCTAGTAATCGAGTGCGATGACATTGACTTTGTTCTAAACGCGGATGATCGTCAAACATTACTGACAACAATTGATCAAAAACTAAAGGAGATTCATGAATAAAATTGATAATAAAACAGCATCGATCGCCATCGCCGGAACAGTAGGTGTCGGTAAATCAACATTAGCCAATAAACTTGGTGAACTTTTAGATTTTAAAGTTATGCACGAGAATGTTCAATCTAATCCCTATTTAGATAAATATTATAGTGACTTTAATACATGGGCCTTCCATTTACAAATTTTCTTCCTTGCCGAACGATTTAAAGATCAAAAGAAGATGTTTAGTTATGGTGGTGGTTTTATTATGGACCGTAGTATTTATGAAGACATCGAGATTTTTGCCAAGATGAACTGGGAGAACGGGACAATGAGCCAGGACGACTGGGATACATATAAAGGATTGTTCGAAGCAATGGTGATGTCACCATATTTCGAAAAGCCGGACTTAATCATCTATTTAGAAGGAAACATTGATAGTATCGTGGAGCGTATTAATGAGCGTGGACGCGAGATGGAAATCCAAACGGATATAAGTTACTGGCGCGATTTAGATCAGCGTTACAAACAGTGGATTGACCAAATCAACGACATGCGCGTATTACGTTTAAACATCAGCGAATATGACGTTAACGACGATGCATCAATGGCCGTTGTTACAGAAAAGATTAAAAAGATAATTAATGCTTAATCATAAAAAGAGTGCTTAACCAATCGGTTAGGCACTTTTTCCATACTATAAACATTAGCTAATAACCAATTGATCAACTAGATTAGTTGGCGTATTAGTTCCACTTTTAAATTGATAGTCAAAATCAGCAAGCATTTGCACAATCTTTTCCAAACGTGCGTTGCTAACATGCGCAAGTATTTTCCGATTTTGTTTGGCTGCATACGGACTTATCTTGATTTGCGCGGCAATTTTAAAATCTGTATAGCCTTTAGCGATTAGTACCTTGGTTTCATACATTCGCTTGATTTGGGTAAAGCTAACTAATAAAACATCACTATCACTAATCCCCTCATTACGGATTATCTCTAAATACGTGATCGCTTGTTTGGTTCTCCCTAATATAATTAGGTTATACAGTTCAAAGATTTTATGCTCGACTAATATTTGACCGGCTGCTTTAACATCGTCCTCACCAATTTGCTGATGATCGGTATATTCCCATATTTTTAATAAATCATTCGTCGCACCGAAAATGTTGTTAGGAAAGTTCAACTTTAGAACATCTAAAGCATCACTTGTTATTTGAATGTGATTATCGGCAATAAATGTTTCTAAGGCTGTTTCATAATCCAGCTGCTCTAAGTTAAATTCGACAGCTTCGATTCCCGTTCCAAATTTACCATACCAAGTTGTATCGCGGTTAAGCGGCTTGTCGCAGAGCAAGACAATGGTTTCATCACATTTGAAGATTTGATCTAAAATTGCAATATTCGCTTTTGAGTACTTTTCACTTTTATTGCTAAACCCTTTAAACCCCTCAAAGATATATACTTTAGGTTCAGCAAACAAATCAACAGATAACATCATGCTCATAACATTACTATAATCGCATGTTGCCATATCGATATTTATGACTTCCTTACCCGCAACAATTTTGTTTACATATTTGTTTTTATTAAACGTGTCATCTCCACTTATATAATATAGCATCCTACCTCACTTCCTATCTATTATACATGGGTTTGGTAAAGAAATTGTAATTTTTTGCAGAAAAACGATTACATATGATACAATTTACCTACATGTTTTTTTAAGGAGGAATTAAATAATGGAAGATAGAAAGCACAGTTTAATCGAAAGGATTGGGAGCAAATTACCGGAAATCAGTATTTTGTTTTTAATTCTAATGCTAATTACAGCAATAGCATCACTGTTATTAAAAGGTACACACGCCTTTGCAAGTGTCGGGAGTGAAGTTGTTGTAAATAACGCACTTAGCCCAGATGGGTTCTTATATGTTATGGATCACTTAATCTCAAACTTTATTGGTTTTGCACCACTAGGTATTGTATTAGGTATTGTTATTGGAGTTGGAGTAGCAGAAAAATCAGGACTTTTAGGAGTTGTTCTTAAACAAATCGGAATCAAATCTCCAGATTGGGCGTTAATCCCAATTATCGTATTCTTAGGAGTAATGTCTTCAATCGCTTCTGATGCCGGATACATTGTTCTAATCCCACTTGCTGGTGCATTATTTGCATCAATTGGGAAAAACCCATTAATTGGGATCGCCGCAGCATTTGCCGGAGTATCAGCTGGATTTGGTGCCAACTTATTACCAACACCTGGTGATGCGCTTTTAGGGGCAATCACTGTGGATGTTGCAGCAGAAAATGGAATTCCATTTACGCACAATGTCGTATTAATGAACTACTATTTCTTAATCGCATCAACATTCTTATTAACAATTGTTGGGACATTTATAACTAATAAATTTATTGTTCCAAAATTCAAGGATCGTTCGTTTGAAATCCCTGAAGAAATCAACAGTAATGATACAAATATTACTGAAGAACAATCTAAAGGTTTAAAAGCAGCAGGTAGAGGTCTTTTAGCAGTTGTGGTTGTAACCGCTTTAACTTGGGCTTGGATCAATATGGTTCACAATGGATTCTACCAAGACTTAGCAGATGGCTCACTAGTTACTGGTGCAGCATTTGAATCTTGGTCAGCATACACAAGCGGAATGTCAATCGATAGTGCCATCGCTGATGGTTTACTTAAAGCAAGAAATCCACTTGTTGATAATATTATCGTTGTTATGTTATTCATGTTCTTAGTTCCAGGTTACGCTTATGGAAAGTCAACTGGACAAATCAAGTCGTCTACAGACTACATTAAGATGACAACTAACGCAATGGCAGATAGTGCTTATATCTTAGTTTTAGCATTCTTTGCTGGTAACTTCGTAGCATTATTCTCATGGACTGGAATTGGTCACCTAATTGCCAATGCAGGTGCTGATGTGTTAATTAGTTCAGGATTAAACCAATACCCAGTTTTATTATTAATTGGATTTGTTTTAGTTGCGGCATTTATCAACTTATTCATCGGTTCAGCTTCAGCGAAGTGGGTATTACTTGCGCCAGTATTCATTCCAATGTTATACGGTGCTAACCCAGAACTTACTCCAGACATGGTACAAGTTGCTTACCGTGTTGCTGATAGTTCAACAAATATTATTTCGCCACTTATGACATACACTGGTATTGTTATTTTATACGGTATGAAATATGATAAGAAGTTTAACTATGGTACACTTATGGATATGATGTACCCATACTCATTCGGTTTCTTAATCTCGTGGACAGCATTCTTAGTAATCTGGTTCATGACTGGTTTCCCAATCGGTATGTAATAACTTGAAAACAGTTAGTCATTTGACTAACTGCTTTTTTCATCCTCAAATATTAATTTAAAAAAAAGCATTATACCACAATCGGTATAATGTCTTTTGTTGTTTATAAAATTATTTTAAACGCTCTTCAAGTTCTGCTTTTAAGTCTTCGAATCCTTCTTTACCTAAAAGGGCAAACATGTTTTTCTTATAAGCTTCAACTCCTGGCTGATCAAATGGGTTAACTGCTAATAAGTATCCTGAGATTGCACAAGCTACTTCAAAGAAGTAAATTAAGTGTCCAATCGCTTTTTCATCCATTGCTGCTACTGATAATACTAAGTTTGGAACTCCACCATCAGCGTGAGCAATACTAGTTGCTTCAAAAGCTTTGTTGTTAACGAATGATACTGTTTTACCAGCTAAATAGTTAAGTCCATCACCATCAACTTCTTCAGCTTTAATCTCTAAGTCACGACGTACGTTTTCAAAGAAAATAACTGTTTCAAATAAGTCACGACGACCTTCTTGAATGTATTGTCCCATTGAGTGTAAATCAGTTGAGAAGATTGCACTTGCTGGGAAAATCCCTTTATTATCTTTTCCTTCACTTTCACCATATAGTTGTTTCCACCATTCGTTGAAGAACGTCATTGATTGTTCGTAACCGATTAACATTTCAATTGTTTTACCTTTTTGTAATAAAATGTTACGGTATGCTGCATATTTATACGCATCGTTTACATCAAGGTCAGCTTTAGAATATTTAACGCTCGCTTCAGCTGCACCTTCCATAATTAAATCAATGTCAACACCACTTGCGGCAATTGGTAATAATCCTACAGCAGTTAATACTGAGAAACGTCCACCAACATTATCCGGAACAACAAATGAAGTCCATCCATTAGCATTTGCTTGGTCTTTTAAAGCACCTTTACTACTATCAGTAGTTGCATAAATACGACGGTTTGCATCATCTTTACCATATTTCTTGATTAATAAATCTTTGAAGTGTCTAAAGGCAATTGCCGGTTCTGTAGTAGTTCCTGATTTAGAGATTACGTTGATTGAGAAATCTTTGTCACCAATCATATCTGTTAAATCATTTAAATACGTTGAAGAAATATTGTGACCAGCAAAGAAAATTTGCGGTAAGTTATTATCTTTTAAGTTGTTGTAGAATGAGTGGTTTAAGAATTCAATTACTGCTTTTGCTCCTAAGTATGATCCACCAATTCCAATTACGATTAAAATATCTGAATCTGTCTTAATTTTGTTTGCTGCTACTTTAATATTTGTAAATTCTTCTTTATCATAAGCAGTTGGTAAATCTAACCATCCTAAAAAGTCATTTCCAGGCCCGAATCCTGAACGAAGCATTGTATCAGCCATCGTTACAAATGACTGCATTTTGTTAAGTTCTTCATTTGATACTACATTTTCTACTAAGTTTGTTTTTAAATTAATCATTATTTTCTCCTTTTTTGCGAATTAAGCTTAATATTTTGTTGGTAAATTATCCCTAAATATCCTCCACCTGTCTCGGTGATCTTAAAGCGTTTTTGAATGCTTCTGGACATCGTGTGTCCTACTTTAAGCGAGTAATAATTCTTCCCGTAGTGCGTCTTGATTTTAACCCCGTAAATTGTATCACCAACTTTAAAGTAATTTTCTAAGTTGTCAATATAATTATGAGATATCTCCGAGATGTGGACAAACCCACTCTCGCCATTTATTTGTTGTACAATTAATCCATTGCTTTTAATAACATCTACTTTTAGCCTTGATATTTTATTATTCAAATGTTCGTCCAACATATCCTGATTTGTCGATACCACGTACAAAGTCTTTGGTATCCAACTGCTTTTTCCCCGCCGGTTGGACCCGCATTAACTTTACTTGGCAATCAATGCAATTAACATATATTGCTTCATCATCTACTTGCGCAATCGATCCGACGATACCATTTGCTGGAATTGTCGTTACATTACTCAGGTAAATTTTAAACCGCTCACCATCGAGCATCGTATATGCTCCTGGCCACGAACTAAGTCCACGAATCTGATTATGAACTTCCCAAGCTGAGCGATTCCAATTGATGCGTTCATCATCCTTGCTAATGTTTGGTGAATAAGTCACTAAACTAGGATCTTGCTCAGTCAAAGTATACTCTTGGCTGAGAATTGAAGGCAACGTCTCTAACAGTAACTTAGCTCCAACTCCAATCATGTTATCATGAACAATCGCCGTAGTATCATTTTCGGCAATTGGAAACGATGCTTGTGAGATAATTGCTCCAGCATCCATCTTCGTTACCATCTTCATGATTGTTACTCCGGTCTCACTATCACCGTTTAGCACGCTATAGTGAATTGGTGCACCACCACGATACTTGGGCAGAAGTGAACCATGAACATTGATACACTCAATTGTTGGGCAAGCTAAAACTTCGTCAGGGACAATCTGACCATATGCTGCTGTTATTATTAGATCTGGATTAAGATCAATTATTGGTTGATAATCCTCACGGATTTTCTGTGGTTGGAAAACTGGTATATTGTTTTCGATAGCAACCGTTTTCACCGGGGTTGGCGTAATAATTTGTTTACGTCCAACTTTCTTATCCGGTTGGGAAACTACTAGATCAATTTTGTAGCCATTTGCGAGTAGTTGTTTTAAAATCTCGCTGGCAAAAATTGGTGTTCCCATAAAAATTATTTTTTTCTCCATATAATACTTCCTATATATTTACATTACTACTAAATTTTAGCATATAATAAGTTTCGAGAGGAGATATATGAACGACTTTGACATAATCATTATCGGTAGTGGACCAAGCGGTCTAATGGCGGCGAGCCACATCGATAATAAATCGATTTTAATAATCGAAAGCAATCCGGAAATTGGTGGTAAAATTAAAGTTTCTGGAGGTGGACGATGTAATGTTACCAACAATAAAGATGTAGAAAATTTCTTAAGCAATGTTCCGAAGAACAGTAAATTTCTGTATTCGACATTATACACTTTTGGTCCAAGCCAAATCATCGATTTTTTCCAGCAAAATGGTACGCCATTAGTTGAAGAAAAAGACAATAAGATGTTTCCTAAGTCTCATAATAGCCAAGATATTATCAATACGTTTAAACGCGTATTAAATGATAAAGATGTGACGATCAAAACCAATACAGTAGCTACGAGTGTTGAGTTTAAAAATGGCAAGTATATTATCAACGAACAATACACAGCCGCAAAACTAATTATAGCTACTGGTGGGCATACGTACCGCCACTTGGGAACTGAAGGGTTTGGATATGAGGTCGCCAAAGAATTTGGTTTAAAGGTTACCGACTTATTTGCCGTTGAAGCGCCATTAGTATCCAACAGTGAACTAATCAGTTCCAAGGCCGTGCAAGGTGTTGCGCTCCAAGATGTAACGGCGACGCTGTTAGTAAAAAATAAGAAGATCTTTTCGAAGAAACATGATTTATTATTTACGCACTTCGGATTAAGTGGTCCGCTAGCACTACAAGCCTCATTCTTTGCGAGCAAAGCCTTACGTAGTAATAAACGACCAATCATTATGCGCATCGACTTAAATGAAGAATATATTGCTGCTGGGAACGTTCCTAAGCGATTGCTACCATTTATTGTTGACAATAAGATTGAAGTGGAGATTCACGATGTCCGTGGAGCAAAGCACGGTTTTGTCACTGATGGTGGGGTTAGCTTAAAGGAAATAAATCCTAAAACGTTCGAAGCCAAAAACCAAAGTGGTTTGTACTTCATTGGTGAAGTATTAGATGTTAATGCCTTTACCGGTGGATATAATATTACCAACTGCCTTAGTGAAGGGTATACTTTAGCTGCGCATTTAAACGACTTATAAGCATCTCATATAATCACAACTGTCAAGGGCCTTGCTCTTGGCAGTTTATTATTTAAGTTAACAATTTTATAATAACATATCGCCGAATAATCCGAGTTTCTAAGGTAAAATATAGATATACAAAAGTTTATTATATTTTAGATTTATTAATAATTAAAGATTATAGGAGTTATATGACAAACAATCCATTTGAAGCAAATAATAATAAAAAACCAAAATTTAGGGAATACAAATCAGCCGTCTAGTTCAAATGGGAAATTATCGAAATTATCGCTGTGGTGTTTGGTCTTTCACTTGTAGCAGTTGTCGCTGCGGTACTACTCCTTATCTCGCCAGTATCATCAAACGAAGACGCTATTAGTCAAGACCCTTCCGACTATGGAATTGGTGAACTAGCTGTTTTAGAAACACGTTTACAGCTGAAAATGACGCAATGCAAGAAGATGCGTACATCGTGCTATATAATCTTGATGAGGAGCTGGAATTTACTGTAGAATTGCTTCCGCAAACCGAATATAAGGCGTTTAATGATAACAGTGGCCTATTAGGATTTTTCCCAGTAGGATTAGCAGTTGAAGAAGGACAATATGAACTCGATACTGAATTTTCTTTTCCCTACTGCCGAAATAGTGCCAGTAAGTCATGATGGGATGTCAGACGATGAACAAGACGAGTTATATAAATACGATGATGACCAGATAGCTTGAGAAGAAAACCAACTATTGGTCTCATACAGTACATACAATCAGCTCGTATAGCATTATAATTTCTGAATGTTATTTAAAAGCAATAATCAATAACAAATACCCCAAATGCATCGGCACTTAGGGTATTTTTCTATTTATCTTTTTTTTGATAGTCACCTAAGTAACCCATCGCTTGCAAGTCAGAAAATAAATGAGGAATATAAGATTTCGTGTACGACTGCATCATACTTTGTGCATAACTTTGATGTTCACCCTCACCTCTAAGTTCCCACCACTTATTTAATTGCTCATTGTAGTCAACAGCTCCGTTGCGGACTTTTGCTTCATCATATTGACCTTCAAAAAAGAATGATTCAAAGTTAACGCGAGGACGGATATCCAATTGATCATTTTCAATTGTGTCCACATTTCCAACAGCGATTCCTAACAGGGGTGTCGCAATCCCAGTGATTCCTGCTAATTTAGCAACCGCTTTGATGTTATTACGCACACCTCCAATAAAACATGTTCCAATTCCTTGTGCTTGTAATAATAATTCGACACTTTGAGCTATTAATCCCGCATCAACGCTTCCAACAACAATCGACTCAATATCATCTTGAATCCCCACTTTACCACCATTTTCCATGGCAATAACTGCATCTTGCCGATTGTTATCTAATACAAATAGTAAAAACGCGCTACATGATTTAATATGTTCCTGACCCCAATTGATCTGTGATATTTGCTCTAGCTTGTCTTGCTCAGTTATCATTACCACACTAATTTGTTGCGCATTCATTGAACATGCCGTACGTTGCGCAAGTTTCACAGTTTCACGAACAATATCCAAATTGACCTGACCTGCAAAATCTCGATTTGATTTACGATTTTCTAATACACTTTTTATGTCTTTCATTGTTCCTCCTAATATACAAATTCATTATAACACATTACTGCACAGTTATGTATCAGGAGCATTAAAAAAACTGCAAGTAAATTGCAATTCTTTTTCTATATTTAACTATTACGATTATAAGACACGTCTTAAGAAGTTTTGCGCATGCACGTTTTGTGGATTAGTAAACATCGTTTCACTATCGGCAATATACTCAATTAAACCATCTTTCATATACACTACTCGATCACTTACTTCTTTGGCAAAACTCATTTCATGGGTTACAATGACCATCGTCATTCCACTATCGGCAATATTACGGATTACGTCAAGTACGTCACCTACAACCTCAGGATCCAAAGCACTTGTCGGTTCATCGAAAAGTAATACTTTAGGGTTCATACAAAGCGCTCTAGCAATCGCCACACGTTGCTTTTGACCACCAGATAAACTTGTTACTTTGGCATTGGCAAATTCGCTTAATCCAACGTTTTCTAAATGTTTCATGGCACGCTGTTCAGCATCAGCTTTCGATAGTCCTAAAACTCGAATTGGTGCTAGTATACAGTTTTCAATTGTGGTTAAATTTTCAAATAAATTAAAATGTTGAAATACCATTCCTAAGTTAGCACGAAACTGATCGACGTTTAAATCAGCATTAATAATATCTTTTCCATTGAAGAAAATTACTCCATCATCAGGGCGTTCCAGTAGATTAATACAACGTAAAAGCGTACTTTTACCACTCCCACTGCTCCCAATTAGGGTTACAACCTCACCTTTATCGATGTCTAAATCAATTCCCTTTAGCACATGATTGTGATTGAATTTTTTATGAATATTACGAAGTTTTAAAACACTCATTACATTACCTCCGGAACTGTTTGACTTTGTGGCATCGATGTCGCTTGACCTTCACTTCTACGTAAGATATAAGAGAATAAAATCGTCAATGTTTTGGTCAAAATCAGATAGATTATTGCTGTTAAAACATAAGCTGGAAACGTTAAATATGTTTCACTCGCTGCAGCTTTTGTCATATAAAATAATTCCGTTACACCAATAATACTTAATACTGATGTATCTTTAACATTTACAATTAACTCATTCATTAACGCTGGAACTGTATTGCGAAGTGCCTGTGGCAATACGATAAAACGCATCGCTTCAAAATGAGATAATCCTACTGATCGAGCAGCTTCAATCTGCCCTTCATTGATTCCGTTAATCCCACTTCTAATGATCTCACTAAT
Source organism: Mollicutes bacterium LVI A0039 (assembly GCA_033103385.1). Lineage (GTDB taxonomy): Bacteria > Bacillota_I > Bacilli_A > UBA3375 > UBA3375 > LVI-A0039. Next base: position 770,088 of record CP136953.1, read on the forward strand.
ATATGCTGCAGTGTTAAAAGAAACTACGACAAACCCTGCTACCAATGGATTTAAGTTGATTCCAGCATAAGCGAATCCGTAGAAGAACACGGCTGCTTGAACAAGCATTGGTGTTCCACGAACCACATCAATATATACAACTGATATGAAACGAATAATTTTTTTGAAAACTACTGTCGCACCACTATCTTTATAATGTACCTCTTGATTTCGCATTACTGCTAAAAGCAGACCAAATAGGATTCCGACAATTGTTCCGAAAATTGATATTAGTAACGTATTTCTAATTCCTTCCAAAAGTAACGAACTATAGTTAGTTACTAGCGTAATCATATCTTGTAATAATTGCATAATTCTCCTATTCTTGTCCTGACAATCTTGAAGCTTCTGCCATCCATTCAACTCTTGTTTCATCATCGATTGTTGCTAAAGCATCATTTAATTTTTCCGCTAATCCAGTGTCTTTTTTCACTCCGATTGCACTTTGTGAAATTGATGGATCGATTTCAAATTCGTCTCCGACATCGATAATTTTTAAGTTACTATTGTTTTCTACTTGAACTACGGCTGTTGTTGATTCAGCTATATATCCATCTAAGCTACCACTAGCAGTTGCTTGAATTAAGCTTGCAAAGTCAGGTAGTGGTGCAGTTGCGTTATCAGCAATTTCAATTTGATCTAATAAGTCAACGTGGAAAGTACCGATTTGTGCACTTAAGTTAGCTCCCGCTAAGTCAGCAAGTGAAGTTGCGTTTGCATAGTCACTATTAGCATTTACTACAACCACCATATCCATGTTATCTTCATGGTATGCATTTGTAAAGTCGATTTGTTGTTTACGCTCTTCCGTTGGACTCATCCCGGCGATGATCCCATCAATACTTCCTGATTGCACTGCAGGAATCAATCCATCCCAAGTCATTTTTTTAATCTCAAGTTCTACACCTAACTCATCGGCAAGTGCTTGGGCAATACGCACATCATATCCATCGGCTAATGCGTCACTACCACTGATTTGGTAAGCATATTCAGATGCGTTATCCGCATTTGTTGTCCAGTTATATGGAGCGTAATCAGCTTCCATCCCGATTGTTAGTACTCCATCGGCTAACGGATCATCGCCATTAGATGAACACCCCGCTAATCCTAATATTGCTACTAGCGCAAACGTTGCTAATCGTAAAATTCTTTTCATGTTTTCCCCTAATTTTTTTATTGTATAAATAGCAAAAAAGCAGACCGAAAGAGGTCTACTTTTAATTATAGTTAACTTATAATTAATAGCGCCTCCACTGATGTGGGAGTATATGTAATCTTATTTACATATACCAGAAATTAAATGCCACTTTAATTTTCTTCGGCTCAATATTCCTTTGGCTAGACATCATAATCATTGGCTGATTCCATCTAGTTAATCTTAATACTAAGCACCTCTATTTATACTTGCCATTATTATAGCACTGATTTGAAACATTGTCAAGCAAATTTGTAAAAATATTTTTACATAGATTATTAAGTGTGAAGAGAAACAAAATACAAAATCTTGATATTTTGTGCTAATTATTGAAAAATAGTTATAATATTACTGTCAAATAGCCGGAAGATTTAATAATTATAACTATTCACTTCAATTATACGTGATAGTTACAAACTTATGGAGCAATTTTATGAAACACAATCAACTATCACAAGAACAGCGTTATCAAATACAATATTACTTATCACAAGACCTATCACATAAAACTAGGCAATCAACCTAAAGCCATTAATTTGGAAGAACGTTGATTGACTAGTTTATATTAACATATGGGTATCATTCTTTATAAATATTGGGTTATCATTTTTGAGTGTTATTATTGTCAAAATAATAAATGTGGAGCATACGAAACTCTAGAATATAACTTCCCATTAGCCACTAGATTCGCTTTTAAACAATTATATTCATATGATGAAAACTATATTTGATTGTGATTACAATATTGATAATGAAGAATGTCCAAATTGTAAAGTGGAATCTAATGCGATAAAAGAATATAAATATGTATATCCTGTTATCGGTGAGATTAATGGAAAAGTCATCATTGCTAGAATAAGGAAAAGAAGTTTTAGATGCATAAACAGTGAATGCGAGTGTGCTACGTTTATTTAAACAATTCCACAAATCACTAAAAGACATAGATATTCTAAGTTGGTAAAACAAGCAATTATTGATTATTTAAAATTGAGTTTGTCCTATAAATATATAGCAGCAAGGTTTAGAACATCTCAAACTTCGATTATTCGTTTAGTGGATAAATTAGTTATTAAAAGAACCAGCAAATCACAGGTAAAAAATGTAATCGTAGATGGGCCTCCCGGGTAAGAAATTTAAGCTTTTAATTCTTTCACAACGTCTTGATTTCCTGTCTTGGTTTTACGTTTACCTTTTGGACTTCAATTTGAATTGCAATCTTATTCACCATTTATCCTTATATCAAGTTTCTATCCGTACGCTCGTAAGATTTGCTACACAACTTACTTCACCCCTAGCATTACTACTAACAGCTTGTGGTTCGATAAATACCCGTGGTTGGACTTACACAGCTAGTTAAATGCCCTTCCTGGCACACATATGGGGAAATCTATGCGTATGCATAGTATCTTAATTACTGTTAAATTTCAATAAAGGTGTGATAAAATAAAATATCCGAAAAGGAGTTCCTCCTTTCCGAATATCTATATAATTATTTACAGAAACTGTTTTCTAGTCTCACATTTTGATTTATAATTAATTTATTTTCTTAATTTTTAATCTTACTATTAATAATGAAACTAATACTACAATTATAATACACAATATTAAAATTAGTTGGTTACCTGTTGATACAAGAGTCATTGGCTTAAATGAACTTTCCTTTTCTTCTGTATCATTACCTTCTACCTCAACAATAATATCTGATACTGTATCTTCTTCAGTAATAGTTAAATTCGCAACTGATGTTACAACATTATTATTTATTCCTGTTACAGACATAGTTATTGAGTAAACACCAACTACTGGGTTATCAACATCATATCCACCTAAATCAGCTACAATAACTTGATCACTAAGATCACCAAGGTACTCATCTGTTGCTTCTTCTAACATAAGTTGGATAATTTCTTCATTTGATGTTGGAGCATCTTCAATACTTAGATTAATATCTTTAACTGTTAATACTGCATCATTTCTATCCTCAACAATAGTTAAATTCGCAACTGATGTTACAACATTATTATTTATTCCTGTTACAGACATAGTTATTGAGTAAACACCAACTACTGGGTTATCAACATCATATCCGCCTAAATCAGCTACAATAACTTGATCACTAAGATCACCAAGGTACTCATCTGTTGCTTCTTCTAACATAAGTTGGATAATTTCTTCGTTTGATGTTGGAGCATCTTCAATACTTAGATTAATATCTTTAACTGTTAATACTGCATCATTTCTATCCTCAACAATAGTTAAATTCGCAACTGATGTTACAACATTATTATTTATTCCTGTTACAGACATAGTTATTGTGTAAACACCAAGTTGTGGGTTATCAACATCATATCCACCTAAATCAGCTACAATAACTTGATCACTAAGATCACCAAGGTACTCATCTGTTGCTTCTTCTAACATAAGTTGGATAATTTCTTCGTTTGATGTTGGAGCAGTAACTATACCTATAGTAGTATCTTTAACTGTTAATACTGCATCATTTCTATCCTCAACAATAGTTAAATTCGCAACTGATGTTACAACATTATTATTTATTCCTGTTACAGACATAGTTATTGTGTAAACACCAAGTTCTGGGTTATCAACATCATATCCACCTAAATCAGCTACAGTAACTTGATCACTAAGATCACCAAGGTACTCATCTGTTGCTTCTTCTAACATAAGTTGGATAATTTCTTCATTTGATGTTGGAGCAGTTACTATACCTATAGTAGTATCTTTAACTGTTAATACTGCATCATTTCTATCCTCAACAATAGTTAAATTCGCAACTGATGTTACAACATTATTATTTATTCCTGTTACAGACATAGTTATTGTGTAAACACCAAGTTCTGGGTTATCAACATCATATCCACCTAAATCAGCTACAATAACTTGATCACTAAGATCACCAAGGTACTCATCTGTTGCTTCTTCTAACATAAGTTGGATAATTTCTTCGTTTGATGTTGGAGCAGTTACTATACCTATATTAGCATCTTTAACTGTTAATACTGCATCATTTCTATCCTCAACAATTGTTAAATTCGCAACTGTTGTTACAACATTATTATTTATTCCTGTTACAGACATAGTTATTGGATAAACACCAAGTTGTGGGTTATCAACATCATATCCACCTAAATCAGCTATAATAACTTGATCACTAAGATCACCAAGGTACTCATCTGTTGCTTCTTCTAACATAAGTTGGATAATTTCCTCGTTTGATGTTGGAGCAGTTACTATACCTATATTAGTATCTTTAACTGTTAATACTGCATCATTTCTATCCTCAACAATTGTTAAATTCGCAACTGTTGTTACAACATTATTATTTATTCCTGTTACAGACATAGTTATTGTGTAAACACCAAGTTCTGGGTTATCAACATCATATCCACCTAAATCAGATACAATAACTTGATCACTAAGATCACCAAGGTACTCATCCGTTGCTTCTTCTAACATAAGTTGGATAATTTCCTCGTTTGATGTTGGAGCAGTTACTATACCTATAGTAGTATCTTTAACTGTTAATACTGCATCATTTCTATCCTCAATAATTGTTAAATTCGCAACTGATGTTACAACATTATTATTTATTCCTGTTACAGACATAGTTATTGTGTAAACACCAAGTTCTGGGTTATCAACATCATATCCACCTAAATCAGATACAATAACTTGATCACTAAGATCACCAAGGTACTCATCTGTTGCTTCTTCTAACATAAGTTGGATAATTTCTTCGTTTGATGTTGGAGCAGTTACTATACCTATAGTAGTATCTTTAACTGTTAATACGGCATCATTTCTATCCTCAACAATAGTTAAATTCGCAACTGATGTTACAACATTATTATTTATTCCTGTTACAGACATAGTTATTGGGTAAACACCAAGTTCTGGGTTATCAACATCATATCCACCTAAATCAGCTACAGTAACTTGATCACTAAGATCACCAAGGTACTCATCTGTTGCTTCTTCTAACATAAGTTGAATAATTTCCTCGTTTGATGTTGGAGCAGTTACTATACCTATATTAACATCTTTAACTGTTAATACGGCATCATTTCTATCCTCAAAAATAGTTAAATTCGCAACTGTTGTTATAACATTATTATTTATTCCTGTTACAGACATAGTTATTGGGTAAACACCAAGTTCTGGATTATCAACATCATATCCACCTAAATCAACAACAATAACTTGATCACTAATATCACCAAGGGTCTCATCTGTAGCTTCTTCTAACATAATCTGGATAATTTCCTCGTTTGATGTTGGAGCAGTTACTATACCTATATTAGTATCTTTAACTTTTAATACGGCATCACTTCTATCATCAACAATAGTTAAATTTGATGTACTAGTAATAATATTGTTATTTGTACCTGTAACCGTAACTGTTATAGGATATACACCTGGTTTTGGAGATATAATATCATATCCACCAAAATCAGCTACAGTAACTTGATCACTAATATCACCAACAATCGGATCAATAGCTTCTGAAACAAGTAATTTAACTATATCCGATTCAGTAGTAGGTGCTTTACTCAAGTTAACATCCGCATCTTCAGTATTTAAAGTCACATCAAAACTTGGATCTTTATTAATATCTTTTTGAACTTCAACTTCTCTAACCATAGGTATAACTGTAACATCACTAATTAATGTTACCTTACTAACTATTGAATCTAAATTTGTATACGTACTTGGCGTAGTAACATCATATGTTAATTTGAAACTAGCACCTGCACTTAGGTTGTCAATCACAATAATTGAACCAACTGGCGTAAAATCAACAGTATTACCATCAATATCTGTTACGTTTATATTTGTAATACTATCTGTTAATCCTTCACTTACTTCAGCTGTTAAAATTACATTACTATAATTTATTGCTGACTGAGTATTATCAAGGTGTAACTCATATGATAATACATCGTTAGTTTGTGCAAGTCCATCATTATTGATAGAGTCACTCACTAATCTATGACTAAGTTCTAATTCATCCATACCATCAGCAAGAAAATCTATTGGTACACTCTCAGTTGAAGATTTGTATAACCTATCAGTAGTTGAATTATCATAATAATCCGATCCAATAATTATCTCTTGAATAATATCTTTTTCAAGTTCTCCACCTGTTTCTAAATTAGAGGACTTAACCGTTATACTAAATGAGATTGTTGCCACTTCGTTAGGTAATAGATTTGGAATAGTCGTATTAGATGATGGATTTCGCATTACGCCATCAATTGATGAGTAAGTAACACCATCAATTTTTATTGTTAAATCCGATAGTGAGCTATTATCCAAGTTTTCATCTTCTACATTTATTATAGGAAATAAATTATCAATTGCAATATTACCTACATTCGTAACTGTTGCTGTATATGTAAGAACCTCTCCAGCTTCCGCTTTACTATCACCGGTTTCATCAACCACTTGAGTTGATAACGTTAAGTCAGTATCAGCAGCTATGTCTTTAGCAATTTCTAAAGATTGTTCTGCTTTTGCACGATTTAAGTACTCATACTCGCGACTTGTAATTGATACATTAAACTTTGCTTTTTGCGTTGAAAGGAAAGTACTTTTCGCTTGAATTCTTGTTGTAATATTAACTGTTGTGTTTGGCTCAATATTAGCCAGCGTAATCGTTGAATCATCAATGGTATAGTTTGTGTATGGAATCCCCTCCACTTGAACATCAGCACCTGTGATTGTTGAGTTAAAATCTCCTGTTAAATCTTCGACAGATAAAACAACATCTTTAACTTCATATGATTCATTTTCGATTGTTGTATAAAATTCAATAAGTTCACTTGATTTTAATAACTTATTGCTATCACCTAAATCATTAACATTTGTATAAAAGTTAGTTGTATATTTTATTTTTTCTAAGTCGATTCCTGAATGAGCTTCTAAATCACCAAAATCTGGGTAGCCATATGGTTCATATGTATCAACCTCAATATTTATAATATTTCCACCAATTGAGTCTGTTACTAAAGATGAAGACATTGCTCTAAATTCATCTTTTGCTTTAGTTGTATAAATTATATCAATATACTCACCTGCAGACAGTTTATCAATTGTAATATCTAGTTTTTCTTTATCTTTATCTTTAACAATGTCAATGTGGACATTTGAATTAGAGATATCAGTTGTTCCATTATTAACAGTACTAACTGTATAATCAGAAATTGTTGTTAAAAATCTAGTATCTAGTGTTACCTCAAAATTAATTCCTTCAATATCAATAGCTGAAGACGTACCATTTACTCTTACTGAATATGTAACTTCTTCACCAGCTTCAATTTTTCTTTCACCAGTTTCATCATCAATATTAAATTGGAAGTCTAATGCAGTTTGATAATCATATACACGAACTACTTTTGATACAGTCTCTCCATTTACACCTAGATAGTTTACTGTAATTTGAGAATATGTACCATTATTTGTAAATCCACTATAAGTATAACGATTACTATTTATTAATTCTTCATTAGATAATTTATTTAAATACGGATCAGTAACAACTACAACTTCTTCAATTGCTGCAGTAACAGCATCTTGATCAGTTATATCAATATTACGATATAAATTGCTATCAATTGTTATGCTTGAAGATTCACCACTAATTTCTTGTTTGAATTCTCTACTAATTACTTTATTTCCATAAAATGGAAATGTTACATCAGTTGATACTGTAGCATAGTTTTTTTCTGTACTGTTTGATAATTTAACTTGATCTGCATATGAATACGTTTTAGGATCAACAACTGTTAAATCAAATAAAATTTCACTTGTTCCCTTTGTTGGAATGTGGTTTGAATATGGACTAGTTGTAAATTTCTGACCGTCAACTTGTGTTGAATTACCATCATAATCAATAATTGTATATGAAGAACCCGCTTCATATAGGTTTTCCATAGCAATTGGTGTTGAATGTATTGTTTGACCACCATTAACCACATTTAGTTCACCTAATGAGTATGTGTATGTTTCACCCCAATTAATTTTCTCCTTAGGGCTTTTTACATCATCGTTTTGTATTGATGCATAATCAACGAAACTACCAGTAATTTCAATATTTGATACTGTAGACTTCGCAGTTGATGCCCCTCCTGAACTTGCAAATTTAATTGGATATAGCCCAGTATTAAATGATTGCGTACCATTTATAAAATTTGTTGTTCTAGCGATTTCAGTTCCATTTGAATTAGTTACAACATTAGTAAAAACATTTGTATCTGCATTGTAATTTAAATCAAAGTTTAAAGTCATTGGGTTTCCACTTGCTTGAGCAGCAGCTAGATAACCTGTTTCATAACCTGATGTCATAGATCCATTATTATCCGTCATTACCGTATTAATATTTCCACGATAGAAATCCCATACAACTCCAAAAGAGTTGTCTAAATTTTCAAATCCCCAACTTGATCCTCCTACACCAACTGCAAATGGATTTTCATGGTTTGTAAAAATAATTGATAATGCGTCACCATATCCCCCACCATTAAAAGTTTGTCCTTGTACAGTTGCTGAATACTTAACATTAAAACTATCTGATGTATCTAGTGCAAAATAACTTGTAACTGACGCAGAACCTGCAATGTCTGCTGGTAACAGAGTAAATGAGTCACTATTTTTTTCAATATATATTCCATCACTTACAGAGGGAATACTAAGTGTAGATTCCGCAAGAAAATCAGTAGTTGTTTTTGTTTCCTTTTTTACAAGGGATTTTTCTACACTATAAGGACTGATATCTTGTAAAACTTGTGTTTGAGGCTTAGCTTGCTCATCAGTCAAACTTTCTTCATTTACAAGGTCAGAAGACTCTTCCTCTACAGTAGATTCTGCGGAAAGAACTTCTTCCACTTCTTCCACTTCTTCACTAATAATATTATTTTCTTCTGAAGCAATAGAATTTATTACCTCTGCTTCTTCAGTCTCACTTGAACCTGAAGTTTCTTCATTTGTTAATTGCTCAATGTTTGGCATTGATATTTCTTCGTTTGAGCTCTTAACAACATCATTTTTAGTATATGAATGTAGCTCACTTGCACTTATTACAAACTGTGAACTAGAGCAAAAGTCATAACAAATAACATAAAAATGCTTTTTATTTTCCGCATAATATTCCTCATTTCTATTTTTTTATATTGTAACACACCTTAGGCACATTTTCAACAATAAACTAAATTTATTGTAAAATATTAAGTAGGCATTATACAATTGAATAACATTAAGTGTGCTCATTTTGAGTACACTTTTATATTGTTTCTTGTATACTGGATTTGAATCTATTACGAGTTCCTAACACAATCATTAATCTTTTTTGGGTTCTTTCTAAATTTGAATATCGTATGGATATTCTTTTCGGTAATTTGACTTTTGATTTGTTCCTTCAACATAGGTATTAGTAAACTTATAATCAAAGCTATTAGCCATTTCTTTTCCTAGTTAGAAAACACTAACAAAGAATCGTTAAAGCAATCAGTTTTAACATCCATCACTTCACGCATATACATTAGGTATAGAGTTGGATATTGTTCGAGGATTTTACATATTTGATTATATGCTCCATATTTTAATTTACTAGGATGCGTACGTAAGTTTCTAACATTAAGTTTTGACTTTAGCATCTTATATTCTACAGAGTTAACTCCGTATAAACTTCTAACCTCATTCATAACCTGCAAGCGAACGTTATCAAAATTTTGCATAATATAACGTACAAAATGAAACTTATCAATTATCACTTTAGTGTTCGGATCCACATTGTTAATTGCATTTTTATAAGGTAACCACATATCCATTGTAAGTGTAGATAATGACCCCACTCTAAAATAAGATTGGAAATATTCAAGAACCTTTTCATAGCTTCTGTCTTCAATAATCTCTAGTAACACATTGGTATCAGCATCATATATAAAGAACTGATAAATAACGTGTTTTCTCGAGTATCGGTTTAGTAACCTTGTTTCACCTACCATTACATTTTTCATCTGTGATTTGTGGAATTGTTTGAATAAACGTAGCACACTCGCATTCACTGTTTATGCATCTAAAACTTCTTTTCCTTATTCTAGCAATGATGACTTTTCCATTAATCTCACCGATAACAGGATATACATATTTATATTCTTTTATCGCAAAAGATTCCACTTTACAATTTGGACATTCTTCATTATCAATATTGTAATCACAATCAAATATAGTTTTCATCATATGAATATAATTGTTTAAAAGCGAATCTAGTGGCTAATGGGAAGTTATATTCTGGAGTATCGTATGCTCCACATTTATTATTTTCAAAAATAGTTTTATTAGTGGTGTATGTTCTCCTGGTATAATAACCGCGTGGGTGTCCTTTCTTATTTGTGTAGATACTTTAAGTTTAACACCCACATCCTTGAAGCAAAAGACAATTAAATATAAAATAGGCAATCAACGTTCTTCCAAATTAATGGATTTAGGTTGATTGCCTACTTTATGTTATAGTCTCTTTATAATAACATTAGGTCATAAAAAAACTGACAAACAGTTTGTCAGTTTTAGGTACTTACATCATTTTCGTTTGAATTGACTTGTTAGCAACCAAATAAAAACCGATGCTAATAATTATGCAAATCAGTAAATACACAGCACTAAATCCTTCATTTACGACAATGTCAGTTGCAAAGTATCTCCACGGAGATAAGATTGTTAGATCATTAAGTTTTTCAAATGATAGAATTACGATTGATGATGCGTATGAATACATAATAAACATTCCCCCGGCGATCATGCTAAATCGTTTATCGGTGAAAAAGACACTTGCGGCGATCGTTATCATGTACGTTACAAGCATTAGGATATATAACCCAAAGAACGTTAGGGCCATATACTTAATAATTTCTTCATTACTATATGTTGAATCGCCAATATTGGTCATCATCTGGATTGTTATTAAAAAGTTGGCAAGGATAAATATTGCGAAATTAATTTTCGCCACCACGGTTTTATACAATAAGACACTTTTACGCGTGATTGGCTTTGTGAATAAAAATTCTGATGTTTGGTCATCTAGTTCTTTTTGAATCATTTTACTACCAGTAATCAAAGCGTAAATTAATCCTATAAAATAGATATAATAAATGATTAGTGCCGAATAACCAACAATATCATTTACGCCTAACGGTGATACTCCAAAAACGGTATTAATAATTGGTGGGAAGCCCGCAAACAAATCTGACATTTGATCAGCAGAATCCGATAATCCATATTCCCAATAGGACATATAACATAAAGCAGCACTTGAAATTGTCCAAATAATCAAAGCTTTTAAATTAGCTTTAAATTCACGTTTAAATAGATTCATGTTCCCTCCTTATGTTATTTTCATATCTTTCTTGTTAAAGATAATTAAGCTTATCACTGTAAATCCAATCATTAGTCCAACTGAAATAAGGACAAATGTGGTATCGTATGCTTCATTAAAAGCGATATCACTTAAATTGTAGTAATTGAAAAATGAAGCGTAGCCTAACGGGTCACTACCAACAACTCCAGCTAGCATATTGATAAAAAACATTCCTAAGGTAACTCCCATAGCCACTGACACGACACTTTTCAAACGGGATACACTTGTTCCAATAATCGTTCCTAAAGTAAAGAATAAACCTTGCAAAGGGACAAAGGTTAAAAGCATAATTAACATCAAGCTGTGATCATAACTCATTGTATTAACTAGATCAGTTGCGATATAAAGGGACGCAATTACAAGCACTTGTGTTAGTAGCAATAAAATGATATTTGAAACATATTTTTGCACAAAGATGTTCGTGCGTGAATTTGGTTTTGTATATAAAAACTCTAATGACTTATTGTTTTTTTCCAAAGCAAAGGCTTTGATTCCGTAAATCATCGCTTGTACGCATAACGCTAAGGCAATAAATCCACCAACGTATGCAAAGAAACCAATTGGACTAAAAAACGTATCTAAATTGACTCCTAATCCATTTAGAAAATCCTCACCCATTCCGCTCATAAACGCAATTAATGTTTCTGACTGATCAATGAATGAAGGCCCCATCGCTGTGTACAAAAGACCAGCAAGAGTCACAATTACTGCCCAAATTATTGTTGTTTTTAAATTACGTTTTACTTCAAATTGTACGATATTCATTGAGCCTCCTATTGGTAAAAGTGGATAAAGATTTCTTCTAAGCTTGGTTCTTCGATTGATAAATCTTTTAAGTTATATGTACTTAAGTGCTTAATTATTTCATTGATGTCACCTTTGTAAATAAAACTCACTTTTCCTTCTTCATTTTTAAAATTCGTAACGCCTGCTAATTCACTAATTGTTAATTGCTCACCATTCGCAACTTCAATATGACATTTCTTGTAATTATCATCACTAGTTTCTTTAACATTATTTACTTGAATAATATTTCCTTCTTTAATTATGGCAACACGCTCACACATACGTTGAACTTCCGATAAAATATGCGATGATAGAAAGATTGTTACGCCACGATCATTTTCTTCTTTTAGGATTTCAAAAAATGTTTGCTGCATTAATGGATCCAATCCGCCTGTCGGTTCATCTAAAATAAGTAATTTAGGTGAGTGTAAAAGTGCTTGAACAATTCCCACCTTCTTACGATTTCCATATGATAAATCCTGGATTTTACGATTTAAATCTAAATCTAGTCGTGTAGCTAATTCCGTGATGCGCCCACTGCAATCTTGATTATAAAATGAAGCTGAGTATTTAAGTAAATCTTTTACTTTCATCCCATCGTAGTAGAAAACTTCTGATGGGAGGTATCCAACATCACTGGCAATTAACTTTGAAAATTCACTGATATCGTGACCAAAGATTGTCGCTGTTCCTGAAGTTGGTTTTTGTAAACCTAATAGAGTTCTAATTAAAGTTGATTTACCGGCACCATTTGGTCCAATGAAACCAAAGATTTCCCCTTCTTCAATATTTAATGTTACACTTTCTACTCCGCGATTTTTTCCATACGATTTTGTTAAATCTTTTATTTCAATTATATTATTCATATTACCTCCATTATAAGTATTCTGGTTTATAGAAATTAATCCTAAGCATTGCTAAGATGTTCAAAAAGTCTACAATCATCTGATCATAAAACTCTGATATTTCTTGGTCGGTTTTGTCATCTGCGTTTTTATCTAAAATTGCCATATATCCTTCTGTCCATTTGTGGAGCATATCCATGACGAGCTTAGGATCAACCGTTTCTTTGAATTTCGATACATCGAGTTCTTCAAATACCAGTCTACTGCGCATTTGATCAGACTTTGCTAAGTATTCAAGTTTATACGGCTCTACTTCAGGAACTGTTTCAAAGTAAAACTTAGTGAGAAACTTCATTAAACTCGGTCGTTTGCGCAGCGCTTGCATCTTGTGCTCAGTTGCGATTTTTACGCATTCGAAAAAGTCTTTTTCCGAGTACACTGATTCATCGTTAACTGAGTCCATAATTTCATTCATCGCTGTATCGAGTAAAAACAAATATAAGTCGAGCTTGGTTTTAAAATGGTAAAACAACGTCGATTTAGATACTTCAGCTAGATGAGCAATCTCGCTCATATACGATTTCTTGTAACCATGAATTGCGAAAACTCGCATTCCCGCATTGATTATTTGCTCTTGTTTAGATTCATCTAGATTGTGAAAAGTTTGCATCCTACCTCCTTTGACCGCTTCGGTTAATATCATTATACACCCGTTGACCGTTGCGGTCAAGTGATATATTTAAAATATTAAAAAAATAAGAAGCCTTAGTAGCTCCTCATTAAACGTTATATGCAGCTTTGATCGGGAATTGATTCCAAAGCACCTATTTTCGCTGTGGTTAACGCTCCAACCTTACTAGCTGTCGCAATTAGCGGAATCAGCGTTTCACAGTTTAATTGTGTCACATTAATTGCTTGCGCAACCAGACATCCTATAAAAGCGTCTCCAGCACCGGTCGTATCAATAACTTTATCGACCTTGATTGTTGGGATATGAACGTGTTTACCATTATAAAATAAAATTGATCCCTCGCTACCAAGGGTTACCACAATATATCCAGCAGTTGTTAGTGATAAGCTAGTTCCCGCTTCAGTCACATCAGTAATTCCCGAAATAAGCAACAGTTCCTCTTCACTTAATTTAATTAGGTGGGCTTTTTCGATATACATTTTACACTTTTGAATAAACACTTCTTGGTTCGAACCAAACAGCGCATCACGGTAGTTCGCATCAAAGCTAATAAATTTATTATGATTCGATGCATACTCTAAAATTTGATCATAAGCTTCATTTAAATGGTTGCCTAAAAATGCCGTAGCGCTCGCAAAATGAAATCCATCAAACTTTTCTAAATCGATGTCTTGCAAAGTAAACTGTGCATCGGCACCACGGTTAAAAATAAAATCTCGTTCTCCAGTTTCATCAATACTAACATGGGCAAAACTTGTAAAATGTTGGTCAAGAAGTTGGAGATAGGTTGTATCGATGTGATACTTATCCATTTCTCTTTTTAAAAAGTGACCATACGGATCGTTACCAACACTACCTGCAAAATAACTGGCAACCCCAAACTTGGCCATGGCACCGGCTGCATTGGCTGGCGCTCCACCAGCTTTCTTTTCAAATTTAATTGTATCGACAAGCGGCTTACCTTCAACTCCAAACAAGTCAATTAAGGCTTCACCGGGACATAATATTTTCTTCATCGTAACTCCTAACGTTGTAAAGCTGAAATTTGATACTCAGCATCCGATTTAACATGTAATAATGGCTCGTGATTATATAAGACATGGGTACAAACTTCCGTCCCCCCATTTATAAAGGTTTCAACAATGTAGCCGTCATAGTATATAGCTAATTCAACTGCTCCCTGATATTTAGCACTATGCACTTTACAAAGTTGGGCATCCGCTATCGGAAATATTGTAGATCGATCAAATTGAATTACGCCATCACTATTTTCAATTTGATAATCACCAATCTTGAGGGTTTGTCCTGCACTTAGACTTATATTAATTTTATAGGTCTCTTCAACATAAAGCGCCTCTCGAATATCAATCGGTTTAAACTGCGCTTCAATACTTGGGTGAACGCGATAGCAAATTTCGGTGCTGTGATGCTCAATTACACGAGGCATCGTAAAACACCCAATCGTCTTTTCCTCGATGGCCTTCGGCATTCTAATCCACGAAATTAATACGCGTCTATCGTTTTCATCCACAAACGTTTGGGGCGCATAACAATCAAGTCCAATATCAATTAGCTTTAGCTCCTCGACTACTTCTAAACTACTTTGATAGTTAAACTTAACCGGTGCAATATAGACATGTGATGGATACTCACAATTCGGCATCGTTCCTTCAGGGGACATTACAATAAAACCTTGCTTATCAATTTCAAAGTAATCGGGACACTCCCACATATGCCCCATATCTTTTTGCGTATAGCAACAAATTTGCTTAAAGTTCGATAAGTCATCACTTTCAAAAAATAATAATGCTCCTTGAGGCTGTTCATCTTGGACTACATTTGAACCAAGTAACAAATAGTACTTACCTGCCTTTTTCCATACCTTCGGATCACGTGAGTGGATCGGATCACCGAATGGACGTTCTAATTTATCAATAATAACTTGTTTACCACAAAAGTTATCGAAGTTAAATCCATCTGAACTTGTAATTTTCAATTGACGCGATTCAAATAATTTATCACCGTAACGATGAATATCAGCACCAAAATTATGGTACTTAACCCCCGTATAAAAGAGATGCATTTGATTGTTTTCAATAAATGCCGAACCGGAAAACACGCCATTTTGATCAGCTTCAACTGATGGAAATAATGCAATTGGATGATGCTCGTAGTTAATAAAATCTGTCGTTGTGGCATGACCCCAGTGCATTGTTCCCCACGCTAAATCATAGGGGAAGTATTGATAGAAAAGGTGGTATTGACCTTGGAAAAAACACAATCCATTTGGATCGTTAATCCATCCCGACTGTGCTTTAAAGTGTATATTATTCATTAATTAAGTCCAATGTAACTTCACTTGTTGCATGAACATGAATATTGGCTTTCTTAAGTCCGGCACCAATTGCTAATGAATCAATCTGTGCGCTATTTAATGCGTCGATCCCTGCTTGAGCATCTTCAATACCAAGACACTCATTTGGAGTTAAACCTAATTGCTTTGCTGCTAATAAAAAGATATCTGGAGCTGGCTTATTTTGTTTAACTGCACCTGGATCAGCAATCGTATCAACATACTGCATAATGCCGATCTTGTTTAAAATATTCGGCGCATTCTTACTTGCTGATGCAATGGCAATCTTAATTCCACTAGCGATTAAACTCTTAATAAAGTCCTCAATTCCTGGTAATACATCTTTGTTAGACAAAGTATCTAAACTCTCAACATACCAGTTATTTTTAAGTTCCATCATCTCTTGAAACTGCTCACTTGATAACTCGACATCAATGTGGCTTAAGATTCGCTTCAGTGACTCGGTGCGATCAACCCCTTTTAAGGTTTCATTAAATTCTTCATCGATATCACCACCAAGTTCATTTGCAAGCCGCTTCCATGCTAGATAGTGTAATCCGGCTGTATCGCAAATCACACCATCTAAATCAAATAGTATTCCTTTATATTTCATCATCTTCTCCAATTATAAGTTGATTGTTACTTGATCATTTGCAGCAACATCATACGTTTTTCCCTTATTTATAAATTTAATATTAGTGCTACCGTGATTAGCTACTGTAAATGCTTGTTGACTAATATTAATCGCAAGTACTTGACTTTGATAATTTATTCTAAATGCTAATTTATTCCATTTACTGTGAATGCTTGGTTCGATTCGCAGTTGTTCATTTACAATACGAACCCCACCAAAACCATACACGACACCTTGCCAAATTCCACCAAGTGAGGCAGTATGGATTCCGTGGTCTGATGACTTCATATTTTCACCAATATCAATTTTACATGCTCTTTCGAATAGGACTTCACTAATGTCGGTATTACCTAAATCCTGAGCTAATACTACGTGAGTTGATAGTGACAGTGATGAATCATGTAAGGTCTTTGGCTCATAGTATTCAAAACTTGATTGTTTTACTTCTTTACTAAATAGCCCTTCCATTAGTAAGAATAACACCATCACATCGGCTTGTTTGGAAATTTGCAGTTTATTCACTTGCGATAGTGAGTACTCTTCAAACAATGTTCCAACGCGATCAGCATTTTTATACGGAGTTAAATCTAAGGTGTCTAATGTAAGATACGTATCATCTTGCGGTAAGACATTATCTTCATTCGGTGTGTTTAGGAAGATATTGTTACTAACATCTTTCCACCCATCAATATTTAGACCAATCTTTTGCTTTAAATCAGCTTTTAAGCTTTCATCGATCATTTCGACATAACTCAGTGCTAAATCCAAGTTCCATTTAGCCATATAATTGGTAAACGAGTTATTATCAACATGCTCTTTATATTCATCGGGACCAATTACGTTTTTAATAACATAACCTTTTGCTTCCTTTTCAACTCGTGAAGTCCAGAAGTTTGCAGTATCAAAAATCATTTCATAACCATATTTATTCATAAACTCTTGGTCACCAGTAACTTGGTAGTACAACCATAGTCCATATATAACATCGGCGGTTATATGTTGCTCAATGAATCCAGACCATATTTTTGTCGCTTCACCAGTAACAACATCAGCTGCTCCCCAAACTGGTGTAACTTCACCATCACTTGGCCATGCTGCTTCCCACGGGTACATTGCTCCCTGATAGTTATTTTCTTTGGCTTTAAGGCGAGCCCCCTCTAAACCGTGGTAACGGTATTTAACAAGGCTGCGGGCTGCTTGGGGTTGGGCAAAGATGAAGTATGGTAACATAAACAATTCTGTATCCCAGAATGTGTGACCTTTGTATCCTTCACCACTTAATCCTTTGGCACCAATATTCATACGCTCATCGTGCATTGGACAGTTCACACGTAATTGATATTGTGCATATCGAACTGATAGTAATGTAAAATCATCACCTTCAATTTCAATATTTACTTCATTCCAATATTCATTCCAAGCTGCAACTGATTTTTCCAGTTCAGCGGCAAATCCATTAGCTTCCGCATCCTGTAATATTTCTAGCCCTGTTTGGACAAAATTATCTTGACAATCTAAATCGATAGATGTTGTAAAAGTTGCATATTTTTCCATAGTAAATGGAATTCCACTAGTTAAATTAGCACGATATCTAAACCCGACTTTACGACGATCCATCATAATTAAACTGTCAATATCTTGATTAAAGTTGTGC
This sequence comes from Mollicutes bacterium LVI A0039, assembly GCA_033103385.1. GTDB lineage: Bacteria > Bacillota_I > Bacilli_A > UBA3375 > UBA3375 > LVI-A0039. The sequence goes on from CP136953.1 coordinate 788,717, forward strand.
GCTACGTGAGTTGCAACTTCTACTTTTGATTGCGTAGTTTTAATCACGTTCTCAAGATACTTTCCGTCAATTAACTTCTTTTCTCCTTCATAGAAATGTTGCGCTCCGGAGTTGCTAACTTGACCATCAATCATTGAGTAAAACTCGATGCTAACATCCTTGTTGGCAGTGACTTCAAATACACTGGCAGTTAAATGAATATTAGCTAGTGAAATGAAACGCTTAGTCGCAATATGCACTACCAAGTCGCCGTTAGTTACATCCATTTCTCGCTCTAGTAATCCCGTGCGGACATTAAGACGCTTACTATAGTTGGTAACTGTCGTATCATTGATAATTAGTTGTTCTCCATCCACAAATAAATCAAGACTATAAACGTCATTGACATTCGGAAGTTCAGTTACTTCATTTTCATCAGCCTTATTAAATGTTCCGGAAATAAAAGTATTTCTTGTTGTATTGGCAGTTGATTCCTCATTGGCACTTCTAATCCCAAAGTATCCATTTCCTAATAGAAATGTACTTTCTGTTTTCCCTAAGAATTTTTCTTTATAAATTGTCTCTTCAACAATCCAGTTTGTGTTTTCATTTTTTCCGTAATTATAGTTAATCATTACTCTCCTACTTTTGTAATTAATATGATAGTTGTTGCTAAAGATACATTGCTATTTATCTCCACCAATTCTAACTCCTTCTAAGAAGTATCTGTTTAAAATGATGTATAAAATAATCATTGGCACTATAGACATTACACTTGATGCCATAACTAAGTCCCATGGTACCGAGTCACCTTGGCTTTGAGATAACGCTTGTAAACCAACAGTAATTGTATACTTATCAGGTGATGATAAATATAGTTTAGTTTTTAAAAATTCATTCCAAACACCCATGAAAATAAACAGCGATTGGGTTGCGATTGCTGGCTTGGCAATTGGAAATGAAAGTCGAAAGAAAATACCAAATCTTGATAATCCATCAATTTGACCTGCCTCTTCAACTTCTCGGGGGAAATTGATGAAAAACTGACGCATCATAATTATATATGAAGCATTAATCGCTGATAACAGAATTACTGCTGTATAGGTATTATTTAGACCCATTTGTGTTACGATAACATAGTTCGGAATTAGTAATACTTGTCCGGGAATTGTTATTGTTGCAATAATTAAGTTGGCTACAAGGTTTTTTCCTCTAAAGTGAATTCTTGCTAGTGAGTATCCGGCCATCGTATTGAATAAAACGTTACAAACCGTTGCAACTCCTGAAATGAAGAATGAGTTTAGCAGCCAACGCCAAAACATGTTATTTTCAACTAGTAAACTTTTATACGCATCTAGTGTTGGATTTTCAGGGATAATCGAAAGATTACCTCCTACTATTTCTGAAACCGGCTTAAACGATGCCGCTACTGCCCAAACAAACGGGAATAAAGTAAAGATAGCATAACCAAACACTATTGTATATAAAACAACTTTTAAAATTTTATCTTTCATTATTCATCAACCCCTTTATTTGCCTTCGTTAATTTATTAGAAACCATTGCCGCCATGAAGATCATAAGGGATAACGAAATTGCTATCGATGATGCATAACCCATCGTATTCATCGTTCCAAATGCATTGTTATATACTAATAATGCTGGGGTAAGTGTTGAATTTTCCGGACCACCAGATCCATTGGAGAATATAAACGCTTGATCAAACATTTGTAATGTACCAATAATTCCCACTAAAACTACATATGAAGTAACATTTCTAAGCTGGGGAATCGTAATTTTGAAAAATTGTTTTATGGCTCCTGCACCATCAATATCTGCTGCTTCATATACACTCTTAGGAATATCTGCAAGTGCTGCAAGATAAATTGTCATAAATACTGGAACTGTTGACCAAATATTCATACACATAATAACCTTTAAGGCAAAGGCACTATCATTTAAAAAATTGATCGGTTCGGTTATTACCCCAACACTTGTCAGTAACCCATTGATTGGTCCAGTCACTGAGAACATGAACATAAAAATTAAGGTTAGTGCTGATGATGAAGTTAATGTCGGTAAGAAGTAAACAATTCTTAAACCTTTTTTAAACTTAATCTTACTGTTAAGCACGTTGGCCATTAGCATCGCTAGGAAGGTTTGAATTGGAACAACCACCACAGCGAAAGATAAAGCATTTTTAAATGCAATCCCTACTTTGGGATCTGAAAATAATCTTGCATAGTTTTCAAAACCGACAAAGGTATAAGTACCTGTAAACATGTTAACTTTATTAAATGACATGTACACTGCAAATACCGATGCAAAGATACAAAATATCCCTATAATTATAACTGCTGGCATAATAAATATCCAACCGTTTAATTTATCACCCTTCATATAATCTCCTTCTTTGATATTAGATTATCTATATAATATCAATCATATTTATTGTATTAAAGTATCGACATGCACCTTAGTTACAACATTTCTTGAAAAGAGGTAGAACTAACGTTCTACCAGTTATTTATTGATTTGCCTCGATAATTGCATTTGCTTGTTTATCTACTTCAGCAAGTGCTTCTTCTAAAGTACGCTCACCTTTTACTACACTTAACATATAGTTCATATATTCAGTGTTGATTGTTGATAAACTGTTTCCTGCTTGCCATACACGTGCATATTCTGCTGATGCAACATGTGGACCATAAATTTCATCTGAAACTAATCCCATTGTTTCAGCAACGTCATCTCTTGCCGGTAAAGTACCATTTTGCGTAGACGCTTTTTCAACATTTTCAGCATTTGATAAATATTGAACAAATGTTTGGGCAGCTAATTTGTTTTCACTTGCAGCATTTACACCCCAACCAACTGTGAATAACATTGAACCTTTTTTACCATTTGTTGTGAAGTTTTCAACAACACCATAGTCAACATCTGAGTAGTTGTTATCTAACTCACCCTTTACCCAGTTTCCTTCTAACATTAAAGCCGTTTTTTCAGAACCAAAGATTTCCCCATTCCATCCAAAACCGTAGTCAGCTGGCGATACCATAAGCTTATCTTTTGCTAATTCATATTCAGTAGATAGTCCATCAACTACTTCTTTTTGATTAAAGTTAGCTAATCCTGTTTCTGGATCAATAACAGTCGCTCCTGAAGATTCCGCTAAATATAATTGTCTTGCTAAATCGATATTTACTGTCATTGGTGCAACACCTTCTGGAAGTGATTTTTGAAGCGTTTCTAAGTATGGACGTAAATCTTCATACGCCGTTGGTAAATCTTCAGCATTAACAAATTTCTTGTTGTAGTAAATAGCTAATGTTGAATAATCTTTTGGTAAAGCATACAACTGACCATCAGTTGTAAATGCATTTAATAAATTTTGATTATATTCTGAGATATCGTACATTGATTCGTCAACTGGTTCAAGAACTCCTTGTTCAGAAAAGAACGGATATACATATGAGTCAACATAAAACACATCTGGAGCAGTACCACCAATTAACTCCGCTTGAATCTCTGTTGTAAAATCAGTATACTGTTTTAATTCAACTTCAACTCCCGTTTCAGCTGTGAAATTATCACTAATTTCTGTATAAGTAGCAATTTCTGTTGGATTTCCAAATATCCCTACTGTAATCTTACCAGATAATTCTCCGCTAGAATCATCACTACATCCTGCTAATGTAAGTACAGCAATAAATAATAAACTAAGTATTTTTTTCATATTTCCTCCATTTAAAATTAGAAAAGAAAAACGTTTTTCCTAACATGATTTTATTTTAGCATAAAAATAAATTTAATGCAAGCAAAAAATGAAAACATTTTATTTTTGTGTGCATGTTATATCATAATCGATTAATTTAACTTCATAATTATCAGAAATTATCATGTCGATAATTTCTTTTGATAACAAGTCAATTTTTTGAAAAACTGTATACATCTTGTATTCAAAGTACAGTAAATAGTCAACTCCATCAAATCCAGAAAATACAATATTTTCTAACTTTAATTCTTGGCAACGTTTGGCTATCGTTGCAACAATAAGGTCACTACCACATGCGATGTAATCATATTTAGATAAATCTACATCTTGTATTTTTTCAAATATTTTATCACGGTCAAAAGTTCCTACGACAAGATCGTAGTCTAAGTTTAATTTTTGTGCGGCATGTTTGAATCCGGCTTCGCGTTCAACACTTACATAGGCCCCCTCGAAACCAGTAATATATAACGCTTTTTTCACATTATTTTCGGATACAACTTTTTTGGTTAATTCGACCTGCGCCTTAAAGTTATCGGTACTTATATATTTCGTCATTTCATTTACTATGGGAATTTCAATAAGTATTTTTGGCACCTTTAAATCTACAACCTGATTGATAATATAATCATCAATATCCAACCCTTGAATAATCACATGTGTTAGGTTATATTCGTAGATTGCCTTTTCCATTTCTTTATACCCAACTTCTTCATCATGACTGATAATTATCGTAACTAACTCTAAGTTTTTATCATGTGCATACTTATTTAGATAGTAGATAAGTTTTTGATTGATTAAACCATCGTTGAAGGTTTCTGATGTACGCATAATAAACCCTACTACCTTTTTATTCTTATGCGATAAGTTCTGAGCACTTTTCATCGGGTGATAATTCATTTCCTCAACTATTTTTAAAATTTCTTGACGCTTCTCTTCACTGATTTTTCGTGATTCTGGATTTAGCGCATTAGTAACTGTACTATTCGCCACACCAGCTTTTGCTGCTATATCTTTAATCGTTACTCTTTTCAAAATACTCCTTAAAATACTTTACAATTAATTCAATTATACCATTATTACATTATTATATGAAAATGTTTAAACGTTGCTACTGGCAAGTGCGGTTAAACATCGGCTCATTATGAAAAAAGGAGCCAGATTTGGCTCCTGTTCGGATTACTTACTTTTATGGTAAAACTCAGTAATTGATTGCACGTATTCTGTTAGTTGATCCTCATCGTAGATTTGGACAATTCCATAACCAATGTGCAATGCTGATGTCGGATAACGAGGAATAATTTTCAAGTACCTTTGATTACCTAGGTTATAGAAAAAGAAATTATAACTTGCTTCAGGCCCCCAGTACGTATCTTCAACATACTTCGCAATTAAACTAACCGTCTTTGCCAGCTGCATAAGATCATCAGTTATTTTGACATTATATTCTAAGAAGCTAATTAGCGGAAGTGTACTTAAATTAAATTCGATATCATCAAGTTTTACTTCTCGCCCCTGTAAATGCTCAATAGTGATTTGGGCATTTACATCTTGATCTTTAAAACCAACAATTTGCATATGCGGATGACTAATTGTCCCACTCGAATGCAATCCCTTGTTTTTAAACAAAGCAACTGATTTAAAATCACCACTATCTTCCAGTTCAATCCATTTACTTATAGCGTATTCTAACAAATTTTGTAGCTTGTCTACTGAATATGTATGCATGTCTGATGCACATTCATCGCTTTCAATTAGGACTAGCATTAATGCATCTTTAAGCGTACTAAACTTATTCTCAACTAAAATCATATCATCCTTTTGACCTAGAATACTGTTTAGTTGCGAATGATCACAAAAAGGACATAACGTCCGTTTGTTTCTAATTGTCGACGGTTTTTGATTATTAACTTTACGATTAAAATATATAGTATTCATATAACTCCTTGTATATATTTTATCGTTTATTATTATACTGTTGTTAATTATTATCGATTAATGATAAATTGTCTTAACGGGATTACGCTTGTGACTTGATTTTCGGTAGTGACTTTCGATAATATCACTAGCGCAATTCTCTACTTGTTTTCCTTCTAGATAGTCATCAATTTGATTGTATGTAACACCTAAAGCAACTTCATCAGCCAGGGCTGGTTGGTCATCTTCTAAATCAGCAGTCGGAACTTTTAAATACAGATGTTTCGGACACCCTAGGTGTTGAAGCAGCATTTTTCCTTGACGCTTATTTAAACCGAATAATGGCGCAATATCAGCAGCACCATCGCCAAATTTTGTATAAAAACCGGTGATTGCTTCAGCGCTATGGTCAGTACCGACAACCAAACCATGTTCGGCAGCGGCGATTGCGTACTGCGCAACCATTCGTTCACGGGCCTTAATATTCCCTTTGTGAAAATCGCTAATGGTAATTCCCATAGCTGCTAGTTGATTAACATGGCTATCAACAACCTCGGAAATATTATAAGTTATGATTTGATCGGGATCAATAAAAGCTAAGGCATCTTGACAATCTAGCTCATCAATTTGAATCTTATATGGAAGACGCACTGCTACTAATTTATATTTTTCTTCACCTTGTTGATTTAACCCTTCAACTGCAAGTTGACAGAGCCTTCCGGCAAGCGTTGAATCCTGCCCTCCAGATATTCCTAAAACAAGCGATGTTAACCCGGAATTTATTAGACACTGCTTAATAAAGTCAATGCGACGCTCGATTTCCCAACTTACGTCAATGGTTGGACTCACCTTCATTTCTTGACAAATCTTTGTTTGCATTACACTCCTATCTTTAAGCTGATATCTAAACTTGTATATGAATGGGTCAAACTTCCGCTACTTATGCGATCTACACCAGTTTTCGATACTTCAGCAATGCGTTCCAAGCTCATGTTTCCACTCGCTTCGACAATCGCCTTTCCAGCGATTAATTGCACGCATTCACGCATCAGTTTATTATCCATATTATCCAGCATAATTATATCGACTGAGTCTGTAGCTAAACATTCTAAGACTTGGTCTTTAGTTTCGCACTCGACCTCAATTTGTAAATCAGGATTTGCTTGTTTAGTTAAACTCACTGCATTGGTGATCGAACCAGCAGCTGCAATATGATTATCTTTAATTAAGACTTGATCACCTAAGTTGTAACGGTGGTTGCAACCTCCACCTAGCAAGACTGCTTCCTTTTCGAACGGACGCAACATCGGCGTTGTTTTTCGCGTATCATATATCTGACAGCTAGGGCTTGCTATTTGTTGAACATACGCGCGGGTCAAAGTAGCAACACCACTCATGCGTTGCATCAGATTTAAGGCGACACGCTCGGCATGAAGAATTGATTTAGTTTTACCACTAATAGTAGCTAACAATTGCTGGTCTTCAATTAGCTCACCATCACAAACTTGCCAAGTAATTGTAATTGCATCATCCACTTGGTTGATTACTTCTTCGAAAACTGCAACACCGGCAATTACTCCACTTTCCTTACAAATTAACTTCGCAACAGTTTCTTGGTCAGTGAATATCGGATCGGTAGTTACATCTCCATTTTCTAAGTCTTCTTCTAAACTATATTTAATTATTTCGGATTTAGTCATTTTTCTCCTTATAGTGACAGCCAATACTTTGGTGAGTAAGGCAATTATTAACTATTTTTTCAGCAATCTCAATTACATCTAATTCGGCTTGACTTTGATACGTTAGACGCTTAAGTTGCTGCAGCGCAAGCTCAAGAGCTTGATCGTTTCTAATGATATTACATGATTTACTTAAGATATTTCGTACTTGCTCGTATACTGATTCAAGATTATCTTCATTACTTTCATCCAGCTCTTGAATTGGATATTGGTTTCCGGCAGTTATTTGCGAACCAACCTTCATTCCATACACCACACATTCAAGTAGTGAGTTGGAAGCTAAACGATTTGCTCCATGCACCCCACTCATCGCTGCTTCACCAACTGCATAAACTCCTGGCATATTAGTTTGTCCATCCACATCTACATCGATTCCCCCAATACAGTAATGCGCAACTGGAACAACCGGAATTAAATCTGTGCGTAAGTTGTATCCAGATTTGCGCACAACATTACTCACAGTATTGAAACGCATGTCAAGATCGATACTTGAATCAATACCGCGACAATCTAAGTAGACTTGATGTCCTAACTGATGTTGATCCAACACCGCACGACTGGCAATATCCCGGGGGGCAACATCACCAAGGTTGTGATAATCATGCATGAAATAACCACATTCATGTGTATAAAAGCGCGCTCCTTCACCACGAAGTGATTCGGTCAGCAAGTGATAATGACCATCGTTATCTTTAAATCCAGTCGGATGAAATTGAACTAGATGGAGATTACTAACCCTTAAGCTTAATTGTTTAGCAATAATTAGATTTAAACCATTGATATATTGGGAATTTGAACTTGCCGAAAATAAGTTAGCGTATCCACCGGAGCTAATAATTAGATTATTCGTATCAATACTATAACTGTAGTTGCCGCGGCGATATTTTACATTATATGTATGCTTTTCAACAATTGCAGTTTGATATACAACTGCTTGGTCTTTGATTGTGATATTATCACGGCTTTGTGCCGCGCTTAGTAAACTGTGATAAATTACCTTACCGCTACTATCTCCTTCAGCGTGGAAGATTCGACGGACGCTGTGCGCGCCTTCAGCGGTTAAGTCATACGTTCCGTTTGCAGTATCAAATTGTGTTCCATTTTCAATAAGAAAATCAATCGCCGCCTGCGACTCTGTAACTAGCATTGTTGTCGCTTTAAGGTCATTGACGCCACATCCGGCTTTAAACGTATCAGCAATATGCAAATCAATGCTACTACGTGTTTGCTCGTATGTTGCAGCAATTCCGCCTTGCGCAAGCATCGTATTAGCACCATGATTAACACTCGCTGAAAGGATAAGAATCTTATGTTGGGGAGCAATACTTAAGGCCGCACTTAATCCCGCAGCTCCACTTCCGATAATAACAACATCATACATTAGCTTAGTTCCAACATTTTATCAACGGCACGTTTGGCATCAATTAAAATTTGTTCATCTAGTTCAATCTGATTGGTTAGCTCACGCATTGATTCAGCGACTTTGTCTAACGTTATTTTCTTCATATTGCGACACACAAGCTTATCCGTTAATAAGTGAAACTGCTTACCAGTTGTTTGCTTATTCATTTGGTGAATTATTCCATGCTCAGTCCCAATGATAAACTCAGTATCTTCGGATGCAATTACGTAATTTAAAAGAGCTTGAGTACTACCAACAAAGTCCGCTAGGGCAACTACCTTGGGATTGCATTCGGGATGAACTATAAGTTGACTATTGGGATGTTTAGCGCGCATTTCTACGACCTTATCAACCTTAATATTATTATGAATACAACAATGTCCGGGCCACAAATCTAAGTCAAGTCCGGGCACTTGTTGATTTAAATATTCACCTAAGTTTTGATCAGGAACATACAGCATCTGCTCTCCCACATAGTGCTTGGCAATCTTTTGCGCATTGGTACTCGTAACGCACACATCGCTTACCGCCTTAACTGCTGCTGTCGAATTAACATAGCACATTACCTTTGCGTTCGGGTGCGCCTCTTTATAAGCAATAACCCCCTCACTTGTAACCATATCTGCCATTGGGCATCCAGCATCTAAGTCCGGGAGGATTACCATCTTCTCGGGTGAGATAATTTTTGCGGTCTCTGCCATAAAGTGTACACCACAAAAGACAATCAAGTCGGCATCTGTATCACGTGCGGCGATTGATAAAGCTAGGGAATCACCAACGTAATCAGCGATATCTTGGATTTCGGGGCTTTGATAATAGTGGGCTAAAATTACCGCATTATGTTTTAGTTTAAGTTCATTTATTTCTGCTATAAGTTGTTCGTTCATTGCTCTCCTTTTAAATTGCATATTGCAACTTTAATATATTTTACAACATCTTTGTTTAAAAATGTGATTAAATTGCATTTTACAAATTAATTTGGGCATAAAAAAAAGCAATCTGGAAATCCAGATTACATTTTATTCTTCAATTAGCTCAATATCTGCACCAAGGTTTTGAAGTTTTTTCACAATGTTTGCATAACCACGTAACACGTGATTAATGTTGTGAACTTCAGTTTCCCCTTCAGCAACAAGTCCCGCAAATAGTAAAGAGAATCCCGCACGTAAGTCTGTCGCTTCCACAACTTCACCACTTAGCTTGGTTCCACCTTCAATTTTTGCCTGACCGAAGTTCTCACTTCGTTTGATTTCAATGTTCGCACCCATATCATTTAGGTAGTGACAATTTTTAAAACGATCCGGGTAGATTGTTTCCGTAATCTCACTATATCCATCGACTTGAGTAAGCATTGTCGCCATAACTTGTTGTAAATCAGTTGCAAATGACGGGTATACACCAGTTTGTATTTTAACTGGTGATAACTTGTCAACACGACCGGTTACAGTAATACGATCTATCTCAATAGTCATATTAATTCCAATTTGTTCTAATTTAGAAACCACTGCATCTAAGTGCTCAGGGATAACATTGTCAATTATGACATTTTCTCCCAGAAGACCCGCTAACATTAAATATGAACCGGCTTCAATACGGTCGGGAATTACTTGGTGATAACATCCTTTTAGCGCTTCTCGCCCTTCAATTCTAATTACACCAGTACCTCCTCCACGAATATTGGCACCCATTGTATTAAGTAAGGTAATTACGTCTACAATTTCTGGCTCTTTAGCTGCATTTTCTAAAATAGTAGTACCATTGGAAATTGCTGATGCTAATAATAAGTTGATTGTCGCACCAACTGATGGGAAGTCTAAGAAGATTGTATCCGCTTCAATACGACCTGATTTCGCAGTAATACGAAGTGCTTCATTTCCTTCATGTTCGAATTCTTCAATCTCACATCCAAGTGACTCAAATCCTTTAAGGTGTAAGTCAATTGGTCGTGGTCCTAAGAAACATCCTCCAGGAATTAATAGTTCACACTTTCCAAATCTTCCAAGCATTACTCCCATCAAGTAGTAAGATGCTCTAAATCTTGTAATTTGTTCAATAAGTAGTGGTTTGTATTCAAGGTTTTTATTATCAATTGTGATAATTTTTCTCTCTCCTTGATCACTAACGATAATGTTAGCACCTAAGTATTCTAGGATTTCGACTAAATCAAAAACGTCTTTGATTGCTGGAACATCTTCGATAACTAGTTGCTTATCTGTTAAAACTGAGGCAATTAATAATGCTAATACAGAATTCTTTGCTCCAGAAATAGTTACTTTACCATTTAGTTTATTTCCACCACGTACTTTGAAATATTTTTTTGACATGAATTACCCCTTAATAGCTACGTCATAGTTCGGATTAGATGTATTTAAACTTTCACATCCACCTTCACGGATAATAATGTCGTTTTCAATACGCACACCACCGATTCCTTCAACGTAAATTCCTGGTTCAATTGTCACAACATGACCTGCTTGTAACACTTGATTCCAACCTTTTGCAACACGCGGATTTTCGTGAACTTCAAGACCTAACGAGTGACCTGTACCGTGAATAAAGTATTCACCATATCCAGCCGCTTCGATTATGTCTCTACCGATTTTATCAAGGTCGTGTCCACTTATTCCTGCTTTTGCAGCAGCAATTTGCGCACTCCACGCTTGATGTACCGTATTGTGGATTTCGATTAATTTTTCATTTTTCGCTTCTCCAACGAAGAAACTACGAGTCATATCTGAACAGTATTCATCTTTGAAAACTCCAAAATCAATCGTTACCATATCACCTGATTCGATTACTCGATTAGATGGGTTAGCATGTGGTAATGCTCCATTTGGTCCACTTGCAACAATCGTTTCAAAAGAAAGGCGGTCTCCACCTAAGTTAAAGTGGGCTTGATCAACCATGTTTCGTACTTCAATCTCAGTCATTCCTGGCTTGATATTCTCTACAACATGACTAAACGCTTGATCTGTTATTGCCACAGCTGCTTTAATTAAATCTAATTCTTCTTCAGTTTTAATCTCACGCTGAGCTTCAATGACATTTTCTAATGCAACAAGCTTACATTCAGGAAACTTAGCCTGAAGTTTGTTGTACATCCCAACTGTCATATTGTTTGCTTCTACACCAATTGTTTTAGGACTTTGCTCCTTTAATACGTCGACTAACTTATCAAAGTGGCTCTGTCCAGTTTCAGTTATATACGCTGTAACATTTGGCTTTAAATCCTTTTTAATTGCAGTTTTATAACGACCATCTGTTATAAATGATACGTTATTACTTGAAACTGTTACTAAAGATTCACTACCTTTAAATCCTGAGACATACTTTTTATTCTCGTGATTTGTTAAAACTAATACATCTACTTGATTGAATATTTCTTGCATAGTTGTCCTTTCTTAATTACTTACCAATTCCATATTTACGTTCAAATAAATCAATTTGTGTAATTTCACCAGCAATCAATAAGATATCTTGAGGCTTGATCATCGTATCGTGTTCGGCGATAACAACTTCGTTTTCATCACGTTTGATACATACAATATTGATATTAAAATTCTTTCGTAAGTTAATTTCTTGGATGGTTTTAAATACTATCTTAGTATTATTTTTGGTTACTTGTAAGCTACGAATTTCCATCGTATCTGACAAGGCAATACCTTCGAATGGTTGATACTTAACAATTTGTCTTGCTAGCTTTTTCCCCATTGCTTCTTCTGGATTAATTACGCGATCAACTCCAATTTTCTCTAAAATTTCTTTGTGAGAATCGTTAACAGCTTTCGCAATAATTTCTTTAACTCCAACTTTTTTAAGTGCCAAACACGTTAAAATTGACTGAGTCATACTTGACTGTCCCATTCCAACAATTACTACGTCAACGTGTTCAATAGAAATCTCAGTTAAGGCTTTAACATCTGTAGCATCTAAGATTAGTGTAGAACGGACAATTTCCGATACTTCTTTGGCTTTTTGTTCATCAATTTCAATGGCAATTACATCCTGATTTAAATCCGTTAAAGTTTGAGCGATGGTCATCCCAAAACGACCTAGTCCAATAACTGCATATTCCATTTTTCCTACCTTTTGATTAATCTAGTTTTAGTTAGTTTTTGATTGAAATTCTCTTCATCTGCTTGGATTAACTTATGATATAAAACATCAACCATAAATAACATTGCAAACCTCGAAGTTGTAGAGAAAACACGGGCGATTGATTCTGTAGCAATTACATTTAAATAATAATCAACAAAATCACTATTGTTGGCTTTTTCATTTCCAATTAAAACGGTATTTGATCCGTAGCTTTTAGCTGTTTCAAGGTTCTTTAGAACTTCTTTCGTCGTCGACGAATAAGTCAAAGCGATGCTTAGTGTGTTTTCAGTTGCGTTACAAGCACTAAAATGTTGTGTGTGTATGTCTTGATAAGCTGTGGCATTGAATCCAATACGAACTAATTTTAATTGTAAATCTTGAGCGACAATATTCGTTTCTCCTAGTGCGAAGATATTAATCTTATCACTATTCTTTATCAGTGTAATAACTTGATCTAAATTAGCATCATCAATTTTATTTTTCGTCATTTCAAACGTTGCAATTATATCTTGCATATGCTTCTCAATATCACGGTCATGAACATATGAATTATCATCTTTATCTTGCTCTTTACGAGCTGTATCAAGACTAAATATCATCTCTCCATAACTCTTGTATCCAATGTTATTAGCAAACCTTGAAACTGTTGAATTTGAAATATTTACTGCTTCGGAAATTTGTTTGATTTTTAAGCGCGAATAATCCCCCTCAAAATCAAGTAAATACCTAGCAATATCATATTTGATGTTATCGTTGGAACGAATTAATAAATTTAGACGTTCAAAGACGTCTAAATTCGAGTATGCACGCATTTTATACTTCAGCTTGTTGCGCTAATAACGCATCTAATGCAGCTTTTTCTTCTGCTTCTTTAGCTGCAGCGATTAATTCATCGTTGATTCCTTTATAGTTATCAACTTTACCAGTACCAGCTGGTATTAATTTACCAACAATAACATTTTCCTTAACTCCACGTAAGTAATCTTTCTTACCACGAACAGTTGCGTTTGCTAATACTTTTGCAGTCTCCTGGAATGAAGCTGCTGATAAGAAACTTTCAGTTTTAAGTGAAGCTTCCTTGATTCCCATTACTGCTGGAACAGCAATAGCTGTATCTTTACCATTTCTGATTGAACCTAAGTTAGCTTCAACTAATTGGCTATAACGTAATAATTCTCCTGAGATTAAATCAGTTGAACCACTATCAACAACACGAATAAACTTAAGCATTTGACTTACGATTATCTCGATGTGTTTATCGTTGATTCCTACCCCTTGAAGACGGTATACTTTTTGAATCTCTTTTAGGATATACTTTCTAACTTCTTCAACACCACTGTATTCAAGAAGTTCTTTAGTATGTACAGAACCTTCAGTAAGTAAATCTCCACGACGAACCATATCTCCACTGTTATATTTAATTTTATAACCGTGAGGTACGATTTCTTGTGAAAGGATTTCTTTACCATTTTTAATAATTACTTCGTGACCGGCAGACTTTTCGTTAATTTCTAACTCTCCAGTTTCCGTAGCAATTACTGCCTTACCTTTTGGTGTACGTGCTTCTAGGATCTCAACGATACGTGGAAGCCCTTGAGTAATATCGTTTCCGGCTACCCCACCAGTGTGGAACGTACGCATTGTAAGTTGAGTTCCTGGCTCACCGATTGACTGAGCAGATACGATTCCTACAGCTTCACCAACATTAACTAATTTGTTTGTTGATAAATCACGTCCGTAACATTTTTGACATACACCTTGTTTTGACTTACAAGTAAAGATTGTACGTAATTTAACTTCTGTAATATTGTTAGCAATTACTTCTTCCGCTTGTGCTTCTGAGAACATTTCATCTTTCTCAATAATTACTTTTCCATCTTGCGTTAGTACTTGTTCAGCAGCAAAACGTCCAATAATACGGTCTTTTAATTTTTCAATTACTTCTGTTCCTTCACGAATATCTGAAACAACATTGTAATCATAAGTGTGACAATCTTCTTCTGTTACAACTACATCTTGTGCTACATCTACAAGACGAAGAGTTAAGTAACCTGAATCGGCTGTCTTAAGTGCTGTATCGGCAAGACCTTTACGCGCACCGTGAGAAGAGATGAAGTACTCAAGTACTGATAACCCTTCCTTGAATGATGACTTAACTGGAAGTTCGATGATCTCACCACTTGGTGCGGCCATCAGTCCACGCATCGCCCCTAACTGTTTAAAGTTTGAACGGTTACCACGTGCCCCAGAATCAGACATCATAAAGATATTGTTTGTATTGTCTAAAGTTTTCATTAAGTTATCAGTAATACGCTCACCAGCTTCAGGCCAAATGTTTTGAGTAATACGTTGGTAACGTTCTTCCTCAGTAATAAGTCCCATTCCGTGAAGTGCATTCCACTCATCAACTTTATTTTGCGCTTCTTCAAGAATGTCATGTTTATCTACAGTTGGTACATCCGCAAATGAAATTGAAATTCCTGAAAGTGCAGAATATTTATATCCTAAATCTTTCATACTATCAAGCATTTTTGAAGTTTCCGGAATATCGTACTTTTCGAAGATATCGTAAATTAATTCTGATAAGAACCCTTTTTTAAATGGAATATTTACTGGAGCATTTTCTAAATACTCTTGTAAGTTAGTTCCCATTGATATAATATATTTCGAATCGATTCCTGAGAAGTTTTCAATGTTTGCTTCATTAATAAAGTGATAATCATCTGGAGTTATCTTATTGAAGATAATTTTTCCAACAGTTGTAAATAATAACTTGTCTTCAAGATTTTCTCCTAAGTAACCTTTTTCAATTCCTGTTGCTCTAATGAACACACGGTCCTGAAGTGTGATGTATCTATTTTCAAAAGCAAGTGTCGCTTCCTTTTCACTCTTAAATACGAAGACTTTTTTGTTTTCATTTTCAATTGATACGTAGTAGTTACCTAAAATCATATCCTGAGAAGGTGCAACGATTGGTTGTCCATCTTTCGGGTTTAGAATGTTGTTTGAAGCAAGCATAAGTTTTGTTGCTTCACGTTGCGCTTGATCACTAAGTGGCAAGTGCACCGCCATTTGGTCCCCATCGAAATCGGCATTATACGCCGTACATACTAGTGGAGAAAGACGAATTGCTTTCCCTTCTACGATACGTGGACGGAACGCTTGGATTCCTAAACGGTGAAGAGTTGGTGCACGGTTAAGAAGAACTTTTTTCGTTTTAATAACACGCTCTAAAGCTTCCCATACATCATCTTCTTGGTTTTCAATCTTAATTTTTGCAAACTTAATATTAAAGGCTTTACCTGACTTTAATAAATCAGCGATTACAAACGGTTTGAATAATTCTAAGGCCATCTTTTTCGGAAGTCCACACTCATCTAATTTTAAGTTTGGACCGACAACGATAACACTACGACCACTAAAGTCAACACGTTTACCAAGTAAGTTTTGACGGAAACGTCCTTGTTTACCTTTTAACATCTCAACTAGTGATTTTTGAATTTTCTTATTACGGTTACTCGCCGAAACAGACTCATTATTTTTCGAGTTATCGAATAATTCTTCAACGGCACGTTGCAGGGCAACACGACCATCGTTTAATAATAATTCAGCTGCGTGAACATTTTTCATTTCTTTAAGACGGTTGTTACGAATAATTACTTTACGGTACAGTTCGTTAAGACCAGAAACTACAAAACGTCCAGATCCGATTTGTACTAGCGGACGTAAATCCGGTGGAATTACCGGAATTACTGTCATTACTAACCATTCAGGACGGTTTCCTGAATTACGGAAGTTAAGTAATAGTTCAAGTTTAGCGTTAATTTTACGAAGATTATCGTCATTTTTCGCACCACTTCCCCCACTTTTACTTGATACAATGTTCTTTTTAATATCAATAATATCGTCTTCCATCCCACGGATTTCTTTATCGATATCGTAGTTTTTAAGGTACTCATATAAACCGATTGTTCCTGATTTATATTCGATTCCTTTCATTTCTACTAGTTTATCTTCTTCTTCAGTAATACTTCCTGCTGGAAGTTGTGAGTTATTACTTTTAGTAACAATATACGCGTTATATTGCATTAATGCATCAATATCACGCATCTTACATCCAAGTAATGTCATAATGTGTTTCTTGTACATTGGTGAAACAACAGGTTCTTCTAATTTAATGTGACCTTTACGTTGTCTACGTACTTTTGCAGATATGATATCTACACCACAAATTTCACATCGCTTACCTTTATAAGTTGATTTTTTATACTTTCCACAGTGACATTCATAGTCTTTTTGTGGTCCGAAAATACGCTCACAGAATAATCCACCTAGCTCTGGTTTAAGCGTACGGTAATTGATTGTTTCATGAGTCTCAACTTCACCATTTGACCATTCACTAATGATTTTTTCTGGTGATGCTAATTTTATTTGAATATATTTTACATCTTCAATATGTTTCTGTGCTGTCATTGGCATCCTTTCCTCTAATATTCGATTAAGTCTGTAATTTTAACTTCGTTATCATCTTGATCATACATTCCCATATCGATACCTAGACCTTGAATCTCGTTTAGTAATACGTTAAATGATTCAGTAAGCACTGTCTCATCGTAATTTTCTCCACGTAGGATTGAGTCATATTTCTTAGAACGTCCAAAGATATCATCTGATTTAACAGTTAATAACTCTTGAAGCGTGTGCGCTGCACCATATGCTTCAAGCGCCCAAACTTCCATCTCTCCGAATCTTTGTCCACCAAATTGCGCCTTACCACCAAGTGGTTGTTGCGTTACTAGTGAGTATGGTCCAATTGCACGAGCATGCATCTTATCTTCAACCATGTGTGATAACTTCATAATGTACATTACCCCAACGGTAACATCCTTATCAAATTTTTCTCCACTACGTCCGTCGATTAATGGGAATTTACCTGTATCTTTAATTCCTGCTTTTTGCATAAGCTCTAACAGTTCTTCTTCAGTTGCCCCTTCGAATACCTCAGTTGCAAAGTTTAGACCAAGCATTTTACCAGTAATTCCTAAGTGCATCTCAAGTACTTGTCCAATGTTCATACGTGATGGTACCCCAAGTGGGTTAAGCATAATATCTACTGGCGTTCCATCTTCTAAATATGGCATATCTTCACGAGGTAAGATTTTCGAGATAACCCCTTTGTTACCGTGGCGCCCGGCCATCTTATCCCCTTCTTGGATTTTACGTTTTTGAGCAACGTATACTTTAACGACTTTCTTCACTTCGCTAGCCGCATCAATTTCGTCAGCATCGTACACTAATACTTTTTGTACAATACCTCCTCCACCGTTTTGAATACGTAGTGATTCGTCTTTAACATCTTTAGTTTTTTCACCGAAGATATCAAATAATAATTTTTCTTCTTCAGTTAGCTCACTCTTTCCTTTTGGTGTTACCTTACCAACTAAGATATCACCTGGCTCAACACGAGTACCTTCGATTACGATACCGTACTCATCTAAGTGTTTTTTCGCGTCATCACTAACGTTTGGAATATCACGAGTAATTTGTGATGTACCAAGTTTTGTTTGTAGAACCTCACATACATACTCTTCAATGTGAATTGAAGTATATACATCTTCAGTAACTAAACGGTCAGATACGATAATCGCATCCTCATAGTTATAACCATCCCAAGTTAAGAATGCTACAACGGCATTTTTACCAAGAGCAAGCTCTCCGTTTTTAATCCCTGTACCATCAGCAATTACTTGATGCGGTTCAACTTTGTCTCCAAGTTTAACAATTGGACTTTGGTTAAGCGTCGTACCTTGGTTTGTACGTAAGTACTTGATTAGACGGTAGTCAATAATTCCACTTTCACCTTCAATTGAAATAACTTCACTAGTTACACCAACTACAGTTCCTGCCTCCTTAGCATTTACTACACTACTACTATCTTTACCAACGTGGTGCTCCATTGAAGTCCCAACAATCGGTGCTTCGTTGACCATTAACGGCACGGCTTGACGTTGCATGTTGGCACCCATCAGGGCACGCGTTACATCATCATTTTCCAAGAATGGAATTAATCCAGCTCCGGCAGAGAATACTTGCTTTGGAGAAATCTCAATAAAGTCAATCATATCTAAAGGACGGATCTCATTTTGTCCATTGTAACGTGAAGGAATTTCACGGTCAATAATTTCATTTGAATCTGGATCAATGTTAATTGTAGATTGTCCCACACAGAAACGACTTTCTTCAATTGCTGTTAAATACTCAGGAGTCTCAGCAACAAATGCAGTTAAGAAGTTTCCTTGTTCATCGAATTTACGAGTTACACGTAAGTATGGTGACTCAATAAATCCTTTGTCATTAATTCGTGCATATACTGTAAGTGATGACATAAGTCCGATGTTTCCACCCTCAGGCGATTCGATTGGACAAACACGACCGTAGTGTGTAAAGTGTACATCACGAACATCCATAGTTGCACGGTCTCTTGAGATACCACCTGGTCCAAGTGCAGATAAACGACGTTTATTTGTAAGTTCCGCTAGCGGGTTAACTTGGTCCATGAATTGTGATAACTGAGATGAAGCGAAGAATCGTTGAAGTCCATTGTTGAAACGGTTTGTAGTAAAGATTTTACCAATTACATTTCCATTTGCATCATCATCGATGTTTTGGAATCCGTAACGACGGATGTTTCTTTCGATGTCGTATAGACCACGAGAGAATTCTTGTTCTACAAGTTCTCCAACTAATCTTACACGACGGTTTCCTAAGTGGTCACGATCGTCTAATTTTCCAACTCCGTGGATTAATCCGAAGAAGTAGTTAAAGTATACTAACATATCGTCTAATTGTAAGTTCATAATATCATCATCAGAGTTAATTGTTCCGATAATTGGGAAAATTTCTCCATAAAGTGGTGTATGAACTAGAACTTTTTGTAACTCTACTTCATTTGAAATTCCAAGTTCTGAATTAGTGATTGTTTCAGTAAAGATACCAAATCCACTCTCTAAAATATCAGTTAATACATCGATGTTTTTAGATGTAATTACTGTTCCGTTAGGAATAATGATGTTTGCATCTTTAGTGTGGATTACATCTTCAGCAAGACGCATCCCGTAGAATCTAGAGTTTACGTTCATCATTGAGTTTTTTACTAAGTCAGCTTTAAAGTTGAATTTGAAACGCCCAACTTCTCCGAAGTGGTAACTTCTTCCCTCAAAGAAACGAGAATAAATATCATTAATTAATTTACGCTTGTTTTCAATATTGTGTTGAACCTTTTTAATCAAAGTATTTTCTTTGTTATATTTGTTCATGTCACAGAATTTTAAGAAGTCAGCTAATTGCGGTGCTGTTTCCCCAGTGTTGATTTCGTCAACGATCATTTGATAGATTTGACTATCTGTTAATTTTAAGATTCCAGCTTCGATTGTAGGAATAGCGCTGATATCTCCACCACGTTTTTCAACGTTGTGTAAAATATTGTCAATATCTTTAGTGAAGTCTAATGATTCGATTCCACTCATACCTTGTGAGATGATTTGCGCAACGAAGAATTCGTTTACTGCTTTATTAAAATCATTTTCACTATCAGTATTTGCCATATCACGAACAAAACGCGTATTTCCTAAAATTGAAAACATGTTGTCTTGCTCAAGCCCTAATATTTTAAAGAATGAAGTTAAGTTTACTTTACGTGATGAGTCGAATTGTAACTTAACAAAGTTTTTACGTAATTCTTTTTTAATCTCAGATACATGCTTCTTAGCACCTTTAATTCTTTCGTTTAAAACTGCGTTGATCAGTTTTTCGTTTTCTTCCATAGTCCCAGGCTCAAGTTCAGCTAGTTCCGTTGGAGTTACTAAATCTAAGCTTCGAATTTGATCACAAATATCTTCAAGCATTGAGTAAATGTTGTTTGAATATCTTTGCTCTACTGAAACACGTGTACCACGAGCTGGCATAATTTGTCCAACTAGCTTTTCATCACGTTGTCCCTTATCACGGTCTTTAGTTACGTATAAATCTGGTGAACGAACTAATTGAGATACAATTACACGCTCTACCCCATTAATAATAAAAGTACCACGCTTAGTCATTTGTGGTAAGTCTGCTAAAAATATTTCTTGTTCTTGAACACTTAAACCATCTTTCAAGTTAAATAGCTCTAAATGTAATTTAAGTGGCTTCGTATAGTTAAGTCCACGGTTCTTATACTCCATAATGTCATCGAAGTTACGTTCCGCTTCATCAAAACTAAACCCTTTGTAACGAATTTCGAAGTTACCTTCGTCGTCACCGACCGGGAAGTAGTTAACGAATATTTTGTCTAAATTTTTATCAATCATCTTTTGGTATGATGCAGTTTGAATATCATTTAAATTCGGTACATCCATACGCGTTTTACGATCCGAAAAATTATAACGTTCGTTAATTCCTAGTTTGATTTTATTCATATATTTCCTCCAATTGTACTTAAAACACCACAAAAAGTGATGGACTTAACCATCACTCGTTTATCTTGGGTATACTGAGACTTGTTTTTTATCTTTACCTTTACGTTCGAACTTAACTACTCCCGTAACTTTTGCAAATAAAGTGTCATCTCCACCTTTACCTACATTGTTACCTGGATGAATTTTAGTTCCTCGTTGACGGTAAATAATTGTACCTGCATGGATAGTTTGTCCATCTGCAGCTTTTGCACCTAATCTTTTAGACTGTGAGTCACGACCATTTTTCGTAGACCCTGTCCCTTTTTTAGATGCAAACAGTTGTAAGTTTAACTTAAGCATTGTTTGCCTCCTTAATATCAATATATTCATTATATTGTTCTTTTATCATCTCTAAACCGAGAATTAAGGTGTCCATAAGTAGTTTCGTTTCGTCATCAGACTTAACGACTTCTATCTGCATGTACCCACCATCTTCTTCATCGATTTCGATAGTTATAAACTTGTCTAAATCATCAAGCTTATTAGCAATTGTATACATAATCATTGACACAGCACTACAAACGATATCGCTACCAGCTTCAGCGAACTGTGCATGACCTGTTACTTCGACTTTGTCTGTTACATTACGATTAACAAAAACTTGTATCATAATTATCCTGCGATTTTAGTAATTTTAACTTTTGTATATTGTTGTCTGTGACCTTTTTTGTTACGGTAATCTTTTTTCGCTTTGAATTTAAAGATTGTAATTTTCTTACCTTTACCTTGTTTAACAATTTCACCTTCAACTTTAGCACCATCTACGAATGGAGTTCCTACTTTATCTCCAACCATGATTACTTCATCAAAAGCTACAACGTCTCCAGCTTCTCCATCTAATTTCTCAACGAAGATTTCTTTTCCTTCTTCAACGCGGTATTGTTTACCACCAGTTTTAATAATAGCGTTCATCTTTGTCCTTTCCGCTATGCCCTTAAGGTATAATTTTTAGACCTGTTCGGTGCATTACTAATTTAATTAGTTTAATTCAGCTTTCGCAATCTCAACGAATTTAACAAATCCTTGAGGGTCGTTAACTGCTAAGTCAGCTAACATCTTACGGTTAACTTCAACTCCAGCACGGCTAAGTCCGTTCATTAAACGAGAATAGCTCATCCCTTCATTTCTAGCTGCTGCATTAATACGAGTAATCCATAATTTACGGAATTCTCTTTTTCTTTGTTTTCTATCTCTGTATGAGTATCGTAATGATCTCATTACTTGTTCATTTGCAGTTTTGTATAAAGTTCTTTTTGAACCATAGTAACCTTTTGCAAGTTTTAATACTTTCTTACGTCTTTGTCTTGTTGTGTATCCACCTTTTACTCTTGGCATAATTGCCTCCCTTCATTTAATTACATCATTTCAGTTAATCGTGCAGTATCAGCTTTTGATACCATACCACCTTTACGTAATTGTCTTTTTTGTTTAGTTGACTTATTGTGAGATAAGTGTGAAGTAAAAGCGCTACCTCTCTTTAACTTACCGCTACCTGTCTTTTTAAATCTCTTCGTTACTGAAGATTTTGATTTCATTTTTGGCATTGTGTCCACCTCCATATCATATAAAAAAAACTGTGTCAAAGCACACAGTTGTAAAAGTCATTATCTCATCACTATTTATGTGAGTAAACCTACCGCCTCGCTGGGCAATCAGGTGAGAAACTTCTGCTTTTCACAACTTCCATATAATTATAGCACAAGTTACCACCAAATACAAATATAATTGTGAAAATATTAATTTCATGTTTGACCAGCAAATTTTGAACTTGATTTTCAACGGATTAATCCGAGTCAACCGTGCCAGTCTCAACCATAATAATGTGTCGCTAATTTGTCAATTTCTCACTAGTGTTAAAACTGCAAAACCATATAATGTTATAAGATGTTAATTATTAATCTTTCTAGTTAAAACCCTATTTACAGCCAGATTTTCTTGATATAATTTAATTGTCCGAAACGACGATAAACTACGGAGAGTGACATTATGACATTGAGCAAAATGATCAATTGTTAGGAGTGTAATGGACGAAAAACTAAGTGCAACCACTAAGGTTGTAATTTTAGTTTACTATGTTCTGAGAATAATCTTGCTATTTAGATAATGAGATAGCAACTTTACTAATGTTACTCTCCAAACAATAAGGAAGGGAACCTGTACGAGCAGGTTCCCTTTTTTCACTTTACTAATGTTACAAAAATATTTTAGCATAAATCACTTATTTATGTCAACCCAATAAATGCAATTTTTGAGTTTGAGGATAAGTACTATAAAGTTATAAAACGAGTAAGTTCTAAATACCATTCATATTAATGAATTTAAGTAAGAGCATATCGGTAAATAGTCTTTTATTATATAATCTATATTATACAAATGATAATCATGCTAAGGAGTTATATGAAAATTGGATATGCATGCAAAACTTTAGGAATTAACGCAATACCTGGGTATCGAACTTGCACTACAAAAACGTATAATGAAGCGCTAATTTATGAGATTATCGAGCATAACTTAAGAGTTTTACAGGATACATTAAAATACAATTTGGAAAACGACATTTTGATGTTTCGAATTAGTTCCGATATTATCCCTTTAGCTTCACACCCTATTAATAACTTCAATTGGCAAGACGTCTTTAAGCAACAATTGACTGCAATTGGAACCTTTGTTAAGTCACATAGAATGCGAGTATCAATGCATCCCGGTCAGTACACTATTATTAATTCACCAAATAGTGATGTGGTTGAGCGGGCGATACTTGATTTGGAGTATCACTGTAACTTTCTTGATAGCTTAGGATTAGAGCGCACCCACAAATTAATCTTACACATTGGTGGGGTATATAATGATAAAGATGCGGCAATGAGTCGTTTTATTACCAACTATGATAAACTCCCTGATTGTGTTAAGTCACGACTAATTATTGAGAATGATGATCGCTTATTTACAATTGCCGATGTTCTTAATATATCGAAACAAAGAAATATTCCAGTTGTCTTTGATAACTTACATCATCATATCAACCCTAGTAGCACCCATTCAGAGCACGAGTGGATAATACAATCCGTAAAAACATGGCGCCGTGAAGATGGAGCGCCTAAGCTTCATTACTCTAATCAAAATCCACACAAACGCATCGGTGCCCACTCCGAATATATTTATATCGATGAGTTTATGCGTTTCTATGAGCAGGTTAAAGACTTAAATGTTGATATTATGCTCGAAGTTAAAGATAAAAACTTATCAGCAATTAAATGTATTCAATGCACAAATAACTACTCAATTAATACCTACCTAGTTGAATGGGCTAAATACAAGTATGTAATATTAGAGCGTAATCACAATGTCTACTTACAAATTCGCGAATACTTGAAAGACAATGCTAATTTTAATTCTAAACAGTTTTATCTTTTAATCGAATCGGGACTCAAGGGAGTTCCAAATCACGGTAGTTATCGCAATGGCTTTGATCACGTATGGAGTTATTTCCGTAAAGTTGCAACTGACAAAGAAAAGCAAGCTTATAAGAATAAGCTCGCTGCATTTCATAATGGTAAATTAAAAGCTAGTAGTATTAAAAAATATCTATATACGTTAGCAATCAAGTACGAGCGTGATTACCTTCTTGATTCATATTACTTCGACATGTAACTAGCCCATCATAATATTTTTAATTAGAAACCAACTCTGATAGATCATCATACTTATTAACACTGATTCGAATTGTTTCTTGAATCATTTGTTTCGTAAATCCACACTCTTGTAAAACATAACTCGGGTTATTTATTGAACAACTAGATCCGGTAGATGCCTTAATCATCTCTTTGTTCTCTTCAAGAAATATTTGATTAACCTCTCCAACTAAACGCATCGAAATAATACTATCTACTGTTGGTACATCGTGAAAATTCACAACTAAGTCTTCTCCGAATGAATCTGCAAACATATTGATAACAAATTCCTTGTTCTTAATTAATAGCTCATTTCCTTGTTTAAGAATCAATTCGACAGCCTTTGCTAGTCCAACGATCAATTCATTAGGGAGCGTTCCCGCTCGATGACCATGTTGTTGATCTGAACCATGAATTAAACTTGGTATTTCAAGAGACGTATTATTAACCGCCAAACCAATTCCTTTAGGTCCATGAACCTTGTGTCCAGAAAAACTTAAAAAGTCATAATCTGCAAAGTTAAGCGGCGTCTTACCGAGACTTTGTACTGCATCACTATGGAAGTAGATTTCATTTTGCTTAGCATACGCTTGAATCTCAGCAATATCATTAATAACACCCGTCTCATTATTAACGTGCATAATCGAAATGAATACCGTGTCTTGATTACACATGCTCGCAACTGCATGCTTAGTAATTTGTCCTTGATTGTTTGGTTTTACATATGTAACTCTAGCTCCTTTAGTTTCGATGTACTTAAAAGTTGCTAACACACATTTATGTTCAATCGTTGACGTTACAAAATGTTTATCAGGAAACAACTCAAACATTCCTTTAATAATATAGTTGTTGCTCTCTGTTGCACCGGATGTGAATACTAAAGCTTGATCTGATATATTAAACATTTTAGCTATTGCATTTATTGCTTGATCAACTTGTTTTTGTACTAACAGTGCTTCCTCATAATATTTCGCATTATAGTTTGCGTATGATACTTCTTGCATCGTCGCCATTACATCTGGGTGAATTTTAGTTGTTGCTGCATTATCAAGATACATTATCCCTCCAAGCTTGATAAAATTAGTTTTGTGACTTTGGATTTGCTATACTTACTTTTTCGCAGGTTAGCGTTTAATATGGTAAAACCACAATCAATTAGGATACAAAAATGTTTAGCCTCTAGTTTATCAACAGCATAATAATACTTTAGCAATTCCAAATAATAATCTAATTGGTCACCAAATAAGATGTGCGTATCGATTTCGAATCCATCTTGCTTAACACTCTTAACCTTAAGTTGTTTTGCTTGAGGGTATTCATTCAAACCAAAATCTAAGGCCAGCTTTAATGTTTCGGCATTAGAACTAAAACCAAGTTGCTTCGTCGTATCAGGTAAGAGTTCCAAAACTTCTTTAGTTGTTTTTATTCGCATCTAACTCCTTTACTGTTGTAATGTATCCATCGTTATTTAATTTATATATTTTATTTAGATTATCAAACTTATTAATCTTATCATTTGTAAGTTCCGAGTCAGTTGCAATGAATAGGATTTGATTTAACATATGCTCATTGATGTAATTGATTAAATTTGTTTGTTGACTCTCATCAATTCGGGCAAAGAACGTATCTAAAATCAATGGTACCTTAACTTCGGCAACTTTCAATACTGCAAAGATAAGGCCTACTAGAATTAACTGCTGTTCTCCTGAAGAAAATGAGTTGATATCTCTACGACTACCACCTGCTTTGATAATAAGCTTATAGTCTTTTATTTCTATGTGATCTACTAAGTTGCTTTTGCGCAGTAAATATTGTTTGAGAATTGTTTCCATCTCTAGAGCAACTTGCTCGAACACTTTGTTTGAATGGGATGCTACATACTCTTGGCATATTGCAATTAAGTTTTCCTTTTCATTTAATGCATTTTCAAACAGCTGATTTTCTAGCATTTTCTTCTTCTCGACTTCAATCTTATTTATTACTGATTGTTTTTCATGCAATTTCTTTTCCAGTTTCGTTTCAATCAATTCAAGATTATGTTTTAATTCTGTAGACTGCTGATTTAAAAATTCTAAGTTTGTATCAAATGCGATGTATTTAAGACCTGATTCTGACACTGCTAAACGTTTTTGAAGCTTGTTAATTTGTTTATTAGCACTTTCAACCTTAACGATGACATCGAATATTTCCTGAGAATTGGATTTCAACGCTTTAACAGCATTTAATGATTTCACTATCTTGATTTCTGTTTCAATACTTAACTGATTATAATCAGGTGTTTCTCCAGAACTTAGCCCATTTAAGATTCTCGAAATTTCTTGAGAACGTTCTGCACGGGTATTCTCCAATTCGTTTTCAAAACTTAGTAACGTTTTAAAATGCAAAATATTATGTGCATCTGTTTTTAAAAAATATACTAACCTTTGATTCCAATCTGCCAGCTGTTTCTTATAGTGCTGTAAATCCTTTTGAGCTGAAGCGGCTTCTTTATCCGATAATAGATTTCTTTTTTTCATATCTGAATTAACTTGCATTATCTTAGTTTCATTAGCAACCATCTCAGCATTTATATCACTTACTGACTTCTCATAACTTGAAATCTTTTGGTTAATTCGTGATAATTGTTGTTCATACTTTTTGTATTCATCTGAAGATACTGCTTTAATCTCTTTACTGATAGCTGACTCTGTATCTTTGATAATTCTCTTAAACACATCCAATTCAAAATAAACATCAATAAGTTTCTCTGTAAATTTACCAAGTTCATGGTTAGAACTAGTTAATGTTGATATATTTTCTCCATTAAAGAAGATGTTATTAAAAAGATTGAAACTTAAATTATCTAGAAAGGAATTATCATCCTGAAGTTGCTCGTCAATTAATACCGTTAGATTTTCAGAATAGTCTGGACTAAAGTGTGAACTTCTTGTAACTTCATAGAGCTTTTCATTACTGGTAAATTCAAGATGGATTTCAAATGAATCTTTACTACTATTAAAATTAACTTCATTTCGGGCCCAGTTTATATAATCCTTAGTGTAGTAATCAGATCCAAATGTTCTTGGTCCAAACAATACATATTTAATTGCGGAAAGAAAACTTGTTTTACCACTACCATTCTCTCCTAAAATTAAATTTAAATTACTATCACCTTCAAAAACAAAGGTTGTCGCTTCTTGATAAGATCTAAAATTATCAATTCTCAATTTATTTATTATCATTATTTCCCTCAAGATAAGTCTTATGTTCTGATAGGACTTTTTCAATATATTTTATATTTGCATTACGATTCTTCAAACCATTTGTTTGTTTTGTATTAAAAACAATTTTGTTAATTGCTTCATTATTCAAACTATACTTGTGACTAACTTCTTTAATTAAGTTGTAATCAATATTTGATTTTTCAAGTACAATTTTTTTTTTGTGGCACTGATTATAAATGTCGATCGCACTGAAATTAACGTAACCATACGACTTCCATAATTTCTCAATCTCAATAATCTCTTCACGCTTAATAATCTCGTAGTCGGGTAATTCTCTTCTAATTGCTTCTTCGGTTTGAAATAGCTTTACTAATAATTCTACACGAGTTTCTGGAGTAAATCCACTTACTCCAACTCGATAGTATTTTTCATTCTTAAACATAATTGTCGTGTTAACTCGTGGGTCATATCCACTCTTAATCATATCGTATAGTTGTTCTTCTGTAACAACTTCCGATTCATCAATAGATTCTTCATCACGATTAATTTTCTTGGGAATAATAATTTTACCATTAACAGGAGGCTTAACATCAACTAACTTTAATTCTCCTCGATTACCAAACAGATTACGCTTAGTCGCAACATCACGAATATCTAATAAGTGCTTTCGATACTTAAGAAATGGAGTTAGCCACTTCTCACCATTTTTTATAAATCCGGTAAGTGACTTATCTTCTTGAACTACAGTACAAGTCCAACATCCAAATCTTGAGTTTCCACAACTACCTTGATTTTTCGTTTCTTCATCAATTACTAGTGGACATTCACCATCAGCGTTAGAATTAGAATACAGTGCGTACAATTTAGTATTATCATCACCCCATGGACTGGGATTTTGCAACAAGTATGACCAAATATCATTAACGCCTAACATAGCGATTGGGGCAAATGTAAATGCATCATCAATACTTCCATGCATCGACAAGCTACTTCCGACAATCTTATGTTTATCCATACTCCTTTTTCGCGAAGAAGACTCCTCTTCCCTAGTTCCCAGCAGTAAGATAACTTCTCCATTTTCATTTATTTTGCTAAAGATAAAGTCATTCGCTGGCTGGATTTTAATCCGATCAGTACACCATCTAAATGATTGCAAAGGACTTGGGTATCCCTTACCAATTGTATTAACCAAGAAGGTATTATTAAACTTAGGATAGACCATTTCAACGTGTAATGGAATTTCATTGTCTTTAGCAAACTGTTTTAAACGATCCATAGATTGTAAAGTATTATTGATAACTAATGGATTTTCTACCAAGGTATCCGCACTAATAACGTATACGTCTTTATTAGCTAGTCCCTCTTTTTGTAAAGCAAGAAGTACTTCAATTGTTAGTTGAAGTACTGTTGTCGAATCTTTACCACCACTATACCCAATAATCCATGGTGTATTTTTAGTTTCAAGATATACATTGCGGATGTCATCTTTAATATCATTAATTACACTATTTTTATTTCTCTTTAACATTTATATCCTTTAATTAAAAAAATCATCTATACTAACATCTGTTAACTTCTCAGATTTAATCCCCTCTGTTTCATCAATGGTTACACTTGGTTCATATTCACTACTTAGTACAATATCATCAAATTCTTTAGTTAGTATTTCAAATATTGTTTCGTTAACTGCTAAAGGTGATTCTTTTTGAATTACTAAATAATTAAATAGAATTTTAGCTCCATCAGAAACATGCTTTCTTAATAATTTATAATACTCGTTGTCTTGAGAAAGTTCTTGTTCATTCCATAATTTTTGCAATTCCTTGGCATCAAGATTGTTTTTATTTGCATTTATTCCAACTGCAAAAAGTAATCTTTTTAGTTCCATATCGTTTTGCATTAATACCGGTCTTGGGATACTATACGGTCGTTTCATATCAAAATCTTTAACCTTTTCTTCTAAATATTGATCTGTATCAATCAATATTCGGCGATTTTTTGATGTCATTTTTATTCCAATGTACGCACACATTACAAATATTTTATAGTTGGTTCTCTCTCTTTTTGATACAACTTCAAAGTGTGGTTTAATTTCATTTAAGCAATATGCGTCACCGTCTTTAAAGACTATATCACTCTTTACAAATTCATTTTTTCCATCTTCCATGCTATTTCCCCGCTTCTATATATGTTTCATTTTTATCAACATCTCGGAATATTCTAGTAATATTACCTTCTATTGAATCAACATTAAGTTTTTTACATAATGCTTCCGTTAACTTTATTATAGTTTGCTCGTTTACTAAAAAGATAACTTGAGAATCTACATCTAAAATACTATTTACCATATTACCAATATGTTCTATATCTAGTGTTGCAGTTACTCCATCCATAACCATTGGGTAATGGATATTGGGATACAGTAAATCATCCACATTCTTTGACTCATGTTGGTCTTTGGCTATTTGCATTAATCCTAATAAATATGAAAGGCTAATCATAACATTTTGACCTGATGAAGATGACTCTGTTCCATTAACATACTTAACTTTAGGCTTTAAATGTGCATCAAGTTTTATATTTAGATTATCACGCAATAATAGATTTGCATTCTCATTTACACGTTGTTCCAGCTGTTCTCTTATGGAACTTTTTCGATTATTAATAATTACATCTGCTATCTTTACCGATTCGCTTAAAGCTTTTTTGACCTTTTCATCTAATTCATTTGTTTCCTCTTTACTTTGAATTTTATTTAAGTCAGTTGTTACAACAGATAGTTGTATTTCCAGCTGTCTAATTTGTCCGCATAACTCATATAATTTTTGCTCGTCAGCTTTACGAATTAGTTCTAGTTCATTGTGTCTCTGTTCCTTATTTTTTATTTCGGTAGTATCAATATCTAATATTTTATTAGATACATCCTTAAGCTGGCTATCCAGATCAACTAGAGTCAAATCATTCTCATAATATTTTATCCTTAAGTCACCTGCACGATCTTTTTCGTCTTGCACATCCAATGCGTGTGTTAACTCACTCTTCAACATGGCTTCAAAGCTCTCAGGTGGTAATGTTTCCCTAACACGAACTAAATGTTGTTTCATTCCATCCGTAATACAATTCCCACATATACACGTCCCATTGGAAATAATATCGGTAATAGCACGTTGTTCGATACCTCCGATTTCATAGATATCTGCATTTTGTGAAATTTTATCATATAGTTTACTGAAAATACTAGTTAAAGCCATCTTCGATCCTTCTTTACAAAGCATATCCATTAATCTAGTTTTCAATTCATATTGATTATCTTTAATCATCTTTTTTTGATTTTCGATTTCACTTCGCTTTTCTTGAAGTCTTTTACTTTCTTCATGCTCTTGCAAATACCTTGTTATTTCTGCTTGTTCCTTAACCGTAATTTGATTTTTTTCTTCTAGTTCTTTTACTTCTTGCTCATATTTAGCGACTGTTGTTTCTATTTGATCTTTTTGTGATTGCAATTGATAAACTTCTTCTTTATCAATTTGTTTGGAAATTTTATTTATTACCGCAGCATGGGCATTCTTTATTAATAATTTCCCACTATTTATACGTGATATTTGCAAAATTCGTTCTACTTCATCCTTAAAGTCGGATTGCATTCCACTGTTTATAACACTTTGTATCGATTTTATTCGTTCACCATCAAAGAAAAGTAGTGGAGCAATGTTTTCCGGAAGCATCATTGTTATTTCCTCTAGGGAAACTAACTTCTTATCAACTGTGCTAATTTCTCTTACTTCAACACTTTCATACTCGCTATGCACAATTCTCTTAGCATTTTGGCGATACATATTATAATACTCTTTATTATCTAAACTTCTTGTAATCTCATATTTTTTTTGTGTCCCACTATTCACTTCAATGTATAACGTCACTGTCGAAATATTATTTGTAAACGTTGGAACCCCGTGTTCATTGAAAACAATTGTATCTAGGTTTGCTAAATACTCAACATTTTCTAATAGTCCTGATTTTTCTACCTGGCGTAGACCGTATAATGCAAATATAATTGCAGACATAAACGTACTCTTACCTATACCGTTTGCTCCTTCTATCAAGTTTAACTTATCATTAAAGTTAAATTCAACATTTTTATACTGGCGATAGTTATTTAAGATTAATTTATTAAATATCATTTTCTTCCTCATCCTTTTCATCAATATATAGAGACTCTACATATTCGATAATCTTTTTCTTCTTCTCATTATCACTTAATTCTAAATCATCAATATAAATTGCTTTACTTATTATATTCGTATATAATTGCATATTTTTATCCATTTTTTTTCTCCCACTGGTTGCTCATTCTAAATTCATTTATAAATTCTTGGTTTTCTGCCAGACTTGCATACTCATCAAATCTGTCTCTTTCTGCTAAAACAACTTCATCATCTATTGCTACAATAAAATCATATATATTGGTAATTGTTTTTCCGGGATATTTTCGTAGCACTCGACCCCTTCTTTGAATAAACTCTTTTGGATTTTGTGTGGAACTTAATATATATGCATCTTTGATTGCTGGAATATCAAATCCTTCATCTAGACACTTGATTGCAAGAATTGCATTTGTTC
This sequence comes from Mollicutes bacterium LVI A0039, assembly GCA_033103385.1. Classification (GTDB taxonomy): domain Bacteria; phylum Bacillota_I; class Bacilli_A; order UBA3375; family UBA3375; genus LVI-A0039. The sequence goes on from CP136953.1 coordinate 821,611, forward strand.
TACCAGCCACTAAATTATCCACAATCTTCATTCGTTCAGAACGACTCTCATTAGAGGTTATTTTTTCTAATATAACTTGCTTATCAACATCTTTGATTTGTTCACCAATATATTGGATATATGTGTAATCATCACTACCCTTTACTTTTCCTTGATAGCAATATATTAATGTCTTATCAATCTTATTCTCTTTAATTAATTCCTTTAACTTTGACATTTTCGATGTGGCTTTCGATAGCAGCATATTTCGTTGTTCTAAAAGGTTTAGTACGATATTCTTGTTTGCTTCATTTTTGATTTTCATATTTAGAGCTAGATAATCCGAACGTTCTTCTGTATTTAAATTAATTAAATACGGGAAATAATTGTATTTAGTTAAATATCCATTATTTATTGCATCTGCAAGATTGTATTCATAAAAAGCACCGTGAAAATATCGAAATAGTTGTTCTGTTCTTTCATTCTCCAAATAGTGTTCCGGGGTTGCTGAAAGTCCCAACCTATGATTGTATCCTGTTGCTTCATCAAGTTCCTCTAGGTTAGATACCGTCAAGTTGTGTGCTTCATCTACTATTAATATTGTCGATTCATTGATTTTTTGAGAAATATAATTCAAGTTGTCAAAATATGTTTTATTAACAAATACCGCAAAACAGTCTTTGGTCGATATTTCCATAGAGATATTTCCTAAGTTGTGTTTCCAATCAACTTCACCATGCGCCTCAAAGACAAAGGCATTTTCACCATACAAATCTTCTATCGAATTTTTCCATTGGCTAGCAAGATGTTTGTATGGAACCACAATATGAACTATTTTATTTTTATTTGATAATTCACTATATTTGTTCACACCATAAAGAGCTGTGAAAGTTTTTCCAGTTCCAGTTGCCATTTTAAAGAATCCATTAAAATCATTTTCTAGTAGACTCGCAATTGCTTCTTCTTGATAATCACGTAAATTAATATTGGCTTGTATTGGGTGCCTTACATGTAAACCTCTTTGTTTACATTCCGCTTCTAAAGCTAATAGTATGTAATCTCTAAGCGAACTGCACTTAGCTGTATCATGGATATTATTCCAAGTCTTTGTAAAGATTGTTGAGTATTGTTCAAAAACATCAATTCCACTTCTTAATTCTACAACCTCATGATTTAAAAACAAAGCGCTAGTTGTAAAGTTTAATGAGCCATTTATCACAGCAGTACCGTCTGGATTTTCAAATATATAATACTTACTATGATACACTCCATAACCCTCTAAGTAACCAATCCTGATTTCTAAAATGTTATTTACAAAAAGGTTATGAAGTAATAATAATATTTCTTCATCAAGCTCTTTTAAATTTGAAAAATACATGTCAATAATTTTTTCAGAAAATTTAACAGTACTAAACTTTTCAATTTCTTGAAGTAATGTAATTTCTTCAACTGAAGTATCACTCCCAATAATAATTTGAATCTTTTTATCTGTGTCGCGGTAATTACTAAATTCTTCTTTAAAAATTCGGAAAATATTTGTACTGAAATATCCGGTCGATATCTTAACGTTGTTTGATTGTTTTAATGCATGTTTAAACGACTCAACTAATTTCTCATTGTTATCTAATACCATTTTCTTTCTTTCCCATAATCTATATTATGTATACCAAATGCGCCTATTTATCGCGATTTTAAGAAATTAATGTGTTTAATTGTGGTTAACATATGATAAAATATAACTAATGAACAAAAAAGGTGTTTACATAATATAGATTATGGGTAGGTATTTATGCAATATGAGATTATTTCCAAGCAAATTTTTAACATGAAGTGCAACAAAATATATAAGCCAGTTTTAATTTTGGCCTACTTAGATTATATTGAAGTATCAATTAAAACCGATATTCCATTCGATTTAATGGCTGACTTAAACTACTTGATTCCGTTTGTACGGTATTACTTATCTTTCGATGAAGTCGTTGCTTCTGGTAAGGGTACTAATTTAGATATTAGTGACCGCCAGCTCTATCGAATCCTTGTTGATGGCCCACTAGAAAGAATTGAGACTGAATGCTCAATCTTCACATCCAGTCATAAAGATGGAATTCGTTATTTTGGAATTAACACAACGAATGAAAGCATTGATTTAATTAAGTTAATTACAACAGTTAGGAAATCATGTAAAGAATTAATTGCTTCGCATATAGATTTTAATATGCCGCAGTTACCACTAGATATCTATATATCTGTTGCTACTGAGATAAGGAAAACAAGAATAGACTTGAAAGGCCATCCAAAAATATACAAGTATATCTTGATACTTTCATTACTTGATTATTTTGTAGATATTAAGACGCCACATTCTTCATATAATATTGATGTGCCTGTCGACTTGCTACTGATTTATTATAAACTATACTTAAACGACGATATGTTAAGTCAGGTAATTCAAAATAAAAAAATTAAAGAAGGATCAGATAATACGATAAAAAGGCATATCATGGAAAATCCACTAAGAAGGCTTTGTAATAAAAGTACGCATTTTAAATGTAATACCAAAGATTTTGACTCAAGAACGCTAAATAATATGCCCAATGTTTTCCAAATCGCAGTTAACGATCCATTTGAGCCATTAATTATGAATCAAGTTATTCGCAGTTGTTGCTATAACTTAATCTCAAAATATCTTCCAAATTTCGATCATACTATTGTATACGATATTATTGCTATCAACGAATCACAAGGAAATGAAGAATCAACGGTTGGACGTCGTGGACAAGCTCAATATCGAAAATCATTGTTGGATCGATATAGCTGCTCTTGTGCTATTTGTAATTTAGATTTTGATAAGATACTTGTTGCTTCGCACGCTAAGCCATGGAGTAAATGCTATTCCGTTCACGAACGACTTAGTCCCAACAACGGCTTACTCTTATGCGAGAATCATGATGCTTTATTTGATAAAGGATATATTACTTTCGATATTGACAATAATTTTGAAGTAATTTTCGCTGAGGATCTTAATGAGAGTGTTATCGATACATTTAATATCCTTTATGATAATAAAATTAGCAAATATGTTAATGAAAATCCGCAAATGAAGAAATACTTAGAGTATCACTCGAAACACATTTTTAAACATAGTAATACATAGCAATAAGGTCATCTAAATTTTTAGATGACCTTTCTATTTAAAATTCTTTGATATTCTGCTACTTGTAGTTTAACCTTATCACTTATATCATATAGTTGCTCATCGATTTGTGATACGACTACGATTCCGCGAACGGCATTACAAATAAAGACAAAGTCTGCATTATAGATATCCACTAAACTGATAGTTGTTTGTCTAACATCAAATTTTTCTAATAGTCGTTTTCTTGTCGTTCCTGGTAAGATACTTTCATTTAATTTGGGCGTATATAATATATTGTTTTTCACATAAAAGATATTAGCAATTACCGTTTCCAAAACTTGGTGATCAGCTACTAATAAGTAATCATCTACGCCATCTTGTTCTTGGGCTTGTTTCAGTAAATCCAGTTGTTTAACATTAGGATATAATTTTAAGTTAGTCCACCACTGCGGTTTGGAGATACTCTTTAATTTAGCTGTCTTTTGCTCATGGTAATCACGATACTCAACATTAAGTGTCCCACACGTATTAATCACTTTAATAATAACTACCTCTGCTTCAGTTGCGTTTTCGACTATTTTTTGTAAATCGGCTAGTTTAAAATTAACCTCTATGCTTAGTTTTTGACTTGTTTGAACTAGCCTATTGTAATGAGCTATTAAATCAGCTCTAGTTATGTCACAGCGAAACGTCGTGTAACAACCATTACTTGGTATTGTCATGAAACCCCTTAGCCTTCAATTTAAGCTCCGCAAATTCGCTATCTGCAGTCGAATCCCAAACAATCGCCCCACCAACACTATAATTGATGTGCTCATTGCACTTAATTGCCGTACGAATTGCGACATTAAAACACGCTTTACCATTATATCCGAAATAGCCAATTGCTCCTGTATAATACTCGCGTGCGTAATTCTCTAATTCATCAATTACTTCAATTGAACGTAACTTCGGTGCTCCTGTAATCGAACCTGATGGAAACAATGCTTTGATGATGTCAGCATATTTAACATCTGGCTTTAGTACACCAACAACATCGGTAACTTGTTGATAGACGGTTGGATATGTTTTTATCATAAATGGGTTTTCCACTTTAACACTATCACTAAGACATATTTTACTCAAATCGTTTCGCATTAAATCAATAATCATAGTTAACTCTGAACGTTCTTTGCTGCTATTTTGCAATTCAAATAAATTCTGACTATTTAACTGTTCATCATTTGTACGTGGGGCAGTTCCCTTCATTGGTTGAGTTTTGATTTTAGAATTATCTAGTTCGAAAAATAATTCTGGAGAACTTGAAACAATCGTCATCTGCTCATAAGCTAATAACCCAGCAAATGGTGCGGGATTATTCTGACGGAATCTACTAAATAAATCGATACTAGATATTGTTGACGTACCATGATAATTACCTGTAAAATTAATTTCATATACATCACCAGCAGCTATATAGTCTTTAATTGCATCAATTTTACTTGAATATTCGCTTGCACTAATATTTAATTCAACGTTAGTTGCTGAAGCTGTTATCGCAGTTGGCGTGTAGTTTAGTGCATCCCTTAAAATGTCTAAGTTACCACTTTGATTAAATATATACGTTTCTTCGAGTTGATGATCAATAACGATGGCCTGATCATAGATTCCACCGATTATCTTCGGTAACTTATGTTGATGTTCTAGTTTGATTTGATATATATCTTCAAGCAAGTGATATGACAAAGCACCGATGAAGCCACCATTAAATGGCAATTCCTCATACATGCTCTTATGCTCTAATTGATCAAAGGTCTTAAATATTTCGGCAACTTCCACTTCATCACTAGTTATGGTTTGAACTGGATCACAAGTAATTATTGTATATCGACTAAGTGTTCGATCATTGTTTTGACTATCCAAACACACTAAATAATCATGATGCTTTAATTTATGTAATATTTCAACAGGATTAAATACTCTATCAATTTTCTCGATCATTAAACTCCTTCGCTATTTTTAAAAAGTTTGCTAGTATCTCAGTTCCATATTCTGTTAGGAAACTCTCAGGATGGTATTGCACACTATATACACATTGATCTTTTACCTTACTAATCATCACAATACCATCATTGGTTTGGCCAATTACTTCAATATTGTCATTAGCAACCACATGTAAAGAATGATAACGAGTCACTTTAAAAGTATCGGGAATGCCCTCAACTAATCGATTTCTTCCATTTAAATAGACGAAATCTTCTTTTCCGTGAATCGGTATTGGTGCTTTTATGACACTTGCGCCATTAATTAGACCGATTACTTGATGCCCAAGGCAAACTCCGAAGATTGGAATCACATTTGCGAACGTTTTTACAACTTCCAAGCAAATTTTCGCATCTTCTGGACGCTTGGGCCCGGGAGACAAGACGATTGCCGCCGGATTTATTGCTTCTATCTCTGCAATGGTTATTTGATCATTTTGAACGGTTAGAACCTGTTCGTTTAGTTGTTCAAAATATCTGACTAGGTTGTAGGTAAATGAATCGTAGTTATCAATCATTAAAATCATCGTTTATCTTCTCCCATTATTAGCGTTTTTTTGTTATGTTAAGTGATTGTTCATTGTATATAATATTTAATTTCATATAAAAATTTACCTTATTATTACATAGTATTATAACACATATATCCGCAGATAATCTTAAATGAAACCAAGCCAACGCTAATACATTCTCCCCCCTTTTACTCTAAGCACTGACCAACCACTTAGCTTTGGTTGGATACATATAACAATCATTGTCCTAAAAATATGTTTCATTTATTAGTTAAAAAAGTAAAATTTTTTCCTTTTCGGAAACATTTACATCCGTCCTATCTTTGGCAATTAGAATTTGTTATGCTATAACCAGGAGGAATGACAATGAAAAAAAAGACAGTATTATTAAATCCGGCAACAGAAACATTTGAAAATTATGATAAAAAGACACAACAAGTATTTAAAGACATGGTGCACTTCTTTGAGCACAAAGGTTTAAATAAGATTAGAGTAGATAACAAGAACCGTATTTGGCAAGATGATTTCATTAAATACCAACGTGATCACAATATTTATTCGACATTACTTACAGCGGAAGGTTATGGAGATAGCGATTCTCGTTTTGATTTACATCGATTAACAACTGCTAGTGAAATTTTAGCGTTTTATAGTGAGTCATATCAATATCCACTACAAGTTTCAATTTTAGGTATTGGTCCAATTTGGATGAGTGACAACGAGGAACAGAAAAAAGAATTAGCTGCTCAATTAAAAGAAGGACACGTTTTTGCATTCGGGATGAGTGAAAAGGCACCAGGTGCTGACTTATACTCAATGACTTCAAATATTCGTCCAACAAGCGAAGGTTATGTTGCTAATGGTAATAAATATTACATTGGTAATGCGCACATTGCACCAAAAGTTTCAACACTTGGTAAAAATGCTGAAACTGGGGAATGGGCATACTGGGTAGTTGATAGTCGCCATCCTAACTATCGTTATGACAAAGAAATTGAAACTCCAAGTATTTCAATGGCTCGAGTTGGTGAATATTCAATGATTGAATACCCATTAACTGAAAAAGATATTTTAACAACTGGAGATAAAGCATTTGCAGATGGTTTAGCAACTGTAAACATCGGGAAATTCCAATTAGGATTTGCAGCTTCTGGTATTGCAACTCACGCATTCTACGAAGCGATCACACACTCAAACAACCGTGTTCTTTATGGGCGTAAAGTAACTGACTTTCCACATATCAAGCAATTCTTAAGTGAATCATTTGCACGAACTAATGCAATGAAGCTATACTCACTTAGAAGTCGTGACTACTTCCGTATGATGAGCAGTGATGACCGTCGTTATTTATTATTTAACCCAATTCAAAAAATGAAAGTAACAACTGAAGGTGGAGATGTAGTACGTAAACTTATGGATGTTGTATGTGCCAAAGGATATGAAGTAGATACTTACTTATCAGATGCATACGGGACTGCTGATTACTTATTTAGACTTGAAGGTACTGCACATGTAAACATGGGTCTAGTAATTAAGTTTATGCAAAATTACTTCTACAACAACATTGATTATCCAAAATATGGAATTGTTGATGACATTAAAGACGATAAGAACATCTTCGATCAACGTTTAGGAGGATTTAGTAAAGTCCAATTCCCGAACTACCTTGACAGTTTTGATGGATATGATAGTGAAAACATTAAACGTTTTATTGCAATCACAGAACTGTTTAAAGAATTCATTACTAAATGTCCACCAACAGAAGCGCAAGCGAAAAACATGGACTATATGCTTCACATCGGTGAAATCTTCACATCAATTGTATATGCACAATTAATTGTAGAAGGAGCTGAATTAAACGATGTTGATGACTTACTTGTTGATCAAATTATTAAATACTTTATTTTAGATATCAACAAATATGCATTAACACAACTTAACACACAAGATTGTTCAGAAGAAGGAAGAGCAATCCTAGGGAAAATTGCACAATCAGGACCGGAAGTTAATAAAGAAATTGATGAATACTTCTGGAAAGAATTCGTACAAGTTAACGATGGAGCTTACGTTATGAACGAAGCAGTAATCGGAAGTGATTTTAAGTCTGACTTAACTTAATAGCAGCATTAATAAATTGAATTTATGTATACAAAGGGATTCCAAAACATTTGGAATCCTTTTTCTATTCATAGTGAAAGGAAGCTAACTTTATGTTAAGCTTCCCTTAATTTATATTATTTACCATTTGTACCACATGTCCATCCATTCTTATCTGGATCTGTATGATATGAGTACTCTTTGTTATATCCTTTTTTATAACCTTTCCATTTGCTACCGTACGCTTTTGTAGCTTTAGCACATGTTCCATAGTTTTTCCCATTAGTTTTAATCGCTCCTAAATTACTATTTGAACTTGATGCTTTATACGTGTTATTAAATGTATAAGTATATGCTTTTCCACTTATTTTATATGATATCGTATACGAACTAGGTGTCTGAGTTTTACTGTTTGGATACTTCATTGTTGCTTTAAAGTCTCTAACTTGCTTTCCAGCCTTTTCAGCCTTTAGAATTTCTTGTTCGATTTGGTACTGCTTTCCACCGGCACGATTAACGTTCGAGGCTTGAGGTGTAATGTTATATGCATTACTAACTCCCCCTAGACTATCAGCAATCACGTGTCCTTGATCAAACTTGCTGCTTTCTGTTCCCTTGACCTTCGCTTCATCAGTACAATATCGCCCATTCTTTTTGGTCTCACTTTTAGATTGAAGTTTGATATCTTTGGCCGTAACGCTTGTTAATTGGCCACTGCTATTTGTGTATGCATAATAGTTTCTTGTTCCATAACCAATATCAACTTTTGCATTCTTTTGACGGTTACCACTTAAATTACATGCGCTAACATTCACCGTCTTGTATTTTGTGGCCGCGGCGAACTCAACTGTAGTTCCCGGCACACTATAACCTTGTAATCCTAATGTTGCAATTACCATTAAGAGTAATAATATTTTATGTCTCATAGATCTCCCATTTTCCTATTAAATTGTACCATAAAAACACCCAATAATAGCATTTTTTAAAACATTTTTATATTATAATTTCATGAAAAAAGATACCGGATCACGGTACCTTTTCACTAAATATTATCAGCATTTATTAAGCTCAATTTAATCATGTTTTTGTTCAAAACTAAGAAACTCATTTTGTAACAATTTATATTCCAAAGTTATTTATCTGGTAATGAAAACTGTCTCACCGCGCTGTTCTGTACGTAAGCTATTATACATACCGAAGATTATTAAAGCTTGGATTATTAAAAATAGCCCGGTAACCATGATATTTGCTTTTAAGGTCAAAAGGGTAATTGAACACATTATAATTAGACTAATGATAAATACCACATTAATTTGAATTCGAGCTAATAAAACTTCTTTGTCCTCAATTAATGTATAATTCATCGCATCTAGTGCGTTGGGTATAAATAGTACTGTCCCATCGCATTCTAATTCAACAAGCGTTTCATGGCATTCAAATTCAATAAAGTTGTCTTTTGTTATTGTGTAAGTTTTAACTTCACCTTGGTCAATGCTTGTTACAATTCTGTCCTTACCAGTTTTATTGCTAATATTTATGATCATTTTTTTACTCCAAATTAGTTTATATAATATATATATTATAACATTAAGTATATTATTATGCATAATATAAGCATTATGTTATAATGGCACTATACAGGAGGAATTATGACCAAAGAAAAAATTGTAGTAATTGGAACGAATCACGCAGGTACTTACGCAGTATCTACTTTAGCAGATAATTATAAGCAAAACGCGGACGTTATAACTTATGACTCAAACAACAACATCTCATTTTTAGGATGTGGAATGGCATTATGGATCGGTGGTGTTATCGATAGTAGTGATGGATTATTTTATGCTTCACCACAAAGCCTTGAGGAAAAAGGTGTCGAAGTACACATGGAACACTTAGTTGAAAATGTTGATACTGAAAATAAACAAATTACAGTTAAAGACAATGAAGGAAACACGATTGTTCAAGAATATGACAAACTGATTATTGCAGTTGGGTCATGGCCAATCAAACCAAATATACCTGGTATTGATTTAGAAAATGTAATTTATGCAAAATTATTCCAACATGCAGAGCACGCTAAGGAACTGATGGCTAACGAAGAAATTAAAAGCGTTGCTGTTGTCGGTGGTGGATATATCGGTGTAGAACTTGTTGAAGCTTTCAAAGAAAATGGTAAAGAAGCCTTTTTAATAACTGATGGTGATGTATTAAATCGTTACTTCGATCAAGAATTCACAAGTAAGATGAGCGAGCGCTTAGTTGCTCACGGCATTGAAATGCACGAAAATGAGCGTGTTGAAGAAATTCTTGGTACTGATAAGGTTGAAGGTATTAAAACTGATAAAGGTACATATCAAGTTGATGCGGTACTTATGAGTGTCGGATTCAACGCAAACACGAAATTCTTAAGCAATAGTGGAATTGAAACGAACGAGCGTGGGGTTATTATCGTTGATAATCAACAACAAACAAATATCGAAGATGTTTATGCAATCGGTGATTGTGCGACTATCGCAAGTAATGCAACTCATAAAGGTGAGCATATCGCCCTTGCAACAAATGCTGTGCGTAGTGGAATCGTTGCTGCACACAATGCTGGTGGATTAAAAATTAGTCACAATGGAGTGCAAGGATCTAATGCAATTCACATTTATGGTTTAACTTTAACTTCAACAGGTCTAAATAGTGAAGCAGCAAAGCTTAATGGATATAACATTGATAGTGTATGTGTAACGGACACAATCCGTGCTGACTTTATGCCAACAAATGAAAATGTTACAATTAAAATTGTTTGGGATAAAGACACACTTAAAATCCTTGGTGCGCAAATTATGTCTGAACAAGATATTTCACTTGCCATCCACATGTTCTCATTAGCTATTGAAGTTGGATACACAATTGATAAATTAGCTACATTAGATTTATTCTTCTTACCACACTTTAATAAGCCAGAAAACTTTATAACTAAAGCTGGATTATTAGCTTTAAACAAAGTATTAACTTACTAATTAGTAATTTAAAACAATAGTACTGACAAAATTTGTCAGTACTTTTTTTTGACTATTTCAATCCATTATTACTAATAACTTCTTTATACCAATAGAAGCTTGCCTTCGGATAACGGTTAGCAGTTCCATTTCCTTGATCATCAATATCAACGTATACAAAACCATAACGTTTTGACATCTCACCTGTACTGGCGCTAACTAAGTCAATCCAACCCCATGGTGTATAACCAATTAGATCAACCCCATCAATATTTACGGCGATTTCCATTTGTTCGATATGCTTTTCTAAGTAATCTATACGGTAATCATCGTTAACTGTTGTACCATCAAACTCATCAATTGCACCAAGTCCATTTTCAACAATCATCAATTGCGTATTCCAACGGTCATACAACTCGTTTAAGACGATTCTAAGTCCAATAGGGTCAATTGTCCAACCCCATTCACTTGCTTTCAAATGCGGGTTAGGAACGCCATGAATCATGTTTCCACCACTAGTTTCGTGTTCATTTACAACGTCAGTAACCATTGAAGAGTAGTAACTAAATGTATGGAAATCCACAGTATTGTTTGCTAGTAACTCAACGTCTCCATCTTCCATGATAATGTTATATCCGTTATGCTTAAACATACTTAGTGCATAGTTTGGATAAAATCCACGGTGTTGAACATCTCCACAAAAATAATTGAACATACGTGCATCGATAGTTTTCGCTAGGACATTAACCGGATTACAATCATATGCATAGTTCGCACCAGCAATGGTCATTGTCGCCAATTTATTTTCCGGGTTAATTTCTTTAGCAATTTTAACAGCCATGGCATTCGCTACTAGTTGATGATGTAAACATTGATATAAAGCTTCATCACGATTATCAAACTTAGTAAGATCTGTTCCGACTGTCATTAGTGGTAAAAACATGCAGGCATTCATTTCATTAAATGGAATCCAAAGTTTTACTAGACCATCATATTCTGTGAATAAAGTTTCACAAAGTTTGGCATATAAATCAACAGTGTTGCGGTTATGCCACCCATAATTAGTTCTTGCAATTTCAATTGGAATATCAAAGTGGGCAATTGTCACAAGTGGTTCGATTTGCTTTTCACGTAAATATTCAAACACTTTACGATAGTATTGAACTCCTTCTTGATTGGGTTGTTCTTCAAATCCAGTTGGGTAGATTCGTGACCAACTAATTGACATACGATATACATTAAAGCCCATCTCGGCCATTAGATCTATATCTTTAAAATAGTAATCATAACCTTCTACAGCGCGATGATTCGGATATACATACTGCTTCTCATCACGAGAGTAAATATCAATTTTGTTCTCAAATGATAACATCATTCGTTGTTTACCACCAGGAATATAGTCAATAACACTTTCTCCACGACCACCTTGGTTATAACTTCCTTCATATTGGTTGGCGGCAGTTGCTCCCCCCCATAGAAATCCTTTTTTATTTATCATATCTCTCCTTTATATCATTATACTAATAATATAACAAATGTTTAGATCATTTTTTGCTCAATACTCTGAACATTTGTACAAAAAAAACCTTAGCTTTCACTAAGGTCAATAATTAATTTTCAAATAACTTTGAGTTATTTTCGACTTGTTCATTACTAGCAGCAACTTCTACAGTTGGCTGAGTTTCACTTAAAACTTCATTTACTGCTTGCTCAACATCTGCAGGTACACCATGCTCTTCAAATTCGTTTACTTGTGGTTTCTTCGTAACTAGTACTCCAATTCCTCCAACAATTAAACAAACATCTTGAATAAGCGTAACAACAAACCAAAATGGTCCAAAAATAAATGGATTAAAAACCATATTTAACATCCAAAATAAACCACCATCAAATAGCGCTGATAACCCACTAGTAACCCCAGTATAAAGCAAAATTAATGCTCCAACTGATAATATTGTTTCAAACGTTTTCCTCATAACACTCTCCCATTTTATACTAACTATGTAAATAATCTTAATGTATTGTTACTCTATACTTTAAAAAAATTTCACTCAAAATATATTATAGCACATTTTTTGCACATTTTACCTAAAATAAGCCAAATACATAAAAAAAAAGACCTACTTGACAGTAGATCTTGTATTAACTGGCGCCGACCATATCTTGCACCGTAGTGCTACTTCAGGCATTATAGAGCTTAACTTCTGTGTTCGGAATGGGAACAGGTGTGACCTCTACATAATAAACACCAGATAAATCTTGTGTTGAGCAAGAACGCTCAAAACTAGATAAGTTAGAGTTAAGAAGATTTCGACCTATTAGTACTGGTCAGCTAAACACATCACTGTGCGTACACATCCAGCCTATCAACCTCATAGTCTATAAGGGGTCTTATCAAAGAAGAAAACTCATCTTGAGGGGGGCTTCACGCTTAGATGCTTTCAGCGTTTATCCCTTCCATACATAGCTACCCTGCTATGCCACTGACATGACAACAGGTGCACCAGAGGTATGTCCATCCCGGTCCTCTCGTACTAAGGACAGCTCCTCTTAATTTTCTAACGCCCACGACGGATAGAGACCGAACTGTCTCACGACGTTCTGAACCCAGCTCGCGTGCCGCTTTAATGGGCGAACAGCCCAACCCTTGGGACCGACTCCAGCCCCAGGATGCGACGAGCCGACATCGAGGTGCCAAACCTCCCCGTCGATGTGAACTCTTGGGGGAGATCAGCCTGTTATCCCCGGGGTAACTTTTATCCGTTGAGCGACGGCCATTCCACACTGCACCGCCGGATCACTAAGTCCTACTTTCGTACCTGCTCGAGTTGTAGCTCTCGCAGTCAAGCTACCTTATGCCTTTGCACTCTTAAAATGATTTCCAACCATTTTGAGGTAACCTTTGAACGCCTCCGTTACCTTTTAGGAGGCGACCGCCCCAGTCAAACTACCCACCAGACACTGTCCCTGAACCAGATAATGGTCCGAGGTGAGGAATCTAAATTAACAAGGGTGGTATCCCAAGGATGACTCACCTAACGCTGGCGCGCTAGGATCGAAGTCTCCCACCTATCCTGTACATGTTAATTCAAATCCCAATATCAAGCTGTAGTAAAGCTCCACGGGGTCTTTTCGTCCTGTCGCGGGTAACGAGCGTTTTCACTCGTACCATGATTTCACCGAGTCTATTGCCGAGACAGTGCCCAAATCGTTACGCCTTTCGTGCGGGTCGGAACTTACCCGACAAGGAATTTCGCTACCTTAGGACCGTTATAGTTACGGCCGCCGTTTACTGGGGCTTCATTTTACTGCTTCGACCGAAGTCTAACAGCGCCACTTAACCTTCCAGCACCGGGCAGGCGTCAGCCCCTATACTTCATCTTGCGATTTAGCAGAGACCTGTGTTTTTGATAAACAGTCGCTTGGGCCTATTCACTGCGGCTCGTCCAACATAAATGTCAAACAAGCACCCCTTATCCCTAAGTTACGGGGTCATTTTGCCGAGTTCCTTAGCAATAGTTCTCTCGCTCACCTTAGTATACTCAACCCACCTACCTGTGTCGGTTTTGGTACGGGTAGCAATAAATTAAGCTTAGAAGCTTTTCTTGGAAGCATGAACACCTCTTTCTTACGCCATCACACCTTGTCCTTAAAGCAAGCGGATTTACCTACTTGCAAGACTTGATGCTTAGACCCCAATTCAATAAGGGGCAAAGACTATCCTTCTCCGTCACTCCATCGCATTTATTACTAGTACAGGAATATTAACCTGTTGTCCATCGACTACGCCTTTCGGCCTCGCCTTAGGTCCCGACTAACCCTGGGAGGACGAGCCTTCCCCAGGAACCCTTCGGTGTTCGGTGTGTAGGATTCTCACCTACATTTCGTTACTTACGCCGGCATTCTCACTTCTAATCAGTCCACAGCTCCTTACGGTACTGCTTCAACCCAGATTAGAACGCTCTCCTACCACTGTATCTATTGATACAATCCGTAGCTTCGGTGGTATATTTAGCCCCGTTACATTTTCGGCGCACAATCACTCGACCAGTGAGCTATTACGCACTCTTTAAAGGAATGGCTGCTTCTAAGCCAACCTCCTGGATGTCTATGCAATTGCACAACCTTTTCCACTTAATATACACTTGGGGACCTTAGCTGACGGTCTGGGCTCTTTCCCTCTCGCCTACGGACGTTAGCACCCGCAGGCTGACTCCCGGAAAACAATTATCTGGCATTCGGAGTTTGTCAATGATCAGTACCCCTTGACGGGGCCATCACATTATCAGTGCTCTACCTCCAGTAATCTATTCCGAGGCTAGGCCTAAACCTATTTCGGAGAGAACCAGCTATCTCCATGTTCGATTGGCATTTCACCCCTACCCACAAGTCATCCAAGAACTTTTCAACGTTCGGTGGTTCGGTCCTCCAATGCGGATTAGCGCATCTTCAACCTGCTCATGGGTAGATCACATGGTTTCGGGTCTACGACAACATACTTATTCGCCCTATTAAGACTTGGTTTCCCTACGGCTCCGTGTTTTCCACTTAACCTTGCATGGTATCGTAACTCGCCGGCTCATTCTGCAAAAAGCACGCCATCACGCATTAACGCGCTCTGACTACTTGTAGGCATTCACAGTTTCAGGATCTTTTCACTCCTCTTCCGAGGTTCTTTTCACCTTTCCCTCACGGTACTGGTTCACTATCGGTCACTAGTTAGTATTTAGCCTTACCGGGTGGTCCCGGTGGATTCCGACAAGGTTCCACGTGCCTTGCCGTACTCAGGATACTGAAAAGAGCTGATTTGATTTCACTTACGGGGCTTTCACCTTCTGCGGCTAACCTTTCCAGGTTATTCAGCTATCAAATCAATTTTTTACTCTACGTATTCAGTCCTACAACCCCAGATCAAATCTGGTTTGGGCTCCTCCCTTTTCGCTCGCCGCTACTTAGGGAATCGAATTCTCTTTCTTTTCCTCCGGTTACTAAGATGTTTCAGTTCACCGGGTCTCGCCTCTAAAGAGCTATGTATTCACTCTAAAGATACATATTCATAACAATATGTGGGTTTCCCCATTCGGAAATCTAGGATTCACAGATTACTTACATCTCCTCCTAGCTTATCGCAGTTCGTCACGTCCTTCATCGCCTTCTAGTGCCAAGGCATCCACTGTGTGCCCTTACTATCTTCTATATTTTTATACTTTAGTTTACGAAAAAATTAATTTTTCATATTTTATAATGTTTGCAAATTAATTTAGAAATCATGATTTACCCTTTTGTATTTCGAAAAATATTTTGATAGAATTAAATTCTATCGGAGATAATCATAATTAAATAAATTTAATTGCGACTCTAACTTATCCAGTTTTCAACGTTCTTCTTAAATTCGAGAGCAAAACTCTCAAAACTAAATAGATAGGAAACCATACAACTTTATTATTGTGTTTGGTTGAATTTTTTATAAGTATTCTTCTTAGTAAGGCTAACGGCCTTTACTTCGCTCTTTTAAGATGTTTGTCAAATAGTTAAACTATAAGTCCATCATTCCCTAGAAAGGAGGTGATCCATCCCCACGTTCCCGTAGAGATACCTTGTTACGACTTCACCCCAATTATCAATCCCACCTTAGGCGCGTATCTCCATAAAGGTTAATACAACGACTTTGGGTGTTACCAACTTTCGTGGTGTGACGGGCGGTGTGTACAAGACCCGAGAACGTATTCACCGTAGCATTCTGATCTACGATTACTAGTGATTCCGGCTTCATGGAGTCGAGTTGCAGACTCCAATCCGAACTTAGACTGGCTTTATCTGATTCGCTTACTCTCGCGAGTTCGCAGCAGTTTGTACCAGCCATTGTAGCACGTGTGTAGCCCAAGACATAAAGAGCATGATGATTTGACGTCATCCCCGCCTTCCTCTATCTTACAATAGCAGTCTCCCTAAAGTCCTCAACTTAATGTTAGCAATTAGGGATAGGGGTTGCGCTCGTTGCGGGACTTAACCCAACATCTCACGACACGAGCTGACGACAACCATGCACCACCTGTCACCGGGATAACCTCCACTATATCTCTATAGCTTTGCCCGGGATGTCAAGTCTTGGTAAGGTTCTTCGCGTTGCATCGAATTAAACCACATGCTCCACCACTTGTGCGGGTCCCCGTCAATTCCTTTGAGTTTCAGCCTTGCGACCGTACTCCCCAGGCGGAGTGCTTAATGCGTTAACTTCGGCACTGAGTTATCCCAATACCTAGCACTCATCGTTTACGGTGTGGACTACCAGGGTATCTAATCCTGTTTGCTACCCACACTTTCGCATCTCAGCGTCAATACTTGTCCAGTAAGCTGCCTTCGCCATTGGTGTTCCTTCATATATCTACGCATTCCACCGCTACACATGAAATTCCACTTACCTCTCCAAGATTCTAGCTCTCCAGTATCCAATGCAATTCAGTGGTTGAGCCACTGGCTTTCACATCAGACTTAAAGAGCCGCCTACATGCGCTTTACGCCCAATAATTCCGGATAACGCTTGCCACCTACGTATTACCGCGGCTGCTGGCACGTAGTTAGCCGTGGCTTTCTGGTAAGGTACCGTCACACACTAGTCATTTCCTACTAGTGCTGTTCTTCCCTTACAACAGAGCTTTACGATTCGAAAACCTTCATCACTCACGCGGCATTGCTCCGTCAGACTTTCGTCCATTGCGGAAAATTCCCTACTGCTGCCTCCCGTAGAAGTTTGGGCCGTGTCTCAGTCCCAATGTGGCCGATCGACCTCTCAGTCCGGCTACGCATCGTCGCCTTGGTAAGCCTTTACCTTACCAACTAGCTAATGCGCCGCAGGCCCATCACACAGCGAGGCAAACGCCCCTTTCAACCCGAAGGTCATATACGGTATTAGCTATCGTTTCCAATAGTTATTCCATTCTGTGTGGCAGGTAACCCACGTGTTACTCACCCGTCCGCCACTAACTACAAATTCTAATCACAATCCAGTGCAAGCACTTTCAAGGTCATAGAGGTAGTTCGTTCGACTTGCATGTATTAGGCATGCCGCCAGCGTTCATCCTGAGCCAGGATCAAACTCTCAGTATTAAAGTTGTATTCTGTCTCAATTAAATCTTGATTTTATTGATTTTGTTTCTGTCAATTCCTTGACAGGGTTCCTATCTATTTAGTTTTCAAAGTTCTTCAATTTATCCTTTTCGGACAATATTAATTATACTATATTCTAAGCCTCTTGTCAAACGATATGACAAAAATTTTTAGATATCAGCCTTTTAATTGCAATTACCCTTTACAAGTAGTCCGGCGTACCAACCTACTTTCTTAAATTAAATGATTTTTCTGGCACAATTGCTATTTTCCCGTGCCACTTTATTTCTCGTTTTATATTTTGATATCGAGGTGCCTATGCTATAATATTGATATAAAATAAAGGAGTTGATGATAATGACAAATACAAAAACATTTCAGAATTTAACGAATGCATTTATCGGGGAATCACAAGCATTCCAACGTTATACAATGTATGCGAAAATTGCCAAAAAAGAGGGATGGTCAAACATTGCTGCAATCTTTGAGGAAACAGCAATTAATGAAAAACTTCACGCAAAGCAATTCTATAACTTCCTACTAGAAATGGT
>CP136953.1:845000-847500 GCA_033103385.1 Mollicutes bacterium LVI A0039
GAGTTCGCAGCAGTTTGTACCAGCCATTGTAGCACGTGTGTAGCCCAAGACATAAAGAGCATGATGATTTGACGTCATCCCCGCCTTCCTCTATCTTACAATAGCAGTCTCCCTAAAGTCCTCAACTTAATGTTAGCAATTAGGGATAGGGGTTGCGCTCGTTGCGGGACTTAACCCAACATCTCACGACACGAGCTGACGACAACCATGCACCACCTGTCACCGGGATAACCTCCACTATATCTCTATAGCTTTGCCCGGGATGTCAAGTCTTGGTAAGGTTCTTCGCGTTGCATCGAATTAAACCACATGCTCCACCACTTGTGCGGGTCCCCGTCAATTCCTTTGAGTTTCAGCCTTGCGACCGTACTCCCCAGGCGGAGTGCTTAATGCGTTAACTTCGGCACTGAGTTATCCCAATACCTAGCACTCATCGTTTACGGTGTGGACTACCAGGGTATCTAATCCTGTTTGCTACCCACACTTTCGCATCTCAGCGTCAATACTTGTCCAGTAAGCTGCCTTCGCCATTGGTGTTCCTTCATATATCTACGCATTCCACCGCTACACATGAAATTCCACTTACCTCTCCAAGATTCTAGCTCTCCAGTATCCAATGCAATTCAGTGGTTGAGCCACTGGCTTTCACATCAGACTTAAAGAGCCGCCTACATGCGCTTTACGCCCAATAATTCCGGATAACGCTTGCCACCTACGTATTACCGCGGCTGCTGGCACGTAGTTAGCCGTGGCTTTCTGGTAAGGTACCGTCACACACTAGTCATTTCCTACTAGTGCTGTTCTTCCCTTACAACAGAGCTTTACGATTCGAAAACCTTCATCACTCACGCGGCATTGCTCCGTCAGACTTTCGTCCATTGCGGAAAATTCCCTACTGCTGCCTCCCGTAGAAGTTTGGGCCGTGTCTCAGTCCCAATGTGGCCGATCGACCTCTCAGTCCGGCTACGCATCGTCGCCTTGGTAAGCCTTTACCTTACCAACTAGCTAATGCGCCGCAGGCCCATCACACAGCGAGGCAAACGCCCCTTTCAACCCGAAGGTCATATACGGTATTAGCTATCGTTTCCAATAGTTATTCCATTCTGTGTGGCAGGTAACCCACGTGTTACTCACCCGTCCGCCACTAACTACAAATTCTAATCACAATCTAGTGCAAGCACTTTCAAGGTCATAGAGGTAGTTCGTTCGACTTGCATGTATTAGGCATGCCGCCAGCGTTCATCCTGAGCCAGGATCAAACTCTCAGTATTAAAGTTGTATTCTGTCTCAATTAAATCTTGATTTTATTGATTTTGTTTCTGTCAATTCCTTGACAGGGTTCCTATCTATTTAGTTTTCAAAGTTCTTCAATTTATCCTTTTCGGACAATATTAATTATACTATATTCTAAGCCTCTTGTCAAACGATATGACAAAAATTTTTAGATATCAGCCTTTTAATTGCAATTACCCTTTACAAGTAGTCCGGCGTACCAACCTACTTTCTTAAATTAAATGATTTTTCTGGCACAATTGCTATTTTCCCGTGCCACTTTATTTCTCGTTTTATATTTTGATATCGAGGTGCCTATGCTATAATATTGATATAAAATAAAGGAGTTGATGATAATGACAAATACAAAAACATTTCAGAATTTAACGAATGCATTTATCGGGGAATCACAAGCATTCCAACGTTATACAATGTATGCGAAAATTGCCAAAAAAGAGGGATGGTCAAATATTGCTGCAATCTTTGAGGAAACAGCAATTAATGAAAAACTTCACGCAAAGCAATTCTATAACTTCCTACTAGAAATGGTTGGAGAAGAAATGCCAGGTATGATGGAATCAACTGCAAGTTATCCAATTGCTCGTAAAACTACATATGATAATTTAATGTACGCAGCAGGTGGAGAACATGAAGAAGTTGGAGATTACAACTTATTTGCAGAGCAAGCAATGGAAGAAGGATTTAAAGATGTTGCTGCAAAATTTAAATTAATTGCTGCAATTGAACAACACCATGGAGATCGTTACCAAAAGATTGCTGAACTTTTAAAAGTTGAACAATTTGGTAAAGACGAAGGTCGTGTTATGTGGAAATGTATGAAGTGTGGACACATCCATACTGGTAAAGCAGCTCCCGCTGTTTGTCCTGTGTGTGATCATGCTGCAGGTTACTTCGAAAAGTACGAATTAAACATCTAATAATAAGAAAACTTACATTTATAAATGTAAGTTTTTTTATGATCTATCTCACTCCTACGCAAAGAACCCTAATAGTATTTCCGGGTTATTACAAAGGGCAATTACTTCACTCATGTCTTCAAGGTGAAGAATGTGCACAAATGGATTTTGCAATTGTTCATTTAGTACGTACTGCTGAATTCGTGGTTTACGCTCTGGATAGCTTTTTATCCAGTCGATCATCTCTTGTTTGTCATTTTCAATTAAATTAGGAAGCTCCGGTCGGGATTTCCCTTTAAACTCCACAAACC